>NZ_JBFPNJ010000002.1:0-72550 GCF_040815575.1 Stenotrophomonas sp. LST15-1-1.1
GAAAGGCCCAAAAGAGCGCTTGGCGGACTAACGCCCGCCCAGTACGCCGCGCAGTTGGCGACGAAGAAAGATAACATCAGCACCGGACTCTAAACCCGCCCACTACTCAAGCCGGGGGGACGTCGGCCGAGCGGCAGAAATTGGTGCGAAGGGGTTGGAGGTTTCGCCAGGAAAGTTCGACTATTTGTTTGGTCGTGTGACTAGTAATTCACACAATGCGGCTCGTTCAAATCAGTTGGCGCTTGAGATGAAGAGGCTTGGTGTTCCAGACGATGCTTTTGGTCGTCAGATGCTCATCGACCATTTGGCCGCTTCCGCCAAGGCTGAAGGCAACGTGACCAGTACTTTCGCCAATCAGTACGGAAAATTCGAAGTCAGAGAGTCGTTGTTCATGGGGCCATCGGGCAAGGCGGCAAATTTTCAGAGTACATTTCAAGTGCTTGATGATGGAACTCGTATACTCAGTACAGTCATACCGCGTCACTAAGGAGGTGGAAGTGAAATTTCCGAGCACAACCGAGTTCTTTGAGGAGTTTGGTATCGAGCCCGTTGAGGTTGATTCGAGCTTGGCGCTTTGTCGCTATAGAAAGAAGTCAGAGAATAGCGATCTTGAGATTGATGTCTCTTTTAGTGCTGTGATGAAGTCGTTCCAAGTTGTATTGAGTTTTTCTACCCAAGAGTTGGCAGTTATTTCGTCTGAGAATGTGAAGTCTATTGAGTTGATTCGAGGTGCTGCGGAGGCCGGAGTTCGTGTCGTATTCGAATTCTCCGATTCAATTTCGGAGGCAATGGTGGTTTTTGAGCCTGAGATCGGTTGTCGATGGTGGACGTTGAGAGATATGTAGCGACGTCCCGGCCCTGAGTAGTGGCTGAGACTAAAATCCAGTACTAATGTTATCTCTGTTCCTCGCCAGTTGCGCGACGTACTGGGCGAGCATTGTCCGCAAAGCGCTCGATAGGGTCTTTGCAATGTTCTACTTCCTCCGGATCGACTATTCCCGCGGCCCAGTCGATGAAATTGGCGGCCTGCTGGGCTCGCTTGGATGGAATCTTGCGGAGGATCGAAGCCGGACGGACGCTGGTGCTTGGCACGACTGGCTGGGCGCGGTGAGAACGTTCTTGAACAACAGCTCGGAAGTCGTGAAGGACATGAGCGCTACCTACGCTGACCTGAAGCGATAGTCGGATTGTCGCGAGTGTCCGTGGTTGAGTTGGGGTATCGCAAATCCATGTGATTCAAAGTGACTTCGGTGGATGCATGAAACCGGGAATGAGAGCGCTCTGCCGAGCCGCCAGGGCAATGATTATTGCCTAACTATGAAGGCCCGACGTCGAGTTTTTCGCTGTTCCTTGAGGCTGAGGCCGGTGCCAACCTGGAGGCCCTGTTGCACGCCTTGGATTTTATCCAGGCTGAATATTCCGGCGGTCCGGACGGTCTGAATGGGTATCTTCCAGCATCCAACACAGGCTTCGGCTTCGGCATTGTCGACCCGCCGGAGGCTGTCGTCGCTGAAGGGATTGAAGCCGACTGGCGGGTTGGACTGCTAGGAACGTTCCATTTCCGCGCCAGTGGGTGTGACGCGCTTGGGAGGAGATCTGCCGATTCATCAAGAACAACGCCACGGCGTGTGAATTCCGGTTTGTGCTCTCCTTCCAGTTCGAGAGCTCGGGCGGGATCTGATCTTGCCGGGGCTGCCGCCCCTTAGTATCGCGCAACTGACATGGCCAGCCAAACCCATCCTGTGACGGCGCCATTTGTCGACATGTCCTTCGGATATAACGCCTCTGTGGAGAGCCTGATTTCACACCTTTCTGCACAGTTTCAGAGTTTTGGATCGATATAATAAAATCGGCCCATAAAGTTTCCCTTGCCCGTGCCGCCACCGATATAGGGCCACGATCAAGGGAATTGAGATGCTCGCCTTACGCAACCTCCGTGTGGGATTCCGGCTTTCTGCCGGCTTCGGTCTGCTGTTGCTGTTCATCATGGCCATCGTCGGCCTGGTGTTGTACGGAAACCATCTGAAGTCCGCCCAGTTCGAGAAAGTGGTGGGCGTGAACATGGTCAAGATGCGGTTGTTGAACGACATGCTCGATACCAACAACGCGGTGCTGATGCATCGCCGCCTGATGGTGATCAAGCGCGGCGAGGAGTTCGACAAGGATTACCAGCGGGCGCAGGAACTGAGCCGCACCTACGATGGAATCTGGGGCAAGTACGTCAAGATTCCCCGCGATGCCACCGGCGATACGCTGGTGGCGCAGATCGCGGCGGCACGCAGGGCCACCGACGTCTCCACTCGACAATTGCACGAGCGGATGAAGGCGGGCGACTACGACGGTGCAACCACCGAGCTGCTGGCCGAGCACGGTCTGGCCACGGCCTGGAATGGAGCAATCTCCAGCCTGCTGCGGCACCAGGAGACCCTGACCGAACGCAGCCGTGAGGAATACCGCGCCACGGAAGCGTGGACGGGAACCCTGTCCATCGCCTTCGGTGTGCTCAGCCTGATCCTCGGTGCACTGGCTGCGTGGGCGATCACCCGCAGCCTGACCCGCCCCTTGGCGGGTGCGGTGAAGCTGGCCGATGGCATCGCCAACGGTCGCCTGGACAACGTCATCGATGCCTCGGGCAATGACGAGGTGACCCAGTTGCTGAAGTCCATGCAGCGCATGCAGGGGCAGCTGCAGGCGGTGATGGCGGCGCAGGGCGAGATGGCGCGGCAGCATGATGACGGCAGCCTGGGCTATCGCATGGACGAGAGCGCGTTCCCCGGCGATTACGGGCGGATGGTGCATGACACCAACGCGCTGGTGGGTTCCCACGTGCACGTGCAGAACCGCCTGATCGAGGTGATGAAGCACTACGCGCGCGGCGACCTGTCGGTGGACATGGATCGTCTGCCTGGCGAAAAAGCAGCAATCACCCAGGCCATGGACGAGACCAAGTCCAGCCTGTCGGCCATCAATGGCGAGATCCGCCGCCTGGCCACAGCTGCGGCCGCCGGTGACTTCAGCCTGCGTGGCGACGAAACACGCTTCGAGCACGATTTCGGCGAGATGGTGACCGGCTTGAACCGGTTGATGCAGACCACCGATGAGAACCTGGTGCAGGTATCAAGCCTGCTGCAGGCGATCTCGCGCGGCGATCTGACCGTACGCATGCAGGGCGATTTCCACGGTGTGTTCGCCCGCATGCGCGACGACTGCAATGCCACCGTCGAGCAGCTCACCCAGATCGTCGGCCGTATCCAGGCCAGTGCATCCAGCATCAATCTGGCGGCGGGGGAGATTGCTTCCGGCAATACCGATCTGTCGCGGCGTACCGAGCAGCAGGCGGCCAATCTGGAAGAAACGGCAGCGTCGATGGAGGAGCTGACCTCCACGGTGAAGCAGAACGCCGAACATGCGCGCCAAGCCAACCAGTTGGCCATCGGTGCACATGGGGTGGCCTCGCAAGGCGGCGAGGTGGTTGGCCAGGTGGTGACCACCATGACGGCCATCGAAGCGTCGTCGAAGAAGATCGCCGAAATCATCAGCGTGATCGATGGCATTGCCTTCCAGACCAACATCCTGGCGCTCAACGCTGCGGTGGAAGCGGCGCGCGCGGGCGAGCAGGGCAGGGGCTTTGCCGTGGTGGCCAGCGAGGTGCGGACGCTGGCGCAGCGCTCGGCGGGCGCCGCCAAGGAGATCAAGGGCCTGATCGAAGAGTCCGTGGGCAAGGTCTCCGACGGCTCGGCGCTGGTGCGTCAGGCCGGCACCACGATGGGCGAGATCGTCGCCTCGGTGCAGCGGGTGACCGACATCATGGCCGAGATCTCGGCGGCCTCGCAGGAGCAGAGCTCTGGCATCGAGCAGGTCAACCAGACCGTGATGCAGATGGATGAAGCCACCCAGCAGAACGCCGCGCTGGTGGAAGAGGCCAGCGCGGCTGCGCGGTCGATGGAGGAGCAGGCCAACCTGTTGGCCGAGGCGGTGTCGGTGTTCCGCACCGGGGCGTCGGTGGCGGCCGCAGCCGTCCGGCCGATGTTGGCAGCGGTGGCCGCGAGCGTGCCGCCGGTGCGTCGCGTGACCGGCGTGCCGCCGCGGATCGCGCCGTCGCTCGCGGCCAACACGGGTGGGTGGGAAGAGTTCTAAGCCGGGTGGGAGACGGCGCCCATCGCGATGCTGGTCGCGATGGGCGCATTTTTGTTTCCTGAACCGATGGTGGCCGCTCAACCCCCGCAGACGCGGATTTCACCTGCATTTGCCACCCGCAGGCAGACACTTGCGCCATACCGGAGCACAGGAGATGGCCATGAAGACCTCGACCCGATTGATGGTGCTGGGCACCCTGCTGGCGGCGTCGTCCGTTGCTGGCGCACAGAATTACGGCCCGCGTGATGAAGGGCGCAAGTTCAACGATGGCAGCCGCGTGGTCTGCAAGAACGTTGAAGTGCAGCGCAATACCCGCGATCCCAACCGCATCACCGGCACCGCTACGGGCGCCGTGGTCGGTGGCCTGCTGGGCAACCAGGTGGGCGGCGGCAACGGCAAGAAACTGGCGACGGTTGCAGGTGCCGTGGCGGGCGGCGCAGCCGGACGGCAGATCCAGGGCAACCATCAGCAGAAGACCGGCGACCGTGTGGTCGAGCGCCGTTGTGAGCGCGTCTACCGCTGATCCCTCCATGCGATAACCCCTTCCACACTGCTGTACCCCGAACGCCGGCCCTGTGCCGGCGTTCTTCGTCTCCGGTCCCGTTCCGCGGAGCAGGGCGCATGCCTATACTGCGCCGACCTCCAGGGATGAATGACCAGTGAACGAGTCGACTGCTGTAGACCGTCGGGAACCGTCGGATGTTGCCGACGCAATACCTCGCACGACAGCCAGCTACTCCCGTGTGCGCGATCGCACCGACGAGCTGGAGCTGTTCATTTCCGGTCTGCTCGCCTTCGCACTGCTGGCCGTGCCGGGCTATCTGTTCGACGCGTGGGCGCGCAGCAGCCTGCATACCGAAGGGGTCTATTTCCAGGCGCTGTGGTTTGCCTTCAGCATCGGCGTCGGCATGTGCTACGTGCTGGCGGTGGCCTTGATCATCCACCTGGCGGTGCGCGGCTACTGGATCGGCCTGATCGGCCTGAAATCGCACTTCCCCAACGGCATCGACTGGGATCGACTGACGATGCTGGGGCCGCTCTCGCGCGCGTTCCTGAAGCAGCGCGACGGCGGGCTCGACGGCACCATCGAACGCGCGGACCGGCTTGCCACCATGCTGTTCTCGAGCACGCTGCTGTGCGTGCAGACCCTGGCCGGCACGCTGGTGGTGGCGATTGTCTCGCTCGGCGTGGCGATGGCCATCGGTGCCGCCTTCGGCGATGTCGATCGCATCACGCTGGCGATCGTTGCGATGCTGATGGTCTGCCTGCTCGGGCTGGCGATGGTGCCGATGCTGCTGGAGAAGTCGATTGCGCGGCGCCACGCGCGGGGCCTGGACACCGCACGGCAGGAGAAGCAGCTGCAGTCGGTGCTGGCGGGGCTGCAGCGGGTGCCGATGCTGCGCCTGCTGCAGACCATGCAGTGGACCCTGCAGAGCAACCTGCGCGGTCGTTCGTTCACGGTGATCTATATATCGGCGGTAATGCTGGCGATGGTGCTCGCTGCTCTGCAGGTGTACGGCTCGATGAAGTTCTCGCTGTTCAACCGCTACAGCGTGATGACCGAAGAAGCGGTGGACCACGGCATGCTGGGCGCGCACTACGAATCGCTGCGCTCGGCGCACGACCAGCTGCTGCCCTATCCGATGATTCCGGCCGATACCATAAGTGCATCGCGGTTGCGGCTGTTCATTCCGCACCGTCCGCAGCGTGACAATCCAGTAGCACGGCAGCGCTGTGCCGGTGGTGCCCGCAACGAAGCGCAAGGCGCACTGGCGGCCACAGCGGCGGTGAACTGCATGGCGCTGCTGTGGACGGTGCAGCTCGATGGCGGCAGGGTCGACCTGCATGAGTTCGTGCCGATGGAGCGCCGCGACCTCGACATGCGCGGGCTGGTGGGCTACCTGCCGATGGCGGATCTGAAACCGGGCCGGCACGACCTGCGACTGGTCTGGAACCCCGAGGGCGGCGAACGTGGGCCCAGCCGCCGCCGCGAATACAGCATCCCGTTCTGGTACGCACCAGAGCCGAAATAAGGGACGGAGGGGATTACGTCGCTCTCTTCCCCTCCGTCCCTTTTTTGCTGTGCAGGCGCCAGAGGGCGAGGGCGCTGTACAGCACCAGCAGCACGGCCAGGGTGATCAGTTCGTGGCTGACCTCGGCCAGGCTGGCGTCCATCTGGTTGAGTCGCACCATCAGGTTGATGCCGGAAGTGGTGGGCAGCAGTTGCGCCAGCCACACCAGCGGGCGCGGCGTCATCACCGCCGGCCAGGACAGGCTGGCCAGGAAGAACAGCGGGATGGAGGTGGCGATGATGTACTGGAAGGCGCGTTCGCGGGTGCGGAAAAAGCTGCCAATGAACAGGCCGAACGCCACTGTGGCAGCGATGAACAGCGTACCGCCCAGCAGCTGGCCGAGCGGGTTGCCGCCACGCGGATAGTCCTGCACCCACGCGGTGAAGCCGGCGTACCAGAACAGCCCGAACAGCCCGATCAGGCCGAAGCCGAGGGCCATGCCGGTCAGGGTGGGCAGGTCGAAGCGCAGGCGCCGGCCCAGCACCAGCCGGCGACCGCCGAGCAGCACGCCGATGCCCATCAGCAGCGTCTGGTGCACGATCAGTTCGGCCACGCCGGGCACGATCGCGCTGCCATAGCCTTCCTGCGTGTTGAACAACGGCCGCTGCACGAGGGTGACCGGTGGCGCCTGTGGCGCGCCCATGAACGCGGCCTGGGTGACCGCGGCTTCGCGGCCGAACGCGCCCAGTGCATCCGCCACGCTGCCCAGCACCCAGCTGGCGCGGCCGAGATAGGCGCCGTTGCCGAGCAGCACCAGCTTGGCCGGATGGCCACGCAGGATGTCGCGTTCCAGGTTGGCCGGGATCAGCACGATGCCTTCGGCATGACCTGCTTCCAGCTGTGCACGCGCTTCCTGCAGATCGGCTGGTTGCCCGACCACATGGGCCACGCGTAGCGAATCGAGCTTGCGCAGCAGTTCGCGGCTGGTCGCGCTGTGGTCTTCATCGACCACCAGCACGGGCAGGTTGCCGGCTACCTGATGGCGATAGGCGGCGGGGTAGAAGAACGAGTACAGAATCACTGCGCCGACCATCACCACGATCGCATAGCGGTCGCAGAGCACGGCCAGCAGGGTCTGCCGCAGGCTGTGCCAGATCCTGCTCATGCGCCGGCCCCGGCGGGTTGCGCGGCCTGCGGTGTACGCGCGAACGCCAGCAGGCGCCAGCCACCGATGCCGCCGGCGACCAGGATCATCAGCAGCAGCGTGGCCAGCGGCCACAGCGACACCACCAACGGCGAGCCGATGAACTGCTGCTGGGTCTGCAGCTTGATGTAGGCGCTGAGTGGCAGCAGCAGGTGCCAGACGCGGGTGAACAACGGCGCGTCGATCACCGGGAACGTGGCGCTGGAAAAGGCCAGCGCGGTGCCGATGCTCAGACCCACGGCGGACAGCGCAGTGCCCATGTCGCGGGTGACGCCGACGAAGAACAGGGCATAGGCCGCGGTGGCCAGGTAGAACAGCGGCTGTGCGAGCAGCAGCAGAACCACGCTGCCGGCGATGCCGTCGCCGCGCAGCCAGGCCAGGTAGGCCGCGCCCAGCGCGCCGTACAACGAGAACAGCAGCACGTAGGGCAGCACCTTGCCGGCAATGGCCGACCACGGCGTCTGGCCCAACCAAGCGGGGAGGGTGCCGTCGCGGATCTCACGGCCGAGGCTGCCGGCCACTGCCAGCGCCAGCACCAGCGACAGTACCGCCGGGAAAATCAGCGGCAGCAGGAACAGCTCGTAGCTGCGTGCCGGATTGAACAGGATGTCCGACTGCACCGCGATGGGCGCGGCGCGCAGCTTGCCCGGCCCGACCTGCAGGCCGATGCGTTCGCGCAGCAGGCGCGCGTTCCATGCAGACACCGCATCGCCGATATCACGCGCGGCGGACTGGCCGGTGGTCATGTAGGTGGCGTTGTAATAGGAAAACACCGTGCCCTGCCGGCCGCGCAACGCCTGGCGGGTCACATCGCGCGGCACCAGCACCACCGCGAATACCTCCAGCCGGCGCAGCTGCGCGCGTGCCTCCTCCATGCCTGCCGGTTGGCTGGCGATGCGCACGCCAGGGCTGGCATCCAGCATGCGCAGCAGCAGGCGGCTGTCGCTGCTGTGGTCAAGGTCGACCACGGCAATCGGCACATCACGCATCACCGATGCGGAGAACATCCATGCCATCACCACCAGCATCAACAGCGGCAGCACGGTCACCAGTGCGAGGTCTGCGCGGTTGCTGCGCAACCGGCGCAGTTCGCGCTGCCATGAGTTGTCGAAGCTGCTGCGGCTGGTGTTCAGTGCTGCGGCCATGCGAACAGCACGCTCATGCCGGGGCGGAAGCCCTCGATGCGGCGTACCGGGCGCACCCGCACTTCGAAGCTGCGCACGTCATAGCCCGAGGACTGACGCGTGGTGCGCCAGGTCGCGTAGTCGCCCGCAGGATTGATGAAGTAGACCTCGAATTCGTCGTCCTTGCCGAGCGCCGGCACGCTGCCACGCAGCTTGCTGCCGACCTTCAGGCCCTGCATCTGCGATTCGCGCAGGTTCATCGACACCCACATGCGGTCGATGTCCACCAAAGTGAACACCGGGTACCCGGCCGGTACCAGTTCACCCGGGTCGGCCATGCGCTTGTTGATCTCTCCGGCCACCGGCGCGCGCCCTTCCACTTCAACGCGTGCGGCGTTGACTTCCGCCACCGCGCCCTGCGCCTGCTGCACCTGGCCCTGCGCGGCACGCTTGTCCTGTTCGCGCGCACCGGCCAATGCCATGTCGTACTGGGCGCGGGCGGCGCGTGCCAGCTCGCGTGAGCTGGTGGCCTGGGCAGCGGCTTCGTCGCGCTTCTGGCGTGTCATCACCCCTTCGTTGAACAGGTTCTGCACGCGCTGATAGGTGGCGTCGGCGAGGGTGGCACCGGCTTCGGCGCGCTTCCAGTTGGCTTCGGCCGCGCGGATGTCTTCGCTGCGTGCGCCGTCGTTGGCCTTGTCGGCCACCGCCTGCGCCGCGGCCAGAGCACCGTGCGCCTGCTGCTCCTTGGCCGCTACTTCGGGGCTGTCGAGCAGGAACAGTACTTGTCCGGCCTGCACGCGATCACCCTCGCGCACCTTCAGTTCGGCCACGCGCGCAGTGATCTTGGCCGACACGTTGAGGGTATCGGCGTCGGCCATGCCCTGGATCTGGTCGGCGGGGCTGCGCCAGGCCAGCCACAGGCCCAGCACCACCGCCACCAGCAGCACCACCAGCAGAATCGGCCCCAACCGGCGCTTGCCCGGGGGCGTCGTTGCTTCGTCGTGCAACACATCACTCATGATCGATCACCTCGTCTGCACGCCGCCGATAGTCTTCGAAGCGGTCCATCTGTCCACTCACCTCAAGCAACTGCGCCAAGGCGATATCGTATTGGTAGGCCGCCTGCGCACGTTCGACGCGGGCGCCGCCGAGGCCGAGCCGCGCATCGATCACGTCCAGTGAGGTGGCCTGGCCTTCGCGGAAGGCCAGCTCCTGCAGGCGCAGGTTCTCGTCGGCCTGGGCGATGCTGCTGTCCAGCAGCACGAACTGCTGGCGCGCGGTTTCCAGCTCGTTCCAGGCCTTGCGCACACCCAGTGCCACCTGGTTCTCGGCCTCGCGCAGGCCGGCCTCGGCCTGTTCCTGCTGCGCGCGTGCCGCGCTGATCTGTGCCGGCCGCGAGTTCGGCGACAGGAAGGTGTACTTCAGGCCGATGCCGAACGCCCAGTCCGGATCGGTCAGCATTTCGTCGCGGCGACGGAAATCGTACTGGCCAAACAGGAACACCGTCGGCTTGAGCTTGGCCTGCTGCACGCGCACGCCCTGTTCGGCCTGCGCGACGATCGCCCGCAGGCGCGCGATCTGCGGCTGCCGCGCCTGCGCGGTGCGCTCGAAGCTGGTGACCGGTTCCAGCGGGGTACGCTGCACGAACAGCGGCGACAATGGCTGCACATCGCCACCGCTGCGCAGCAGGGTGGCCAGCGCAGCCTTCAGCGTGGCCAGGTCATTGAGCGTCTTCTGGTACTCGCGCTCGGCCTTGTCGCGGGCGACGGTAGCCTGCAGGCGCTGCGCGCGCGTGGCGAAGCCTTCGCGTTCCAGCTTTTCGGCATCGGACAGGTGGCGGTTCAAACCATCGCGCACATCGCGGCGCACGACCACTGCCTGTTCGGCCAGGCGCTGGCCGAAGTAGGCCTGGGCCAGCTGCACGGTCAACGACTGCCGCTGCGCTTCGCGCTCGGCGCTGGCCTGTTCGCTGGCCGCACCGGCAGCACGCTGCGCGGCGGGAATCAGGCCGCCGGTGTACAGCGGCAGCACTGCAGTGACCACCGGCCGCGTGCGCCAATCGCGTTCGGTGAACGACAGCGGCGAGTCGATGCCAAAGGCCTCGGCCACCGGTGCCAGTGAGCCCAGCGGCAGGGTCAGTGTCTTCTGGAACTGCAGCCGGCGCACTTCGCCGGTGATCTCCGGCAGGCGCAGCAGGCGGGTGGCTTCCTGCAGTTCTTCCTTGTTGCGCACGCCGGCATCAGCAGCGGCCAGTGCGTCGGAGACCTGTTCCAGCCGCTGTCGCGCCTGTTCCCATTCCAGTGCGGGAGGCGCGCTGGTCTGCGCCGCTGCAGCCAGCGGCAGGCTCGCCAGCAGGGCCAAACCGGCAGCGCTGAGTGCGCGGTGCATCCTTGTCCGTGGGCAGCTCAGGCGCATGCCGTTCCTGTAGTGAAGAAGTGGGCAAACGGTAGTGGTCCGGGCGTGAAGCCGGGGTCTGCGGTGGTCAGGATCATGCTCTTTTCAACGTAAGGTGTTGCCAGCGGCGGTGCGCAGCGCCTGGGTGATGTGCTGCAGCGTGCTCGAACGCACGGCGGCATGCTGCCAGAACAAGGGTACGTCGAGCCAGCGACGAGGTTCCAGCACCACTACCTGCCCGGCCTGTACCGCTGGCGTGACCAGTGCCTCTGGCGCCAGGCACCAGCCGAGTCCTCGTGCGGCAGCATCGACGAAGCCGGTGGAGGAGGGCAGGTAGTGTACGGGCGGTTGCAGGCGTGCGCGGGTCAACCTGCGCAGGAAGCGCCATTGCAGTTCATCCTTGCGGTTGAACACGATCATCGGCGCCGACGCCAACGCGTCGGCCTGCATGCCCTTGCTGAAGTGGCGCCGCGCAAAGGCCGGTGAGGCGATTGCGTGATAGCGCATCGCGCCCAGCGGATGCACGTTGCAGCCCTTCAGGGGCTTGCGTTCGGCGGTGACCGCGCCCAGCACGCTGCCGTTGCGCAGCAGGTCCAGGGTATGGTCCTGGTCGTCCATGCGCAGGTCGAACAGGTAGCCGTGGCGCTGGTGCAGCTCGGCGATGGCGGCGACGAACCAAGTGTCCAGCGAATCGTCGTTGACCGCCAACGGAATCGGCGTGCGGGTGGCATCGCTGCCGCGGTCCGGCAGCAGTTCGGCCAGCGCTTCGGCCTGCAGAACCTGCATCGGCCGCACCCGCCGCAGCAGCACTTCGCCGGCAGCGGTAGGCCGGCAGGGCGCTTGCCGCACCACCAGCACCTGGCCCAGCCGGTCCTCGAGCGCCTTGATCCGTTGCGACAACGCCGACGGACTGATCGACAGGCGGCGTGCGGCGGCCTCGAAGCTGCCTTCTTCAAGCACCGCCGCGAAGGCGCTCAACTGCGGATGTACCAGGTCCACACGATGCCTCTTCAGTTTTTCTGTACAGCATAAAGAAAAATCAGCTGGCCTTAACGGGTCCGTTGGCTGCACCCTGCGCCTCCTTTCACGGTGGAGAGCGTCGGATGTGGATTGCTGCGGCCATGGCCGGCCTGTTTGCGGGCGCCGGCCTGATCATCGCCATTGGTGCGCAGAACGCCTTCGTGCTGCGGCAGGGCCTGCAGCGTCGCTACGTGGGCATGGTGGTGCTGGCCTGCATGGGCGCCGACATTGCGCTGATCCTGGCCGGCGTGGGCGGCATGGGAGCACTGGTGCTGCAATGGCCGTTGCTGTTGCAGGTGCTGCGCTTCGGCGGGGCCGCCTTCCTGCTGTGCTATGGCCTGCAGGCCGGGCTGCGCGCATGGCGCGGTGGCAGCGCGCTGGCCGCGGCCGATGCCAGTGGTGGCAGCCGGCGGCAGGTGCTGCTGGCCTGCCTGGCCTTCACCCTGCTCAACCCGCACGTCTACCTGGATACGATGGTGCTGCTGGGCAGCCTGTCCACGCGCTATCCGGGCGACCTGCGCTGGGCGTTCGCGGCGGGCGCCTGCGTGGCCAGCGTGCTCTGGTTCTGCGGGCTGGGATTCGGCGCCCGGTTGCTGCAGCCGGTGTTCCGCAACGCGGCCGCATGGCGGTTGCTGGATGCAGGCGTGGCGGCCTTCATGCTGTGCCTTGCGCTGCTGTTGCTGTTGCGTCCGCTCTAGGCCGCATCCACCGCGCACAACGGTGTTTCACCGGGGCGCAGGGTCAGCACGCGCACACCGCTGCGGGTCACGGCTACGGTGTGCTCGAACTGCGCCGACAGCTTGCCGTCACGGGTGTACACCGGCCATTCGTCGGGCTGCTGGCGGATCGCCGGCTTGCCCTGGTTGAGCATCGGCTCGATGGTGAACACCATGCCTTCCTGCAGTTCCATGCCGGTGCCGGCATGACCGTAGTGCAGGATCTGTGGCTCCTCGTGCATCTCCTGCCCGATACCGTGGCCGCAGTACTCCTTGACCACGCTGTAGCCGTGGCTGCGGGCATGGCGGGCGATGGCGTGGCCGATATCGCCCAGGCGCGCGCCGGGCCGCACAGCGGCGATGCCCTTCCACATGGCCTGGTAGGTCACCTGCACCAGCTTGCGTGCGGCGTAGTCGACTTCACCCACCAGATACGTGGTGCTGGAATCGGCGATGTAGCCGTTCTTCTCCAGCGTGATGTCGAGGTTGACGATCTGGCCCTTGCGCAGCACGTCATCGGCCGACGGCATGCCGTGGCAGATGACGTTGTCGATCGAGGCATTGAGCACGTACGGGAACCCGTACTGCCCTTTGCTGGCGGGCCGTGCCTGCAGGTCGTCGACGATCATGCGTTCGACGATGTCGTTGATCTCCAGCGTGCTGCGGCCCTGCAGAGGTAGTGCGTCGAGCATCGCGAAGACCTGCGCCAGCAGTCGCCCGGACTCGGCCAGGCGATCGATCTCATCGGGGCGCTTGATCATGGCCATCGGCTCAGGCCCGCACGGGCGCAAGCAGCTGCGGCTGCACGCCGGCGGCGCGCAGTTCGCTGGCGACAACGTCCTGGAAGCTCAGGGTCGGGTTCATCTCGCACAGCATGCCGACCCGGATCCAGAACGTGGCCTGGGCATTGATCGAGCGGTTGGAGACGGTGCAGGCACGGCGCAGCTGGTCGTGCAGGGTGTCATCGATGTTGACGATGCCCATGAGCGTTCTCGGTAGGGGATATATGGATCGTATGCGAAACGTATATTCCCGCTCAAGCGCGTGGCATTCAGCCTGCGTGCGTGGCGAAGCGCAGGCGGTTGCCGTCCGGATCGACGATCAGCATTTCGCGGCTTCCCCAATCGGTATCGTGTGGCGGCTGCTCGATGGGCACCCCCGCAGCGCTGAACGCGCGGTGCAGGGCATCGACGTCGGCGACGATGAAATACACCGCGCCGCCCACTTCGCAATCACCGCTGTGTTCGGTCAGGAAGATCGTCTGGCCCTCGCGGGTGAGCTGGGCGAACAGCGGCAAGCCAGGTTCGAAGCGGTGCTCCCAGTCGACGACGAAGCCCAGGCCCTGCACGTAGAACGGCAGGCTGGTATCGGCATGGCGCATGCGCAGCTGCGGGATGACGGTCTGGGGCATGGCGGCGGCTCCGGGGCGGGAGTCCAGTGTAGTGCCGAGCCATGCTCGGCTATCGCCATTTGTAGAGTCGAGCCATGCTCGACTCAGGGGACCGCGAACAGCAGCCGAGCATGGCTCGGCTCTACAAAAAAAGCGCTCAGCAGGCAGTCGGCACTGCGGCCATCGCCGCCAGCAGTTCGCGGTTCACCTGCTGGTGCTGCTGTTGCCAAGCCGGCAGATCGCTTGCAGTGATGTCCGGTTGCCCATCCAGGGACGACAACCAGCGCTTGAAACGGCTCTGGTAGTTGGGCAGTGATACTTCGCCGGTGATATCGCTGCCCACCAGTCCACCCGTGCGCAGCGCCTCGATCACCATCAGCGCGTGTTCAAGCTGGAAGCGGCCCTGATCCCAGTTGCTGCGCGCTACCTCTTCGGCGAACACGTCCTTGTCGATCGACAGATAGGTGGGCCGCGGCGCCTGCGCCTGTTCGGCGGCGAACGCGGCAACCAGTGCCTCGGGATGTTCGAAGCGACGGAAGGCGCCTGCCATGCCCATGCGGCTGGCCCAGCCCACATCCACGTCCATGCACCAGTAGGTCAGCCGTCGCCCCAGCAAGGGCCGCCAGTGGTTCTCCCACGCGTGGCCCAGGCCGATATCGGTGGAGGTGATGCCCAGCACGTGCACATGCGATACCTGCGGCAACGCAGCGGCGGCATTCACCCAGGAACCGCAGTGCATGCCGAAGGGAAAGCGCATGTTGTCCGGGTGGTTGTCCAGCACCACCAGCTGGAACGGGGCGCGCGTGTGCAGGCGCTGCAGCAGTGGCAGGCTGAGATGGTGGAAGTCGCCGCTGCCGA
Source organism: Stenotrophomonas sp. LST15-1-1.1 (assembly GCF_040815575.1). Taxonomy (NCBI): domain Bacteria; kingdom Pseudomonadati; phylum Pseudomonadota; class Gammaproteobacteria; order Lysobacterales; family Lysobacteraceae; genus Stenotrophomonas; species Stenotrophomonas sp. LST15-1-1.1. The sequence continues at coordinate 14,856 of NZ_JBFPNJ010000002.1, forward strand.
GCATCACAGTGCCGAGCTGTGCCGGCAGCGGCAACAGAACGTCATTGGCGAAGCGTGACAGCGTGGTGTTGCGGCAGGCGAAGCGCAGCGGGTCATGCCAGTGCTGCAGTGCGAGTGTGCGTGACTGCGGCAGGGGCAGTACGCCAGCATCGAGGTCGAGGATCAGCGGGGGACGCTGTTGCATCGGTCAGCCGCCTCCATCCGGCTCACCCTGCAGGTGCGGGGCCAGCCTGCGCAGGGCGGCGCGCAGCAGGCGCGAGCGCGCGTGCACCGCGTGCACGGTGGAGGTGAAGCGGGCTCCCAGTTCGGCCTTGATGCGTGAATCGGTCCAGCCCGCGACGTAGTGGCTGAGGCCGTGCTGCAACGCGTATTCCAGGTTGTGCATCCAGCTGACCGAATACAGGTTGTGGTCGCGCGACTGCGGATAGGACAGACCGATGTACTTGTCCACCAGCTTGCCGGCGTGCACGTAACACAGGTTCCAGCCGATCAGCTCGCCGTTGTGGCGATAGAGGAACAAGCGCCCCTGGCCCTGCGTGTCTGCCAACAGGTGTTGGAAGAAGGCCAGGTCGAGCTGGTCGAAATGCACGGCGCTCTGTGCATACACCTGCAGGTACAGCGCGTGCAGTTCGGCCTGCAGCCGTGGCTCGGCAAGGGCGGGATCGCCGGTAGCGATACAGTCGATCTGCAGGTGGGCACGCGAGCGCAGTTTGCGCCGGATGTTCTTGCGCCGGGCAGTGGACAGGCGCGCCAGGTAGGCGTCGATGTCATCGAAATCGATCGCCACCCATGCCAGCGGCATGCCTTCCAGCGGGATGAAGCCGCGTTCCAGCAGCGCATGCAGGAAGGCCTGGCTGTGTGCGTTGGCCGCATCGTCCAGCAAGGGCGAATCGATTGCCAGATCCTTGACCACCAGCAGTCGACTGTCACTGACGCCGTGGCGCAGCACGTCGTCGGCCAGTGCAGCCGCCGACACATGTGCCGGCAGCGGTGTGTACTCGGTGCTGGTGGCGCCGATGAACCGCGTCTGCCAGGTCAGCCACGGCCGCCACAGGCGCGACAGCGGCAGCCCCAACAGGCGCGAGCGCAATGTATCGTCCAGGGTGGTGGTCAGATCCAGCGGCGCACGGAAGCTGGGCAGGCCGCTGGGCAGGCGGCTGGCATCGAACCCGAGGGGCGGGTGGGCCAGGAAGCCCTCCAGCAGCGCGGCCGGTTCCAGCGCGGTGCTGGAAACACGCGGGATCATGTCCATGCGGGGCACGGGAACCGGCAGCGCATTGCCGCTCAGCCCTTGGCCTTGGTCAGCAGCTGGTCCAGCAGGGTGATCGCCAGATCGATCTCTTCGTAGGTGATGTTCAACGAGGGCGCGAAGGTGATCACGTTCTTGTACCAGCCACCGACATCGAGCACGAGGCCCATGCGCTTGCCGTCGTGCAGCAGGTCGCCGGCCAGGCCGATGTCGACCATGCGGTCCAGCAGCTCACGGTTCGGGGTGAAGCCATCGGCGGCGCAGATTTCCGCACGCAGGGCCAGGCCGAGGCCATCGACATCGCCGATTTCCGGATGGCGCTTCTGCAGGCCGCGCAGGCCGTCGAGAAAGTAGGCGCCCTTTTCCGGCACGGTACGCTCGTAGTCCATCTCCTTGCCCAGCTTCAGCACTTCCAGGCCCAGGCGCGTACCCAGCGGATTGGAGTTGAAGGTGGAGTGGGTGGAGCCCGGCGGGAACACGGTCGGGTTGATCAGCTCTTCGCGCGCCCACAGGCCCGACAACGGGTTGAGGCCGTTGGTCAGCGCCTTGCCGAACACCAGCACGTCCGGGGTGACACCGAAGTGCTCGATGGACCACAACTTGCCGGTGCGCCAGAACCCCATCTGGATTTCATCGACGACCATCAGGATGCCGTACTTGTCCAGCACGCGCTTGAGACCCTTGAAGAAGTTGCGCGGCGGAATGACATAGCCGCCGGTGCCCTGGATCGGCTCGACATAGAACGCGGCGTACTCGGCCTGGCCGACCTTGGGATCCCACACGCCGTTGTACTCGCTTTCGAACAGGCGCTCGAACTGGTGCACGCAGTGGTCGGAGTATTCGTCCGGGGTCATGCCCTTCGGGCGGCGGAACGGATACGGGAACGGGATGAACATCGCGCGTTCGCCGAAGTGGCCGTAACGACGGCGGTAGCGGTAGCTGGAGGTGATCGACGAGGCGCCGAGGGTGCGGCCGTGGTAGCCGCCTTCGAACGCGAACATCAGGCTCTTGCCGTTGCGCGCGTTGCGGACGATCTTCAGCGAATCCTCGACCGCCTGCGCACCACCGACGTTGAAGTGCACGCGACCATCGAGGCCGAACTTCTCGTGCATGTCCACCGCGATGGTCTTGGCCAGCTGCACACGCGTCGGGTGCAGATACTGGCTGGCGACCTGCGGCAGGGTGTCGATCTGATCCTTCAGCGCATTGTTCAGGCGCTGGTTGGCGTAACCGAAGTTGCACGCCGAGTACCACATCTGCAGATCGAGGTACGGGGTGCCGGCGGCGTCGAACATGTAGCTGCCTTCGCAACGCTGGAAGATCTTCGGCGGATCGACGTAGTGCACGGTGTCGCCGAAGGAGCTGTAGCGGGATTCGTCTGCCAGCAGCTGCGCATCGGTGATGGCGGCATCGGCGTTCTTGTCAAAAATATTCATCGGTTCGGTTCCGGAGAGGGCATTCGAAGGAAGCAACGGGCGGAGCGATCAGGCGGTGGCGAGCAGCCGCGGAAGCGAGGGCTGAAGCAGGCTGCCGTCGAGCAGGCGCGGCAGCAGCGCAGTAGCGTCGTGGAAGGTGTCGATGGCGGCGTGGGGAATGCCGGCGTCGGTGCAATGGGCAATCAGGCGACGCTTGGCGAATACGAAATCGGCGTGTTCGGACACGCAGAAATCCGAGGCGCCATCGCCGATCATCAGCACGCGGGGCGCTTCGTCGGCACGTGCCTGCGCTGCGCAGGTGCACTTGCAGGTGCCGCTGCGGCAGCCTTCGGCCTGATACGGGGATTCCAGCTGCCAATGGCCGTCACACCACCGCAGGTGGTTGGCCACTACAGGCAGCGGCGGCAGGCCATGGTTGGCGAGGATGCGATGGATCGCGTAGTCCAGCCCGTCGCTGACGATGCGCAGTGGCAGGCCCAACGCGTGTGCGCGATTGACGAAGGCGGCGAAGCCCGGATCGATCCGTACCTGGTCCAGGTGTGCATCGAGGGTGGCCGGATCCAGCTTCAGCAGGCGGACCTGGCCCTGCATGCATTCACGCGAGCCGATCTCACCCGAACGCCACTGATCTTCCAGCTGCTGCCACCCGGGCTGGCCGAAGTTTTCCAACAGTGAATCGATGACGTCCTCGAGGCTGATGGTGCCATCGAAGTCACACAGGATGCTCCATTGCATGGGCAGCTCCGTCGATGAAGAGAGGCCTTGGCACGATGCCGGCGACGGGGCCAATGTAGGCAGGCCGTCTTTCTCGTTCCTTTCCGCCTGAAAGCTTGAGCGGAGGCACTCGGGAAGCGTTCAGCCACTACTGGCGCGCCAGTACCTTCACGATCTCGCCGGTGTCGGCATGGGTCAGCCAGGGGCTGTTGCCCACGGTCAGGCAGCGGGCGGCGAAGTCGCGGGCATGGGGTACATCCGCGTCTGCAACGACGCCTCGCAGATAGGCGTAGTCCGGCAGGGCATGGATGAACATTCGGCTGACCCCCAGGCCGCGCTGCCACAGCGCGGACAGCGCCTTGTCGCGTGCACGTTCGCTGGGCAGCAGCAGCATCAGCATCGGCCAGGTGCCAAGGGTGCCAGGCATTCCGTCCACCACTTCAATGGCAGGCAGCGACTCCAGCTGCACGCGCAGCTGCAGCGCACGCAGGCGGGCCGCCTGCAGGAAGGCGGGCAGGCGCTGTGCTGCGCGTGCACCGACGTTCTGCCGCCAGCGGCTGACGCGATGCTGCGGAACATCCAACGGAAACACATCACCCACCGCAGCTTCCAGGTCGCCACCGCGCAGGGCACGCCGCAGCGGGTTTCCATACACCAACGACAGCAGGGAAGGGCGGTAGCATGCCGCCAGGCCCAGCAGCTGCAGGCTGCGGGTCAGCTCCCAGCGCAGGCTGAAGGGCGTGCTTCCTGCGGCCTGCTCGATCAATGCCGCGCGCAGTGCTTCGTCACGCGTCAGCAGCAGGCCGCCCTCATGCAGGCTCAGCCCTTTGCCGGCGGCCAGGCTGAAGAAGCCGATGTCACCGCGCAGGCCGACGCTGTTGCCGGCCACGCGCGCACCCAGTGCCTGCGCAGCGTCCTCGATCACCCATGCGCCGACGCGGTGCGCGATGGCACATGCGCGATCTACATCGGCGATGCGCCCGCCCAGGTGCGTGGGAATGATCGCCAGAGTGCGTGCATCGGCTGCGGCGTGCAGTGCCGCCGGGTCGAAATCGAAATGGTCGGGGCGGGTATCGCACAGCTGTATGCGCAGGCCGAGGCTGTGCACGGCAATCGGCACCAGCGGACAGGTATAGGCCGGCAGGATCACCGTATCGCGCTGCGGCGCGCGCCTGCGCAGGGTGCGCAGGGCGATCAGCAGGGCGTGGGTGCCCGAGCAGGTCAGCTGCAGTGGCGGGGTGCCCAGCTGCTCGGCGAGAATCGCGCACAGGTCACCGCCGCCGGGAAGGAAATCGCCGGCCTGCAAGGGCAGACCGGCGGTGGGCGGCAACTCCCGCGACAACAGGCTCACGGGGCCGCTTCGGCAGCGTGCGGATCATTCGCCTCGGCGCGGCCCAGGCAGATGATGCCGGCCACGATCAGCACCGCACCGATCAGGTGATGCAGCGTCAATGGTTCGTGCAGCAGCCACGCCGACAGCAGCAGTACGCTGATCACTTCCAGATGCGAGGCGGCGAACGCAGGACCGATCGGCGCGTGCCGCAGCAGGCTCATCCAGGTAAAGAACGCGCCGACGTAACCGAGCATCGCGCCGTACACCCACGGCTGCGACAGCACGCGCAGCAGCCAGGCGGTGTTGGCCTCGACCGGCAGCGCGGCGTCGCCGGCATACTTGAAGCACAGCTGGGCCAAGGTGTCGAAGGCCATCAGCAGCGGGAAGCCGATCAGGTACAGCCGCCTCATGTTCCGGCTCCAACCACGGCAACGCCGGCGCTGACCAGCAGCATGCCGGTCACCCGCAACGGCGTCAGCCGCTCGCGGAACAGGATGCGGCCGGCAACCATCAGCGCGACGATGTTGATTGAGCCGAGCAGCACGCCCTGCGACAACGGTACCAGCGACAGGAAGGCGATCCAGGCGACGAATTCAAGCACGTAGCAGGCGATGCCCAGCCACAGCCAGGGACGGCCGAACATGTGTTTCCAGCGCTGCAGGCCTTCGGCGTCCTGCGGGTCGCTGGCGGCGGCCTTGAAGGCCAGCTGGCCGCCGGTGTCGAGCACCACGTTGACCAGCCACAGCAGGGTGGCAAGCGATCCCATCTCAGGCGACCGCCTGCAGCACGCTCGCACGTTCGCCGATGTCGCTGAAGAAGCGCGCGCTGCGACGGATCACCTCGCGCCGTTCGCGATCGATGGTGATCATGTGGTAGCTGTCTTCCAGCACCACCAGCTCGGTCGGTCCGCTGACGCGCGAGATCACCAGTTCGGCATTGCCCATGCTGGCCACGTCGTCCTCGCGGGCGTGCATCACCAGGCACGGTGCCGTGACCTGGTGCAGGTGACGGCGCGTCCAGGTGCTCAGTGCCCGCATTTCGGCCAACGCATGCCACGGATTGCCCGGCAGGCCGGCAGCGGCACTGTCACCGGACAGCATGGCGGCGCTGACCTGCGCGCGCAGGCGCTCGTCGCGCAGGCCATACGGCGGCTCTTCCATGAACATGCGGTCGCGGCCGATGCCCAGGCGCTTGAACCACGGCAGCAGGAACGAGAAGCGCGCGACCGCCGGAATGTTCCAACCGTCGTAGCGGAAGGTGGCGCCGTACACGCCCACGCCGGAGACCCAGTCCGGCCGGCGCGCGGCCAGTGCCAGCGCCAGCACCGCACCCATCGACAGCCCGCCGACGAACAGCTGGTCGACCTTGCCGCGCAGGTTCGCGGCCGCATCTTCCACGCCTTGGTACCACTGTTCCCAGCGGGTCTGCAGCAGGTCCTCGACGCTGCCGCAGTGGCCCGGCAACTGCACACCGTGCACGCTGAAGCCGGCGTTGTTCAGGCCTTTGCCCAGCATGCGCATCTCGGCCGGCGTGCCGGTCAGGCCATGGATCAGCAGGACGCCCTGCGGGCCACCGGGAAGAAAGAACTCATGGGATGCGGACACCAGTCGGCTCCAGCGCGGCAGTCGGGAAGGTCAGCATCGCAAGCGCGATTTTCGGCAACCTTTCAACGGCCCGGCTGGATCAAGGGCCCTTCAGCAACGGTATGGTGATGGACACCTTCAGGCCGCCAGCGGGGCGGTTGAGGTAGCCCAGGCGCCCGCCCAGATGCTCGACGGCCTCATGAGCGATGGCCAGGCCCAGGCCGGTACCACTGGCGGCAGTGCCAGGTGCGCGGAAGAAGCGTTCCCCCAACCGCGACATCACGTCCTCGGGTACGCCCGGGCCGTTGTCTTCGACGTACAGCTCGACATCGTTGTCGTCCAAAGCGTGCACGCCCACCGTGACAGTCGCATCCGTGCCGGCGTAGCGCAGGGCGTTGTCGATCAGATTGTCCAGCGCCTCGTGCAGCATGGCGCCGTTGCCCAGTATCCGCACCGGCTGCTGCGGACCCAGGTAGCCCAGGTCGGTGCCATCGCGGATCGCTTCGGGCACGCGCATGCCCACCCATTGCGGCACCAGTTCGGACAGGTCCAATGCCTCCACCGTCTCCGGCACGGTCTGGGCACGGCTCAACGCCAGCAGCTGGGTGCTGACGCGGGCAGTTCGCTGGTTGAGCCGGCGGATGTTCTGCAGCGCTTCGCGCACGGTCTCCGGATCGCCGTGGGCCAGTGCCTGGTCCACGTGCAGTGCCATGCCCGCCAGCGGCGAGCGCAACTGGTGGGCGGCATCGGCAATGAAGCGGTTCTGCAGCGTGATCATTTCCGCCTGCCGCGCGAACAGGCCGTCGATGGTGCTGATCAGGGGTTGGATCTCCTCGGGCACGTCGGCATCGGAAATCGGTGCCAGCTCGCCGCGGCGCTGGGCCAATCGCGAGGTCAGCGGAGTCAGGATACGCAGGCCGTGGGTCACGCCGAACCAGACCAGCGCCGCCATTCCCAGGGCCAGCATGGCCATCAGGGGAATGACGATCATCAGGATCTCGCGTGCGCGCTGGCGACGGTCGGCCATGCTTTCGGCCACGGTCACCGCCAACTGGTCCTGCGGATCGTTCATCGCCTGGGTGCAGACCGTCGACATGCGTACCTGCTGGCCGTTCAATTCACCTTCGTACAGCGCCGGATGCGTGCCGCTGCAGTCCTGCGACGGTGCATAGGCGCTGAAATCGGCGTTGCCGGCGATGGTGCCCAGGCGGCTGCTGTCGACGTTGAAGTAACGATGACCGTCCGGGTCGTACTCGATGAGGAAACGTGCCTGCGGGGACAGGTCGCTGCTGACCGGCATCGTGCTGAGCATCTGCGCGAACGATACGGTGTCGTCGGTCAGGTTGCGGTCGTGGATACGGTTGGAGTAGTCCAGCGCTACGTAGTACGCCAGCAGCGTGTTGAAGGTCAGCAGGCCCAGCATCGGCAGCGCCAGGAAGGCGAGCAGGCGCCGGCGCAGGCTGGGCGGTCCGCTGATCACGGGCTGGCGTCTTCCAGCATGTAGCCCAGCCCGCGTACGGTGCGGATGCCCATGCCGCCCGGCTGCAGCTTGCGGCGCAGGCGATGCAGGGCGATGTCCAGGCCGTTGTCGGTCAGGTCCTGGCCCCAGTCGCACAGGGCCTCCACCAGCTGCGCACGGGAGACGATGCGCTCGGCACGCACCGCCAGGGCGGACAGCAGGCCGAATTCGCGCGCCGTCAGCTCCAGCGTCTGCTCGTCTATCCACACTCGGTGCCCGGTCAGGTCCAGGCGCAGCCGGCCGATGCGCAGGTCGGGGTTGCCGTTGCTGGTGACCCGGCGCAGCTGCGCGCGCACGCGTGCTTCGAATTCATCCAGTGCAAACGGTTTGACCAGGTAGTCGTCGGCTCCCAGGTCGAGCACGCGCACGCGCTCGGCCAGGCCATCACGTGCAGTCACCACCAGCACGGCCAGGCCATCACCACGCTGGCGCAACCGCTGCAGTACGTCACGGCCATCCAGCTGGGGCAGGCCAAGATCCAGCACCAGCAGTGCGTATTGGGTGGAATTCAGAGCGGCATCGGCATGCGCGCCGTTGTCCACGTGGTCGACCACGTGGCCCTGCCGGCGCATCGAGGCGCACAGGCCGGAGGCGATGTCGGGGTCGTCTTCTGCGATGAGAACGCGCATGCGCGGGGCTCCTGGGGGCGGATGGGCCGCCCGCTGGACAGGGCGGGCCTCTCGGCTGCCGAGGGTAGCGGCAAACCGGGTGCAGGTGGCGGCCGTGGGGGACCTGGACCGGCCCGGCGCTGGCCCTTCGTTCAGTCCTGCAGGCCGGGCTCGCCCTTGGCCAGTGGCACCCGCGAACCGTCCAGCAGGCCCCGAGTGAGCTTGCCGCCCTCGATGAACAGCAGCTCGCCGTTCTCGCCATTCTTGATGCTGCTGTCGATGGCGATCACGCGGCCGTCGTGGAAGCTGCTGACATGTGGCATGGAGGTGTGGCCGACCACGATGCGCTTGAGCTGGAGGCGGTCGAGCACGGCCTGCACGCCCTGGGTGTCCAGTCGTCCGTCGAAGTAGCCGCGGTACCAGATCGGGCTGGTCTTGCCGTCATACAGCGGTGCAGTGGCGGGGTCTGCCTTCACCTCGGCCTTGGGGATGCCCAGCGAGGCCTGGTAGGCGGCGTTGGTGTGGGCCGGGTCCAATGCCATCTGCACGGCATCGGGCGAGATGCCGCCGTGCAGGAACAGGGTATCGCCGATCTGCAGCAGCACCGGGCGCGTACGCAGCCACTGGCCGATCACCGAGTCGGCAGCATACAGCTGCGGGTAGCTGCGGCCGAGCAACTGCGCGCTGCGCAGGTATTTCGGGTTGACGTAGCGCAGGTCGTCATAGAGCACCATGGTCTCGTGGTTGCCGAGCACGAAATGCACCGCGCCACCGGCCGCTGCCGCCTGCTGCTGCAGGCCGTACAGCAGCCAGAACGCTTCGGTCACCCGCGGGCCACGATCGAACACGTCGCCCGCGATCACCAGCGTGTCCGTGCCCAGGGCCCAGCGGTCCTGCGCGTCGATCACCCGGTTGGCGCGCAGCAGGCGCACCAGCAGGTCGTACTGGCCGTGGATGTCGGACACGGCGACGATACGCGGCACCGCCGGCAGCACGGATACCGACGGCGCATTCGGCGGCAGCACATGCACTGCATGCGGGTAGCCGCAGTGCGCGGCAACGTCCGTGCCCTCGCTGCCGGCGTGCACGGTATGGGTTTCCACCTGGTCCTGGCAGATCCACTGTGCTTTCAGCTGCGCACCTTCACGGAACAGGTAAGGACCATCGCTGTCCACGTGTTCTGCGGGTGCCGCCACGTCGCGGGCAAAGGCCAGTGGTGCAGCGTGCAGCAAGGCCAGCGGCAGCAGGATCGACAGGGTTCGGGCGTAGTTCGGCATCGGTGGCATTCAGCGACGGAGGACAACCGATGCTAACCGTCCCCAAAGGTCGCCGGTGTGCGTGAACGGGCGGATCAGGCCCGGTCGCCTGGTTCCTTGAGCTTGCGTACGCGGGTATCGGCGGCGTGCAGGGGCCGGCCGTCGCGTCCGTGGGGCCGCATATAGGGCAGCGGCCGGCGGCTGCTGGATTCGATCAGCTGCGAGTGTGCCTCGCCTGCAGCGAAGCGATGCCGTTCTCCCCATTGGCGCAGGGCGACCAGCAGCGGGAACAGGTCCTGGCCGGCCGCGGTGAGCACGTAGTCCTGGTACGCGCTGCCATCGGCGGCAGGCTGCTGCACCAGCAGTCCCGCCTCGACCAGTCGCCGCAGGCGGTCGCTGAGGATGTTGCGCGCCGCGCCCAGGCTGCGCTGGAAATCGCCGAAGCGGCTGACGCCATCGAAGGCGTCGCGGATGATCAGCAACGCCCAGCGGTCGCCAAGCAGATCGGCGCTGCGGGCCACGGGGCAGGGGCTGTTGGCGTGCATGGGGAAGTCCTCGGTTGTGGTTGCAGTTTAAAACCAGTGGCGCTACCGTGCACGCAGTTTCAAATTGCAACCACGCTGATGATGCCTTCGCTGTCCCGCCCGCTGTTGGGCCTGCTCGCCATTGCTGCCGGTGCCAGCGTGGCCAATGTCTACTTCGCGCAGCCGCTGCTGGAGCGCCTGGCCCACGATTTCGCCCTGGATGCCGCGGTGGCCGGTGCACTGCTGGCTGCCACCCAGGCCGGCAGCGTGCTGGCCCTGCTCGGGCTGCTGCCCTTGGCTGATCGTGGCGACCGTCGCCGACTGCTGCGGGTGCAATTGCTGGCACTGGTGGTGGCACTGCTATGGCTGGCCGCCGCCCGCAGCACCGCATGGTTGCTGTCGGGCATGCTGCTGGCGGGGCTGCTCGGTACGGCGCTCACCCAAGGACTGATCGCCTACGCCGCCAACCTGGCTGCACCGGAGCAGCGCGGGCGGGTGGTTGGCATGGTCCAGGGCGGCGTGTTCATCGGCCTGCTGTCGGCGCGCGTGGTGTCCGGCGCGGTCGCCGCCGTAGCGGGATGGCGCGCGGTGTACCTGCTGTCGGCAGTGCTGATGGCGGCGCTGGCACTGCTGCTGTGGCGGCGTCTGCCGCACGTGCCGGCGCCTGCGATGTCGCCGGCCTGGCGCGAGCTGCTGCGCTCCATGGTCCAGATGCTTCAGCAGGATCGTGCGCTGCGCGAACGTGGGCCCTTGGCACTGCTGTTGTTTGCCGGTCTCAATGTGTTCTGGGCCGCGGTGCCGCTGCCGTTGTCGGCGCCGCCCTTTAGCTGGTCCACGGCGGGCATCGGCGCGCTGGGCCTGGCTGGCATCATCGGCGCGCTGCTGGCGGCGCGGGTCGGGCACTGGATGGATCGTGGCTTTGCCCATCGGGTGAGCCTGGGCGCGCTGCTGCTGATGCTGGTCGCCTGGGTGCCACTGCTGGGCCTGCCGCACTCGCTGGCGCTGTTGCTGCTGGGCGTAATAGTGCTGGACCTGGGCGGGCAGGCGTTGCATGTGTCCAACCAGGCCCTGCTGCTGCGTGCTCCGGCCGAGCAGCATGGGCGCCTGGTGGCGCTGTACATGCTGTTCTATGCGGTGGGCAGCGGTATGGGCGCTGCCGCAGGCACCTGGATGCAGGCGCGCTACGGGTGGCCGGCGGTGTGCGCGCTGGGAGCGGGAATCGCCCTGCTGGGCTTGGCGTGGTGGGCGACGTGGCGTATTCCGCGCAACGCCGCCCTGTAGCGTCGAAGCTGCTCGACGCCCTGCCGCGCGCGCTGCTGGCTCAACGTTGCAGCGCGCGCCGCCCTGGTGCCTCGGGCAAGGCAGCGTCGGCCACCACCACGCGGTTGCGGCCCTGTCGCTTGGCGGCGTACATCGCTGCGTCGGCGCGCGCCATCAGCCGTTCGTAATCGGGATGTCCATCGTGTCCGGCTACACCGATGCTGGCGGTCAGCCCCAGCGTCTGTCCATTGGGCAGGGTAATCGGCGATTGTGCGATCTGCCGGCGCAGGCCTTCGGCAATCACCTCCGCCTGCGATTCGCTTGCCGCCACCAGCACCACCACGAACTCCTCGCCGCCGTAGCGGAACAGGTAGTCGCTGCCACGGGTCTGCTGGCCGAGCAGGGCGGCAACGTGCTGCAGGGCGCGGTCGCCCGCGTCGTGACCGTGGCCATCGTTGATCGCCTTGAAATGATCAAGGTCCAGCAACAACAGCGAGAATGGCGTGTGGTTGCGCGTGGACAATTCGATCTCACGGCGCAGCACGGTCGGAAGGAAGCGCCGGTTGAGCAGGTTGGTCAACGCATCGCTGCCCGCATCCAGCTCGCCAATGCGTTCGAACAGCAGCGTCATCAGGTTGCGGATGGTGGCCAGGTCTTCGCGGATTGCCGGCAGGACGACCAGACGTCGTGCTGGATCGTCATCCGTCGCGCGCCGCAGGCTGCTGTCGATGCGCGCCATCAACCCGCCGACCTGCTGTGTCTCGCTGCTTTCGCCGAAGCTGGGAATGCCCTTGTGGGTGAACCACAGGCCGAACTCCGACGTCGCCAGACTCGCGTTGTCGGCACCTGCTGCATGGCCGGCGAGGGTGTACAGCAGGTTGTTTTCCCAATCCAGCAGCAGGGCGCGCTGGCGCTCGCGCTCGGTGCTGACGTTCTGCACCAGCGAGAACAGCCGGTACGCTGCATCGGTGCGCGACGAGCGCTCACGTGCATGCGTATAGGCCAGGGTCATGCCCTCCATGGCGATGTCCATGATCGCGCTCAGGCAATCGATGGCGGCGAAGGCGGTGTCGTTGTCATGGGCGTCGGCGCGCAGGCGCACGAACAGTTCGTGCTTGAGCACGCGTGCTCCGCGAGTCACCAGGTCAACCGGAATGCCGACCCGCGCATGCACATCGCCGATTACGCGCTGCGCGGCGACCGTAGCGGCAATTCCATCCGCATCGGTGGTCAGCAGCTGGGCCAGCCAACGCTGCATCGCCGGTTGCAGGCGCTGCTTGACCTGTTCATGCGACAGGAAGCGGCGCGCACGCGTGTCCTGCAGCAACACTTCGTAGAAGCGCTGCGCCAGCGTCGGCGGTGCATCAGCGGCCACGGCATGCAGCAGCGCGGCGGCAGCGGGGCCGGCCTGCAGCAGACAGTGCTGCCAGGCCTGGGCCAGCGGTTGGCTGGCTTCGTCCAGTTGGGGTGTATCCACGTCGATCTCTAGCGGCGCACAACAGACCACGGTATCGGCCGCAGCTGTCGACGGTTGATGGCAGGTAAGCCAGCCAGTTTAAGCGCCATGCAGGCCGAAAAACCCGGGCAGAGCACATGCCGGCCGATGCCGCAATGCGTTGACGCATTTGAGAATCACTCGCATTTGTGAAAAAATGACGGCAGGAACCGACCTGCGGGCATCCCGCAGTGATCGTTCCACCTCCCCCGTCGCCGCCTCGTGCCCTATGCCAGAGGCTTTCGTTGCCCTGCCAGAAGGTCCAGAACATGCCTGCAACCACTCTTTCACCGCGCCCGCTGGCGCTCGCCGTCGCCGCGCTGCTGGCTGCCGGTACGGTTACCGCGCACGCGGAAACCGATGCCACCGATATCGATACCGTGCATGTCACCGCCTCGCAGATCGCGCGGCAGGCACTGGGCACCTCCACCATCACCGCTGAAGACATCGCCAAGCGGCCGCCGGTCAACGACATCGCCGAGCTGCTGCGGACGATGCCCGGCGTCAATCTGACCGGCAACAGCGCGTCGGGCCAGTACGGCAACAACCGGCAGATCGATCTGCGCGGCATGGGGCCGGAAAATACCCTGATCCTGATCGACGGCAAGCGTGTGGGTGCACGCGACGCGGTGCGCATGGGTCGCAGTGGCGAACGCAACACGCGCGGCGACACCAACTGGGTACCGGCGGAAATGATCGAACGCATCGAAGTGCTGCGCGGCCCGGCGGCGGCGCGCTATGGCTCGGGTGCCTCCGGTGGCGTGGTCAACATCATCACCAAGCGCCCGACCGGCGACCTGACCGGCGCGGTTGACCTGTACGGGCTGGTGCCCGAACACAGTGCCGAAGGTGGCAGCGAGCGCGTCGGCCTGCAGCTGAGCGGGCCGATGACCGACACGCTGTCGTTCCGGCTGTACGGCAACCTCAACAAGACCGATGCCGATTCGCTGGATCTCAACCGCAACTTCGCCACCGCTGCCAACGCGGTACCGCCGGCGGGCCGCGAAGGCGTCAAGAACCGCGATGTCAACGCACTGCTGCGTTGGGACGTGACCGCCAACCAGGTCGTCGAATTCGAGGCCGGCACCAGCCGCCAGGGCAACATCTATGCCGGCGACCGTGCGGTCAGCACCACCGGAACCTCCACCGGCGTCGACCTGGCTGCGCTGGCCGAGCAGCAGGCCGAGACCAATCGCATGTACCGCACCACCGGCGCGATCACCCATCGCGGACGCTGGGGAGATGTCAGCTCGCGGCTGACGGCAGCGGTGGAAGGGGTCAACAACTCGCGCATCAACGAAGGCCTGGCCGGTGGCCCGGAAGGCAGCTTCAATGGTGCCGACTGGTCGACCTCGCGCCTGCGCAACTATCAGCTGGACGGCGAGGTCAGCTTCCCGACCACTCTCGGCGGTGCCGGGAACGTGTGGACGCTGGGCTTCGAATACCTCGACAGCCGCCTGACCGATCCCTACTCGATGAGCCAGTCCAGCAGCAGCGGTGGCGGCATTCCGGGCCTTTCGGCCGATCGCGCACGCGGCAAGTCCGATGCGCAGACCACTGCCGTCTACGTGGAAGACAACATCTACCTGGGTGAACGCTGGATCGTGACCCCGGGCCTGCGCTTCGACCATCACAGCCAGTTCGGCAACAACACCAGCCCGAGCCTCAACGCACAGTTCCGGCTCAACAGCGACTGGGTGGTGAAGGGCGGCATCGCGCGTGCGTTCAAGGCGCCGAACCTGTATCAGTCCAACCCGGACTATCTGTATTACACCCGTGGCAACGGCTGCCCGAACGCATTGCCGAGCCTGGGCGCCGGCTGCTACATGCAGGGCAATGCGGATCTCAAGGCAGAGACCAGCCTGAACAAGGAACTGGGCGTGGAGTGGGCACCGCAGAGCGGCTGGCAGGCCTCGCTGACCTACTTCCACAACGACTACAAGGACAAGATCCAGGCCGGGTACACCCAGATCGGCCTGACGGCCGACAGCAAGGGCCGCATCTTCCGCTGGGAGAATGCACCCAAGGCCATCGTGCAGGGGCTCGAGGGCAACCTGGTGATTCCGCTGCTGGGCGAGCAGGGCGACCGCCTGAAGTGGAGCAACAACTTCACCTACATGGTGGAGAACGAAAACAAGAGCACCGGCCAGCCGTTGTCGGTGATTCCCAAGTACACCGTCAACACCATGCTGGACTGGCAGGCTACCGAGCAGCTGTCGCTGCTGCTGACCGGCACCTTCTACGGCAAGCAGGAACCGGCTACGGCCAACATCAACAACGATCCGCGCTGCACGGCCAACTGCGATGCGTCCACCGTGCTGCAGACCCGCGGCGCGTACAACGTCTGGGGCGTGAGCGCGCGCTACAAGGTGACCGATACGGTCAGCGTGGGCTTCGGCGTCAACAACCTGGCCGACAAGCGCCTGTTCCGCGAGGCCAACAGCAGCGATGCCGGTGCGGCGACGTACAACGAACCCGGCCGCGCGTACTGGGCGAGCCTGCGTTTCGGGTTCTGATCCGATGCGGGGCTGCGCCGGGCGATCCCCGGCGCGGCCTGGTGGTTCACTTCACCTGCCGGCAATCGCGCAGGTGGACGCCGCCGGTATCCATCTTGTCGACTACACCTTCCAGCTTCACCCAGTCATTCTCGCGCAGGGTGGCGCCCAGCGCCATCTGATCCGCGGCCAGTGCGCAGTGCACGGTGAAGTTGGCGTTGTTGTCGCCGTTCGACTGGCGCCCACCGATGCCACCGATGCCCTTCATCTTGGTCACCAGATAGCCCACTTCAATGGTTTTGCTGAAGCGGTTGGGCTGGGCTGTGTAGACCTGGCCATCGATGACAAAGCGACGACCGAAATACTTGACGAGTAATGGCTGGTACATCGCCTCGGTGTCCGGTGCGGTGCCGGTGCCGGAAAACAGCGCTCTGAGCGGTGCGGTGTTGATCTCCCGCTGCAGCCGTTTGGAGTCCTTGCCCATTTCGGTGGACATGCCGACCGCGGTGGCCTGGATCGGCTTGTCGAAACCGCTGGAGACACGCACGGCTTCGGCGATCGCTTCGCCCTCCGGGCCGGTCTTGAGCTTGTCCAGCCAACCACACAGTGCGCTGCGAGCGTCCTCTTCCTTGGCGGTCTGCCCGCGTGACAGCTTGGTGCCGACCACCACGGTGCCTCCATTGGAGGCGGTGATGATGCTGACCAGGGGCATCTTCGTGTCGGTCTGCAGGACATACATCTGTCCTTCGGTCTCGGTTATGACGTCACCACTGACGAAGTTGTTGCCCTCATCAAGTGCCGTCTTGCGCAGCTGGCCCAGCGCACTTCGGGGCTTCAGCCCGGGTAGGGTGACCTCGGAGGTGAAGAACTGCCCATTGCGGGGGTCGCCTACCGAACGGAAATTCTGCTGGCAGGTCTTGGCCGAGGCGTTTGCGACAATGCCAAGTGCGCAGGCTGCGGCGACGGCGATCCAAGGTGTTTTGGTGGTCCACATGCTCCGGATTCCTTGTGTTGGTATGTCCATTGGGGCAACAGAGCCGAGGCGACCCGTCTGCCCGTCCCCGTCCAGGGGGATGCGGTCATCATAGTGTGGCCTGGCATGGGCGCAAGCTGCAGCAACCTGCCTCGCGGACTCCGCAATGTTATAAACACCGTGATAGTTTCCCAACGCCCGTCGGCGTAGCCTGCCTCCATCGCAAAGGAGCTGTTGCCATGGGTCACGACCACGATCACCTGCCATCCGAGATCCGCCACGAGAAGCCCTTGTGGTGGGCGCTCGGCCTGACCTCCACCTTCCTCGTGGTGGAGGTGGTGGGTGCGTTCTGGACCAACAGCCTGGCGCTGCTGTCCGATGCCGCGCACATGGCCACCGACACCCTGGCGCTGATGATCGCGCTGGTGGCCGTGCGGCTGAGCCGGCGTCCGCCGGATGCACGCCGCACCTATGGCTATGCGCGGCTTGAAGCACTCGGCGCGATGATCAATGGCGCCATGCTGTTCGTGGTCGCCGGCTACATCCTGTGGGAAGCCATCGGTCGCTTCCGCCAGCCGCAGGAGATCGCCTCCACCGGCATGCTGGTGATCGCTGCGGTCGGTCTGGTGATCAACATGATCTCCATGCGCCTGCTGCAGGCTGGCAGCGGCGAGAGCCTCAACGTGAAGGGGGCCTACCTGGAAGTGTGGGCCGACATGCTTGGCTCGGTGGCGGTGATTGCTGGTGCGCTGCTGATCCAATGGACCGGCTGGAAGCCGATCGACCCGATCCTGGCCGTGCTGATCGGTCTATGGGTGCTGCCACGCACCTATGTGCTGATGCGCGAAGCCATCAACGTATTGCTGGAAGGTGTGCCCAAGGGCATGGACGTGGCCAAGGTGCGCGACCGTCTGTCCGACCACGACGCAGTGCTGGACGTGCATGACCTGCACGTGTGGGCGCTGGCGTCCAGCACGCCGGCACTGACCGCGCACATCGTGATGCGCGAAGGCGACGATGCCGACCGCCTTCGTCGCGAACTCGGTGGTCGCCTGCATGATGATTTCGGCATCGAGCACGTGACCCTGCAGATCGAAGCCGACCACTGCGGCGAAGCCTGTGGCCAGCCGTCAGCAGCGAAGGATGACGATCACACCGGGCACGATCATGCAGCGACCGATGCGCAGGGCCATCGCGGTCACGTGCATCGCTGAGCGGTATTGCCCAGCTGCACCGCTATTTGTCGCGCCGCGAGGCCAGCCGATCCGCCAACCGGGTCGGCTCGGGCAGGCGATAGCCGCGCAGCGTGCGCTGCACCCAGGCCAGCGCGGTATCGGCACTGACCCGATGCCCGCCGGCGACGAACAGCGGCTTGCAGCGCAGCTTGCTGCGCAGCACCCAGCCGAGCTGCTCGCTGCCATCCATCAACGGCGTATGCGCGCCAGCGTCGGCGCCCGGCTCGACGAAGCGGCCGACCAGCTTCGATTTGGCCACGCCGATGCTTGGCAGGTCGGTCACCACGCCCAGGTGTGCGGCAATGCCCAGGCGGCGCGGATGGCTGATGCCGTGGCCATCGACGAACACCAGGTCCGGCGTGCGCGGCAACAGTGCCAACGCCGCCAGCAGCGCCGGCAGTTCGCGGAAGCTGAGCAGGCCCGGGATGTAGGGCATCACAGTAGGGATACGGGCGATTTCCTGCGCCACCGGCTGCAGGGTGTCCGCATCGAGCAGCACCGCCGCCGCGCGGGTGATCGTGCCGTCTTCCTCGAAGCCGACATCCAGCCCGGCCAGCCAGCGCACGGTGGCGGGCAGGCGGTCCTGGCGCTGCACGCGGGAGGCCAGCTGCTTCTGCTGCTCGCGCGCGCCGTTGACGCTGCCTTCCCAGCGCCCGGGGTCGATCACGGTATTCATCGGCCACAGGATGACATCCGCACCGCCACGGCGCGGTGAGCGGGCGCCGGGGCTACAATGGCCCCCTGCCTTTCCTCGCGTTGGAGACCCTGCAGTGACCCGTAAACTCGTACTGTTGCGCCATGGCCAGAGCCAGTGGAACCTGGACAACCGCTTCACCGGCTGGGTCGACGTCGACCTGACCGAACAGGGGCGCCGTGAAGCCGCTGCCGCGGGCCGCCTGATGCGCGAGGAAGGCCTGCAGTTCGACGTCGCCCACACCTCGGTGCTCAAGCGCGCCATCCACACCCTGCAGGGTGCGCTGGCCGAGCTTGATCAGGATTGGCTGCCGGTGAGCAAGTCCTGGCGCCTCAACGAGCGCCACTACGGTGGCCTGCAGGGCCTGGACAAGGCCGAGACCGCCGCCAAGCACGGCGAAGACCAAGTCAAGGTGTGGCGCCGTTCGTACGACATCC
This sequence comes from Stenotrophomonas sp. LST15-1-1.1, assembly GCF_040815575.1. Taxonomy (NCBI): domain Bacteria; kingdom Pseudomonadati; phylum Pseudomonadota; class Gammaproteobacteria; order Lysobacterales; family Lysobacteraceae; genus Stenotrophomonas; species Stenotrophomonas sp. LST15-1-1.1. The sequence goes on from NZ_JBFPNJ010000002.1 coordinate 33,667, forward strand.
CGCCGCCGGCGATGGACCTGGAAGATCCGGGCCACCCGATCCATGACCGTCGCTACGCCGGCCTGGACCGCAACGCGCTGCCGGGTACCGAATCGCTGGCCACCACCCTGGACCGCGTGCTGCCGTACTGGCACGACGCCATCGCGCCGCAGCTGAAGGACGGCAAGACGGTGCTGGTCACCGCCCATGGCAACTCGCTGCGCGCGCTGTACAAGTACCTCAACAACGTCTCGCGCGAGGAAATTCTCGAGCTGAACATTCCGACCGGCATCCCGCTGCTGTTCGAGTTGAATGACGACCTCACCGTGAAGTCGTTCCGCTACCTGGGTGACCCGGAGGCGGCGCGCAAGGCCGCTGAAGCCGTGGCCAACCAGGGCAAGGCGCGGTAAATACCCACCGTTGGTGGGTATTCCTCTGCCGGGTGTGTGCGGACCAACGGTCCGCACCTACCCGATTGCGACCACGGGCGTTCCCCCTGTGACCTTTGGCCGGTCCCCGCCATCGCCGCAGCGGCTACGCTGGGCGATTCGCCGTTGGAGACTCGCCATGAACGTCCGCAATCTGGTCCCGCTGGGCCTGACCATCGCCATCGCCGCCTCGCTCGCCGCCTGTGGCAAGAACGAGACCGCGCCCGCTGCCGACGCCGCCAAGCCGGCGTTCGACCAGTCGCAGATCAAGACCGCGCTGATCTCGCTCAACAGCGCCGATCTGGATCCGTCCATCGCTGCGTGCGCGGACCTCAACGGCTTCGTCAACAGCAAGTGGCTGAAGGCCAACCCGGTGCCGGGCGACCAGACCACCTGGGGCAGCTTCGAGATCCTGCGTGAGCGCTCGCTGGAAGTGCAGCACGCGCTGGTGCAGCAGGCCGCCGCCAGCCAGGCCAAGGCCGGCTCGGTGGAAGCCAAGATCGGCGACATCTGGAAGACCGGCAACGACGAAGCGAAGATCGAGGCCGCCGGCCTGGCGCCGCTGCAGCCGACGCTGGACAAGATCACTGCGCTGAACGATACCGCCGCCATCACCCAGTACCTGCGCGACAGCCAGGCGCAGGGCCAGGGCGTACTGTTCTCGCTGTTCGCCAACGCCGACTACAAGGATTCGGCCAACGTCATCGCCTACGTCGGCCAGGGCGGCCTCGGCCTGCCGGAGAAGGGCTACTACTTCGACGAATCGCAGGCCAAGATCCGCGACGCCTATGTGGCCTATATCGCGCAGGTGCTGACCCTGTCCGGCGTCGACGCGGCGCAGGCCGCCGAACAGGCCAAGGCGGTGATGGCGTTCGAGACCCGCCTGGCAAAGGCCTCGATGTCGCGCATCGAGATGCGTGACCCGGCCAAGCGCTACAACCCGCTCAGCGCCGCCGACGCGGACAAGCTGACCCCGAACTTCAGCTGGACCGCGCTGTTTGACACCTTGAAGGTACCGGCCGCGCAGAAGTTCTCGCTGGCCCAGCCGGGCTTCTTCAGCGAGATGGACAAGATGCTGGCCGACGTGCCGGCCGCCACCTGGCAGTCGTACCTGCGCTTCCACACCATCGACGATGCCTCGCCGTACCTGAGCAGCCAGTTCGAGAAGGCCAACTTCGAGTTCTATGGCAAGACCCTGCGCGGCCAGCAGGAAATGCAGCCGCGCTGGAAGCGCGTGCTGGAGTCGGTCAACGGCGGCATGGGCGAAGCGCTCGGCCAGCTGTATGTCGATGCGGTGTTCCCGGCCGAATCCAAGGAGGCCATGCAGCACCTGGTGCAGAACCTGTCGGTGGCGCTGAAGGCGCGCCTGGAGCAGCTGCCGTGGATGGGCGAAGAAACCAGGAAGAAGGCGCTGGAGAAGTGGGCCAGCTTCACCCCGAAGATCGGTTACCCGGACAAGTGGCGCGAGTGGACGGGCCTGCAGACCAACGGTGACAGCTACCTGGGCAACATGCAGGCCGCGCGCGCGTTCAACTACCGTTACACGCTGGACAAGGTCGGCAAGCCGGTGGACAAGACCGAGTGGGGCATGACCCCGCAGACCGTCAACGCCTACTACAACGCCACCAAGAACGAGATCGTGTTCCCGGCGGCGATCCTGCAGGCGCCGTTCTTCGACGCCAAGGCCGATCCGGCGCTGAACTATGGCGGCATCGGTGCGGTCATCGGCCACGAGATGATGCACGGCTACGATGACTCGGGCAGCCAGTTCGCCGCCAACGGCAACTTCGACAACTGGTGGACCGACAGCGACCGCAAGGCCTTCACCGAACGCACCGATCAGCTGGTCGCGCAGTTCGACGGCTACGAGTCGGTGCCGGGCGTGTTCGTGAAGGGCAAGCTGACGCTGGGCGAGAACATCGGTGATCTGGGTGGCCTGACCGTTGCCTACGATGCATTGCAGATGGCGCTGAAGGAGAACCCGAAGGCGAACGTCGAAGTCGACGGCCACAGCCAGGACCAGCGCTTCTTCATGAACTGGGCCACCGTGTGGCGTCGCAACTTCACCGACGGTGAGCTGCGCGTGCGCCTGAACACCGATCCGCACGCACCGGCGAACTTCCGTGCCAACGGTGCGCCGTCGAACATGCCGTCCTATGCTGCTGCGTTCCAGTGCAAGGCTGGCGATGCGATGGTGCGTGCCGACGACAAGCGCGTGGTGATCTGGTAACCGATCGCCCGCACTGCGTGAAGCAGAAGGCCCGGCGCAAGCCGGGCCTTTTCATTGGGTTCGCCTACAAGTGGCAACGGCTCAGCCCGGGCACTTCAGGTACTGCGACAGCGTCGCCTGCCATGCGCTGGCCGGCTCGAAGCCCGGCACCAGCCCGCCCCCCGTGCCGGTGAAGTTGGACATGCCATGGGCCAGCATGTAGGTGGGGGTGTACGAGGGCGGCCCCACGCGCTTGCTGAAGCTGCAGATGCCAGCGACATAGGCGGGTGCCTTGTCGGGGGACAGCTGCGCCTTCAAGGCGCTGTCGAAGCGGCCGAGATTCTCCTCGCCCATCGCCGAACCCGCCATCGCCTTCAGCGCGTTGTAGGCACTGTGTCCGGTTTCGTCAGCGACCCGCTGGCGATCGAAATGGGCGAATACGCCAGCGATGTTGTAGAGATCGATGGCGTCCTGCATGCGCCCATCCTGCACGCAGCGGGGCAGGGCGTTCATCAGCGCGGCGGGTGAGGTGCCGGCGGTGACCTCGCTGCGCGAGAGGCAGGTGGCAGCGGAGGCGTTGCCCTCCTGCTGGGCCTGTGCGAACGGCGCCAGGGCCATCAGCAACAGTCCCAGCGGTGCGGCGGTGCGGGTGTTTCCTTTCATGGGTGGTACTCCTCGTAAGCAGGCGACCGTCTTTGGCCGACGATCAGCTTGCGAGGATTGCCGCGGCTGCGCAAGCGAGGCGCAGCCCAGCCGGTGAATGCTCAGGCCAGCGCCGGCTCGTGCTTGAGCATGCCGTGGAAACGTTGCAGTACGTAGGGGTCGATCGTGCCACCGGCCTGCTCATCGAGTATCCGCAGCACCGTCTCATGCTCCATCGCTGCGCGATAGGGGCGTGCACTGGTCATCGCATCGTAAGCATCGACGATGGTGACGATGCGTGCGCCCAGCGGGATGTTCTCGCCCTGCAGGCCATCGGGATAGCCGCTGCCGTCGAACGCTTCATGGTGGGCGCGGATCAGGCGCGCGACCGGCGCCGCATCGCTGCGACCGGTAGCCAGGAAGATGTGTTCGCCACGTACCGGATGTTCGCGCATGATCGCGCGCTCTTCATCGTTGTGCCGGCGCGGGCTCAGCAGTACGTCGTCGGGAATGCCGATCTTGCCGATATCGTGGAAGCGCGCGGCCAGGCCGACCTGCGTACAGGCCTCCTCATCCAGGTCGCAGTGCAGGGCGAGGTGCTGTGCAAGGAGGCCCACGCGGTCGCAGTGGTGGCGGGTATAGGCATCACGCATCTGCAGCGACATCGACAGGGCGTCGATCAGGCAGGCCTGCGCGTGCAGGAGGTCGGGAGGTCTGGGCAGGGGCATCGGAACTGGCGGCGCGGCGAAGCCACGCAGGAAACGGAAAGGCCCGCGAGAGCGGGCCAGGGCGGCGCATAGGGTACCCGCATCGGTGTTGCACGGGGCGCATCGACGGTATCGCGTGGGGCCATGCGTTCAGTCGTGCAGCGTATCGTCGCCCCGGCCGCATCGGCAACCGGGGCGGCGTGGATCAGCCGGTGGTCTGCAGGTGGATGCGATGGGCTTTGGCGAAGGCGTCCTGCGCGTCGCTCAGGGTCTGCATGTCTTCGTCCATTTTGCTCACGGCCTCATCCAGCGTCTGCAGCAGCGGGGTGACCTGTTCTTCGCTGTAGCCATCGGGCAGGGCCGCCAGCTGTTCCATCACCGCGAACATCTGTTCGGTGCTCTTCAGGGAATCGAGCAGGTTCTGGTGCAGTGCATCGGCGTCCTTGCCATGGGTGAACTGCTGGACGAAGACCAGCCGGTCGGCGATTTCCTTGTGCGCGTTCTTCAGGCCGAAGCGATGCTGCTGCATGCTCTTGCCATCCTGCAGCGACGCATGGAAGGACTCGCCGTTCGGGCCGTTGGTCCATTGCTCGACCATGCTGACCGTGCCATTCCAGCTGGCGACATTCTCAAGCAGGTAATCACGGTTGCTCATGCCGCTGTGGCAGGCTGCCAGCAGGCCCAGGCTGGTGGCGAGCAGAAGGGGGGCGAAACGATTCACGGCAACACTCCTTGTCGCGGGCGCGGTAAACGGAAAGGGTACCGGTCTGCCGCCCGCGGCGGACCGGTAACTTGGAGATCGATCAGCGCAGGGCCAGGGTCAACAGCAGCGCGCGTGCGGCATTGAAGCGGTCTTCGGGCAGCGGCAGCGGATGCTTGACGCGCAGTTTGTCCGGACCGTCCATGGCATAGAGGTTCGGTTGCTTCTGGATCAGCTGGATCACCGCCATCGGGTCGATGTTCGGCTTGGATTCGAACACGATGCGACCACCGTTCTCGCCCAGGTCCAGCTTGCGGATGCCCAGCGTGCTGGCCTGAAGCTTCAGCTCGGCGATGGCGAACAGGTTCTTGGCTGCATCCGGCAGCAGGCCGAAGCGGTCGATCATCTCCACCTGCAGCTCGCGCAGCGCATCGCTGTCGCGGGCGCTGGAAATGCGCTTGTACAGCGTCAGGCGGGTGTGCACGTCCGGCAGGTAGTCGTCCGGAATCAGCGCCGGCACATGCAGCTCGACCTCGGCGCCACGCGCTTCTTCACCGGCATCGATGTCGGGCAGATGGCCCTGCTTGATGCTGCGCACGGCGCGTTCCAGCAGCTCGGTGTACAGGCTGAAGCCCACTTCGGCCATCTGCCCGCTCTGGTCTTCGCCGAGCAGTTCACCGGCACCGCGGATTTCCAGATCGTGCGTGGCCAGGGTGAAGCCGGCGCCCAGTTCGTCCATCGAGGCGATCGCTTCCAGGCGTTTTTCCGCGTCGGGCGTGATCGAACGACGGTCGGGTACAACCAGGTAGGCATAGGCGCGGTGGTGCGAACGACCCACGCGGCCACGCAGCTGGTGCAGCTGGGCCAGGCCGAAGCGGTCGGCACGGTTGATGATGATGGTGTTGGCGTTGGGGATGTCGATGCCCGATTCGATGATCGTGGTCGACAGCAGCACGTTGAAGCGCTGCTTCTGGAAGTCCAGCATCACCTTTTCCAGTTCGCGCTCGGGCATCTGCCCATGGGCGATGCCGATGCGCGCTTCGGGCACCAGCTCGGACAGCTCGCGCTGCATGCGGCCGATGCTTTCCACGTCGTTGTGCAGGAAATACAGCTGGCCACCGCGTGCCAGCTCGCGCTGGAAGGCTTCGCGCAGCAGCGCGTTGTCCCACTGGGTGATGAAGGTCTGCACCGCCAGCCGGTTCGGCGGCGGGGTGGCGATGATCGACAGATCGCGCAGGCCGGCCATGGCCATGTTCAGCGTGCGCGGGATCGGCGTGGCGGTCAGGGTCAGCAGGTGGACGTTGGCACGCAGTGCCTTCAGCGCCTCCTTCTGGCGCACGCCGAAGCGCTGCTCCTCGTCGACGACGACCATGCCCAGATCCTTGAACTTCACGTCCGGCTGCAGCAGGCGATGGGTGCCGACGATGACGTCGATGGTGCCGGCGGCGACCTTCTCCAGCTCGGCCTTGATCTCCTTGGTGCTCTTGAAGCGCGACAGTACTTCGACCTTCATCGGATAGTCGGCGAAGCGGTCGCGGAAATTGCGGTAATGCTGTTCGGCCAGCAGCGTGGTCGGCACCAGCACCGCTACCTGCTTGCCAGCGCTGGCCGCGGCGAATGCGGCACGCACTGCGACTTCGGTCTTGCCGAAGCCCACATCGCCACAGACCACGCGGTCCATCGGCTGGCTGCTGGCCAGGTCACGCAGGGTGGCGTCGATGGCGGCCAGCTGGTCCGGGGTTTCCTCGAACGGGAAACCGGCGGCGAACGGCTCGTACATCGCGCGGTCCACCTGCAGTGCCAGTCCGGCACGCGCCTGGCGGCGGGCCTGGATTTCCAGCAGTTCGGCGGCCACATCGCGCACCTTCTCGGCGGCCTTGCGCTTGGCCTTGCTCCACTGCTCGCCACCCAGCGAATGCAGCGGTGCGGTCTCGGCCGAGGCGCCGGAATAGCGGCTGATCAGGTGCAGCTGCGCGACCGGCACGTACAGCCGGTCGCCCTTGGCGTATTCGATCTCCAGGAACTCGCCGGGCATGCCACCGACGTCCATCGCGATCAGTCCGCGATAGCGGCCGACACCATGGTCCTCGTGCACGATCGGTGCGCCTTCGGTCAGCTCGCCGAGATCGCGGATGATCGCTTCCGGCTCACGTCCGGCGCGGCGCGTACGGCGCGTGCTGCCCGCGCGCTCGGGGAACAGCTGGCGTTCGGTCAGCACCGCGATGTGCGGTGTGTCCAATGCGAAACCGTCTTCCAGCGGCGCCACGGCAATGGCGAAGCGCTCGTCGCTGGCCAGGAAGGACAGCAGGTCGGCCACCACCGGCGGCTTCAGCTCGGCGGCCTGCAGCACTTCCAGCAGGGCCTCGCGGCGGCCGGGTGAATCGGCGGCAATCAGCACCCGGCCGGGGTAATGGCCAAGGAAGGATTTCAGTGCGTCACCGGCCGGTGCTTCGCGCGCGGCCACCGGCAGCGGCGGCAACGGCTGGTCGCCCAGCGCATGCGCCTCGGCAATGCGCGCGTGATCGGCAGCCCATACCTCGATGCGCGGTGCGTCGTTCAGACGCTCGCGCAGCAGGTCCGGCGACAGGTACAGCGCCGACGGTGGCAGCAGCGGCCGTTCAACATCATGGCGGCGTTGCTCGTAGCGCTCGCCGGTCTGCGTCCAGAAGGTCTCTGCCGCTTCAGCGGCGCCGACGCAGACCACCGGCAGGCTGCCGGCAGGCAGATAGTCGAACAGGGTGGCGGTGCGCTCGAAGAACAGCGGCAGGTAGTACTCGATGCCGGCCGGGGCCAGGCCCGATTTCAGGTCCTGGTACAGCGAACTGCGGCGGGTATCGACGTCGAAGCGCTCGCGCAGGGTGGCCAGCACCCGGGCGATGCTGGCGTCGTCCATCGGCACTTCGCGGCCGGGCAGCATGTGCACCGCCTCGACCTTGTCCAGCGAGCGTTGGCTTTCCGGATCGAACGCACGGATCGAATCGATGTCATCGTCCAGCAGTTCCACCCGCAGCGGCTCGTCGGCGCCCATCGGGTAGACGTCAAGCAGGCCGCCGCGCACGGCGAAGTCACCCGGGTCCATCACCTGCGGCACGTTGCGGTAACCGGCGCTTTCGAGGCGACGCTTCTCCGCTTCCAGGTCCAGGCGCTGGCCAACTTCAAGATTGAAGCTGCCGCCGATGACATAGCTGCGGGGGGCCAGCTGCTGCAGCAGGGTCTGCACCGGCACCACCACCAAGCCACGCTTCAGCGTAGGCAGGCGGTGCAGGGCCGACAGGCGCTGCGAAATGATGTCCGGGTGCGGGCTGAAGCGATCGTAGGGCAGCGTTTCCCAGTCCGGGAACGCCACCACCGGCAGGCTCGGGTCGCCTCCCAGCAGGGTATGCAGATCCGCCTCGAGCTGGTTGGCACCGTGGTTGTCACGGGCCACCACCAGTACCGGGGCGTCATGCGTGCGCGCTGCCTGGGCCAGATACCAGGCCAGGGCAGTGGGCGATGCGGGGGCGCGCCACCAGGCGCGGAGCTGGCCGGCACGGGGCAGCGGCGGGGCGGGGTAGGGAGTACGCGACATGAACTGCGGATTTTAGCAGAAGCCCCCGCCGGGCCCATGATCGTTACGTGACCGGGGTAGCGCCGGGCCATGCCCGGCGAGCGCAGCGGTCGGATCAACATCGCCGGGCAGGGCCCGGCGCTGCCGTCAGTTGTCCAGTTCCAGCACCATCCGCACCAGGCCCTCGGCCCCGTTCGGGTGCGGCACCGGTTTGAAGCCCAGCGAGGCAGCCAGCTGCTTCATCGGCTCGTTCTCGGCGGCGACATCGCCGTACAGGCGGTCCAGGTACTTGCCGCGGCCCCATTTCACCAGCTTGCGCATCAGCTGGCGGCCCAGGCCTTGGCCGATCAGGAACCGGCTGATCAGGATCGCGTACTCGGCTTCGCGGGTACCGGGGATGATCGAGGCACGGGCCACCGCGCCGACCACGGCCTCACCGGCCGGCAGCGACTCGGCGGCGACCAGGGTGATCTCGGTCTTCGGATTGGGGTGGGTCAGGCGCTGGGTGGTTTCCGGCGACAGTTCGGTTACCGACTGCAGGAAACGGTCACGGATTTCTTCCGGCCCGAACAGGCTGAAGGCGGCCTGCAGCGGCGCGCCATCTTCCGGGCGGATGGGGCGGATCAGCAGCTCGTGGCCGCTGGGAGCCTTGAAGATCTCATGCCAGGGCGGCATGCGGTTGCGAGTGGCCATACCGGGTGATTCCTTGGTGGTCCATCGATTGTGTCATCACCGGGGCTGCATTCCGTGAACGAAAGGCTCACGGTCGTACAGCCTCGTGAAGGCCCTTATTCGGCCGTCTTCAGCCAGTCCAGGCGGGTGCTGGCACCGGGTTCGCCCAGATGCTGGCGCAGCGCCGGCAGGGCCGGGCCGACCACGCGGTCGAACTGCCAGGGCGCATTGAGCACCAGCATGCCACTGCCGTTGAGGCGCAGCGGCGAGTCGTCCGGGCGCACCAGGAACTCGATGGTCACGGCCGACTTCACCGGCAGTGCGGCGGCCTTGCGCAGGAAATGCAGGATGGTGCGGCGCTGCTTGATCGGGAACCAGACCGCACAGGTGGCCTGCGGCCAGCGCGCCAGGGTCTCGGCCAGCGCGGCCAGGATGGCCTGGTACTCGGCGTCCTGGGCCTCGTAGGGCGGGTCGATCAGGACCAGGCCGCGGCCGATCTTGGCGCCGTTGGCCTTGGGCGGCAGCAGCGAGCGCAGCAGCGCGTAGCCGTCACCGGGATGTACGCCGACGCGGCTGTCATGGGCGAACAGGGTCTTCAGCGACGCGGCTTCGTCCTCCTGCAGCTCGCACACCGCCATGCGGTCCTGCGGGCGCATGGCCTGCGCGCTGAGCAGCGGCGAGCCGGGGTAGGCGATCATCGCGCCGACCGGATTGTCGGCCTGCACCGCCTTGAGGTAGCGCTCGACCACCTCCGGCAGCTTGGGCTGGGCCATCAGCCGCATGACCCCGGATTCGGCCTCAAGGGTCTTGCGGCTTTCTTCGCTGGCCAGCAGGTAGCGGCCGGCACCGCCGTGGGTGTCGAGCACGAAGAATGGGCTGTCCTTGCGCTTGAAGCTGTCGATCAGGGCCAGCTGCACGATGTGCTTGAGGACATCGGCATGGTTGCCGGCGTGGAAGGCGTGGCGATAGTTCATGGGCGGCAGTGTACGGGGCAAGGGCCGCAGCGGCTATGCTGCGCGCCATGACAGCGCCTGTTACCCACGTCCTGGTGGTCGAAGACGAAGCGGCCATCGCCGAAACCGTGCTCTATGCGCTGCGCAGCGAAGGCTATGCCGCCAGCCATTGCCTGCTGGGCGGGCTGGCGCTGCAGCAGCTGCAGGACGGCGATATCGACCTGGTGGTGCTGGATGTCGGCCTGCCGGACCTCAGTGGTTTCGAGGTCTGTCGCCGGCTGCGCGCCCTGCCGGGGCCGGTGGCGCAGGTGCCGGTGATCTTCCTGACCGCCCGCAACGACGAACTCGACCGCGTGCTGGGCCTGGAGTTGGGGGCCGACGACTACATGGCCAAGCCGTTCTCGCCGCGCGAGCTGGTGGCGCGGGTGCGTGCCCGGCTGCGGCGTGCCACGCCCGTTCCGGCCGCCCCGGGCGCCGAGACCGGCTGGCAGGAACACGGTGCCTTCGCCATCGACCGCGAAGGCCGCCGCATCCGCTTCCAGGGAAACGCGCTGGATCTGACCCGTTATGAATATGCGTTGCTGGAAGCGCTGCTGCAGCGCCCCGGCGCGATCCTCAGCCGCGCCCAGTTGATGGACCGTGGCTGGGACAGCGCCGCCGACAGCGCTGACCGCACCGTCGACACCCACGTCAAGACGCTGCGCGCCAAGCTGCGGGCGGCCGGTGCCAGCGGTGAACCGATCCGCACCCACCGCGGCCTCGGCTACGCCCTGGAGGTCTGACGCGTGCGCCTGGTCCTGAAACTGTTCCTGGGCTTCTTCCTGATCGTGGGCATCGCCGCGTTCTTCGTGATGCGCGTGTTCGTCAACGAAGTGAAGCCGGGCGTGCGCCAGGCGATGGAATCGACCCTGGTGGATGCGGCGAATGTGCTGGCCGAGATGGCCGCCGCCGACGTCAAGGCCGGCACCATCCGCAACGGCAGTTTCACCCGCAACCTGGCAAAGGCCCGGCAGCGCGACCTGAAGGCGATGGTCTGGCGCTTCCCCAAGCGCGCGCTGGACTACCGGGTGACGATCACCGACGCCAAGGGCATCGTGATCTACGATTCGCTGGGCCGCGACGTGGGGCGCGACAATTCGCGCTGGAACGATGTCTATCGCACCCTGCGCGGCGAGTACGGCGCGCGCTCCAGCCCGGAAACGCCGGGCGATGACAGCAACACGGTGATGCACGTGGCCGCGCCGGTGTATGACCCGGTCGATGGCAGCACCCTGATCGGCGTGCTCAGCCTGGCCCAGCCCAACCGCAGCATCGATCCGTTCATCGCCGCCAGCCAGCGCGCCATCATCGAACGCGGCGCGTGGCTGATTGGGCTCTCAGCGCTGGTGGGCGTGCTGGTGACGATGTGGCTGACCAACGGCCTGGGCCAGCTCAGCCGCTATGCGCGGGCGGTCAGTGCCGGTGAGCCGGTGCCACCGCCGAAGCGGCGCAACGACGAGATCGGCGAGCTTGGCCAGGCACTGGAGACGATGCGGCGCAAGCTGGAAGGCAAAGCGTACGTCGAGCAGTACGTGCAATCGCTGACCCACGAGATGAAAAGCCCGTTGGCGGCGATCCGCGGTGCGGCCGAGCTGCTGCAGGAACCGATGGCCGACGCCGACCGCGCGCATTTCGCGCGCAGCATCGTCGACCAGCAGGAACGGCTGACCGAAACCATCGACAAGCTGCTGGCGCTGGCCGAGGTCGAGCAGCACGGCTGGTTGCAGACCCGTGATCCGATTGCCTTGCCCGCGCTGCTGCGGGAAGCCGCGACGGCAGCGCAGGTACGCGCGCAGGCCGCCGGTGTCGAGCTGCTTATCGACGAAGTCCCTGATCTGCGTGTGCAGGGCGATGGTTATCTGCTGCGGCAAGCGCTGCACAACCTGATCGACAACGCCATTGCGTTCTCGCCGCCCGGGGCACAGGTGCGGCTGGATGCACAGCCGGACGGGCAGGGCATACGCCTGCAGGTTGCCGACCGGGGTGCGGGCATTCCCGATTACGCACGCGAGCGCGTGTTTGAACGCTTCTATTCGCTGGCCCGACCCGGCACCGGCCGCCGCAGTTCCGGCCTCGGCCTGCCCTTCGTGCAGGAAGTGGCGCGCCTGCACGACGGCCGCGCCAGCCTGCGGCCGCGCGAAGAAGGCGGCACCGTCGCCAGCCTGTGGCTGCCGCTGGCGATACCCGGGCAGCGCCCGCGGCGCTGACTTCACACTCGCTTCAAATTCGCCACAAACCCTGCTCACCGCAGGCGTCCATCCTGCAGTCCTCTCCAACGAGGACGGACGATGAAATCCCTGAAGATGCTGCTGCGGTTCGCCATTGTCGGCGGCCTGATCCTGCTGCTGCTGATCCCGCTGTTCCTGATCCGCGGCGTCATCACCGAACGCAGCGCCTATCGCGAAGAGGCCTATTCGCGGGTGGCCGAAAGCCGTGCCGGTACCCAGCGCGTGGTCGGGCCGGTGCGCGTGGTGCCCTGGTCCAAGCGCGAACTGGTGGACGTGGTCGATGCGCAGGGCAACAAGAAGACCGAGCTGCAGACCACGCAGGGTTACTGGCTGCAGCCGCCGGCCACCCTGCAGATCAGTGGCGAGCTGCTGCCGAGCCAGCGCTCGGTCGGCCTGTTCAAGGTGCCGGTGTACAGCTGGAATGGCCAGCTCAAGGCGACCTTCAGCGAGGAGGACTACCCGGAGCACGATGGCACGACCTATGGCAAAGCCTATATCGCGCTGGGCGTGTCCGATGCGCGCGGCCTGGTCGGTACACCGAACCTGCGCGTTGATGGACAGCAGGTCAAGCTGCTGCCGGGCGTGGCCGGCGCATCCGCACTGGGCCGTGGGCTGCATGCACCGATCACCGGCATCGCCCCCACCGGAGGCACCTTGGCGGCCAGCAGCGTGGAACTGGAGCTGCAGCTCGATGGCAGCCGCTCCCTGTCGGTGGTGCCGGTAGGCGATGACAACCAGATCGCGCTGCGTTCCAGCTGGCCGCATCCCTCGTTTGCCGGTGCGTTCCTGCCCAACGAGCGGCGTGTGGATGCGCAGGGCTTCGATGCACGTTGGGCCGTGTCCTCGCTGGCATCGGATGCACAGCAGCGACTGCGCGAGGGCGATGACCTGGACGCGCAGGCGGTGCAGGTCTCGCTGGTGGATCCGGTCGATACCTATACCCAGGCCGACCGCGCTTCCAAGTACGGCGTGCTGTTCGTGGTGCTGACGTTCGTTGGTTTCATCCTGTTCGAACTGATCAAGTCGCTGCGCATCCACCCGCTGCAGTACCTGATGGTCGGCCTGGCGCTGGCGATCTTCTTCCTGCTGCTGATCAGCCTGTCCGAGCACATTGCCTTCTGGCAGGCCTACCTGGTCTCCGCCCTGGCCTGTATCAGCCTGCAGGCGGTGTACCTGGCCAACGTGTTGGGTCACTGGAAGCGGGGCCTGGGCTTCGCCGCGATGCTGACGGTGCTGTACGGCGCGCTGTATGGGCTGCTGGTGTCGGAAAACAATGCACTGCTGATGGGCTCGCTGCTGCTGTTCGTGATCCTGGCGCTGGCGATGTGGGTGACCCGCCGGGTCGACTGGTACGCCCTGGCCGAGCAGAAGTAAGGAGCACGTCATGGGTTGGCGCCAAGGATTGCAGCAACGGGCACGGCAGGGCATTCCCGCCCTGCTGGAAGTGGATGCGCTGCTGCAGGCGCATGGGGTACTGGCAGCCTTGCCGGGGGCACGGATCGCGCCCGGCCTGGTCCGCTTCCAGCTGGCCGCCATCACCTGCGAGGGATTGCAGCGGCGTGGGCTGGACTGGTTGCGGGAGGCGCGGCATGGACGCGGCGCGCTCGCCGGCAAGGTGCCCCGTTACCGGCCATGGAAGACCGGGGCGGCGGCATTGTCGGAGATCGGCATCGACGGGCTGCCTGCGGACTGGCCGGAGCACGCCGCCGTGTTCGGCTGCAGCAGCATCGACCAGCGGCACTGGCTGCTGTTGTTGCCGGAGCGCGCGCAACTGTGGCTGGGGTGGAAGGGGTGACAGTGGAAGGCCCATCCACGCATGGCGTGGATCTACCAGATGCCCATGACCGATGGGACGGGGGCCAGGCGCCCAGGCTGGCTAGACTCGACCGGTTGATGATCGAGCCGAAGGGCAGGGGTGCGATGTGCTGAAGTGGGGCGTGCTGGCAGTAGCGCTGGCGATGGGTGGCAATGCGGTGGCGCAGCAGCGCGAGCCGGTGGACCTGGACATGGTCGGCAAGATCCGCCAGCAGGCATTCCACAAATCGCAGGTGATGGACACCTTCAGCTATCTCACCGAACGCATCGGGCCGCGCCTGACCAACTCGCCGGCGATGGGCCGCGCCAATGCGTGGACCCGTGGCAAGTTCAGCGAATGGAAGCTGGACAATGTCCACGACGAAGCGTTCGACGAATTCGGCCGTGGCTGGGAATTCACGTCGGCAAGCGTGGAAATGCTGGGGGATCGTGTGCAGCCACTGCATGCCCTGCCCAAGGCGTGGACGCCGGGCACCCACGGCCCGGTCGAGGGCGAGTTGCTGCAGGTGGACATCAAGAAGCCCGAGGACATCGAGAAGTATCGCGGCAAGCTGCGTGGCAAGATCCTGCTGCTGGGCGAAGCACGCGAATACAAGCGTGGCACCGACGCCGATTCGCACCGGCACGACGCCACCTCGCTGGAAGGCCTGCAGGAGTTCACCCTGCCCAAGGACAAGGACGTGGCCGCCGACCGCGCCAAGCGGGTCAAGGAATACCAGGAAAAGCAGGCGCTGGCGGCCAAGGTCAACGCGTTCTTCGTCGAAGAAGGCGCGCTGGCCGCGATCAGCATCAGCAGCTGGGACAACGGCATCATCCGCGTGGCCGGTGGCGGCTCGCGCAAAGCCGGCGAATCGGTCGGCATCCCCGAACTGGCGATGATCGCCGAGCACTTCAATCCGCTGGTACGCGCGCTGGAAGCCAAGCAGAGCGTGCGCCTGCGCGTGGATGTGGCCGCTCGCTTCACCGATGAAGCGGACCAACCCGGCTACAACACGCTGGCCGAGATCCGCGGCAGCAGCAGGCCCGACGAAGTGGTGATGATCGGTGCGCACCTGGATTCCTGGCACAGCGGCACCGGTGCGGCCGACAACGCGGCCGGCGTGGCGGTGATGATGGAGGCCATGCGCATCCTCAAGGCCAGCGGCGCCAAGCCCAAGCGCACCATCCGGGTTGCGCTGTGGAGTGGCGAGGAACAGGGGCTGATCGGCTCGCAGGCATACGTGGCCAGGCACTTCGGTCGATTCCCCGAACCGACCGACCCGGCGCAGAAGGCGCTGCCGGCCTCGCTGCGCGAACCGACCGGTGCCCTGCAGAAGACCCGCGACTACGGCAAGTTCCAGGTCTACTTCAACATGGACAACGGCTCGGGTCGCTTCCGTGGCATCTACGCACAGGAAAACCTGGCGGCCATGCCTATCTTCGAAGCGTGGCTCGCCCCGTTCCATGACGTGGGTGCAACCACCGTCGCTACCCGCAACACCGGCAGCACCGACCACATCAGCTTCGACCGCATCGGCCTGCCGGGCTTCCAGTTCATCCAGGACAAGCTGGACTATTTCAGCAACGTCCACCACAGCCACCTGGACACCTGGGATCACGCGGAACCGGAAGACCTGAAGCAGGCCGCTGCCATCGTCGCCTCCTTCGCCTATCACGCCGCCATGCGCGAGCAGCCCTTCCCGCGCAAGCCCGAGCCGCAACCCTGAAAAGGGGACGGAGGGGGGCGGGTCGTACTTCCCCTCCGTCGCCCGAGCGTCCCCGCAGCAGCAGGGCAATCGCGACTTAGTCCCCTCCGTTCCCTTTTTCCGCAGGGGGCGGAGGGCTGGTAAAATCGGGGGATACCCGTTCCTCGAGCCCTCCATGACCTGCCGCACCCGCTTCGCCCCCAGTCCCACCGGCTACCTGCATATCGGTGGCGCCCGCACCGCGCTGTACTGCTGGCTGGAGGCCCGCCATCGTGGCGGCGAGTTCGTGCTGCGCATCGAGGACACCGACCGTGAACGCAGCACCCAGGGCGCGATCGACGCCATCCTGGAGGCGATGGAGTGGCTGGGCCTGGACTACGACGAAGGTCCGTTCTACCAGACCGAGCGCGTCGCCCGGTACAAGGAAGTGGCCGAGCAGCTGATCGCCGACGGCAAGGCGTACTACGCCTATGAAACCCGTGAAGAGCTGGATGCCATGCGCGAGGCCGCGATGGCCAGGCAGGAAAAGCCGCGCTACAACGGCGCCGCGCGCGAGCAGGGCCTGCCGTACCGGGACGACCCGAACCGCGTCATCCGCTTCAAGAACCCGCTTGAAGGCACGGTGGTGTTCGATGACCTGATCAAGGGCCGCATCGAGATCGCCAACAGCGAACTGGATGACATGGTCATCTTCCGTCCGGACGGCTACCCCACCTACAACTTCGCGGTGGTGGTGGACGACTGGGACATGAAGATTTCCGAAGTCATCCGTGGCGACGACCACATCAACAACACCCCGCGCCAGATCAACCTGTACGAAGGCATCGGCGCACCGGTGCCGAAGTTCGGCCACATGCCGATGATCCTGGACGAGCAGGGCGCCAAGCTGTCCAAGCGCACCGGCGCGGCCGACGTGATGCAGTACAAGGACGCCGGCTACCTGCCCGACGCGCTGCTGAGCTACCTGGCCCGGCTGGGCTGGTCACACGGCGACCAGGAACTGTTCAGCCGCCAGGAGCTGATCGACCTGTTCGATGTGAAGGACTGCAATTCCAAGGCCTCGCGCCTGGACATGGCCAAGCTGGGCTGGGTCAACCAGCACTTCCTGAAAACCGAGGAACCGGCCGCGATCGCGCCGCACCTGGTCTACCAGCTGCAGAAGCTGGGCCTGGACGTGGCCGCAGGCCCGGCGCCGGTGGACGTGGTGATCGCCCTGCGCGAGCGCGTGCAGACCCTGAAGGAAATGGCCGAGAAGGCCGTGGTCTGGTACCAGCCGCTGAACGAGTACGATGAAGCGGCCGTGGTCAAGCACTTCAAGGCCGGTGCGGAACTGCCGCTGGGCAAGGCCCGCGAGCTGCTGGCAGCCCTGCCGGAGTGGACCGCCGAGGCTGTTGGCGTGGCCCTGCACGATGCAGCTGCGGCGCTGGAAATGGGCATGGGCAAGGTCGCCCAGCCGCTGCGCGTGGCCATCACCGGCACCCAGGTCAGCCCTGACATTTCCCATACCGTGTACCTGGCTGGCCGCGAGCAGGCC
Source organism: Stenotrophomonas sp. LST15-1-1.1 (assembly GCF_040815575.1). Classification (NCBI taxonomy): domain Bacteria; kingdom Pseudomonadati; phylum Pseudomonadota; class Gammaproteobacteria; order Lysobacterales; family Lysobacteraceae; genus Stenotrophomonas; species Stenotrophomonas sp. LST15-1-1.1. The sequence goes on from NZ_JBFPNJ010000002.1 coordinate 50,805, forward strand.
TTGAAACGCATCGATGTGGCCATCACCAAGGTAGCAACGGCCTGAGCCCACCGGCCCACGCCCGAACTGGAGAACGCGCATGTCCGCCAAAACCGCCTGTACGGCCCCGCACCACCATGTCCACGACGCTTCGGATTTCGTGGCGGTGGTCGAGCGTGTCTCGCGTGAGCGCGGGCTGCGCCTGACCCCGATCCGCGCCAACGTGCTCAGGCTGATCGCCGAGGCCGGCAAGCCGGTCAAGGCCTACGAGCTGCTGGAGTGGGTGCGCAACGGCAAGGGTGTGGGCGCCGACGCCCCGCCCACCGTATACCGCGCCCTCGACTTCCTCATGGCCAATGGCTTCGTGCACAAGCTGGAATCGGTCAATGCCTTCGTCGCCTGCCACCATCCCAGCAGTGCGGCCCATTCGGTGCCGTTCCTGATCTGCAACAGCTGCCACAGCGCGGTGGAACTGGAAGACCGCGAGATCGTGACCCAGCTGGAGAAGCGGGCCAAGGAACTGGGGTTCCAGCCGCAGGCACAGACGCTGGAAGTGCACGGGCTCTGCGCCCGCTGCGCCGGCTGACGGAAGGATAGTGCCGGCCGCTGGCCGGCATCCTCGCGATTGGGGTCAGATCCCTTTGCCAGTGGCAAAGGGATCTGACCCCATTTCACGGCTGCTTGCGGAGATGCTTCAGCACGGTCTTGCGTGCGGCGATCAACTCCGCATCCTCCAGCACCAGTGACTGCACCCAGTCCAACGCTTCGGCCACGCGTGCGCCGCGCACGGCATACAGTGCCTGGCACTGGCGTTGCGCCGTCGGTGCTTGGCCCCACGCGCGCTGCACGCGCTGCAGCAACGTCTGTTGGATATCCGTAGGCACCGCCACACCCTTGTCGAACGACAGCAGTACGTTCAACGCAGCCAACGCCCGCCACGGCGCTGATGTGGGTTCGTCCTGGCTGAAATCCGCCTGTCCGCAGAACGCCAGCAGGGCGGCAACCGAAGCCTCGCTGCGAACATCTTCCAGCACCCCGATCGCGTAGTTCGCCATGCGCGGCTGATCCAGCAGCGGCAACATCGCCGCCACGCCGCCGTACCCGAACGCAGCACAGGCCTTTGCCCACGGCGCCATCGGCGCGAAATGCGTGCCATCGCCGTTGTACTGGAACTCCTCGCGCCAGCCATGCAGCGCGCACAGACGTTCAATCTCGGCCGCACCTTCGGCACCATGCTCCAGCACGAAGCATATCAGGTCTTCCACCTCGACCGCACCGCCATGCTCCAGTGGCGCAGAACCCTTGGCCGCCTTCTTGGCCAGTGCGTTGAATTTCATCGTTGTTGTCTGTTCCTGCAGCAAGGCAGTCGAGCATGGCTCAACACTAGGAAAAAGCGGAGCCGCGCGCTTTTGCTTGTGATTTTCATCCTTTGATTCACGTGGCTGACGCGCACGGAACCTGTCCGTGGCCGGGTGGGTGGGGTAGGCGGGACCGCAGGCGCCATGGATGGCGCCTACGAGCCCCCAGGGATGGGTTCACGGCGTGTCCCGCCTGCCTCACCCACCCGGCCAATCCCAGCAATCCAACCGCAACGATCAGCCACGAGGGGCTCCGCCGTTCGCTGTCTTCGACGAAGCCGTGCAGTCAAGCAGGCCAGCGCCTAGTCCATCGGCTTCGTCGCAGTATCCACCCGCACGATCACCGACATGCCCGGCCGCAACCGCGCCGCCAGTTCCTGTTCCCCGTTGATCGAGATCCGCACCGGCAACCGCTGCACCACCTTGGTGAAATTGCCGCTGGCATTGTCCGGGCGCAGCACGCTGAACTCCGAGCCGGTGGCCGGCGCGATCTCCTCCACCCGCCCGCGCAGCACCTGGCCCTGGAACGCATCGACCGAGAACGACGCCGGCTGCCCGATCGCCATCTTCCAGGTCTGGCCTTCCTTGTAGTTGGCCACCACCCACAATGCATCCGGCACCAGGAACAGCAGCTGCGAACCGGCCGCCACGTACTGGCCCACGCGCACGCTGGCCTCGCTGATCTGCCCATCGCGCGGTGCATGGATCACCGTATTGGCCAGGTCGATGCGCGCCAGTTCCAGCTGTGCCTGCGCACTTTCCACCTGCGCCTCCAGGCTCTTGCGCGAGACCTGGGTCGAGACCAGGGTCTCCTCGGCAATGCGGATCTGCGCCTGTGACTGCTGGACGCTGGCCTGTGCCGAGGCCTGGGTGGTGCGGAACTTGTCGCGGTCGTTGATCGATACCAGCTGCTGCGCCGCCAGTTCCTCGTAGCGCTTGGCTTCATTGCGCGAGCGCTGCAGCTCAGCCTGTCCCGCCGACAGCGTGGCCTGCGCCGAAGCGATCTGCGCGCGGTTCTGCGCCTGCGACTGGTCCGAATTGGCCAGCGCCGCGCGCGCGCTGTCCAGCGTTGCCTGTGCCTGCGCCACACGCTGCGCATAGATGCGGTCGTCGATGCGCAGCAGCGGCTCGCCCTGCTTCACGTGCTGGAAATCCTTCACCAGTACCTCGGTGACGTAGCCGTTCACCTGTGGCGCCATCACCGTGATCTGACCACGCACGTACGCGTTGTCGGTCACCATCACGCTGCTGGTGAACGGCCACAGGTGCCAGGCGCGCAGGATCAGCGCGATGCCCAGCAGGGCCACCACCACCATCACCACCACGCTGCGCGAACTCGGCTTGAGGTACTTCGGCGCGGCGGCGGGCGCGGCAGGCGTCGCCGCAGGCGCCGCATCGGTGGGCGGTGGCGGGGTGACGTTCTCTGCAGCGTCGGTGTCGTCTGGACGGGGCGGGACGGGAGGCATGGCAGTGAACTCAGCGCGGTGCCGCGGTCGCAGCCGCAGCGGGGGAGGAAGGATGGCGCTTGCGCCATTGTTTGCGCACGGCGGTACGCAGCGACAGCAGCAGCAACCAGCACAGGAAACCGATCGCCAGCCAGCCGCTCAGGGTGAACACATCATTGAAGCCACGCACGTTGGCTTCGCGGCGGGTGGTCTGCGCCAGCTGCGCGCTGCCCTGTGCGCTGCGCAGCACCGGGTCGGTGATCTGCGCTGCGTACAGCTGCTGCTGTATGCGCAGGCGCTGCGCCACCACCGGGTCGGCTGGATCGAGCTGGCTGGTCAAGGCGCTGGAATACAGCTGCTCGCGATGCAGCTGGAACGTTCCCAGCACTGCCGAGCCGGCCAGTCCGCCCAGCGTCTGGGTGATCGACAAGGTCACCAGGAAGGTGATCATGTGGTCCACGCCCTGTTTCAGCGCGGCGGAAATGCCGAGCATGATCAGCGGGCCCATGAACATGCCGGCGCCCACCGAGGCCAGGAACTGGCTGACGTAGAAGTCGTGTGGTCGATCCAGGCTGGTGCGGTGCTGGTCGAAGAACGCGGCCGCGCCCAGCAGCAGGATCGCCATCAGCAGCTGCGCGATCAGCCGCTTCGGGCCGAAGGTGATCGCCGCGCCGGCGATGCCGGTCACCACGCCGGCCAGGATCACCACGAACAGCGGCCGCATCTGGTCCGGTCCCATGCCCAGGGTGCGCATCAAGTTGACCACGCCGTAGGACTGTTCGGTGGTCAGGAAGCGGATCAGGAAGGCGCCGACGATGAAGTGCATCACCGGCAGCGTCGACAGCCAACGGATCTGCAGCAGCGGGTTGCGGCGGTAGTGTTCGATGATCAGGGCGGTGGTGGTCAGCACGATGGAGGCGATCAGCGCCCAGCCCAGCCACGGCGTGTTCAACCACCAGCGCGTGTAGCCCTGGGCCAGCACCACCACCAGCAGGGCCACGGCGGGCGCGAGCAGGGCGAAGGTGAGGAAATCCAGTGGCTCGAACGCCTTCACCTGCACGCCTGGCGGCAGCTTCAGCACCACCACGGCGGCAAACGCGCACAGCGCCAGCCCCGCTTCGAACGAGTACAGCTGATGCCATTGCCCGGTATCGACCAGGCCGGGCGAGACGATCCAGGCAATCGGCACCGCCAGCTGCGACAGGCCAACGCCGACCACCAGCAGGTTGCCGGTGAAACGCCGCGGCAGCGCCTGCAGCATGTACAGCGTACCCAGCGTCGAACATGCCGCGCCGGCGAAACCGCTGGCGGCGCGGGTCAACATGGTGGTCTCGAAGCTGCCGACGAACAGGTGCAGCACGGCCAGCGCCGCGTACAGCCCCAGGCCGATCTCGGCAAACAGGCGGATGCCGTATTGCTGGCGGAACTTGAAGGCCAGCAGGTTGGCGGTCACGTTGACCATGGCGTAGGCGGCGACCAGCCAGCTGCCCTGGGTGGGCGTGAGTGCCAGTTGCCCCTGCAGGAAAGGCAGGTTGGCCGTTACCAGCGCGTTGCCAAGGCCGCCGGTGATGGCCACCAGCAGCGACACCAGCGCATAGGCTGCACGCCGATAGGGCGGGTGCCACGGCATCGACGCCGAACCGGGCATGGTCGGCTTCTCGTGCTCCTCCCAATCCGGAACCGGCTTGAGGTACGGCTGCACCATCAGCGTTCCCCGCTGGCTGCTCCCTGGAGTCCCCCGCGCAGCAGCTGCAGGGCACGCCCGGCCAGCTGGGCGCGCTCATCGCGGGTCTTGCCGCGCAGGGCCGCACCCAGCATGCCCGAGATCAGTGAAATATCCGTCTTCTCCAGGTCCGGCCGGCACAGGCCAGCGGCCTTGGCGCGGGCGATGGGCGCTTCCAGCAGGTCGCGCACGGTCTCGCGCGCGGTGCGCATGGCCGGCACGTCCGAATCCACCGCGCGCCAGTAGTCGGCCAGTGCGGGCGAATCGACGATGCGCTGGGCCATGCCTTCGAACACCTCGAACAGGGCATCGTCGCGGTCGCCAAGCTGCTCGACCTGGCGGCGGATGCGGTCGACCGTGCGCTGCAGCAGCGCCTGGATCAGCGCCGTACGGTCGGGGAAATTGCGGTACAGGGTGGCGCGGCCGACTTCGGCACGCTCGACCACCAGGTCCAGCGGCGCGGTCACGCCATGTTGGCCGAACACATGGTCGGCGGCATCGAGGATGAGGGCTCGGCGGGCAGCAGCATCGGCACGTTGGGTGGTCATGGCTTCATTTTCGGACAAACATGTCCGGATGGCGAGAGACGAATGGCGACGGGATTGTCCGCTTGTTGTCGTACGCACATCTTTGTGACGGATGTGTGATGGCGTCGCATCGATATGCAGGACCCCATGGCTCCCGGAGGGGGCAGTAGATCCACGCCATGCGTGGATGAGTATCTGGAGCGGATGGGAGCCGGCTAGCGGCTCACTGATCCACCTTTCCAGTTTTTTTCCTGCTCTTGATGAAATCAATGAACCCCTTCTTATGGCCCTCAAAGACACGACGGCCGTACTTCCGGTACTGCGGTTCAAATAGTGTGTAGGCCCCATCCAGGTCTCCGGACTCGAACTGGATGGTGGCGGCGAGTTCGTCCATGTACTCGGTCGCGCCTTCGCCCTCTCCATAGATGCGTCTGGCGACCATCGCCCACGCTTTGGCCTTCTCAAACTGAGCGGTATCGCGATAGAAGACAGCTATTCCATACGATGTAATCTGGCCGTAGTTATAAGCAGATTTCGGCTCAGGAATCATGTCCCAGCTTTCAAGGAAGCGATGCTCTGCCTCCGCAATGTCGCCGGCCAGCCAAGCGGTTCTCCCGCGTTTGGCGATTGCAAGGAAGCGTTCTTCCAGTTCGGCATCGAGACTCAGGGCCATGCAAATGTTTCCGCTCAGTTTGTCTATTGGATTGACACCGGGCTGAGTCTAGCCGCGTAGCAGATGGTGATGCGTCGGCAGTGCGCCGCGTTCACCAATTCATGCCATATACGACAAAAAAAGGGGGCCTTTCGGCCCCCTCAGGTGATGTTCCGACGGCGCAGGCCGATCAGAAGAACGCGCGGATGCCGAATGCGACACCACGACCCGGCAGCGGCGAGTAATCCTTCAGCAGCGAGGTATGCGGACGCACTTCGCGGTTGGTCAGGTTGCTGCCATCCAGGAACAACTCGTAGCTGTTGCTGTCGCTGCGGTCCCAGCGGTAGGCCAGGTGCGCATCGACCAGGGTGTAGCCGTTGCTCGGCTCCTCGTTCTGCGCAACGTCCTTCTGCCGGCTGTAACGCACCGCGCCCACCGAGGCACGCCAGCCATCCTTCGCCCAGCGCAGGTCGGCGCCGACACGGGCCGGGGCGATGCGCGGCAGGTAACCGGTGTTGGCCAGTTCGACGCTGTAGTTGTGGTTGTGGTCGCCGTGCGGCACGGCGATGTCGAGGGTGCGGCTGCCGTTGCCGTCCAGCTTGGCCTGCACGTAGTCGCCGAACACGCGCAGGTCCCAATCGCCGGCAACGCCTTCGAACAGGTGCACCAGCGCTTCGGCCTCGGCGCCCTTGAACACCGCGTCCTGCTGGGTCCAGGCACGCACCGGCAGGCTCTCGGTCACGCCGGTGTCAGCCAGGTAGATGAAGTCCTTGAACTTGGTCTGATAGATCGCGGCGGAGAAATCGAGGCGTTCGCTGTGGGTGTGGATGCCCAGTTCGATGCGCTGGCCGCGCTCGGTCTTCAGGTTGGCATCACCGATCTCAAGCGAGCGGGTGGCGATGTGTGCACCAGCGGCGTACAGCTCTTCATTGGTCGGTGCGCGCTCGGAGCTGTCCACGCCGATGCGCAGGTCGACGGCATCGTTGAGCTTCCAGATGCCGGCGGCCGACAGGTTGGTGGCATCGAACTTGCGGCGCTGGTAGTCGCCGGTCGGGTCCAGCTTGACCTGGTCGTGTCGACCGCCCAGTTCCAGCTTGAACGGGCCGAACTGCTTTTCCTGCAGCACGAACACGCCGATGTTCTTGGTGCCGGTATCCGGCACGAAGGCTTCTTCGCCCTTCGCGCCGAAATCGCTGTTGCCGACCTGCAGGCCGAAGGCGCCGTCCCAGCCGCCGATCTGCTGCTGCACTGCTTCCAGGCGGCCTTCGATGCCGCGGTTGGTGAAGCGGGTGGACGGCGTGCCGGCTTCCAGTTCCACGTGCTCGTAGTCGGTGTAGGCCACACGCGCGTTGATGTTCTTCAGGAACGACACCGGGTTGTAGATGCCGGCCTTGGTCTCGAAGCGGTTCTGCACCATATCGATGCGCACGTCATGCTCTTCACCTTCCTCCTCCTCGCCATGGTCGTGGTCGTGACCATGGTCGTGGTCATCGCCGTCGGCATGCACATGGGCGCCGTTGGGAATGCCGTAGTTGGTGCGGTAGGTGCTGGCAGAGACGCCGAAGTAGCCGCCTTCGCCCAGCCAGGTGGCGCCGACGCCGCCAGCGCGGGTGCGGATGGAGCTGTTGTCCAGGCGGCCGCGACGCGGCTCTTCACCTTCCTCGCCTGCGTGGTCGTGGTCATCGTGGTGATCTTCCAGGCCGTCGATCACCGCGTAGCCGGGAATGCGGAAGTCGTCGCCATTGCGCACCAGGCCATCCACGTGCAGCACGACGTTGCCGCTCACACCGTCAAGGCGGAACATGCCGCTGCGTTCGTCGTTCACCGAGTTGCCGCGCAGTTCGGCGCGGCCGCTGAGCGGACGGTCCGGCAGTTCGCGCGCGATGCGGCCATCGACCACGTTCACCGCGCCGCCGATCGCGCCGCTGCCGAACAGCAGGGTCGCAGGGCCCTTCAGCACTTCGATCTGGTCGGCCAGGAACGGTTCGATGCTGGTGGCGTGGTCGGCGCTGACGGTGGAGGCATCCATGTTGCCCATGCCGTTGGACAGCACGGCCACGCGCGGGCCTTCCTGGCCGCGGATGATCGGGCGGCCGACACCGGGGCCGAAGAAGGTGCTCTGCACGCCGGGCAGCTTGGCGACGGTGTCGCCGAGGGTGCCGGCCTTCTGCTCATCCAGGCGCTCACCGGCCAGCACTTCAACCGGGCGTGCCAGCGATTCGGCATCACCCTGCAGCGGCGACGCCGTGACCTGCACCGAGGACAACTCGGTCAGGTGGCGGTCACGATGCGAATCATCGTCGGAGGCTGCAAAGGCGACGGAGGGCAGCAGCGCAGCGAGCGCCAGGGCCAGGGAATGCGGCTTGAAACGAGGGTGGTGGGAGGGCATGGGTGGTCCTTTGTTACAATGTATCAATCGGGTGGCGCACGAATCCCGTCGGCGGGACAGGGGGAGGGAAACCGTGCGGGTCGGGAAACGATGTTATATTATTCCATAACGATTCGCCGCCCTGCTGGAAGTCATGCCTTTGCCCTCACGCCTGCGCCACCTGCTCGATCGCTTCGGCGCCACCGGTTCGATGCTGTGCGCGGTGCATTGCGCGGTGATTCCGCTGCTGCTGGCAGCGGCGCCTTCACTGGGCCTGTCTTTCTGGCTCAGTGATGGCGTGGAAAAAGCGCTGGTGGTGTTCGTGACCCTGCTGGGCTTGTTCAGTCTGGTCTGGGGCTATCGGCGGCACGGCGCGCTGCGTGCGCTGGCGTTCCTGATTCCCGGCCTGGTCGCTCTGTGGGCCGGCGTGCTCTACGACCCGCTGCACCACAACGCGGTGCCGCACGCGGTGGTGATGACCCTGGGCGGGCTGCTGGTCGGCATCGCGCACCTGGTCAACCTGCGCCTGAACCACGGCCACGTACATGACGCCAGCTGCGCGCACTAGGTGCTCCGTGGTAGGCTTTCCGATCGTGCGCGGGGGCGCCCAGCAAGGCGGCCCCGCCGAACCCGTGTCAGTACGGGGTAACCAGATTTCACATTTGAGGAGTTGAAGACATGGGTAAGGGTGACCGCAAGACCGCCAAGGGCAAGCGCTACAACGCCAGCTACGGCAACGCCCGTTCGCACACCGCGAGCAAGGTCGCCGTAGGCGCCGCTGCCCCGGTTGCCAAGAAGACCGTGGCCAAGGCTCCGGCGAAGAAGGCTGTGGCCAAGAAGGCAGTGGCCAAGGCCGGCTGATCCGCCGACCGACCGGTCCAAAGAAAACGCGGCGCTCGGCGCCGCGTTTTTTTTTGCCCATTTTTGTAGAGCCGAGCCCATGCTCGGCTGGCGCAATGCAGCCGAGCGTGGGCTCGGCTCTACAACGTATTCAACGCAGGGTCTGCTTCAGCGCTTCCGGATTGCCATCGTTCGGCGCTTCCGGCACCTGCAGCAGGTGCGCCAGCAGCGGATAGAGGTCGACGTTGTCGAAACCGTCGATCACCATGCCTTGCTGGAATGAAGGGCCACGAGCCACGAACACTGCGCGCATCGACGGCAACGCGTTGTCGTAACCATGCGAGCCGCGATCGGCATGCTCGCGCTTGGCGATCTTCTCGCGTGTCAGCGCGTCCCAGCCCTCATCCATCTGGCAGACGATTGCCGGCACGCGCGGATGGGTGCCGTAGTGCCAGCGCGCCGGCAGGTTTTCCTTCTTCCAGCATTCGTAGTGGGCATGACGGCCGAGCAGCGCACGCTCGGCCTCTGCCTCACGTCCCGCCACCGGCGCGAAGCCGACCGACTGGCCCGGACTGACGTTGCGCGCGATGCTGGGATCAACCATCGATTCGAGGGCGATCACCTGGCCCTCCGGCACCGACGCCATGCCATGGTCGGAGACCACGATCACGTTGGTGGTATCGGTCAGGCCGTGCTGCTGCAGGCCATCAAGCACCTGGCCGATGATCCCGTCGGCTTGCACGATCGCATCGGTGTACTGCCTGGAGTCCGGCCCAAAGTTGTGGCCGGCCTTGTCCACGTGTTCCATGTACAGCGTGGTCAGGCGCGGGGCATCGGCATCGGTCTGCGACAGCCAGTCGAGCACGGTCTGCGCGCGCTGTTGCAAGGGTTCCTTGGCGTTGTAGATGCGCCACTGGCTGGGCCGCGTGCCCTGGATCTCGGCTTCGCTGCCCGGCCATGAGGTGGTGGCGGTGCGCACGCCGACCTTCTCGGCACCCACCCAGATCGGTTCGCCACCCCACCATCCGCTGGTGGTCACCGCAGTGCGGTCGTGCAGCGCGAAGCGCCCCAGCTCAGCGTCATCCATGCTGTTGTTGATGATGCCGTGGTGGTCCGGACGCAGGCCGGTGACCAGCGTGTAGTGATTGGGGAAGGTGAGTGACGGATAGGAAGGCGTCATCCAGCGCGCACGCACACCACCGTCGATGATCCGCTGCAGGTTCGGGGTGAGGCCGCGATCCAGCGCATCGGCGCGCAGGCCGTCGATGGAGATCAGCAACAGCTTCGGCGGCGTGGCCGGGGGCGCGTTCGTGCCGCTTGTCGCAGCGGTTGTCGAAGGCGAGGGCGTGGTGGTGCAGGCGGCCAGGGGCAGCAGCAGCGCCAACGTGCAGATCAGGCGTACGGATGTCATCCGCCCATGATAATCCGCAGCGATGACGTGCCAAAGACACGTGGCGCCCTTGGGCGGCGCGTGTCCACGCATTCTTCCTGTTCCCCGCGACAGATTACGGATGCTTCCATCCACGCATGGCGTGGATCTACTGGCCACCGGGAACGTGTCAGGGGTGGGATGGATCGGGTATGCAGGACCGTTGGCGCCATGGATGGCGCCATCGAGCCCCCATGGACGGGTTTACGGCGTGTCCTGCATACCCGATCCATCCCGCCCAAACCTCAGTCAATACAGAGCCGGCTGTTGCTTGGGCTGTTGCAGTTGCTCTGGCTTGCAGCGGGTGCCGGGCGCAGCCCGGCCAGCAAACCTTACGCAAACAACGGCGCCTGCCGCTGCTCCAGCCGCAGCAATGCCGCCTTGGTTTCCAGGCCGCCACCGAAGCCCGTCAGCGTACCGTTGCTGCCGATCACGCGATGGCAGGGCAGCACGATCGGCAACGGATTACGACCATTGGCCGCGCCGACCGCACGGGTCGCTGTCGGCTGGCCCAACTGCTGAGCCAGCTGCAGGTAACTCCAGGTCTGGCCGAAGGGGATCAACGCCAGCGCATGCCACACGCGTAGCTGGAACGGCGTGCCATGCGGTGCCAGCACCAGGTCGAAATCGCTGCGCTCACCATGCAGGTACTGCAGCAACTGTTCGCGCGCCTCCGGCAGCGCACCGGGCGCGTAATGCCAGTGCTCGCGGCCACGCGCAGGATGGCGGTTTTCCGGGAACAGAACGTGGGCCAGGCCATTGTCATCCCCGGCGATGGTCAGTTCACCGATCGGTGTGTCGAAGCGATCGAACAACAGGTTCATGAGGGTTCTCCAACGAAAGTGCCGGACAGGTGCCACAGATGCAGCACGGCATAGGCGCGCCATGGGCGCCATGATTGCGAACGGGTCTCGGTGGCGCGTTCGCTGAGGCGCTGGCCCTGCGCGTGGCCCAGCACCTGCTGCAGCACCAGGTCACCGGCGGGGAAGGCATCAGGCTGGCCGAGCCCGCGCAGGGCAATGTACTGCGCCGTCCACGGGCCGATGCCGGGCAGGGCCACGCAGCGGGCGACGAATTCCTCCAGTGCCTGCCCCGGCCCGAAGTCGAGCTGGCCGCTGGCGCAGGCTGCGGCGAGGGCGCGCACGGTGGCGGCGCGGCTGCGTGGCAGGCCGATCGATTCCAGCGGCGCGTCGGCCAGTACGTCCGGCGCTGGAAACTGACGGTCGAATTCGGACGGCATGCCCGGCAGGTGCGCACCGTAGGCATCGACCAACCGGCGCGCGAAGGTGGTTGCCGCCGCCACGCTGACCTGCTGGCCCAGCACCGCGCGCACGCCCACCTCGAAGCCGTCCCAGCCGCCCGGCACGCGCAACCCGGGACGCTCGTCGATGCCACGTGCCAGCAGGGGTTCGTCGCCCAGTGCTGCGTGCACCTGCTGCAGGTCGGCATCCAGGTCGAACACGCGACGCACGCGGCGCACGATGTCCGGAATCAGGCGTGGGTCGACCGCGCCCAGTTGCAGGCGCAGCTCGGGCCGCTTCGGGTCGGCGGTGACGCGCAGCAGAGCGGGGCGCTCGGCTGTGCCCAACACGCGCTGGTAACTGTCTTCCCCGATCAGTTCGATGCCGGGCAGGCTGCGCTTGCGCAGGAAGGCCAGCATGCGGGGGAAATCCAGCGGCGGTCGATAGCCCAGGCGCAGCACCAGCCCGCCATCGTCGGCGGCCAGGGGATGGTGTTGGCGGCGCAGTACGGTAGGCGCCATGCCGCAGCCCTGCAGGAATGCCGTATTGAAGCGGCGCAGGCTGTTGTAACCAGCGGCCAGTGCCACGTCGGTCACCGGCAGCGTGGTTTCGGTCAGCAGCTGCTTGGCCAGCAGCAGGCGATGGGTTGCGTGGATCTGCCCTGGCGTTGCGCCCACGCGTTCGACGAACAGGCGTTGCAGCTGGCGTGCGCTGAGGCCGATCTTTCCCGCCAGGTCAGCCACCGGCTGGTCCTGCAGGAAGCCAGCATGGATCAGCGCCAGGGCACGCTGCACGGCCTGTCCGGCCAGCGCCTGTTGTGCCAGCGGGGCGAGCTCGGGGCGACAGCGCAGGCAGGGGCGATAGCCGGCGGACGCAGCGGCCGCTGCCGTGGGGAAATAGGTGATGTTGCGCGGCTTCGGTGGTGGCGCCGGGCACACCGGTCGGCAGTAGATGCCGGTGCTGCGCACGGCGGTGAAGAATACGCCGTCGAAGCGCGCATCACGGGCCAGGCGGGCGCGGTCGCAGGCGGCGGTATCGAGGGCGAGGGCGGTATCCATGGCGCCAGTCTAGGCGCGTCCGGGGGACAGTACTCGCCATATTCGGACATGGATGCTGGGGGAGGTCGGCCGGGCTGCGCCCGGCACCCGCGGGGGGCAACGGCAACGTCAACGGCAAAAGCTGGGCTGCTGAGGGATGGCGAGGTGGGTCCGGTTGCGGGGGACGCTGCAAGTACGTCCATGTAAGCTCGGTCGCCGCATCCATGCGGCTCACGCCCCCGCAACCGGACCCACCCCGCCTTCGACAGGTTCACGCGGCTGTTGGTGGGTGTCGACCTTGGTCGACACACGTATCCACGGCATGCGTGGATGGGATGTGGGACGACGCTGGAACGGGAAATAGCAGGGTCTGGGGGTCAGAAGCGGTTCAGTGGCGCGCGCTGAATGCGCGGCAGGGGCAGGTAGACTGTGGTTCTTACCTGTCCGAATTCTGGTTGCCCGATGTCCGCCAAACTCCGCTGGTTGCCCCTGTTGTGCCTGGCCCTGGCGGGCTGCAGTCAGTTGGAGAATCCCGGCAACGTCACCGCCGCCGACAAGGCCACGCGTGCTCCGGCCAGCGATGGCGAAAACATGGTCTCGATCAACGCCGCCGATGCGCCGCCGCCGCCGGCACAGGCACGCAGCAGTGCCGACCGGCCCTGGCCGCAGATCCAACTGGACAATGGCAAGGCGTGGATCAGCTGCAGCACCGACTACGCCGGCGAGGGCGGCGATGGCCTCGAGCTGGAAGGGCTGCAGCGCGAACAGTTGAAGCAGGCCCTGGCGCCGTGTGCCGAGCGTGGCCTGCTGCGCGTGCGCTACAACGGCAAGATCAACCCCGGGTTTGCCGAGATGATGTGGCGGCTGGCCGTGGTCGCCGACGAGCTGCAGATCCACAAGCGCATCCTGGATCTGGATTCCAGCGGTGGCCAGGTGGAATCGGCCATCGTTGCCGGCGACAGCATCGGCGAATCCGGCTGGACCATCTGGGTGCGCGAGGGCTCGATCTGCCACAGCGCCTGCGTGTTCGTGCTGGCTGCCGGCGACAACCGGTTGTTGACCGGCAAGGTCGGCATCCACCGCATGATGCGCATCAGTTCCAAGGCCACTTCGCGCGCGGAACTCAACCGCGAGCTGCACGAGGTCTATGACAACGTGAAGGATTATCTGCAGCGCAATGGTGTGGCGGTGGGTGTGGCCGACCTGATGATGACCGTGCCCAACCGCAGCCTGCGCCTGCTGACGGCCGAAGAGCTTCGCCAGTACGGCCTGGACGGGACCAACGCCGTGCAGGACGACCTGGAGCGGATCAAGCAGATGCGTACCTGCGGCGACGACTTCGTGCAGCGCAAGGATGCGTTCCTGGTGGCGTTCGACCAGCAGTGCAAGCGCGACGGTGCCGACATGGAATCGATCAACAGCTGTGGCCAGTCGCTGAAGCAGCGTTTCGGCTTCCCCGACCCGGTGTGCCCGGAGGAAAGCCCGCTGTCGGAGATCGACGTGGCTACGCTGCCCCCGGCACCGCCGGAGCAGCCGCCGGTGGCCGAGCAGCTGCCCGCGGCATCGGCGGCACCGGCGGCGCAGGCCGAGGCGGGCGCGGTGGAAGGCAGCGTCCAGGCGCGCTGACGGTCCACTCACTGCGCTGGCGTAGACTGCGGTTCTTTCCATCGAACCGGCGGTGTCCATGAAGCGCGTGCTCCTGCTGCTGTCCCTGTTGCCCCTGGCTGCACTGGCCCAAACGCCGGCGCCGGCCACGCCCGCACCGGCCCCGGCTCGCCCCGCGCCGAGCGCATCGACGGCCGCGAAGCCGGCCACTGCTGCCGCGCCGGCGTTGAGCCCGGCCCAGCAGGCGCAGGTGCAGAAACAGGACGCGGAAATGGGCAGTGCCGCATTGAAGGCCGCGCAACTGGTCGACGCCAATCGGGCCGGTGAGCTGTGGGACGGCGCCTCGGCGGTTGCCCGCCGCGCAGTGCCCAAGGCGGCCTTCGTCAGCCAGCTTGCGGCGGACCGCACGCGTCTGGGCGCGATGGCCGGCCGTGGTCAGCCGACCATCACGCGGGTCAAGTACGCTGCCGGCGCCGCCGTGCCCGAAGGCCTGTACATCAACGTCAGCTTCCCGACCCGCTTCGCCAACAGCGCGCAGCCGGTGCGCGAGCTGGTGTCGTTCCGCTTCGACGAAGACCAGACCTGGCGCCTGGCCGGTTACAGCCTGCGTGCATCCAGTCCCTGACGGAGATCGACGATGGCCACCGAACTGACGATGCTGGCGTGGGCAATGCTGCTGGGCTTCGTCTACATCTTCGCCGCCTCCACCGTGGTCACCCGCGAGCGCGGGATGAAGTGGAACGCCTCGGCACGCGACGACTCGTCCAAGCCGCTGAGCCCGCTGGCGGGCCGGCTGCAGCGGGCACAGTCCAACTTCTTCGAGACCTTCCCGTTCTTCGCTGCCGCTGCGATCGCGGTGGTGGTGGCCGGGCGTGGCAGCGACACCACCGCGCTGGCGGCGCAGGTCTACTTCTGGGCGCGGGTGGTGTACCTGCCGCTGTACGCGGCCGGCATTCCCTACGTGCGCAGCCTGGTCTGGCTGGTATCGATCCTCGCGATCCTGGCGCTGGTATTTGCGTTGCTGTGACGCGTAGCTGATCCAAATCAAGGCCGGTCAGGCACGCGGCGCTATGCTGGCCGCGACTGGATCAACGGCAGGAGGCGCGCATGCGCAGGATGGACGTGGTGGTGGTCGGTGCCGGACCGGCCGGGTTGTGCTTTGCGCGCGCGCTGGCGGGTACTGGCCTGCAGGTCGGGCTGGTCGAGGCGCAGCCGCGCCAGGCCTTGGCCGAGGCCGCGTTCGATGGCCGTGAAATCGCCCTGACCCATGCGTCGCGGCAGAGCCTGGAACAGCTGGGCCTGTGGCAGCGCCTGCCCGAAACCGAGGTTGCCGAGCTGCGCGATGCGCGGGTGATGAACGGCGGGTCGCCATTCGCGCTGACCTTCGCCAGCAGCCAGGTCGATGGCCAGCCGCTGGGCTGGCTGGTGCCCAACCATCTGATCCGCCGCGCGGCCTGGCAGGCGGTGCAGGGCCAGGACGGGCTGGAGCTGTTCGATGGCCGCAAGGTGCAGGCGGTGCGGGCCGACAGCCAGGGCCACGTGGTGCGCCTGGATGATGGCAGCGAACTGCACGCGCGCCTGCTGGTGTGCGCCGACAGCCGCTTCTCCGGCACCCGCCGCATGCTCGGCATCGGTGCGCAGATGCGTGACTTCGGCAAGTCGATGCTGGTGTGCCGCATGCAGGTCGAGCGCGATCATCACCACACGGCGTGGGAGTGGTTCGGCTATGGCCGCACCATGGCACTGCTGCCGCTCAACGAAGGCCAGGCATCGGCGGTGATCACCCTGCCGCCGCGGCAGATCGAAGAACTGCTGGCGATGGATGAGATCGCGTTCGGGGACGCGATCAGCGGCTTCTTCGAGCACCGGCTGGGACGCATGCAGCCGGTGGCGACGCCGCAGGCCTATCCCCTGGTCGGGGTGTATGCGCACCGCTTTGTCGGCGAACGTTCGGCGTTGATTGGTGATGCCGCGGTGGGCATGCACCCGGTCACCGCGCATGGTTTCAATCTGGGCCTGGCCAGCGCACAGCGTCTGGCGCAGGGCATCGCCGAGCAGCAGCGGCGCGGGGCGGACATCGCCGCCGCCGGCATGCTGGGCAGCTACCAGCGCGGACATCGGCTGTCAGCGCGCCCGCTGTATGAGGCGACCAATGCGATCGCCAGCCTGTATACCGATGACCGCCGGCCGGCGCGCCTGTTGCGTGCGGCCGGGTTGCGGGTGGCGCAGGGGGTGGCGCCGTTCCGGCAGCTGATTGCCGCGCACCTGACCCAGCGCGTGGCCTGACGGCCGCGCGGTGATTCAAACGGCGGCCAGCACCCGGATCTGGCTGTCGTTGAACTCGACCACCTGGCCTGCGCGGATCTTGCAGGCCTTGCGCAGCTCGACCTCGCCATCGACCAGCACCAGGCCTTCGCTGATGACCATCTTGGCTTCGCCACCGCTGGTGACCAGGTCGGCCAGCTTGAGCAACTGCTTGAGTTCGACGTAGTCGCCGTCGAGGTCGAATTCGAGGATCTGCATGGAACGGGGTTTCCTGGGGCAGGCGCTGCAGGACAGGGCCCGCAGCGGTAAAATGGGCGTCTATTGTGCGCCACGGCGGGCCGTAACGGCATGCCGATGGTTTCCTGTACACCATGTTCAGGAACAGTGCGGTATCATTCCGCTCTGAGCGAGTGAAACCTCAGCTTCAACCGAGCAGCGCCAGGGCACGCGATAAGAAGGGCGCCCAAAGCGCGGAATCCCCCTTTTTTTCGCCTGCCATGCTCGTGGCAGTGCCTTCGGAGTTCCCCATGTCCCAAGAAACCCAAGCGCAGCTGCAGTTCGCGCAGCTCGGCCTGTCCGATTCTGTCATGCAGGCTGTCACTGCCATCGGCTACGAAACGCCGTCGCCGATCCAGGCTGCCACCATCCCGGCGATGCTGGAAGGCCGCGACGTGCTGGGCCAGGCCCAGACCGGTACCGGCAAGACCGCAGCCTTCGCGCTGCCGGTGCTGTCCAACATCGACCTGCAGCAGATCAAGCCGCAGGCCCTGGTGCTGGCCCCGACCCGCGAGCTGGCCATCCAGGTTGCCGAGGCGTTTCAGTCCTATTCCTCGAAGATCCCCGGCTTCCGCGTGCTGCCGGTGTACGGCGGCCAGCCTTACGGCCAGCAGCTGACGGCCCTGCGCCGCGGCGTGCACATCGTGGTCGGTACCCCCGGCCGCGTCATCGACCATCTGAACCGCAGCACGCTGGACCTGTCCGAGCTGAAGACGCTGGTGCTGGACGAAGCCGATGAAATGCTGCGCATGGGCTTCATCGACGACGTCGAAGCGGTGCTGAAGAAGCTGCCGGAGAAGCGCCAGGTGGCGCTGTTCTCGGCGACCATGCCGCCGGCCATCCGTCGTATCGCGCAGACCTACCTGAAGGACCCTGTCGAAGTCACCATCGCGACCAAGACCACCACTTCGGCCAACATCCGCCAGCGCTACTGGTGGGTGAGCGGCATGCACAAGCTGGACGCGCTGACCCGCATCCTGGAAGTCGAGCCGTTCGACGCGATGATCGTCTTCGCGCGCACCAAGGCCGGCACCGAGGAACTGGCCAGCAAGCTGCAGGCCCGTGGCCTGGCCGCTGCCGCCATCAACGGTGACATGCAGCAGGCCCAGCGTGAGCGCACCATCGCCATGCTGAAGGAAGGCAAGCTGGACATCCTCGTCGCCACCGACGTGGCCGCCCGTGGCCTGGACGTGGAACGCATCAGCCACGTGCTGAACTACGACATTCCGTACGACACCGAAAGCTACGTGCACCGTATCGGCCGTACCGGCCGTGCCGGCCGCAGCGGTGAAGCGATCCTGTTCGCCACCCCGCGCGAAAAGGGCATGCTGCGCCAGATCGAGCGTGCGACCCGCCAGCCGATCGAAGAAATGCAGCTGCCGAGCGTGGAAGCGGTCAACGACAACCGTATCAACAAGTTCACCTCGCGCATCACCGAGACCCTGGGCCAGGGCGGCCTGGACTTCTACCGCCAGCTGCTGGAGCGTTTCGAATCCGAGCAGAACGTGCCGGCCATCGAAGTGGCCGCCGCACTGGCCAAGATGATGCAGGGCGATACCCCGTTCCTGCTGCAGCCGCCGGTGCGTGCACCGCGCGAAGAGCGCGCGCCGCGTGAGCGTTTCGAGCGCACTGAGCGTCCGGAACGTGGCGACCGCAACGAGCGCGGCCCGCGCTTCGAGCGTGGCCCGCGTCGTGACGATGCCGAGGGTGGCTTCGAGCAGCGCCCGCGCCGTGACGTGCCGCCGCGTGGTGCACCGGAGCAGGGCATGGAGACCTACCGCATCTCGGTCGGCCACCAGCATGGCGTGAAGCCGGCCAACATCGTCGGTGCCATCGCCAACGAAGCCGGCCTGGAAAGCCGCTTCATCGGTCGTATCGACATCCACGACGACTTCTCGCTGCTGGATCTGCCGGCGCAGATGCCGTCGGACGTGCTGACCCACCTGCAGAAGGTGTGGGTGTCCGGCCAGCAGCTGCAGATGCGCCCGTTGGCCGCTGGTGAAGAGGTCAATCCGGCGCCGCGTCCGTTCAAGCCGCGCTTCGACAAGCGTGGTCCGGGCGGTCCGGGTGGCCCGGGTGCTCCGCGTCGCAGTGGTCCGGGTGGCCCCGGCGGCGACCGCGACAGCCGTCCGCCGCGTCGTGATGGCTTCAACAAGCCGCGCGGCCCGCGCAGCTTCTAAGCCGCACTGAAGTAGATGAACAACGCCAGCCTCCGGGCTGGCGTTGTCGTTTGCAGGACGTCCAGGTCGGCCCGGCCACCGCTGCCGATCACCGGCCGGGTCCGGTTTCGCATGGCCCACACATCCCCGGTTCTAGGCTGGCCCGGTTCCGTAGGAGATTGTCACCGCAGCACATTCGGGGGATCCAGGATGGGTAGAAGTGGCATGGACCAACAGCGCCGACGGGTACCGATGACCCGCGGGCTGGGACTGCGATTTGCGCTGTTGACGGGCATGGCGATCGGACTGGTCGCGCTGTCGGCCGTGATCCAGGAGCTGCAGGCGGCATCGACCGCGTGGATCGCAGGGCAGGGCTACTGGTCGCGGGGGCAGCAGGATGCCACCGCAGCGCTCAGCCGTTACTTGGCGCGTGGCCATCTGCAGGATCTGCAGGATGCCCAACGGGCACTGCAGGTTCCGCTGGGTGACCTGCAGGCCCGCAAGGCGCTGGAGCAACCCGAGCCGGACGAGGCGACAGCCCGCGCCGGCTTCCTGCGTGGGGGCAATGCCCGCGCGGACATTCCTCGGCTGATCTTCTCGTTCCGCCATGCACGCAATGTCGGTGCCTTCCGAGAGGCCACCTGGTTGTGGCGGCAGACCGACGCGGACCTGTTGGCCATGCAGGCGCTGGCGGAGGAACTGCAACGCCGCCATGGCACAGGACCGTTGGACGGGGCAGCCGTGGATGGATACCTGCAGCGGCTGCGCGGCATCGACCACCAGCTGCGCGCGCAGGCGCAGGCGTTCTCGCAGGCGCTGCTGCGCATGGCCCGCGCGGTGCGCATCGCGACCCTGGCCGTAGGCGGCCTGTCGGTGCTGCTGATCAGCCTGATGGCGGTTGCCCTGGCCCGCCGGGTCGGCAAGGACCTGACCGAGCATGAGAGCCGGTTCCGGGCGGCCTTCTACCAGGCCAACGTCGGCATGCTCAAGCTGGACGCCGCCGGCCGGGTGGTGGAGGCCAACCAGGCGATGGCCGACATCCTCGACCATCGCCGGGACGTGCTGCTGCAGATGTCGTTGACCGACCTGCTGATGGAAGGCGAGCTGGTGATCGATGAGGTGGGCCGTATCGACTGGGACCGCCAGCTGCGCCCGGGCGAACTGCGCTTCCGGCGTCGCGACGGCAGCCTGGTGTGGGGGCGTTGGAGTGGTACCGGCGTGCGCACCGCCGATGGCCGCCTGTCGGTGTTCGCAATCGTCGAGGATGTCAGCCAGAACCATGCCCTGGCGCGCGAGATCGAGCACCATGCCAGCCACGATCCCCTGACGGGCCTGATCAATCGCCGGGAGATCGAGCGCCTGCTGGAGAAGTCGCTGCTGCAGGTCCGCACCGACGGTGGAACCCACGCACTGGGCTACATCAACCTGGACCACTTCAAGCTGGTCAACGACAGCTTCGGCCACGCGGCGGGCGACCAGATGCTGCGCAGCTTCGCCGAGTACCTGGTCGGCGCGGTGCGCGATGGCGACTGGGTGGGCCGCCTGGGCGCGGACGAGTTCGCGGTGTTCCTTGCGCGCGCCAACCAGGACGAAGCCAAGCGGGTATTGCAACGGTTGATCCGCAACCTCGGGCAGGCCACGTTCCCGGTCAGTGAGGGCAGCCCGCAGCTGAGCTGCAGCGTGGGCGTGGTCGAAGTGACGGCCGAAGCACAGGACGCGAACTGGTTGATGAGCGCCGCCGACAGTGCCTGCTATGCAGCCAAGCAGGCCGGCCGCAACCGCGTGCATTGCTTCAACGAAAACCGGCTGGCCCTGGAAGAACGACGGCTGGAGGCCGAGCGCCTGCAGCGGGTCAGCCGTGCCATGGCCGAGAACCGGATGCTGTTGTATGCGCAGCGCATCGCCAAGGTGGGCGATCCGTCCTACCTGCACTACGAAGTGCTGGTGCGCATGCGTGACAGCGACGGCGTGCTGCACCTGCCGGGCCAGTTCATGCCGGCGGTGGAGCGCTACGGCATGGCGGTGGTGCTGGACCGGCACGTGCTCGGCCTGTTGTTCCGCCACCTGCAGGTGTGCCCGGCGCACGTACGCCAGCTGGGCCTGTGCAATGTCAATGTGTCGGCGCAGTCGATCGCCGAGCCGGGATTCCTGGCGTTCGTCTGCGACCTGCTGGAGCGCAACCGTGCGCTGGCGTCCAAGCTCTGCTTCGAGATCACCGAAACCGCGGCAATCGGCAACCTGAGCCAGGCACGTGCCTTCATCGACGCGGTCAAGGCGCGCGGATGCCGGGTGGCGCTGGATGATTTCGGCTCGGGCCTGTCCTCGTTCGGCTACCTGCGGCAGCTGCCGGCGGACATGTTGAAGATCGATGGGGCCTTCGTGCGTGACATGGATACCGATCCGGTCAGCCGTGCCAGCGTGCGTGCGATCAGCGAGCTGGGCCGCGAACTGCAGATGGAGGTGGTGGCCGAGTGGGTGGAGACCATTGAAGTGGCCGAGGCGCTGGCCGGGATGGGGGTGCAGGGCCTGCAGGGCTATGCCATCGAACGGCCGCAGCCGCTGGAGCGGTTGACCCTGGCCGATCTGCGGCCGATGCGGTTGGCCGGCACGCAGGGGCCATCGGCTGCCGGCTGAAAGTGCTGCGGCCGGGCTGCGCCCGGCACCCGCTGTGGTGCCGGCCGCTGGCCGGCAACCTCAACCTCAACAGCAACAGCAACAGCAACAGCAACAGCAACAGCGGGGTTCTGGGGGGATGGCGGGGTGGGTCCGGTTGCGGGGGACGCCGTAAACCCATCCCTGGGGGCTTGGCCGCGGCATCCATGCCGCGGACACCCCCGCAACC
>NZ_JBFPNJ010000003.1:0-50369 GCF_040815575.1 Stenotrophomonas sp. LST15-1-1.1
GGTCCGGTTGCGGGGGCGTGAGCGCCATGGATGGCGCGACCGAGCCTACAGGGACGTATTCACGGCGTCCCCCGCAACCGGACCCACCCCGCCAACCCCCAGGAAACCAGCTCTTGCTTCGGCAGTTGCCGTTGCCTGGGCCTCTGCGGGTGCAGGGCGCAGCCCTGCCGAGAACTCCCAACCCTTACTGGAGCAGGGAGCGCAGCATCCACGCGTACTTCTCGTGGGTCTGCAGGCGCTGGGTCATCAGATCCTCGGTCGGGGCGTCGTCAGCGTCGTCGGCCACATCCAGCACTTCACGTGCCGTACGGCATACCGCTTCGTTGGCGACCACCAACTGGCGTACCATTTCACGCCAGTCCGCACTGTCGGTCAGGCCAGGCTCCTCGACGATCGAGGTCAGCGCAGCAAATTCCCGGTAGGAGCCCGGGGCATTGAAGCCCAGTGCGCGGATGCGCTCGGCCACATCGTCCAGTGCCGCCCACTGCTCGGTGTACTGCGTCTCGAACATGGTGTGCAGCGAGTTGAACATCGACCCGGTGACATTCCAATGGAAGTTGTGGGTCTTCAGATAAAGCGTGAACGCATCGGCCTGGAACCGCGCCAGACCGTCGGCGATCTTCTTGCGGTCGCCCTGGGTGATCCCGATATCGATGTTGGGGGCCGACGGCGCGGAAGCCGCAAGCTTCTGCTTGCCGGTCTTGGGCTTGGTCGTGCTCTTGGTCTTCGCCATGGGGTTCCTCCTTGTGGAATCGTTGGCCTTCACAATAAATCAGTCTTGATGACTGGTCGCATTCAAAGTTTTAAACGAACCGATTGATGAACGCTATCGACAAAATGCCGCAGTCCCGCCAGCGCCAACAGCGTGCCGCCATCGACGGCGCCATGAGCCGCGACCGTGGACGATTGCTGGGAATGCTCTCGCGTTGCCAGGCCAAGCCACAGGATGCGGCGCTGGCCGCCAGCTTCGAGCAGGCCTTGCAGGTATCGGTGCAGCGCCGGCAGGCGCGGGCGCAACAACAGCCGGCCATTACTCTGGACCCTCAGCTGCCGATTGCGCGTGAAGCCGAGACCATCACCCAGTTGATCCGCGACCATCAGGTGGTGGTGATCGCCGGTGAAACCGGCTCGGGCAAGACCACGCAGCTGCCGAAACTGTGCCTGGCCGCCGGCCGTGGCCAGGCGGGCATGATCGGCTGCACGCAGCCGCGCCGGATCGCTGCACGTGCGGTGGCCAGCCGTGTCGCGCAGGAGCTGCACAGCGAACTGGGCCAGCTGGTGGGCTACCAGGTGCGCTTCAATGACAAGGTCGGCGAAGACACCCGCATCAAGTTCATGACCGACGGCATCCTGCTGGCGGAGATCGCCAGCGACCGCTGGCTGTCGAACTACGACACGATCATCGTCGACGAAGCGCACGAACGCAGCCTCAACATCGACTTCCTGCTCGGCTATCTCAAGCAGCTGCTGCGCAAACGCCCGGACCTGAAGCTGATCGTCACGTCGGCGACCATCGACACCGAGCGTTTCGCCCAGCATTTCGACAACGCGCCGGTGATCAGCGTCGAAGGCCGTACCTATCCGGTGGAGGTGCGCTATCGCGCGCTGGAAGGCGAGGGCGAAGAGCAGGGCGAGCGCACCGTCAACGATGCCATTGTCTCGGCCATCGATGAAATCACCCGCTTGGATTCGCGCGGTGATGTGCTGATCTTCCTGCCGGGCGAGCGCGAGATCCGCGATGCGCACCAGTCGCTGGAACGGCGCAAGTACCGCAATACCGAAGTGCTGCCGCTGTACGCGCGGCTGTCCAACCAGGACCAGGACCGCGTGTTCAACCCGGGTCCGAACCGACGCATCGTGCTGGCCACCAACGTGGCCGAGACCTCGCTGACGGTGCCGCGCATCCGCTATGTGGTCGACCCTGGTTTCGCTCGCGTCAAGCGTTACAGCCCACGCAACAAGCTTGACCGCCTCCATATCGAGCCGATCTCGCAGGCCAGCGCCAACCAGCGCAAGGGCCGCTGTGGCCGTGTGGCTGAAGGTATCTGTTACCGCCTGTATGCCGAGGCCGATTTCCAGGCACGACCGGAGTTCACTGATCCGGAAATCCGTCGTTCCAGCCTGGCCGGGGTGATCCTGCGTATGCTGCAGCTCGGCCTGGGCCGCATCGAGGACTTCCCGTTCCTGGAGGCGCCCGACGAGCGCGCCGTGGCCGACGGCTGGCAGCATCTGACCGAGCTGGGGGCGATCGACAGCGAGCGCCATCTGACCGCGATCGGCAAGCAGATGGCACGCCTGCCGGTGGACGTGAAGCTGGCACGCATGCTGGTTGCCGCACAGGCCGCCGGCTGCCTGCGGCCGATGCTGGTGATCGCCTCGTTCCTGGGCATCCAGGATCCGCGCGAACGCCCGCCGGAAGCGCGTGGTGCGGCCGACAGCGCGCATGCGCAGTTTGCTGACGGCCGCTCTGAATTTGT
This sequence comes from Stenotrophomonas sp. LST15-1-1.1, assembly GCF_040815575.1. Taxonomy (NCBI): domain Bacteria; kingdom Pseudomonadati; phylum Pseudomonadota; class Gammaproteobacteria; order Lysobacterales; family Lysobacteraceae; genus Stenotrophomonas; species Stenotrophomonas sp. LST15-1-1.1. The sequence continues at coordinate 2,478 of NZ_JBFPNJ010000003.1, forward strand.
CGGTGTGCTGCGCCTGTGGGATGCCTACCGGCAGGCCCACGAAGACCTGACCCAGTCCAAGCTGCGCGACTGGTGCGGCCGTCATTTCCTCGGCTTCCTGCGCATGCGCGAGTGGCGCGAGCTGCACCGGCAGCTGCGCCTGCTGTGCGAGGAACTGGGCTGGAAGGAAGAGGCCAACGAGGCATCGATGGCGCCGTTGCTGGCCGGCAGCAGCGCACCACCGACGGCCCGCGATGACGCCACCGCAGTGAAGGCGACCCGTGGCCAGCTGCACCGTGCCGCGCGCCTGGCCCGCGAGGGCAAGGCCGAAGCAACGCCGGCACCGGTTGCTGCACGCGCACAGAAAGATCAGGCTCCGGAGGGCGGCGGCTACAGCGAGCGCGCGCGCGCCAATGCCTACCAGACCCTGCATCGGGCGCTGGTGGCGGGCCTGCCCACGCAGATCGGCCATCGCAGCGAAAAAGGCGATTTCCAGGCGCCGCGCCAACGCCGTTTCCTGCCGTTCCCGGGCTCGACGCTGTCCAAGCGGCCGCCACCGTGGCTACTGGCCGCCAACCTGCTGGATACGCAGAAGGTGTGGGGCATGACCCTGGCGGCAATCGAGCCGGACTGGGTGATCGCCGAGCTGCCGCATCTGCTGCTGCGCAAGCACTTCGATCCGCACTGGTCGCGTGCACAGGGCCAGGTGCTGGCCTCCGAGCAGATCAGCCTGTTCGGGCTGGTGCTGGCACCGAAGAAACCGGTGCATTACGGCCGCATCAATGCCGGCGAGGCGCACGACATTTTCGTGCGCCAGGCACTGGTGACCGGTGAAATAAACACCCGTGCCAGCTTCGTGGCCGACAACCAGAAGGTGCTGGAGCAGGCGCGCGAGGAAGAAGCCAAGCTGCGCCGCGCTGGCATCGTCGCAGACGAAGACTGGCAGGCACGCTGGTACCTGGACCGGGTGCCGCCGCAGATCCACTCCGCGTCCGGGCTGGATGCGTGGTGGAAGGCGTTGCCGCCGGAACAGCGCAAGGGCCTGCACTGGTCGCTGGTGGATCTGCTGCCGGGCGAAGGCAGCGAGCAGGAGCGCTACCCGAAGTACCTGGCCCTGGGCCAGGCGCGGCTGCCGCTGCACTACCGTTTCGAGCCGGGCGCCGAGGATGACGGTGTGACCCTGGACGTTCCGCTGCATCTGCTCAATGCACTGGATGCAGTGCAGTTGGGATGGCTCGCGCCCGGTTTCGTTGCCGACAAGGCGGCGGCGCTGATCCGCAGCCTGCCCAAGGCCATGCGGCGCAACTACGTGCCGGCGCCGGATTTCGCGCGTGCGTTCTACGAGGCTTTCCCGCAGCCCAGCGCCGACGCGATCACCGGTGAACTGGCGCGCTTCCTGTCACGGGCAACCGGGGCAAGTGTGGCTGCGATCGATTTCGAGCCCGGTTCAATCGAGCCGCACCTGCACATGAACCTGCGCCTGCGCGACGAGCAGGGCAAGGTGCTGGCGACGTCGCGCGACCTGGATGCGCTGCGTGCGAAGTTCGGCGGCCGTGCCGGCGATGCATTCGCCGCACGTGCGGGGCGCGAGATGGCGGCCGATGGCCTGCGCACCTTCCCGGCCACACCGATTCCGCTGCAGGTACCGGGTGAAGCCGGCGTGCCGGCCTATCCCGCGCTGAAGGATGAAGGGGAGAGCGCCGCACTGCGTATCTACGCCGATCGCCAACAGGCCGAGGAATTGCACCCGCTCGGCGTGCGCCGGCTGCTGGAGATCGGCCTGGGCGAGAAGATCAAGCAGGCACGCAAGCAGTTGCCGGTCGCGCCGAAAACCGGACTGTTGTACGCCTCGATCGAAACCCAGGAACGCCTGCGTGGCGATCTGGTCGATGCGGCGCTGAATGCCGTGCTGGCTGATGGTCTGGGCGATATCCGCGATGTGGCGGCGTTCGAGCAGCGTCGTGAACATGCGGCAAAAATGCTGTTCGGCGAAGCCATGCAGCGGTTGAAGCTGGCCGAGTCGATCCTTGCCCTGGTGGCCGAGTTGAAGCCGATGCTGGAGGCACCGTTGATGGGCTGGGCGCGCGGCAATCTGGATGACATGGAAGCGCAGCTGGTTGGACTGATCCATCCGGGCTTCCTGCGCGACACGCCGGCCGATGCCCTGGCGCAGTACCCGCGCTACCTGAAAGCGATGATCCTGCGCACCGAACGTGCCAAGCGCGATCCGCCGCGTGACCAGGCGCGCATGCTGGAACTGCATCCGTTCCTGGAGGCGTTGCAGGTGGGCGAGCAGCAGGGCCTGCGCGAACGACCGCAATGGCAGGCATTGCGCTGGGACCTGGAAGAACTGAGGGTGTCGTTGTTCGCGCAGGAACTGGGCGCACGCACCGGCGTTTCGGCGAAGAAACTGGCGCAGCGGGTGACCGCACTGCGCCAGGCCTCGTAACCCCTGGCCCTGACCCCGCCGGGTGCTCGCCGGTGGGGTCAAGCGCCATGCCATCCACGCATGGCGTGGATGTACGGTGGGTCTCGGCGGTAGCGGCCGATGGCGCCGTTACTTGGTGCGGCGGACCTTGGGCTGGGTGTTCACGCCTTCAACCTTCAGGTACCACACGCCCATCACCCCGGGGCTGATGCTGACCTTCGGTGATTGCTTGCGCACGCCGGAAACCGAGGTGGTATCGGTCTGTTCCCACTGCTGCCCATTGTCCAGCACATAGATCCGGCCCTTGCCGAAACCGCGGAATTCGCCCTGCAGCACGCCGCTGATCGGCTCGTTGCTGCCGAAGTCGAAGAAGCCGCGGTTCTTCACGATCACTTCCTGACGGCCTTCTTCGCGCGCTTCTTCGCGGACCGCAGCGACCGCCTCGGTGGTGGCGGCTTCAACCTTGCCCTGCAGCCAGCGGTTCAGCGTCGCCAGCTCGGCGGCATTGAGCTTGTCCAGGCCGGCGGCCTTGAATTCGGCTGCTGACATCTGCTGTTGCAGGTCACCCTGCACCACGCGCTGGGCCAGCGCGGGCGTCGACAGGGACAGCAGCACGGCGGCACAGGCCAGCAGGCGAGGGCGGAATGGCAGGGTGATCGAAGGCATGGCGGAACTCTCCAGTGGATGCCGGCGAGTGTAGCGGCATGTCCACATTCCCGGCGATGGCGGCCGCGGCGATTGTTCCTGAACGGCTGCGGCGCTAGTGTAGAGGCCTCTGTCTTGCCTGCTCGATGCTGTGAACCGCGCTTCCGTCCCCGGCCTGGATGCCTTGTTGAACCGTCCCTCGGCAGCCGTGCTGCCTGCTCCGCTGCGCCAGGCCCTGCGCGGGCATTGGGAAGCGCCGGACTGCGACCCGCAGATGCGTGCCAGCTGGTCGGTGCTGGGCGATACCCTGGACGCGCTGGCGATGCTGTCGGCAGACGAGGGCGCCGTGGTGGCGGCCCTGCTGTTCGATCTGCCGGGCCTGCGCGTCCACCTCGACGCGTTGCCGCTGGGCAGCCACAAGGCGGCAGTGATCGGCCTGCTCGACGGCCAGGACGCGGCCGATCCAGTGTGGGCCCTGCACGCCGGTCGCGAGGCGGGCCGCAACAGCGAAGGCCTGCGCCGGTTGCTGCTGGCCATCATCCGCGACCTGCGGGTGGTGCCGATCCTGCTGGCCCGGCAGCTGGCGCGCATGCGCGCGGCCGACAAGCTCGATGAGGAGCAGCGCCGCGCGCTGGCCCAGTTGACCCGCGACATCCATGCGCCGCTGGCCAACCGGCTGGGCATCTGGCAGTTGAAATGGGAACTGGAAGACCTGGCGTTCCGCCACCTGGAACCGGAAACCTACCGCCGTATCGCGCGCGAGGTCGACGAAACGCGCATCGCCCGCGAGCGCTATGTCGAGAACGTGAAGAAGGTGCTGTCGCGCGAACTGGGCGTGCAGGGCATCCACGCCGAGGTCAGTGGCCGGCCCAAGCACATCTACAGCATCTGGCGAAAGATGCAGAAAAAGCGCCTGGCCTTCGACCAGCTGTATGACATCCGTGCGGTACGGGTGATGGTCGACGATGTGGCCGCCTGCTACGCCGCGCTCGGCGTGGTGCATGCGCTGTGGGCGCCGGTGCCGAGCGAGTTCGACGATTACATCGCCCGGCCCAAGGCCAACGATTACCGCTCGCTGCACACGGCGGTGGTCGGCCCGGAAGGGCGCACCATCGAAGTGCAGATCCGCACCCACGACATGCACGCGCAGGCCGAGCTGGGCGTGGCCGCGCACTGGAAGTACAAGGAAGGCGGCAAGGGCGCGGAGAAGTCATTCGATCGCAAGATCACCTGGATGCGCCAGCTGCTGGAGCAGGCACAGGACGGGCAGGGCAATGAACTGGCCGGCGCGCTCGATGCCGAGCTGACCGAGGACCGGGTCTACGCGCTGACCCCGAAGGATGAGGTGCTGGACCTGCCGCAGGGCGCAACGCCGCTGGATTTTGCCTACCAGGTGCACACCATGGTCGGGCACCGCTGCCGCGGGGCCAAGGTCAATGGGCGCATCGTGCCGCTGACCTACCGCCTGCGCAGCGGTGACCGGGTCGAGATCCTGACCGGCAAGGAGGCCGACCCGCGCCGCGACTGGCTGATGCCGGCCAACGGCTTCCTGGCCAGCAACCGCTCGCGCGAGAAGGTGCGCAGCTGGTTCCACAAGCTGGACCGGGCGCGCAACGTGCAGGCAGGGCGCGAGCTGCTGGAGCGCGAACTGAAGCGGCTGGGCCTGCAGCATTCGGACCTGTCCGCGGCGGCGAAGAAGTTCCATGCCGACAGTGTCGACGACCTCTACATCCAGGTCGCCCTCGGCGATACCGGCCCCAACCAGGTCAGCCGTTCGCTGCTGGAAGCCGAGCGTGCGGCCAGCCAGCCGGTCGCATCGCCGTCCCTGCCGCGGCCGACCGCGCGCCGCGAGAACCTGGGCAAGTCCAAGTTCACCGTGCAGGGCGTGGGCAATCTGCTGGTACAGCTGGCGCGTTGCTGCCAGCCGGTGGCGGGCGAACCGATTGTCGGCTACCTGACCCGTAGCCGCGGTGTCACGGTGCATCGTGCAGACTGCGTTGCACTGGCGCGGCTGGCCGCATCGAGCCCGCAGCGGATCCTGCCGGTGGAATGGGGCCAGGCCGGCGGCGGCTACGAAGTGGACGTGGTGGTCGAGGCGGTCGACCGCCGCTGGCTGCTGAAGGACATCACCAACCTGATCGCACAGGAAGACGCCTACGTGCTGGACATCCACAGCGACAACGTCCGCAACAGTGGCCGCGCGCATCTGCGCCTGCGGCTGAAGGTCAGCGACTACGGCCAGTTGTCGAACCTGCTGGGCAAGCTCGATGCGCTGCCCGGCGTCAGCGAGGCGCGTCGTCTGGGCTGAGCTTCACGCTGCCCCGGCTACCCTGCACGCATGGAACGCGAGCCCCCGCATCGCTCACACGGCGCCGCACATCCGGCGCTCGATCGCGTTCGCCGTGAAAGCCGCTGGTGGTGGCTGCAGGCGCGTCATGCGCGACGGGTGTGGCGTTGGGCAGTGCTGGCGGCTGCAGCGGTGTTCGTGCTGCTGGTGCTGGTGCGCAAGCCGCTGGCCGACTGGTTCTGGGATGAGCCACAGATAGAACAACTGCTGGCCGAAGGCGATCGCGCGCTGGCGGAAGGGCGCCTGACTGCGGCCGACGGCAGCGGCGCGCGCGAGCGTTACCAGGCGGTGCTGGCGTTGGACGGCGACCGCCCGCAGGCGCGGCAGGGCCTGGCCCGCACCGGCGCGGCGGCGTTGCAGCAATCGCGTGAGCGGCTGCAGGCGGGCGACCTGGACGGCTGCGCGCAGGCGCTGGCGTTGGCGCGTGAGCTGCAGGTGCCCCGCGCCGAAGCGGATGCGCTGGCCCAGCAGCTGCAGGCGCGTCGTCGTGCCGGCGCTGGCATCGGCGCGCTGCTTGCGCAGGCCCGCAATGCTTTCGCCGCCGGGCGGCTGGACGACGGCGACAGCAGCGCGTTGCCGTTGTTCCAGCGTGTGCTGACACTGCAGCCGGACAACCTGCCTGCACTGGAAGGGCGCGAGGACGCGTTGAGCGATCTGCTGCAGCAGGCGCGAGCACAGGCGGCACGCGGCGAACTGGCCACGGCGGCCGCGATCCTGCAGCGTGCACACCAGTTCGATGCAGGTCATTCCGATCTTCCAGCCAGCCAGGAAGCGCTGGCCCAGGCCATCGACCAGCGGCTGCAGCAGGGTCAGCGTGCGCTCAAACGGCAGCAGCTCGAGACGGCTGGCGACAGTTTCCAGGCCGTGCTCGCGGTCACCGCCGATGATCCCGCTGCATTGCGGGGGCGCGAGCAGACCGTGCAGGCGTTGCTGGCACGCAGCCAGAAGCGGGCCGACGACTTCCAGTTCGAGGCGGCCGACAAGGACGCTGCGCTCGCGGCGGGGCTGGGCGCCTCGCAGGCGGCACAGCAGCAGCTGGCACAGCGCCTGCAGCGTGCGCGGCAGGCGCGCCAGTCATTGCAGCAACCGGGCATCAGCACGGCCCAGCGTGAGCGCCAGCTGCGCGATCGGTTGCGCCAGATCGATCGCGCCGAGCGCGCCGGGCAGTGGATCAGTCCCCCCGGTCACAGCGCCTTCGATGCGCTACGCGAAGCGCAGGCACTGGCGCCGCGCGACAGCCGGGTCAAGGCGGCGGCAGCGCGCCTGCTGCCCGCCAGCAGGTCCTGCTTCGATGACAACCTGCGACAGAACCGGGTGCAGGCCGCAGGTGCGTGCCTGCAGGCCTGGCAGACCCTGGCGCCGACGGCTGCAGGATTGCCCGATGCGCGTGCCCGTCTGGCGCAGCGCTGGCTGGCGATCGGCAGCGAGCGGCTGGGTCGCGGTGATGTGGAATTCGCCGCCTCGGCCGTGGAGCAGGTGCGGCGGCTGCAGCCGGATCTGGCCGAACTTCCCGCGTTCGAGGACCGCCTGCGGCACGCTGGCGGCCACATCGACTAGTCGAAGAACACCCGCTGCACGGTCGCCGACGCGGCATCCAGCGAGAAATGCTCGGCCACGTTGGCCAGGCCAGCGGCGGCCAGTTGCTGCCACAGCACGGGGTCCTGGTACAGGCGGACCACCGCATCGGCAAAGCCGGCTGCATCATCGGCCACCAGCACATCGTGGCCGGCGCGCAGGTGCATGCCTTCGACCGCGCAGGTAGTGCCGACCACGGGCTGGCCATGGGCCATGCTCAGATTGATCTTGCCCTTCACGCCGGCGCCGAAACGCAGCGGCGCGATGGCGATCCGGGCGCCGTCCATGTACGGCACGATGTCTTCGACGAAGCCATGCATCACCACGCCCGGCTGGGTAGCAGCCAGTGCAAGCAGCGTGTCCGGTGCGCCGGCACCGATGCAATGCAGGCGCACCTGCGGCAGCGCATCGCGGATGCGCGGGAACACGTCGCCGATGAACCACTCCATCGCATCCAGGTTCGGCGGGTGGCGGAAGCCGCCGACGAACACCAGGTCGTGGCGCTGCGCGAACGGTGCGCCCGTGCCGGCGACTTCATGCAGGTTGGAGATCAGCTCCACCCGGACTTGGGGGGCATCGGCCTGCAGCTGTTCGCGCTCGGCGGCGCTGACCAGCACGGTGATGTCGCACTGGTCCATCACTGCCAGTTCGCTGGCGCGGGTGCGCTCGGCGTTGCGCAGCAGGCCGGCATCGCCCGCCACTTCCGCGCCACGGCGCTCGCGCAGGTAGTGCAGGTCGACGGTGTCGAACACGGTGCGCGCCTGCGGCGCGTAGCGCTCAAGCAGCGGCAGGCATTCGTTGGCGACGTGGTGGCGCACCATCATCACCACGTTGAAGCGGGTGCCATGGCTGCGCAGCCAGCCTGCAACACCGTCCAGGAAGGGCGTGTACCAGACTTCCACGCCCATCCGCTGCAGGGCTTCGGTCGCCACGCCGCCGTGTTCGCGCCGGGTGGGCACGAACACCACGTGGGCGCCGCCCTGCAGCAGCAGGCGGATCAGGTTGACCTGCCGCAGCGAGCCGGAGTCGCGTTCCGGGCGCGGCACTTCCTCATCCAGGATCAGCACCTGGCGCCGGCCGCGCAGCAGCAGCGCAGGCGAGGGCACTTCACCAACCTTGGGATGAGAGGCCAGTTCAGCGGCCCATGTGGCTGCGAAAACACCTTGGTTGCGTACCTGGTACGCCTTCACGCCGCTGCCGGTATCGGTGCCGTTGCTGGTGCCTTCATCGTGGATCACCCGGCTGGCCGGCTGCACCAGCACCCGCAGCCCCTGCGCACGCACACGGAACGCCAGGTCGGTGTCTTCGTAGTAGGCCGGCTTGTAGCGGGTGTCGAAGCCGCCCAGCTGCTGCCACAGTGCACGGGGCAGCATCAGTGCGGCGCCGGAGCAGTAGTCGACGTCGCGCAGGCTGGCGAAGCGGGGATCATCGGCCGCTTCGAAACGGCCGTAACTCCAGCCACTGCCATCGGCGAAGATCACCCCGCCCGATTCCTGCAGGCGGCCGTCGGGGTACAGCAGCTGGCTGCCGACCAGGCCGGCATCGGTGACGGTCGCAAAGGTGTCCAGCAATGCCTCCAGCCAGCCCGGCTGCGGCACCGTATCGTTGTTGAGCAGCACCACGTAGCGGCCACGCGTGCGCGATACGCCGTCGTTGCAGGCCTCGATGAAGCCACCGTTGCGCTCGCGCACTTCGTAACGCAGGCCGCTGATCTGCGGCATCCACTGCACCGTTGCGTCGCTGCTGCCGTCGTCCACCACGAGGATCTCGCAGGCCACCGACGGCGGGTGCGCGGCCAGGGCGCGCAGGCAGGCCAGGGTATGGTCGACGTGGTTGTAGACCGGAATGACGATGCTTACTTCCGGCGTATCGCTGGTGGGCACCGCGAAGGGAGCGAACGGCTGTGCCGGTGGCAGGTACAACGGTTTGCGCGGTGCTGGAACGGCGCGCTGGGTGTGCACACGGATCCGCTGCCAGGTGGCCCGCCAGCCGCGGGTACGCAGGCTGGCCAGGCTGCGGCGGGCCAGACCGGTCAGGCGATTGATCAGGTAGCGGATTTCGGCCAGGGACATCGCCATCCGGTTGCAACTCCAGCTTAAGCAGGGGGGTCGGGAGAATTCGCCTGCCGCAGTGGCTGGGGTAGACTCGCCAGACCCTACATTGTCGCATTCCCGTGCCCCGACGCTACGATTCAGACGATATCGACGATTTCGACGACGACCAGCAGGACACCGGTCCGCTCTGGCGCCGCCGGCTGATCACCTGGAGCATGGCGGCGGTCGCGTTGGGATTGGGTTTCCTGATCCCCTATACGCTGTACCTGAACCAACAGGTGACACAACGCTTCGGTGAACTGCGCTGGCAGATCCCGACGCGCGTCTATGCACGCCCGCTGGTGCTGTTGCCCGGCAAGGCGATGGATGCGGCAACCCTGAAGACCGAACTGGCCGCCTCGGCCTATCGCGATGATGGCCAGGGCAAGGAACCGGCAACCTATGCGGTGCAGGGTGGGCGTTTCGTCATCTCCAGCCGCGGCTACAACGACGTCGATGGCCAGGTCGCACCGCGTCGGGTCGAGCTGTCGCTGTCCGGCGGCAGCATCGCCTCGCTGCGCGACGCCGACAGCCGCAAGGCGCTGAAGGCGGCCCGCATGGATCCTGCGCGCATCGCCACGCTGTATGGCCAGAAGCAGGAAGAGCGCCGCCTGATCCGCATGAACGAGGCCCCGGACCTGTTGGTCACTGGCCTGCAGGCGGTCGAGGACAAGGACTTCAACCGCCATCACGGCATCGATCTGTCCGGTATCGCGCGCGCGGTCTGGGTGACCGTCCGCTCCGGTGGGCAGAGCCGGCAGGGCGCTTCGACCCTGACCCAGCAGCTGGCCCGCAGTGGCCTGCTGGGCATCGGCAAGGAACAGACGGTCACCCGCAAATTCAACGAAGTGCTGTACGCGTTGATCATGGAAGCGCGCTATGACAAGCGCACCATCTTCGAGGCGTACCTCAACCAGGTGTATCTGGGCCAGCGCGGCAGCCAGGCGATCCACGGCATGTCCTCCGGCGCCGAGTTCTGGTTCGGCCGTGATCTCTCCTCTCTGGAAACCGAGCAGATAGCGCTGTTGATCGGCCTGGTCAAGGGGCCGTCCTACTACGACCCGCGGCGCAATCCGGAGCGCGCGCTGGACCGTCGCAACTTCGTGCTGGGCAAGCTGCACGAGGCGACCCTGATCGACGATGCCGAGTACCAGCGGGCGTTGAAGGCGCCGCTGGGCGTGCCCAAGACCCCGGGCCTGGTGGCAGCCAACCGCTTCCCCGCCTACGTTGACCTGGTGCGTCGCCAGCTTGGCCACGACTATCCGGAATCTGCGTTGCAGGGCGCCGGCCTGAGCGTGATGAGCGGCATGTCGCCGTCCGCGCAGGCGTATGCCGAAGGCGCGGTCACGCGCACCATCAAGTCGCTGGAAAGCAAGCGTCGCCCCGAGCTGCAGGCCGGCCTGGTGATGACCGACGTGCACAACGGTGACGTGGTGGCGGTGATCGGCAGCCGCGAAGTGTCCGAGGTCGGCTTCAACCGCGCCATCGAGGCGCAGCGCCCGGTTGGCTCGCTGCTCAAGCCCTTCGTGTACCTGCTGGCACTCGCGCAGCCGGACCGCTATTCGCTGGCCAGCTGGGTCGACGATTCGCCGGTGACCGTGCAGCTCAGCCGCGGCCGCAACTGGAATCCCGGCAATGCGGACAATCGCAGCCATGGCACCGTGCGCCTGATCGACGCGCTGGCCCATTCCTACAACCAGGCCACGGTCCGCGTGGGCATGCAGGTTGGCCCGGAGCGGGTGACCCAGCTGATCCACGTGCTGGCCGGCATCAAGGCCGAGGCAAACCCGGCGGTGATCCTCGGTTCGACCGACCAGAGCCCGTACGCGATGGCGCAGCTGTACCAGTTCCTGGCATCAGGTGGCGAGATCCAGCCGCTGCACGCGGTGCGTGGTGTCCTTGATCCGCAGGGCAAGCTGCTCAAGCGCTACGACAAGACCCCCGCACCGGCACAGGAAGGCGACTCGATTGCCGCCAACCTGATCAGCATCGGTCTGCAGCAGGTGGTGGCCAGTGGTACCGCGCAGCGCTTGAATGCTGATGGCCTCGGCCGCCTGCAGCCGGCCGGCAAGACCGGCACCACCAACGATGGCCGCGACAGCTGGTATGCCGGTTACACCGGCGACCATCTGGCGGTGATCTGGATGGGCAACGACCAGAATGAACAGGCCGGCCTGTATGGCGCCACTGGGGCGATGCGGGTCTGGTCAGGCATCTTCCAGCGCCTGCCGACGGCGCCGTTGAAGGTCAGCAACAAGGGCCTCGACTGGCAACCGGTTGCAGCGACCGGTACCAACAGTACCGATGAAGGCTGCCCGGGCGCGCGGCGATTCCCGTTCGTGGTGGGCTACGCGCCTGCTTACGAGCCGTGTGCACCGGCCGCCGTGCCGGACGCGCAGGGTGGTGCCGAAGGCGAGGGCGGCGGCTGGCGCAGCTGGTTCGGCCTCGACCGTAAACCGGAACCCGCCGCTGAACCTGCCGCAGCACCCGCTGCAGCGACTCCTCCTCCAAGCCGATGATGCCGATGACTATCCGTTCGCTGTTCCAGCCCCTGGTCCTGAGTGGCCTCAGCCTGGCCTTGGCGGCCTGCGTGAGCAGCGCGCCGCAGGTGGTCAAGCCGGTGGACACCACCACGCCTGCACAGCGACTGGCAGCGGTGGAAGCCGCCGCCGGTCCGGATGACAAGGAACTGTCGGTGCAGCCGCTGCGCGATTCGCAGGTGGAGGATCTGCGGCAGACGGCGCTGACCCAGCGCCAGGCCAATGATCTGGTCGGCGCGGCCGGCAGCCTGGACCAGGCGTTGCAGATCGTGGCCGGCGACCCGTCGGTATTGCAGGAACGCGCGGAACTGGCGCTGCTGCAGGGCCAGTGGGCGGAGGCGGAAACATTCGCACGCAAGGCTGTGGACCTGGGTTCGAAGACGGGGCCGTTGTGCCGCCGGCACTGGGCGACGATCGAGCAGGCGCGCCTGGCGCGGGGCGAGAAGGAGAATGCGGTGTCCGCGCACGCGCAGATCGAAGGTTGCACGGTGCCGGGGATCAAGCGGTACTAGGTTTCCAGCCAACGGCGCAGCCCCTCGTGGCTGGCTGTTTGGCCGCCGAAAGCAAAAGCTGCGCTTGGCCGGGCGGGGTGGGTTCGCGGGGGACGCCGTGAACCCGTCCTTGGGGGCTTGGCCGCGGCATCCATGCCGCGGACACCCCCGCAAACCCACCCCGCCCGACCTCAGACAGTTTCCGTGTGCGGCCAGCCACGGAGAGGAAAATCAAAATCAAACGCGGGTCGCGCGCTGCGCGCGCTCGCTGAGGGGTCGGAACCGTTTTCCAAAGGAAAACGGCTCCGACCCCTTCTACATTTTCCGTCAAACCAACCGCTTCCGCTCTGCCTTTGCATTCCGTCACCGGGAAACTGTCGAGGGTGGGGCGGGCAGGGCAGGCAGGACCGTTGGCGCCATGGATGGCGCCATCGAGCCCCCAGGGATGGGTTCACGGCGTGTCCTGCCTGCCCTGTCCGACCCACCTCGGCACGTAGCAACCCAGAGCCATGAACAAGCGCTGTTGCCGTTGCTTTTGCCTGTGCTCTGGCCTGAAACGGGTGCCGGGCAGCGCCCGGCCGGGTATCCTTTCCACCTGATGTCCGACCTTGTCCATGCCAGCCGCGAAGCCCTCAGCGAAGGCGGCGCGCTCGCCTCCCATCTGGATGCATTCGTCCCGCGTCCCGCGCAGCTGCGCCTGACCGAGGCCATTGCCGCGTCGATGCAGCAGCGCGACCTGCTGCTAGCCGAAGCCGGTACCGGCACCGGCAAGACCTTTGCCTATCTGGTGCCGGTACTGCTGTCCGGAATGCGCACCATCATTTCCACCGGCACCCGCGCGCTGCAGGACCAGCTCTACCACCGTGATCTGCCGCGCGTGCGCCAGGCGCTGGGCGTCGGCCTGCGCAGTGCGTTGCTGAAGGGACGCAGCAACTACCTGTGCCGCTATCGCCTGCAGCAGGCACGCGGTGAACCGCGCTTTTCCAGCCCCGAGCAGGCGGCACAGTTCCAGCGCATCCTGGCCTGGTCCGGGCGCTCGGAATCGGGCGATATCGCCGAGCTCGATGGTCTGGCCGATGACTCTCCGCTGCTGCCGATGGTCACCTCCACCGTCGACAACTGCCTGGGCAATGAGTGTCCCTTCTGGGATGACTGTTTCGTCGTGCGTGCCCGCCAGCGTGCGCAGGCCGCCGATCTGGTCGTGGTCAACCACCATCTGCTGCTGGCCGATCTCGCGCTCAAGCAGGAGGGCTTCGGTGAGCTGCTGCCCGGTGCGCAGGCCTTCGTCATCGACGAGGCCCATCAGTTGCCTGAGCTGGCCGCGCAGTTCTTCGGCGAGGGCTTCGGCATGCGCCCCTGGCAGGAGCTGGGCCGTGACTGTCTGGCTGAAGCGCGCGGCGTGGGTGGCGCGCAGTCGGCATTGCAGGAGCCGGTCGATCATCTGCAGCAGGCCTTGTCTGCGCTGCGTGCTGCAATGGAGGGGCTGCCCGCGCGCGGTACGCAGTGGCGGGCGTTGGCGATGCCGCAGGTGCGCGAAGGCTTCGATGCGGTGATGTCCAGCCTGGTGGTGCTGGAGCAGGCACTGCAGCCCTTGCGCGAAGCCGCTGCTGGCCTGGATGCCTGCCATGCGCGCGCACGTGAGGCGATTTCGCGGCTGGGCCGTTGGCTGGGCGATGAAGAGCCTGCGCTCGACTTCGATGCCGATCCTGCAGAAGCACCCGCCAGCGGCGGTGACGTGCTCTGGTACGAGCTGACCCCGCGCGGTTTCCGTTGCCAGCGCACGCCGATGGATGTGTCCGCGCCGCTGCGCGAACATCGCGAGCGCAGTCATGCCGCCTGGATTTTCACCTCGGCCACGCTGACCGTTGGCGGCGGCTTCGAGCACATCGCTACGCGCCTGGGCCTGGATGATCCGCAGACGCTGGTGCAGCCCAGCCCGTTCAACTGGCCCGAGCAGGCACTGTGCTACCTGCCTGAAGGTCTGCCCGATCCGGCCGCGCGCGGTTTCGGAACCGCACTGATCCAGGTGCTGCGCCCGGTGCTGCAGGCGTCGCAGGGCAGGGCGTTCCTGTTGTTCGCTTCGCATCGTGCGCTGCGCGAGGCGGCCGAGGCGTTGCGTGATGGCCCCTGGCCGCTGTTCGTACAGGGCGAAGCGCCGCGCGCGACCCTGCTGCAGCGTTTCCGTGAATCCGGCAATGGCGTGCTGCTGGGCTCGGCCAGCTTCCGTGAAGGCGTGGATGTGGTTGGCGAGGCCTTGAGCGTGGTGGTGATCGACAAGCTGCCTTTCGCTACGCCCGATGACCCGGTGTATGAAGCGCGGCTGGAAGCAATCCGTACCCAGGGCGGCAATCCGTTCCGCGACGAGCAGTTGCCACAGGCGGTCATTGCCCTGAAGCAGGGAGTAGGCCGACTGATCCGCAGCGAGACCGACCGGGGTGTGCTGGTACTGTGCGACCCGCGCCTGCTCAACCGTGGCTATGGCAAGGTCTTCCTGCAGTCGCTGCCGCCGTTCCGGCGAACCCGGGCACTGGCCGATGTGCAGGCCTTCTTTGCGCCACAATGGGCCCCCGTGGCAGATGCCGCAGCCGCGACCGCCGCCGTGGCGGGCCCGGAGCCGGCCCCCGGTGCCACGTTCCCCCTGTTCTGACCCGATCCGATGAAACTGCTCGCCTTTGAAACCGCCACCGAAGCCTGTTCCGTAGCCCTGCATGTTGATGGGCAGGTACTGGAGCGCTTCGAGATCGCCCCCCGCCGGCACGCCGAACTGAGCCTGCCGTGGGCGGAGGAACTGCTCGCCGAAGCCGGCATCAGCCGCCGCCAGTTGGACGGCATCGCGCTCAGCCGCGGTCCCGGTGCGTTCACCGGTGTGCGCCTGGCGATCGCCTTGGCACAGGGCATCGCGCTGGCGCTGGATCGCCCATTGCTGCCGGTGTCGACGCTGCAGGTGCTGGCATTGCGCGCACCGGTGGAAGAGAAGCAGATCCTGTCGGCGATCGATGCGCGGATGGGCGAGTTGTACGTGGCACGCTTTGAACGCGTGGATGGACTGCCGGTGGCGCGTGATGCCGAGCGCGTGTGCGTGCCAACGGCGGTGTCGTTGCCGGAAGACGCATCCGTCTACGGGGTCGGCACCGGTTTTGCCGCGGCGGAGGGCGCGCTGGTCGCGCAGCTGGGTCCGGGTCTGCGCCGCTTCGATGCGACGGCGCTGCCGCATGCAGCGGATGTGCTGGCACTGGCGGTGCCGGCGTTCGCACGTGGCGAAGGCATTGCGCCGGAGAAGGTCGAGCCGGCGTACCTGCGCGACAACGTGGCGCTGACGCTGGTCGAGCAGCAGGCTGCGCGGGACGCGAAGGCGAAAGCCAACGGCTGAGCCCCTCGTGGCGTGTCGATGAAAGCAGAAGCCGTGGATTGGCCGGGCGGGTGGGCTGCGCAGGGTACGCTGCAAGTACGTCCATGTAAGCTCGGTCGCCGCATCCATGCGGCTCACGCCCCTGCGCAGCCCACCCGCCCGGCCACGGACAGTTTCCGTGCGCGTCCGCCACGGAAATTCAAAAAAATCAAAGTCAAAAGCCGGTCGCTTCGCTCGCATCCACGCATGGCGTGGATCTACTGTGCAGGCATGGCGTGGATGCATCGTGTCGACCAAGGTCGACAGCTACCAACAGCAAAGATGCGCCGCGATCTGTCAGGGGTGGGGCGGTGTGGGGTGGCGGGGTATCCGCGGCATGGATGCCGCGGCTAAGCCTGCAGGGATGTACTTGCGGCGTCCCCGCCGCCCGACACCGCCCCGCCAGACTTCAGTACACCGACCGCCGCTCTTGATCTTGCAGTTGCAGTTGCTTCCAGCGGGTCCCGGGCCGCAGGCCCGGGCAGAAACCCTTACCGGTCGTCGCGCAGTTCGCCACCCGGCAGGAACACCCATGTGCGCGTGACCTGCAGGATGTCGATCTGATCGTCGCTGTCGGGCAACGGTGGGAACGGCTGCGCCAGCTGGATCACCCGCAGCGCCGCCTCATCCAGCAGGGGCGTGCCGCTGGAGCGCAGGATGCGGCTGCTTTCCACGCTGCCATCGCGGCGCACCCCCACGCTGATCACCACCTGCCCACCCAGCCGGCGCTGCCGCGCTTCGTCGGGGTAGTTCAGGTTGCCGACCTGCTCTGCGCGGTCCACCCACGCGCGCAGGTAATTGGCATAGGCGTATTCGCGTGTACTGGCCGAAACGAATTTCCGGTTCGGGCGCTTGGCGTACTGCGCCGAACGCAGGTGTACTTCCGCTGCCAACCGCGCCATCTCGGCATCGCGCTGTTCGCGGGCGGTCAGTGGTGCATCCGGCGTGGGCTGCAACGGGGTAGGGCGCGACTGCGCCAGGGCCACCGTGTCCTCGCCATTGCGGCTGCTGACCACCCGCGCCTGCGGCGGCGGCACCGGTGCTGCCGACTGTTGCTGCTGCGGTACCGGGCTGATGCCGGACTGTGCCTGCGGCACGATGCCGGCCTGGTTGTCGCGTGGGCGCTGCGCACGATCATGCTCGCCACCGCCTTCCTGGCTGGCGGCGGCCAGGAAATCCGCCTGCTTCGGGGTCAGCGCGGTACGGGTCTGGCTGAAGATCACTTCCAGCGTCGGTACCAGCGGCGCATCGCCTTTCACGGCAAAGCCGACCCCGAGGATCAGCAGGGCGTGCACCAGCACCGACAGGGCGATGGTGGCGCCCAGCCGCTGCGCTTCGCGCGGCGGCGGGGCGAGGACGGCAGGTGCGGCGTCCATCAGGGCAGATCGGCCTCGATCGCGTCGAACAGGGTGCCGGCGATGTTCAGGCCGTACTGCGCGTCCAGTTCGCGCACGCAGGTCGGACTGGTCACGTTGACCTCGGTCAGGTAGTCACCGATGACGTCCAGACCGACGAAGCGCATGCCACGGCGCTTCATCTCCGGGCCGACCTGCGCGGCGATCCAGCGGTCGCGTTCGCTCAGCGGACGGCCTTCGCCACGGCCACCGGCGGCCAGGTTGCCGCGGAACTCATCGCCCTGCGGAATGCGCGCCAGGCAGTAGTCGACCGGCTCGCCATCGACCAGCAGGATGCGCTTGTCGCCGGCGGTGATGTCGGGGATGAACTTTTGCGCCAGGGCCAGCTTGCGGCCGCCGTCGGTCAGCGTTTCCAGGATCACGTTCAGGTTGGGGTCGCCCTGGCCGCTGCGGAAGATCGAGCGCCCGCCCATGCCATCCAGCGGCTTCAGCACGGCCTGGCCGTGTTCCAGCGCGAAGGCCTTCAGCGCCTTGGCATCGCGGCTGACCAGGGTGGGCGGGCAGCACTGCGGGAACAGCAGCGCGGCCAGCTTCTCGTTGTAGTCGCGCAGGCCCTGCGGGTTGTTGACCACGCAGGCGCCGGCGGCGGCGGCGACATCCAGCACCTGGGTGTCGTAGACGTACTCGGCGTCGACCGGTGGGTCCTTCCGCATCAGCACGATCTGGCCGGGACCGAATTCAGTCCGGCTGAATGCGCCCAGCTCGTACCAGCCGGCCGGGTCGTCGCGCACCTGCAGGGGGGCGGTCCAGGCCACGGCCACCCCGCCTTCCAGCGCCAACCCGCCCGGGCGCACGTAGTGCAGGGCGTGGCCGCGCCGCTGGGCTTCCAGCAGCATGGCGAACGTGGTGTCCTTGGCGATCTTGATGTGGGCGATGGGATCCATCACCACGATGACGTTCAACGGCATGGGCGCACCTGTCAGGCAAGGCGTTGATGGTAGCGGCAACGCCGGCTGCGCGCCTCCCCGGCAATATGCAACGCAGCGTCCCTTGCCCGGCTGCGCAGTGATTGCCAATCCGGTCACGTTCAGCCCGGCGCCACGCCCCGCGCCACGGACCGCCCTTGAAGCGGGCGCGGGAAGTGCGATATAGATACGCTTTCGCAGCGGCTCCCGCCAAAGATTGGGCCGTGCGCTTGGGGAATGGCAATGACTGAAAACACGACTGCGGGCGGGGAGCTCGCAGGACTCCGGGTGATGGTCATCGATGACTCGAAGACCATCCGCAGGACTGCGGAAACGCTACTGAAGCGCGAAGGCTGCGAAGTAGTGACCGCGACGGACGGTTTCGAGGCCTTGGCCAAGATTGCCGACCAGCAGCCGCAGATCATCTTCGTCGACATCATGATGCCGCGCCTGGATGGCTACCAGACCTGCGCACTGATCAAGGGCAACCAGCTGTTCAAGGCGACCCCGGTGATCATGCTGTCATCCAAGGATGGTCTGTTCGACAAGGCGCGGGGGCGCATCGTCGGCTCGGAGCAGTACCTGACCAAGCCATTCACGCGCGAAGAACTGCTGGGTGCCATCCGCACGTACGTCAACGCCTGACCAGGGGGGAAAGGCACAATGGCTCGTATCGTCCTGATCGAGGATTCACCGACCGACCGCGCGGTGTTCACCCAATGGCTGCGCCGTGCCGGCCATGAGGTGCTGGAAGCGGACAATGCCGAAGATGGCCTGCAGCTGGTCCGTGACCAGGTGCCGCAGCTGGTCCTGATGGACGTGGTGCTGCCGGGCATGAGCGGTTTCCAGGCGACCCGGGCGATGGCCCGCGACGCCGCGATCAAGCACATCCCGGTCATCATCGTCAGCACCAAGGCGATGGAAACCGACAAGGCCTGGGGGCTGCGCCAGGGCGCCGCCGACTACATCGTCAAGCCGCCGCGCGAGGAAGAACTCATCGCGCGGATCAACGAGCTGGTGGCCTGATGCGCTCGCCCTTCGACATTCTTGAAGCCTACGAACGGCGCAGCCTGGCCCACGCGGTGCAGCTGCCCGGGCGGCAGTTCGCCCAGGACCTGTGGCGTGGCGTCGGTTTCCGAGTCGGCCAGCGCCGGCTGGTGTCCGATTTCCGCGAAGTGGTGGAGATCGTGCCGATGCCGCCGGTGACCCCGGTGCCCTGCGCGCAGCCGTGGCTGCTGGGCGTGGGCAACCTGCGCGGCAACCTGTTCCCGGTGGTCGACCTGAAATATTTCCTGGAAGGTGCGCGCACCGTCCAGCAGGAAGGCCAGCGCGTGCTGATCATGCGCCAGGCCGGTGGCGACGTCGCCCTGACCATCGACGAACTGTTCGGCCAGCGCAGTTTCGAGCTGACCCAGCAGATCGAGGCCGGTTCACTGGCCGAAGGACGCTACGGGCACTTCGTCGATCGCGCATTCCATGCCGATGGCAACGACTGGGGCGTGTTCTCGCTCTCGCTGCTGTCGCGCACCCCTGAATTCCGGCAAGCCGCGGCCTGAGGCCGGGCATCGCCCCCTGCATTGAAAATCGAGGTTGAACGATGAGTACTGCTTCGGATGCCACCAAGTCCGGCAAGCTGCGGCTGGGCGGCAGCAACCTCTGGCTGGCGCTGCTGGCCCTGTCGATGATCCTGTTCGGTGTGAACACCGGTGTGTCCACCTGGCAGGGCAGCCGCTTGGCCGATGCCGGTTCCAAGGCAGCGGACCTGCAGGTGCTGTCGCAGCAGCTGGCCAACCAGGGCCGTGACGCGGTCGGCGGCAACGCGCAGGCCTTCACCGCCTTCAAGGCCACCCGCAACGCGATCGAGCAGAACGTATCGACCCTGCAGGGTCGCTACGGCAACGAGCCTGGCGTGTCGCGGGCGATCTCGACGCTGGCCGAGACCTGGACGCCGCTGGGCAAGCAGGCAGGCCAGCTGGTCGCCAGTGAGCCGGCAGTGCTGGCCCTGGCCGGCAACGCCAACAACTTCTCCGGTGCGGTGCCGGGCCTGCAGGCCCAGTTGAACGAACTGGTGCGTGCGATGTCCGCCTCCGGCGCCCCGTCGTCGCAGGTCTACAGTGCCCTGCAGCAGGTGGTGGTGGCCGGTTCAATGGCCCGTCGCGTGACTGAAATCCGTGCCGGCGGCACGGCCGCGGCTGCGGCCGGTGACGCGCTGGCCCGCGACATCACCGTGTTCTCGCAGGTGCTCGATGCGCTGCGCAATGGCAACGAGGATCTGGGCATCACCGCCGTGCGCGGCGCTGCCGCCGTTGCCGCTCTGGAGCAGTCGCAGCAGAAGTGGGAGGCGATGAAGCAGGACGCCGACGCGATCCTGGCCAGCTCGCGCCAGCTGTTCGCCGCGCAGTCCGCTGCCGCCACGCTGGGCCAGGGCTCGGCGAAGATGCTGACCGACAGCCGCAAGCTGTTCGAAGCGTTCTCCTCGTTCGGCTCGGTGTCCGACACCCGCCTGTTCCCCAATTTCTGGATCGGCGTGGTATCTGGCGCACTGTCGCTGATCGCGATCATCGGCTTTGTCTCCACCAACGTGCGCAGCCGCTCGCGCGAGCAGGAACTGCGCTACCAGACCCAGGTGGAGTTCAACAGCCGCAACCAGCAGGCGATCATGCGGCTGCTGGATGAAATCTCCTCGCTCGGTGAGGGCGACCTGACCGTGAAAGCCTCGGTGACCGAGGACATGACCGGCGCGATCGCGGACGCCATCAACTACGCGGTGGATGAACTGCGCCACCTGGTGACCACCATCAACGACACCTCGGCCAAGGTCGCGCTGTCGACCCAGGAAACGCAGGCAACGGCGATGCAGCTGGCCGAAGCGGCCGGCCACCAGGCCAACCAGATCACCTCGGCGTCGGACCGGATCGGCGAAATCGCCGCCAGCATCGAGCAGGTATCGCGCAACTCGGCCGAGTCGGCCGACGTGGCACAGCGTTCGGTGGTGATCGCCGCCGAGGGTGCCGGCGTGGTCCGCGAGACCATCCAGGGCATGGACCAGATCCGCGACCAGATCCAGGAAACCTCCAAGCGCATCAAGCGACTGGGCGAATCCTCGCAGGAGATCGGTTCGATCGTGGAACTGATCAACGACATTTCCGAGCAGACCAACATCCTGGCATTGAACGCGGCCGTGCAGGCGGCTTCGGCCGGTGAAGCCGGTCGTGGTTTTGCGGTCGTGGCCGACGAAGTGCAGCGACTGGCAGAGCGCACCTCCGGTGCGACCCGACGCATCGAGAACCTGGTGCAGGCCATCCAGGCCGATACCAACGAAGCGGTCACCTCGATGGAACAGACCACCGCCGAAGTGGTGTCCGGCGCGCGCCTGGCCGAGGACGCCGGTACCGCACTGACCGAGATCGAGCGCGTGTCCAACGCACTCAACACCCTCATCAAGAACATCTCCATCGCCGCCCAGCAGCAGTCGTCGGCGGCGTCGGACATCACCCGCACGATGGGCGTGATCCGCCAGATCACCGGCCAGACCTCGCAGGGTGCCGGGCAGACCGCCGAGTCGATCGGCCACCTGGCGCAGCTCGCAGCCGACCTGCGTCGTTCGGTCGCCGACTTCAAGCTGCCGGCGTGACACGGGCAGGGCGGCGAGCAAGGAACCAGTCGATGAAGCATTTCCATTCCCCACGCCAGGATCCGCGCGACCGTCGCGCGGCGGCGACCGGAGCGCATCCATGAGCAGCCTGCGCGATGCGATGAGCCACGCGGCCCTGGGCTGGGTCAAGCCCGAGCTGGACGAGACCCTGCGCCTGGTGCGCAACGAGGTCGAGTACTTCGCCGAAGACCCGGGCGACAGCAGCCGCATGCGGATCTGCGCCGGCTACCTACACCAGGTGCAGGGCACGCTGCGCATGGTTGAACTGTACGCACCGGCAATGGTTGCCGAAGAGCTGGAACAGCTCGCCGTTGCCGTCGGCAAGGGCGAGGTGGCCGAGCGCGATGAGGCCTGCGCCACCCTGATGCGCGGCAGCGTGCTGCTGCCTGATTACCTGGAGCGCCTGCAGAACGGGCACCGGGACATTCCGATCGTGCTGCAGCCGCTGCTCAACGAGATCCGCGCCGCTCGTGGCGAAGCGCTGATCAACGACAGCGTGCTGTTCGCGTTCGCGCCCGATTCGGTGACCGCCACCGAAGCGGAACTGGACCACGCACGTGGCAGCCTCAGCGGCCGCAACCGCGAACTGCTGGATACCGTTGGCAATGCGGTCAAGGAAGAACTGCTGCAGGTCAAGGACGCCCTGGACCTGCACCTGCGTACCGACGGTTCGCCGCAACAGCTGCAGGAGCAGGTGACCAAGCTGGGCTCGGTGGCCGATACGCTGGGCATGCTCGGCCTGGGCGCCGCGCGCGGCGTGGTCGTGCAGCAGCGCGACGCGCTGCGCGGGGTTGTCGAAGGCCGCCAGCAGATCGACGAAGACATGCTGTTGGATATCGCCGGTGCGCTGCTTTATGTCGACGCGTCGCTGGACGACCAGGTCGCGCACCTGGGTGCCAGTGGCAGTGGCCAGGATGATCCGAGCGCGGTGGAGAACCGGCGTACGGTGGAGGTGCTGGCACACGAGGCGATCGCCAATTTCGCCGCCGCCCGCGAGCATTTCGTCGCCTTCATTGAAACCAGCTGGAACCACGCCGAACTGCAGGACGTGCCGCGCCTGCTCGGCGATGTCTCCGGCGCATTGCGCATGCTCGACCTGGGCACTGCTGCCGACTACCTGCGCGGCGTGCAGCAGTACATCGAAGCCGAACTGATCGGCCGTCAGCGCGTTCCCAGTGGACGCCAGCTGGACACCCTGGCCGACGCCATGGCCAGCCTGGAGTACTACCTGGAAGCCCTGCGTGACCGCCGCCCGGGTCGCGAGGACATCCTCGACATCACCCGCAGCAGCCTGGAAGCGCTGCGCTACTGGCCGCTGCCCGAGCGTGACGTGGTCGCAGCCGAGCCGGTGCAGCCGGTCGAGCGCGAAGCCGTGGCCGTACCAGACGTGCCGCTGCAGATCGAACCGATGGACATCGCCGTGCAGGCCGCCGCGCCCGCTCCCGGCGACGTGCCTGCCTCGCTGCCCGACTTCACCTTCGATCCGCTGCCGGAGGCCCCGGCCGCCGACAACGGCCTGATGTTTGGATCGCTGGGTACGCCGGCTGCCCCTGCCGAACCGCGCGACACTCCGGCGGCCCTGTTGTTCGCGGCCTCCAGTGCACCCGCGCCGGAAGTGCCGCAGTGGGAGCTGGGTGGATTCGACGCGTCGGCGGATACGGCTGCGGAACGCAGCGACGAGCGTGCGCCGACGTTCGACAGCTTCGATCCGGTCAGCTTCGATCCGGTGTCGGCCGAACAGTCCAACACCGCTGCCTGGACGTTGTCCGGGATTCCGGAGCTGGAAGAAAGCGATACGCGTGTAGCCGCCATGGACGACAACGATGACGCCCTCCTGGCGACGTCGTTGGACGAGTCGTCGTTCGCTGCGCCGCTGGATGCGGTCGTTTCGCAGGCGTTCGATCCGGTTGCCGCCGAGCAGGACGGCCAGCCATCGCTGAATGACGATGTGGTGTTCCGTTTCGACAGCAGCCTGCTGCACAACGCCGATGACGTGCTGTCGCTGGAGGCGATGGAGACGCTGGCGCTGGACGACGATCAGGCGTCGCCGGCGACGCTTGAATTCATCGACGCAGGTGCGGCGCCGCAGGCCGATGATGGCCTGGTCGTCGCCGAGCTGGCCGACGCCACCGCCGGGTCCGAGGCTGACGTCGCGCCGACCGCTGATCTGCCTGCGTCCGACGAGCTGCCGGCATCGGCGGCTGCGCCGACCGTGGCGCTGGTCGATGTGGATACCATCGCGCCGATCGACTTCAGCGAGGCCGATGCGCAGTTCTTCGCAGAGCTGAACGCCGCCGCCGCCGACTTCAATCCCCAGGCCATGCAGGCGGCCGTGGGGCCGACCGAAACCGTACCGCCCGCCGTGGCCGAGGGCGGGTTCGATGCGGGTTTCGACGACGATGCCGAAAACATCGACCAGGACATCCGCGAGGTGTTCCTGGAAGAATTCGACGACGAGCTCGGCAATCTCGGCACGCTGCTGCCGGCCTGGCGCATGCAGCCGGACAACATGGATCGGCTGCGGCCGATCCGGCGCATTTTCCACACACTGAAGGGCAGTGGCCGACTGGTCGGCGCGCGTACTCTGGGTGAGTTCGCGTGGAAGATCGAGGGCATGCTCAATCGCGTGCTCGATGGCACCCGTGCCCCCACGCCGGCGGTGCTGGCGATGGTCGATCACGCATATACGGCACTGCCGCAGTTGAACGCGGCACTGCGCGACGGCCAGCGGGTCAGCGTCGACCTGCAGGCGATGCAGGCCATCGCCGATCGTGTGGCTGCAGGCGAAGAGACGTTCTACGTTGCGCTGCCGGGCGCTGCTGCACCGTCGCTGGTGGCAGCGGCCGATGCTGTCGAGCCCGTTGGCAGCGCCGAGCCGGTTGTCGATGCCCCGGCAGAGAGCGCTGTCGAAGCGGCGGGTACTCCGGCCAACATCGACAGCGTGCTGCGCGAGATCCTGGAAGCCGAGGTGGAACTGCACCAGGCCACGCTGCAGGGCTGGCTGCGTTCTGCGCAGCAGGCGCCGCAGCCGGTCAGCGATGCACTGCTGCGTGCGGTGCACACCATGAACGGCGCCTTCGCGATGACCGAAGTGCCGGAAATAACCGCCGTTACCGGCGGCGCCGAGTCGTACATCAAGCGCGCGCTGGCCGCCGAGGTGGTGCCCGGGGATGACGCCGTGGCGGCCCTGGACGAGACCGCGCAGGCGATCAACGCGACCATGGACGCGCTGCAGGCCGAGCAGCCGCGGATTGCGTCGCAGGCTGAACTGGCGCATCGCCTGCAGGCGCTGGCCGGTGAACTGCCGGAAGCACGCTGGCCGATGACCGGGCTGGATGTCGAGGATGAAGACGAAGACGACCAGCTGCTTTCGTTGGCCACCGATACCGATACCGATACCGATGTCGTCGTGTCGGCGCGTGGGGTCGAGATCGATCCGGAAGCCGGGCGTGATACCGACGATGTCGATGCTGCCGATGCCGACGTGCTGGATGCAGTGCAGGTCAGCCAGGATTCGCTGAGCGATGCGGGCCTGGAGTCCGCTGAATTGACCGGCAGCGATGATCTGTCGCGCTACTTCGACGCAAGGTGGCCTTCGATGCCGGACGCCCCGGCGCCGGAATCGACGTTGGAAGAGGCTGCTTCCACGCTCGTCGGCGCGGAGATCGATGCCGGCCCGGCAGTGCCAGCATCGGAATACACCGCACTGGAAGACACCGCGCTGACGGCGGTGGACGATCTGTCGCCGTATCTGGACGCCAGCGCGCTGCCGGTTGACGACCGCGACGTGGATGTCGCAAACGACCTGACTACGCCGCTGCCGTTCACACCTGAAACAGCGGTGGATGACGACGCTGCTGCAGTGCCACTCGACAGCGAGCTGTCCAGCCTGCAGGATGAAATGGCTGTGCCGGGCTTCGCAGACCCGGTCACGCTGGAAGCCGCGCTAGAGGCCGGCCTGCACGTGATCGACGAGGAGCAGGGCCAGGACGAAGACGGGCAATGGCCCGTGCTCGGCCTGCAGGCCAGCGAACTCGCGCCTGGCGAGGCGGAAGCCTTTGCCGAGGATGCGGACGTCGGCGGGGAGGCGGCGGTCGGTGAAGGAGAGAGCGCCGACCAGCCGTCCCCGGCGACGGTGAAAGACGTTGAGTCCACGGAATCGGCGCAGGGCGCCGTTTCGCCCTCGCGTTTCTTCGAACTGGAAGATGCTCCGGGCCAGGCTGCCGTGGCGGACAGCGGCATGATCGTGGTGCCCATCGCGATGGAGGCTGCGGCGATCGATGCCGAACCTGCTGCCGCCGACAGCGCCGATGCTGTGGTGCCGGCGGATACTGCTCTGCTCGACGCCCAGACCGAATCCGAGACCGAATCCGAAGACAGCGCCGACCTGCTCGACTTCAGCGTCTATGACCGCGAGCTGGTCGACATCTTCGTCGAGGAAGGCAAGGACCTGCTGGATCATTGCGATGGCCTGATCAGCGAGCTGCGCGAAGCGCCGCAGGATCGCGAAGCGCTTGCCGGCCTGCAGCGCGATCTGCATACGCTGAAGGGCGGTGCGCGCATGGCGGGGATCAACGCCATCGGCGATCTCGGCCACAGCATTGAATCTCTGCTGGAGGCGGTCGCTGCTGGACGCACCGAGATCGAACGTCGTGACGTGCAGTTGCTGGAACGCGGCTTCGACCGTCTGCACCAGCTGCTGACCCGCACCGGCGAGCACCGCATTGTCGAGCCGGCACAGGATCTGCTCGATGCCTTTGAAGCACGCACCACGACCGACATCGCCGCCGCCAGCGCAGCTGCAGCCGCTGCTGCCGTCGAGGCGGAGCAGTCCCCGCAGGTCACTTCGGCCTTGGCCGTGGTCGACGCCCCGCTGTCAGCACCGTTGCCGGTGGAGGGTTCCACCGAGGAAGACCCGCTGGCCCGTCCGCAGCAGGAACAGGTGCGTGTGCGCGCCGACCTGCTCGACCGCCTGGTCAACCACGCCGGTGAAGTGGCGATCTACCGTTCGCGCCTGGAACAGCAGCTGGGCGCCTTCCGCGGCGCGATGGGCGAGCTGGAACGCACCAACGCGCGTCTGCGCGACCAGCTGCGCCGCCTGGACCTGGAAACCGAGGCGCAGATCGTTGCCCGCTACCAGCGCGAGCAGGACCAGGCCGACCACAAATTCGATCCGCTGGAACTGGACCGTTTCTCCACCCTGCAGCAGCTCAGCCGTGCGCTGAACGAGTCCGCTGCCGATCTGGGTGGCCTGCAGGGTGTGCTGGACGATCTGTCGCGCCAGTACGATTCGCTCCTGCAGCAGCAGTCACGTGTCAGTTCGGAACTGCAGGATGGCCTGATGCGCGCGCGCATGGTGCCGTTCGACGGACTGGTGCCGCGCCTGCGCCGGGTGGTCCGCCAGGCCGGCATGGACACCGGCAAGCAGGTCCACCTGACCCTGGAAGGCACCCACGGCGAACTCGACCGCAACGTGCTCGATCGCATGGTCGCGCCGCTGGAGCACATGCTGCGCAACTCGGTTGCCCATGGCCTGGAAGCGCCGGAACAACGTCGTGCCGCCGGCAAGCCGGAAGAGGGCGAAATCGCCATCCGGCTGCACCGTGAAGGCTCGGAAATCGTGCTGGACGTGGCCGACGACGGCGCGGGCCTGGATCGTGAGGCAATCCGCCGTCGCGCCATCGAACGCGGCCTGCTGCCTGCCGATGCGCAGCCGAGCGAGCAGGAACTGGACAACCTGATCTTTGCTTCGGGCTTCTCCACTGCCGACCAGGTCAGCCAGCTGGCGGGCCGTGGCGTCGGCATGGACGTGGTCGGCAACGAAGTGCGCCAGCTCGGTGGCTCGGTCGACATCCAGTCGGTGCGTGGCCAGGGCGTGCGTTTCACCCTGCGCCTGCCGCAGACGCTGGCGGTCACCCAGGCGGTGTTCGTGCAGATCGGCGAAACCACCTTCGCGGTGCCGGTGGCGTCGGTCAGTGGCATTGGACGACTGTCGCACGAGCGCTTCGAAGCGGCCGACAGGAGCTACCGTTACGGCGGCGAAGACTATCCGCTGTACGACCTTGGCAGCCTGGTCGGCCAGGCCCCGGCGCGCGCCGACGGCCAGGCCCAGGTGCCCTTGTTGCTGGTCCGCGCGGGCGACCTGCGCGCCGCCGTTGCGATCGATCAGGTGCTGGGCAACCGCGAAGTCGTGGTCAAGCCGGTGGGCCTGCAGATCGCCTCGGTACCGGGCATCTACGGCGCCACCATCACCGGCGATGGCCGCGTGGTGGTGATCCTGGACGTGGCCCCGCTGGTGCGTCGTTTCCTGGCCAACCCGACCGCGCCGGTGCTGGTCAACGCGCCGCGCCAGGAACGGCAGGTGCCGTTGGTGATGGTGGTGGACGATTCGCTGACCATGCGAAAGGTCACCGGCCGCATCCTGGAGCGTCACAACTTCGAGGTGAGCGTCGCCCGCGATGGCGTCGAAGCCCTGGAACAGCTGGAAGAACGCGTGCCGGACCTGATGCTGCTGGACATCGAAATGCCGCGGATGGACGGCTACGAGCTGGCGACCGCGATGCGTGCCGACCCACGCTACAAGGACGTGCCGATCGTGATGATCACCTCGCGCAGCGGCGACAAGCACCGCCAGCGCGCCTTCGAAATCGGTGTGCAGCGCTACCTGGGCAAGCCTTACCAGGAGCTGGACCTGATGCGTAACGTGTACGACTTGCTGGGGATTGCCCGTGTCCGTGAGTGACCTCGATCCGGTTCCGGCCGTAGCCCTGCTGGCCCGTCCAGGCGCGGCGCGTGAGCGCCTGCGCGAGGCGTTGGCCCATGCCGATGTGCAGATCGTGCTGGAAGACGATCCCATCACGCTGGAGCCGCAGGCGCTGCAGGATGCACGCCCGCAGTTCGTGGTGATCGCGCTGGAAGCGGCCATTGAGGATGCACTGGAGCGCCTGGAACCGGCGCTGTCGGCACCCGGGTTGACCCTGGTGTTCGACGAGGCTGAACTGGCCGCGCGTCGCGATGGGTGGGAAGCGCAGCGCTGGGGCCGTCACCTGGCCGCCAAGCTGCACGGCCACCAGCAGGTGCTGCCGCCGGGCGCCGAGGACGAACCGGCAGTGCAGCTGGAGCCGGGCCGGCCGTCGACGCCGCCGGTGCCGAAGGAAGCCGCGCTGCAGCCGCACCTGGAGCAGGCCCGTTCGTGGGCCGACGACGTGCCGGCGGATGGCCTCTATTCGCCGCCAGCACATCTGCATGAGCCGATCGCGCTGGAGCAGGCACTCGCGGCGCTGCAGCCGGTGCTGGCGGAGACGGCGACGCCCGCTGACGCGGCGGCTGCACCGCCGCCGGTGCCGGCAGCTCCACCGACGGTGTTCACCGATCACACGGCCTGGTCGCTGGTCGACGAGGCCAGTGACGCGCCGGCAGAGCCGCGCGCTGCTGCTCCGGTCGCCGCGCCGGAACCTGCATTCGACACCGAGCATCTTTCACTGGTCGATCTGGACGCCGCCGCACCCGCAGGCAGTCGCGCCGGTGCACTGCTGGTACTGGCCGGTATCGGCGGTCCCGATGCGTTGCGCCGCCTGCTCGCGGCACTGCCCAGCGGGCTGGCCGTGCCGGTGCTGGTGCACATGCGCCTGGACGGCGGACGCTACGGCAACCTGGTCAAGCAGATGGCGCGCGTATCGCCGCTGCCGGTGCAGCTGGCCGAAGCCGGCCAGCGCGCTACCGCGGGCGAAGTGCATGTGCTGGCCGATGACATCGGCGTGCATGCCGCCGCCGATGGCCTGTATTTCCAGAGCGAAGCGCAGGGCATCTCGATTGCCGCGCTGTCGGCCGAGCAAAGTGCGCTGGTGCTGCTCAGTGGTGCCGATCTGGCCCATGTCGGCCCGGCGTTGGACCTCGCCGCCGCCGGCGCCTGGGTAGCCGGGCAGGTGGGCGAAGGCTGCTACGACCCGGCTGCGGCAACGGCCGTGGTCGCTGCCGGCATGGTGGCCGGTGAACCGCAGGAACTGGCGCAGGTGATCGCCGCGCGCTGGGGCCTGGATGACGACGGAGATGCCGCATGAGCTACGCCAGCAATGATGAGATCCGTGGCGTCCTGATCTCGGCCGGTGCCGAACGGGTCCTGCTGCCCAATGCCACCGTGGCCGAGATGATGTCGCGGGTGCCGGTGCAGGCAGTCGCCGATGCTCCGCGCTGGCTGGTGGGTGAGATCGGCTGGCACGGTTGGCAGGTGCCCCTGGTGTCGTTCGCGCGACTCTCCGGGTTGGGCGAAGAGACGGTGGCCGGCCACAACAAGGTGGTGGTGCTCAAGACCCTCAGCGGCAATCCGGAACGCCCGTATTACGCGCTGCTGACGCAGAGCTTCCCGCAGCTGATCTCGGTACCGCGCGATGGCCTGCTGGCCGACGCATCCGAGGAAACCCTGCCCGACATCGTGCACATGCGCGTGCTGCTGGGCGAACAGAGCGCCCTGTTGCCGAACCTCGACGCACTGGAAGCCGCGCTGGATTCGCTGACGGCGTGACCGGAATCCGCCGGGCATGGCCCGGCACTACCGCAGGCGTTCCGGATATCGGGTAGCGCCGGGCCATGCCCGGCGAGCGCAGCGGCCACCGGACCGGAGCCTTACCCCAGATCACCCAACCGTGCCTGCAATGCCGCGATCGCGGCCAGGCCCGCGGTTTCCGTGCGCAGGATGCGTGGGCCCAACTGCAGACCCTGGAAGCCTGCGGCCGCCAGCTGCTCACGGTCACGCGGCGACCAGCCACCTTCCGGGCCGATGGCGATCACCACGCCGCCGGCGGGCGCCGCCTGCAGTGTCGACAGCCGGTGCGCTCCCAACGGGTCCAAAGTCAACCGCAACGTGTCGGCGGGCAGCGCCGCGCTGGCCTGGGCCAGCAACTGCGGCGGCCCTACCTGCGGAATGCGCGCACGGCCGGACTGCCCGCAGGCCGACTGCACCACGTTGTTCCAGTGCGCCACGCGCTTTTCCGCGCGCGCTGCATCCAGCTTCACCTCGGTACGCTCGGCATTCACCGGCACGATGGCGCTTACCCCCAGTTCGGTGGCCTTCTGCAGGATCAGGTCCATCTTCTCGCCGCGTGCGATGCCCTGCAGCAGGGTGATGGTCAGCGGCGATTCGTTGGTGATCAGCTGCACCTCGTCGATGCGTACCTGCACTTCGCGCTTGCCGGCCAGCGTCAGCGTCGCGGTGTAGTCGTGGCCATCGCCGTTGAACAGCACGCAGGTGTCACCTTCGCGCAGGCGCATCACCCGCACCAGGTGGTTGGCCGTCTCTTCCGGCAGGGTCACGGTCTGGCCGCTGTGCAGCGCCAGGTCGATGGGGCAGCGGGTCACGCGCATGCAATCGCCTCGTCGATGGCGGCCAGCGTCGTATGCGCCAGCAGCTCCAGTTGTTCGTCGTCCACGCAGTACGGTGGCATCCAGTACAGCACGTTGCCCAGCGGGCGCAGCACCACGCCGCGCTTCAACGCCGCCCTGTAGGCATGAAGCCCCAGCTTCAGCCCCGGATCGAAGGGCGTGCGCTTGTCGCCGTTGCGGGTCAGTTCGAAGGCCACCACCATCCCGGCCTGGCGCACATCGGCCACGTGTGGATGGTCGGCGAATGGTGCGGCCAGGGTGCCCATCACCGAGGCGATGCCGCGGTTGCGCGCGATCACATCGTCGTCGCCGAAGATGTCCAGCGTGGCCAGCGCCGCCGCACAGGCCAGCGGGTTGCCGGTATAGCTGTGCGAATGCAGGAAGGCGCGTTCACGCGAATCATCAAGGAACGCGTCGTACAGCGCCTGCGTGGCCAGCACCGCAGCCAAGGGCAGGAAACCGCCGGTCAGGCCCTTGGACAGGCACAGCAGATCAGGCATCACCCCGGCCTGCTCGCAGGCGAACATCGTGCCGGTGCGGCCGAAGCCGGTGGCGATCTCGTCGGCGATCAGGAAGGCACCATGGGCATCGCACAGTTCACGCGCACGCTGCAGATAGGCCGGATCGTGCATGCGCATGCCACCGGCGCACTGCAGCCGTGGTTCCAGGATCACCGCGCAGATCTCGCCCGGATGCTGGTCGAACAGCGTGGCCAGTCCGTCGGCGGCCTGGCGTGCGCGGTCGGCCGCACTCTGCCCGGGCTCGGCCAGGTAGGCGTCGGGCGAGGGCGCGAACAGGCCCTCGGCCAGCAATGGCGCATAGACGCGGCGATACAGCGGGATGTCGGCCAGTGCGAGGGCGCCCAGCGTCTCGCCGTGGTAGCCGTTCTCCAGCGAGACGAAGCGCGTGCGTCGGGTCTCACCACGGTTCTGGAAGTACTGGAAGGCCATCTTCAGTGCTACTTCGACACCGGCCGAGCCGTTGTCGGCGTAGAACACCTTCGCCAGCGGCGCGCGGCCGGGCTGGCGCGGCGCGAGGGCCAACAGGCGTTCAGCCAGGGTGATCGCCGGTTCATGGCCGAAGCCGGCCAGCATCACCTGCTCCAGCTGTCCGGCCTGGGCGGCGATGGCACCACCAATGCGCGGCTCGGCGTGGCCGAACAGGTTGGTCCACCAGCTGCTGACGGCGTCCAGGTAGCGGTTGCCGTCGTGATCGATCAGCCAGGCGCCCTCGCCGCGGGCGATCGGCACCAGCGGCAGCGTGTGCGGATGCTCGCGCATCTGTGTGCACGGGTGCCATAGGACCTGGAGGTCGCGTTGCCGCCAGTGCTGGACCAGCGGAGAGGGGGTTGGGTCTGCTAGCATTTCGGGCTCATGAACATGTTGCTGCCTGTACATTCTATCGGCCTCGGCGCACGCGCCGGCTGCCACGGAGATTCCGCGTGAACGATGACCGCGCAAGGCGTCCTCTGCCGATCATCCATCGGATCACCGACGAGGAGAACGGGCCCTTCCAGCGCCAGCACCTGGACCTGGAGTTCTCCAATGGCGAACGCCGCCGCTTCGAACGCCTGGTCAGCCGTGGCCATGGCGCGGTGGTGGTGGTGCCGATGCTCGATGATGAAACCGTGCTGCTGGTGCGTGAATACGCGGCCGGCATGCACCGTTACGAGCTGGGCCTGGTCAAGGGCCGGATCGATGCCGGCGAAACGCCGGAGCAGGCCGCCGACCGTGAGCTGAAGGAAGAGGCCGGTTATGGCGCACAGCGGGTCGACGTGCTGCGCGCGATGACCCTGGCGCCGACCTACATGAGCCATCAATCCTGGCTGGTGGTCGCACGCGACCTGTACCCGGAGAAGCTGGCCGGAGACGAGCCGGAGGAGCTGGAAGTGGTGCCGTGGAAGCTGGCCGATCTGGACCAGCTGATGCTGCGCGAGGACTTTTCCGAAGGGCGTTCGCTGGCGGCGCTGTTCATCGCCCGCCAGTGGCTGCAGGGAGCACGATGATCAAGCTGACCACGGAACTACGCGAGACCGCGATCGCCATCGCCCAGGAAGCCGGGCAGGCCATCATGCAGGTCTACAGCAACGGTTTCGATGTGACACTCAAGGACGACGACAGCCCGGTCACCGCTGCCGACCTCGCTGCCGACCGGGTGATCCAGCAGGGGCTGCGCCAGCTGACCCCGGACCTGCCGATCCTGTCGGAAGAGTCGCCGCTGGTGCCGTGGGAGCAGCGTCAGCACTGGGGCGCGTACTGGCTGGTCGATCCGCTTGATGGCACCCGAGATTTCGTCAAGCGCAATGGCGAGTTCAGCGTCAATATCGCGCTGATCTACCAGGGCGCCCCGGCCTTCGGCGTGGTCCAGTCGCCGGTCACCGGCATTGTCTGGCACGCGATGCGGGGCGAGCTGGCCTATCGCAGGCAGGGTGTGCATGACACCGTACTGCGTACCCGTACGCCCGCGACTGCGCCGCTGCGCGTCGCCGCCAGCCGCTCGCATCGTTCAGCCGAGACGAATGCGTTGCTGGCCCGGATGGGCGACATCGAGACCGTGGTGCAGGGCTCTTCGCTGAAATTCTGCCGGATCGCCGAAGGTGGCCTGGATGTCTATCCACGGCTGGGTCCGACCTCCGAATGGGATACCGCTGCCGGGCAGTGCGTGCTGCACGCGGCCGGTGGTGCGGTGCTCTCGGTCGGCACCGGCAAGCCGTTCCGCTACAACCGCCGACCGACGCTGTTGAACGGTGAGTTCATGGCGCTGGGCGATACCAGCCTGCCGTGGCGGGACTGGTTGTCCGATTGATCCTGGAGAAACGCATGAGCACGCACGACACTCCTGCCACCGGCGACGCCAGCGCGGAGCTGCAGCGCCTGCTGGCCATCATGGCGCGCCTGCGCGACCCACAGGGTGGCTGTCCGTGGGACCTGGAACAGAACTTCGCGACCATCGCCCCTTATACGATCGAAGAAGCCTATGAAGTGGCCGATGCGATCGATCGGGGCGACCTCGACGACCTCTGCGATGAACTGGGTGACCTGCTGCTGCAGGTCGTGTTCCATGCGCGCATGGCCGAAGAGCAGGGCGCGTTTGCCTTCGCCGAGGTCGCGCGCGCGATCAGCGACAAGATGCAGCGGCGCCATCCGCATGTCTTCGCCGACGTCAGCGTTGACGATGCCGATGGTGTGATGCGCAACTGGGACGCGATCAAGCGTGCCGAGCGTGCTGCCAAGGGCGAGCAGGACACCTCGGCGCTGGCCGGGATCTCCCGCGGTCTGCCGGAATGGCAGCGGGCGGTGAAGCTGCAGTCGCGCGCGGCCAAGGTCGGTTTCGACTGGCCCGGTCCGCTGCCGGTGCTGGACAAGGCGGCCGAAGAACTGCAGGAACTGCGCGAGGAGTTCGAGCGCGGCGACGTCGCCGGCAACAAGGCGCGGCTGCAGGAAGAACTGGGGGACCTGCTGTTCGTCTGCGCCAACCTGGCGCGGCATGCGGACATCGACCTGGGCGCTGCGCTGCGCGGGGCCAACCACAAGTTCGAACGTCGCTTCCGTTCGATGGAGGCACAGGCCGAGGCACAAGGCGATTCGCTGGCTGCACTCGATCTGGAAGCGCAGGAAGCGCTCTGGCAGCACGCCAAGGCCGCGGAAAAAGCGTGAAAACGCTGGGTCTGTTCCTGCTGACCGCGCTGGCCGAGATTGTTGGCTGTTACCTGCCCTGGCTGTGGCTGCGCAAGGGCGGCAGCATCTGGCTGCTGCTGCCGGCGGCGGCCAGCCTGGCGTTGTTCGCTTGGCTGCTGACCCTGCACCCGACTGCCAGCGGCCGCGTCTACGCCGCGTATGGTGGCGTGTACATCGGCACGGCGCTGTTCTGGCTGTGGCTGGTCGACGGCATCCGTCCCAGCCGCTGGGACCTGCTGGGTGCTGCGCTCTGCCTGGCCGGCATGGCGGTGATCATGTTCGGGCCGCGGCAGCCGGGGTAAGGCCGGGAGGTGTAGAGTCGAGCCGTGATCGACCGCCGTTGGCAAGGGCAGCCGGGCATGGCCCGGCA
Source organism: Stenotrophomonas sp. LST15-1-1.1 (assembly GCF_040815575.1). Taxonomy (NCBI): domain Bacteria; kingdom Pseudomonadati; phylum Pseudomonadota; class Gammaproteobacteria; order Lysobacterales; family Lysobacteraceae; genus Stenotrophomonas; species Stenotrophomonas sp. LST15-1-1.1. The sequence goes on from NZ_JBFPNJ010000003.1 coordinate 37,364, forward strand.
CTACACGCAACGAACGGAGCATGCGCATGTCCCGCTTCGCCAGCTTCCGAGAGTTCTACCCGTTCTATCTCAGCGAGCACCGCAATACGGTGTCGCGACGCCTGCATTTCATCGGCAGCTGCGGTGTGCTGCTGCTGGTCGCCTCCGCCGTACTGCGCAGGCAGCCGTTGCTGCTGTTGGCTGCGCTGGCCTGCGGCTACGGTTTTGCCTGGGTTGGCCATTTCTTCTTCGAGAAGAACCGCCCTGCAACCTTCCGTCATCCGCTGTATTCCTTCATCGGAGACTGGGTGATGTTCGCCGACATCCTGCGGGGCAGGGTGAAATGGTGATGTCGTTCGGGCAGCCAGCCTGCGCTATGTGACTCAACGCGCCGTGCAGCCCAGCATCGCCAGGTCGATCGAGTCGGCCATGCGCTGGTATCCCTCGTCGTTCGGGTGCAGGTGATCGCGGGTGATGCCCGCTGGCAATGATTCCGGCTGCTTCGGATCACGCAGCGCCGCATCGAAATCCACCACACCATCGAAGCCGGTGTCCTTGCCACGCGCCCACTGGTTGATCGCGGTGCGGGTGGCCGCCGATACCGGTTCGTAGCGCTCCGAATCACCGAAGGGCGTCAGCGTGCCGAGATGAGCGCGGATGCCATGCGCGTGCAGCCGTGCGGCTACCTGGCGGTAGCCCAGCAGCATGTCTGCCGCGCTGCGTCCCGGCAGCGGCTGTGCGCCGCCACCGTGGCGGATGTCATTGATGCCTTCGAACAGGATCACCTGGTCGGCGTCGGCCACTGCGATCACATCGCGATCCAGCCGTGACAGCGCGCTGTGGCTGCGGCCATGGTCCAGCAGCTTGTTGCCGCTGATGCCTTGGTTGAGTACCACGAAGCGGTCCGGGCACGCCTGCTGCAGGCGCTGGCCCAAGCGCTCGGGCCATTGGTTGAACGAGCCACGCGAGGCCGTCGCGCCCTCGGTGATGGAATCACCCAGGGCCACGATTACCTGCGGACGATCCGCGCGCTGCACCAGCACGGCCGAGAACACATTCTGCTGGTAAGCCACGCGCACGCTGTCGGCCACCGCATCCTGCTTCCCGTCGGCTACACGCACCACGGTGCGGCGCACCGCAGGGCGGGTGGGCTGCGGGAAGTACGCGGTCACGCTGATCTCCTGCAGGGCGGCGACCTGCAATGGCAGCGCATCACTCAGCAGCGCCGCACCTACTGGTACGTCGATGGACACGCGTCCATCGACGGTGACCGGCAGCGCTGCCGCCTTGCCATCCTTCAGGCGCACCCGTACCTCTTCCACATGCAGCGGCGTGGTGCCCAGCTCGTTGCTGATGCGCAGACGCAGCGCATCACCCTTGCTGCCCAGGCGCATGTCCTGGCGCACGGTCTGCGCGGCGAACTGTACTGGCGCGTCGGCGCTGCCATCCTTGCGGTCAGGCGCGGGCGAGGCGGTCCAGGCGGTGACCCAGACCGGTGCGGCCAGCGCCGCGGGGGCGGCCACGGCGCTGCCGATGGCCAGGGAAAGCAGGGTGATCCAGCGCTGCATGGGCTTCGGTCCGGTCAGGAGAAGTAGGTGCCGCCGTTGACGTCCAGATTGGCGCCGGTGACGAACGCTGCTGCGTCCGACGCCAGGTACACCGCTGCATCGGCGGCTTCGTCCGGCAGCCCCTGGCGACGCAGCGGCGTCGCGCCGGCCACCGCCGTGCGCACTTCGGGCTTGGTGAATTCATCATGGAAGCGGGTGGCGATCATGCCGCAGCACAGCGCATTCACGCGGATGCCCTTCGGCCCCAGCTCCTTGGCCATGGCCCGGGTGAAGGTCATCACGCCCGCCTTGGCGGTGGCATAGATCGCCGCGCCAGGGCCGCCGCCATCGCGACCTGCCTGCGAGGCGAAGTTCACGATCGCCGCGCCATCGCCCATGTGCGGTACCACGGCGTGGGTGGTCAGGTAGGTGGAGGTCAGGTTGAGGTCGATGACCTTGTGGAAGAACGCCGGATCGATGTCGGCCAGCGGGCGACGCTCGACCATGCCGCCGGCCACGTTCACCAGTACGTCGATGCGCTGGCCGAATGCCGCCTGGGTTGCTGCGACCAGACCGGCCACCGCAGCCGGATCGGTGACGTCGGCGCGGTGGGCGATGGCCTGGCCGCCAGCCGCCGTGATCAGCGCCAGCGTTTCCTGCGCGCTGGCTTCGTCGTTGGCGTAGTTGAGGCAGACGCGTGCGCCGGCCGCAGCCAGCTTGATCGAGACGGCACGGCCGATATCACGGCCACCACCGGTGACGATGGCCACCTTGTCCTGGAACGACATGCGGGAAACTCCTTGGTTTGCGGGGGAATGCGAGGGAAAGGGGGGCTCAACCGTCGTTGCCGTCGAGCTTGTGGATCGGTCCGGTCCACCACCACAGCGCCACCAGCGACAGCGGCACCAGTGCGGCAACGAGGATGAAGATCGGTGCGTAGGAATGGCGGGTCAGCACCGGCACCAGCCAGGTGGTGATCAGCGTGCCTGCGACGGCGGCCAGGCCGCCGAGGCCGGCCAGTGTTCCCACCGAGCGGCCGTCGAACAGATCGCCGGGCAGGGTCTGGATGTTGCCGATGGCGATCTGGAAACCGAACAGCACCGCAGCGATTGCCAGCACCGCAAACAGCGGCTGGTTTGCCAGTACCGCACCGAGCAGGGCCGGTGCCATGATCACGCAGCCCAGCGAAATCGAAAGCTTGCGTGCGCGGTCCACGCTATGACCGGCATGGATCAGCCGCCCCGACAGCCAGCCGCCGCTGAGGCTGCCCAGCATGGCGCCGACGAACGGCACCCAGGCGAACAGGCCGATCTGCTTGATGTCGAAGCCGAAGGTCTCGGCCAGATAGATCGGCAGCCACGATACGAACAGCCACCAGATCGGGTCCAGCAGGAAACGGCAGGCGAGCATGCCCCAGCTCTGCCGGTGCGCCAGCAGCGAGCGCACGCTGACCTTGGGCGCATCCGCGCGCTGCTGGCCGGTCTGGTCTTCCATGATCAGGCGTCGCTCGGCGTCACTCACCCACGGGTGCTTGTCCGGGCCGGCGCGATAGACGAACAGCCACGGCAGCAGCCACAGGAAGCCAAGCGCACCAACCAGCACAAAGGTACCGCGCCAGCCCAGCCACAGGTACAGGCCAGCGATGGCCGGTGCGGAAACGATGGCGCCGATGGACGCACCTGCGTTGAAGATGCCCTGTGCGAGGGCGCGCTCACGCGCGGGGAACCATTCGGCGTTGGCTTTCACCGCACCGGGCCAGGCGCCGGCTTCGCTGACGCCCAGCATCGCCCGCACTACGCTGAAGGACAGCATGGAGTGGGTGACCGAATGCAGCGCGATCGAGATCGACCACACACTGATCGACAAGGCGAACCCCAGCCGCGTCCCGATCATGTCGAACAGGCGCCCGAACAGGAACTGGCCAGCGGCGTAGAACAGCATGAACACCGTCACCAGCAGCGCGTAGTCGTCCTTGGTCGCGCCGACCTCCTTGGCGATCTCCGGCCACATCACCGCCAGCGCATTGCGGTCGATGTAGTTGATCACCGTGGCCACTGCGATCAGGCCGACGATCAGCCAACGCACGGCCGAACGCACCGGCACCTTGCGCAGTGTGGCCACGGCCGAGGGGCCGTTCATCGTGCGTCACCCTTGCTGCGGTCCATGCGCGCATGGCTGCCGCTCCAGCGGTAGGCGTGGCCATCCACGATCACGCTGTGTTCGCCTGTTGCGTTGCTGTCGTCGGCCACGCCGAGTGCGATGCGTGCGCCGCTGGCCAGGCGCAGTTCGAGCACCTCGGCATCATTGCTGCGCGTGCGGGTGATCTCCCTGATGCGGCTGTCGGCGCCGTGCACGTACTCGGCGGTGCCGTTGTATTCGCCGTGCGGCTCCAGCACGCTGAAGAAGGTCACATCCTTCTGTCCTTCCACGCGCTGCAGCAGCGCCGGTTCGCGGCGCAGGTTGAACTCGGGATCGTTGGCGCCGCTTTCCACCAGCAACGCCTGCGATGGCGCGCTGCTGCCGAAGCGGTAGGTGTAGAAGCGTCCGTCGAGCAGCCAGGCCAGCGTGCGCGGTTCACTGCCGGCCTTGCTGCGTGCGTCCAGCCACAGGTGCTGATAGCCGTTGTCGCCGCCGAGCACCGGGCGCTGGGTGGGGAAATGCTCGGCCTCGAATCCGGTGGTGACGATATGGCCGTTGAAGTGCAGCGGCAGGTCGTAACGCGCGGCCTTGTCGCCGTGCACCTGCAGCAGGTCCAGTACCACCGGCAGGCCCAGTTCGGGGTGGCGCAGCAATGCCTGGGTGCGGGTGAATACCACGCCCGGGTAAGCATCGCGCATCGTCGCCGAAGCGATCTGGGTATCGGCGTCGGCCTGGAAGAAACGCACCGTGGGTGCATGTTCCTCACCGCGCTTCCAGTCGCCCTTGAAGTGGCTCTGCTCGTTCACCACCAGGGTGTTGTGGGCCACGGTCTGCTTGGCCCAGCTGCGGTTCTCGGCCAGGTAGATGCCACCTCGCTTGGCTTCCACGTTGAGGAAGCGTGCTGCGCCGTAGTCGGTCACCACGGCATTGCCGTTGTCGTAGAACAACCAGTTGAGCTTGTCGAAGTGGCCGTGGCCCATGCCCTGCATGGTGTCCTTCTGCACCAGCGCCTGGCCGCGTTCGCCGCCCATGCGCAGGATCGCCAGACCACCGCGCTCTCCATCCGGGCCATCGCGCAGCAGCATCGGTCGGTAATCGAACGGTTTGGCCTTGTTGGCGGCCAACGCCTGCGCCACCTGCAGCCCTTCCGGCGACAGCAGCAGGCGTTTCTGCTGCTGCGCGACCGACAGCAGGCGATCATCGCCGGCCTGCGCATAGGCGATGCCGATGCCCGCCACCAGCTCTTCGGTGTCGATGCCCTTGTCCAGGATCGCATCGTTGATCGGGAAGAACAGGCCGTCGTAGCTGGTCTGCACCAGCACGTCCACCGCCTTCAGCAGCACGCCGTCGCGGCGCGCGAAGATCTTCCGCTGCGGCTCGTTGCGCTCGATCGCGTTGGCGAACAGCAGGAACGGCGCCAGCGCATAGCGCTGGTAGTAGGGGCCTTCCTCGTAATAGCCATCGGGCGAGAACAGCAGGTCGATCTGCCGCAGGAAACCGAACTGGTCATCCTTGCGGCTGCCGCGCAGCGATTTCTCCACCAGTTCCGGATCGCGCAGCACGTAGCCGGTCATGCCGGTGGCGGCCACCGCCCAGGTTGCGTGGTTGTGGATCTGGTCGTAGTTCTTCGGCTCGCTGGCCAGGAACTCGGCCATCGGCCGGAACACCTGCGATTCGATGGTCTGCCGATCCTGCGGCGACAGCGCATCGCGGATCGCGTCGTAGCCCTGGATGGCATTGACCAGCCAGACCGAATCGTTGAGCACCTGCCAGAACACCCGGCCGGGAATCTGCCCGCGTCCTTCCGGGTGCGGGCCGAGGGTCGGGTAGAGCTTGGCGTACTGCAGCAGCATGTCGCGCGAATAGGTGACATAAGCCTTGTCGCCGGTCAGCCGGTACAGGGTGCCGGCGGCCAGCAGTGCCTGGTAGTTGCGCTTGTGCTGCTCATGGGTGCGACCGCCGCCCTTGTCCTTCGGCACCGGCACGTCGATGCCGGCCTTCATCATCTTCTGCAGCGATTTCTGCGTACGCGCCTGCTCCTTGGCGAACCACGGGTAGCGGCTGCCCTCGCTGGTCATCTGCTGCCACTGTGCAGCGGTCACCAGTACCGGCGCGGTATCGCCTTGTCGCGCGGCTGCGGCAGGTGCCGCGTGCAGCGGCGCCGTCGGCATCAGGGCGAAGGGAGCGGCCAGGGCCAGGGCGAGCGCCAGGCGGTGGGAACACAGGGACAGCGGCTGCAACCTCATCGATCAACTCCGGTGCTGGTGCGTGACAGGGCAACCTCGCCCACCTTGGGATACCAGTCCACCCCGGTCTGTTCGCGCGGGGTCATCGCCAGCGCCGGATCGGCGCCGATGGCGGGCAGGGGCGTTGCCGGCACCCACAGGCCGCTGGCCGCCTGCTGCAGGGCGATGCTGGCGCTGCTCACCCCGCCAGGGAATACGCTGCTGGCCTGCGGTGACTGCACGTTGTTGCTGAAGGCGATGCCCGCCAGCGAGCTGGCTGCATTCGGCGGATTCTTGCTGGTGCGGTTGACGATCAGGTTGTCGTTGAAACGACTGTTGCTGGCGGCAACCACGATCCCCTTTGCTTCGTCATGGCCCACGCCGAAGCTGATCTTCGCCACATCGACAAAGGTGTTGCGGCTGATGGCTGCATTGACCACCGGCGCATAGCCGGACAACGGCGGATTGGCCTGTGCATCCATCACCGCCAGCGCCGAACGGTTGCTGGAGCCGGCCAGCCGTTCGAAGTAGTTGTTGCTGACGGTCTGGTCGGCATTGATGATGCGCACGCCGCCGGTGCCGGCCTTGTCGTCGCCGAGGAAGAGGTTGTCGATCACCCGGTTGCCGTTGCCATGGCGCAGGGTCAGCGCGCCTGCCGAACGATAGAACACGTTGCCGCGGAAGGTATTGCCGCCGGACTTGTTGGAGACGATCTCGGTCTCGCCATCGCAGCCCTCGAACCAGTTGTTCTCCACCGTGCTGTTGGAAGCGCTCAGCGAGGTGTCGCTGGTGCCGACGCGGATCGTTTCGCCGCCATTGACGCCCAGTGCAGGGCGCGGGCCGAACCAGTTGTGGTCGATGCGGTGCTGGTTGTCCAGGCCCTGGGTGGCATCGCGCACCACCACCACCGTCGGGCCAGCGTTGGTCTTGCCACGCAGCTGGCTGTGGTCGAGGCGGTTGTTGCTGCCGTACAGCGACACCCAGTAGTCCTGGTCGCTGCCATCGGGGTTGCTGTAGTCATCGATGACCAGGCCGGTGACGCGGCTGTGGCTGGCTACCGCCTTGCTCGACTCGCGGAAGGCCACCACCGCGTCACCCGGGGTGTAGCCGTTGCGGAACACCAGGTTGGAGACCTGCAGGTAGCTGCCGGCCAGGCGCAGGTCCGACGCCCCGCTGAGGATTACCTTGCCCGGCGTCTGCGCGCGCAGCACGATCGGTGCGGCGGCGGTGCCCTGGCCCTTCAGCAGCAGGCGCGCGTCGGTCCAGGTGCCATCGGCCAGCACGATCTCATCGCCAGGCTGCAGGGCGGCAGCGGCGGTGGCGAAGGCGCTGGCGTCGTGGACGAGCCAGCTGGCAGCCGTTGCCGGTGAACTGGTCAGGCATGTTGCCAGTCCAATTGCCAGGCAATGCCCAAAGGCAGCTTTCGAAGGTCGGTGCGAAGTCGATTGAGTGCGCATGAAGTCCTTCCAGAGACGGCAGGGCCGCGGTGTCAGAGTGGGTGTGCATACCACTTGTTGGGTGTGTTGTAAGCCACGTTGCGCGCAAAGTCATGCTGCATCAGCACATGAAATGCTGTGCAACCGGTCTGAATCAAAGGTATTACGAAAAATCCAGTCCAGTTGGTTGACATTTCTGTGTCGGCGTGTCGAAGCTGCGTCCCACGCCTACCGTCCGGGCGATCCTTTGGGAGGAGGAAAACCATGCGGCAACCTGCCGGAGTTGTACGTCGTACACCGTTGTCACCCACACCACTGATCGTGGCACTGCTCGCTGCGCTGGCGGCTTCGCCGGCCGTACAGGCGCAGTCTGCCGCTACCGGTTCCGGGCAGGACGCCACCACCCTGGACCAGGTCCAGGTCACCGGCATCCGCGAGTCGATGCAGAGTTCGATCAACAAGAAACGCGACGACACGGTGATCGCCGATGTGTTGTCGGCCGATGACATTGGCGACCTGCCCGCGCCGTCGCTGGCCGATGCGATCGAAACGCTGACCGGTGCCGCCTCGACCCGCGACAAGACCGGCGCGTCGGAAATCTCGATCCGCGGTCTCGGCGCCTTCCTCAGCAGCACCAACTTCAACGGCCGCGAGATCACCAACGGCAGCGGCGACCGCTCGGTGAACTTCAACATGTTCCCGGCCGAGCTGATCAACACGGTGGCGATCTACAAGACCCAACGTGCCGACATCATCGAAGGTGGCGTTGCCGGCACCATCGGCCTGGAGACGGTCAAGCCGCTGGAGTACGGCAAGCGCTCGGCGCAGATCGATCTGCGTGGCAGCTGGGCCGAGTATGACAAGAAGTACCGCGACGACGATGGCATCGGCTATCGCGGTACCGCCAGCTACATCGACCAGTTCGAATTCGGCAACGGCCAGAAGCTCGGCATCTCGCTGGGCATCCAGCGGCTGGAGGGCACCGATCCGGAGGAGAGCATCACCAGCGGCTCCACCTGGTATGCCTGCGATGGCAGGCAGAACGTGGCCAATGCCAACTGCAATGAGGTCAGCGCCCAGGCCATCGCCAATGGCGCCCCGTATTACCTGGTGCCGAGCAGCCGCATCTATCGGCTGAAGCAGGAGCGCAATGATCGCCAGAGCGAGTTCGCGGCGATCCAATGGCGGCCCAACGACGTGGTCGAGGTCAACCTCGATTTCGAACATACCGAGCGCAACTGGGACGAGAACCGCAGCGACCTGAGCCTGTCCAATGCACGTCGCGGCATCACCCAGCGCGACGTGGACGAGGACGGCATCGTCCGCCACCTGCATGGCAGCACCTCCATCGATTCGACCTCCAACCGCTATTGGCGCGGCGAGGAGTACACCGGTGGCGGCCTGAATCTGATCCTGCGCCCGAGCCCCGCCTGGGAGCTGTCCACCGATCTTTCCTATTCGCATACCAACCGCCTGGACAGCGAGCGCATGACCCGGCTGCGCGCCAACCAGCGCGACGTCAACAACGCCATCGTGCCGGGCATCAGCAGCGGCGCCACCGGCTATGTCGACTACGACTGGGACTGGCATGGCGAGGTGCCGAGCGTGGCGCTGGCGCCAAACTTCGATCCGAACAACTGGGATGCCTACACCGGTGCAGCGCGGGTGACCTCCAGCGCGACCGAGAACGATCACAAGATCAAGGCTGGCCGCTTCGATGCCAGCTTCATGCCCGAGTCCGGTTTCTTCACCCGCATCAAGGGCGGCGTGCGCGCCAGCCAGGCCGACTACCGCCTGCGCGACAACACCCTGGTGACCGACTACGACCAGCGCGTTGCGGCAGACAAGGCGAAGATCATTGCCGCCAACCGTGCCTGCCGTGCACCGTTCCCGCAGGATGACTTCATGGATGCGGCCAGCGGCAACACGATCTCCTCGTGGGCATACTTCGATCCGAGCTGCCTCTACGAGTCCTTCCGCGGCACCAGTGACAGCGGCCTGGACCCGGATTTCCAGGATCCGAACAACGTCGATGTGACCGAGAAAAACCGCGCGCTGTACCTGATGGGTGAGTTCAGCAGCACGCTGTTCGGGCTGCCGGTCACCGGCAATGTCGGCCTGCGCTGGGTCAAGACCGACGTGCGCTCGGAAGGTGTGCGCACCGACCTGGCGATCATCAACAACGGCGACGGCACGATCCGCCTGCAGCCCACGGGTGATTTCACCACCCAGGTGTTCAAAGCGGGCAACGACAAACTGCTGCCGAGCCTGAATGCCGCCTTCGAGCTGAAGCCGGACCTGTTGCTGCGGGTGGGTGCGTACCGTGCGATGTCACGCCCGGATATCGCCGCACTCGGTGCGGGTCGAACCATCAATGTCAGCAGCGATGCCACCTATACCGGCCTGGCCGACGCGCTGGACGACATCAGTGCCAGCGGCAATCCGGCCGCGCAGCCGCTGATGTCCTGGAACGGTGATGTCTCGCTGGAGTGGTATGCCAACCCGGACACGCTGCTGGCCGGTGCGGTGTACTGGAAGCAGTTCAACGGCGGCACCGCCACCGCGCTGGTGCCGGAAACCTACACCATCAACGGACAGACGGTGACCGTGCCGGTGCGCCAGCAGGTGACCACCGACGAGGACAGCACCCTGACCGGTATCGAGCTCAGTGCCACCCACCGGTTCTCGTACCTGCCCAAGCCGTTCGACGGCCTCGGCTTCAAGGTCAGCTACAACTATGCCGACGCCGACTACCAGACCCAGGATTCACGCTTGGGCGAGCAGGTGGCCGCCGATGGATCGATCATTCCGGCCATCGTGCCGCCGGCCGGCCTGAGCGGCTTCTCGCGGCATGTGCTGTCCGGTTCCCTCTACTGGGACGTGGGCCGCTTCAACATCCAGGCCATCGGCAAGTTCCGTTCGCATTATTACCAGGACTTCACCGGCAACACGGCGCAGCAGAACCGTTACTACGATGACAACACCAGCGTCGACCTGCGCCTGCGCTACCGGGTGAACAAGCAGCTGTCGCTGTCGCTGGAACTGATGAACCTGACCAACGAGCCACGCGTGGCGTACCAGCCGCTTTACGGGAATTTCCGCGAGGTGGTGAGCTACGGGCGGCGCGCGTATTTCGGTGTACGATACAAGTTCTGAACAGGGCGGCGCGGCCAATGGTCGCGCCGTCGCTCCAACCGGACCCGCACCGTGCCCGGTGGCCGGGGACGGGCCCGGAGGGAACCGCCAAGGGTCAGCCGCATGTCCGCCAACCGTCTCTACCAGACCATCGCCGCCAAGCTCCGCAAGCTGATCGAAGATGGCGAATATCCGTCGGGTTCGCGCCTGCCGGGCGAACGTGAACTTGCCGAGCGCTTCGGCGTCAGCCGGGTCACCATCCGCGAGGCGGAGATCGCGCTGGAAGCGCAGGGCTGGATCGCGATCCGTATCGGCTCGGGCGTCTATGTGAAGCCGCGCCCGGCACAGGCTGCCGGCGGGCTGCCCGATATCAGCGCCTTCGACCTGACCGCTGCGCGTGCCGTGTTCGAGGCGGAAGCCGCAGCGCTGGCGGCAAGCAACATCGATGAGGCCGGCATCGCCGAACTGCAGGTGCTGGCCGAAGCACTGTGCCGGCGTGACCTCACCGATGAAGAGGCCGGCGACTACGACCGCCGCTTCCATCTGACCATCGCCCGCCTGTCGGGCAATCCGGTGGTCGAGTATTTCGTGCAGCAGATCTGGCGCATGCGCAGCGAGCTGCCGCGGGTGACCGAGGTCTATGCCCGGGTGTGCCATGACGATGGCGCCAGCCGCGCCGACGAGCACATGGCGATCTTCGAGGGCCTGCGTGCGCGCGATCCGGTCGCGGCACGCAATGCGATGCGGCATCACTTCCAGCGCCTGTTCGAGGCGATGCTGGAGGCGACCGAAAGCCAAGCGCTGGCCGAGATCCGCCGGCAGACCCAGCAGGACCGCGAGCGCTTCCTGGCCACGACCCGGATCTGACCGGGTTCATCCTGTAGAGCCGGGCCACGCTCGGCTGCTTTCCCCTGGAACGTGCGGTGCCCGCACCGCCTGCATCCGCGCGCTATGCTGGGCTCCGGACGTCTCCCATCAGGAAAGCGCGATGTTCCCGACCATGTTCTTCAGCGCGGTACTGGCCTTCGTGGCCGTGGTCATCCTGTTCAAGGCGGTACGGATGGTGCCGCAGGGGTATGAATGGACCGTCGAACGGTTCGGCCGTTACACCCACACGATGTCGCCCGGCCTGCATTTCCTGATCCCGATCGTCTACGGGGTGGGTCGCAAGGTGAACATGATGGAACAGGTGCTGGACGTGCCCGGCCAGGAAGTGATCACCAAGGACAACGCTGCGGTGCGCGTCGACGGCGTGGTGTTCTTCCAGGTACTGGACGCGGCCAAGGCGGCCTACGAGGTGTCCGTGCTGGAAGTGGCGATGATCGCCCTGGTGCAGACCAACATCCGTACCGTGATCGGCTCGATGGACCTGGATGAATCACTCAGCCAGCGCGAGGTGATCAACGCCAAGCTGCTCAGCGTGGTCGACCATGCAACCAATCCGTGGGGCGTGAAGGTCAACCGCATCGAAATCCGCGACATCCAGCCGCCGCGCGACCTGCTCGATGCGATGGCACGGCAGATGAAGGCCGAGCGCGAGAAGCGCGCGCAGATCCTAGAGGCGGAAGGTTCGCGGCAGTCCGAGATCCTGCGTGCCGAAGGCGAGAAGCAGGCCACGGTACTGGAAGCGGAGGGGCGGCGCGAGGCCGCGTTCCGCGATGCCGAAGCCCGCGAGCGCCTGGCCGAAGCCGAAGCCAAGGCGACCCAGGTGGTGTCGGCGGCGATCGCCGACGGTGACGTCCAGGCCATCAACTACTTCATCGCACAGAAGTATGTGGAAGCGTTCAAGGAATTGGCGACCTCGCCGAACCAGAAGCTGGTGTTGATGCCGATGGAGGCCAGCGGCGTGATTGGTTCGATTGCCGGCGTGGCCGAGCTCGCCAAGCAGGCCCTGTCCAACCAGGAAACCCGGCCGCCGGCGAAGCGCCCGCCGCCGATTGGAGGCTGACATGCGCTGGGAAGTCGTTGCCTGGGGTGCGCTGGCATTGTTGTTGTTCGCCGCCGAAGCGCTGGCGCCCGGCGCGTTCATGCTGTGGATCGGCATCGGTGCGGCGGCGGTGTTCGCGCTGGTAGCGGTGTTCGCCGATGTTCCGGTGCTGTGGCAGGTGGTCGCCTTCGTGGTGCTGAGCGTGCTGTCGATCCAGTGCTACCGGCATTGGGGCAAGCCGCGTGCGCGGCAGAGCGACGCGCCGCTGCTCAACCGCCGCGCAGAACAACTGGTCGGGCGGGTGGTGCCATTGCAGCAGGCCATCGTCGGCGGGCAGGGCAGGGTCAGCATCGACGATGCGTCGTGGCAGGTGAGTGGGCCGGAGCTGCCGGCCGGCACGCTGGTGCGGGTGGTGGCGGTGCAGGGCAGTGCGCTGGTGGTCGAGGCGGCCGGCTGAGTTTTCCAGCGAACGGCGCAGCCCCTCGTAGGTGGTCGGTCGTTCAGAGCAAAAGCCGTGGGTGGGCCGGGCGGGTTGGGTTCGCGGGGGACGCCGTGAACCCATCCCTGGGGGCTTGGCCGCGGCATCCATGCCGCGGACACCCCCGCGAACCCAACCCG
>NZ_JBFPNJ010000004.1:0-16705 GCF_040815575.1 Stenotrophomonas sp. LST15-1-1.1
GGCAATCGACGTGGGCGTAGTGACGAACGGTGGATTCGTATTCGACGTGTGCGGTCGAGATCGTGATGCCACGTGCCTTTTCTTCCGGCGCGGCGTCGATCGCGGAGTAATCCTTGAACTCGCCACCGAAGCGCTCTGCACCGATCTTGGTCAGTGCGGCGGTCAGCGTGGTCTTGCCGTGATCGACGTGACCGATGGTGCCGACGTTGACGTGCGGCTTGGTGCGCTCGAACTTACCCTTTGCCATTTCGTTCTACCTTTTAGTTCGTAAGTGGTTTGGAGGACCTGAGCGTTACGCTCAGGCCTTCTTCATGACTTCGTCGGCGATGTTGTTCGGCGCCGGCTCGTAGTGGTCAAATTCCATCGTGAAGGTGGCGCGGCCCTGGGTCTGCGAACGCAGCGAGGTCGCGTAGCCAAACATTTCGCCCAGCGGGATCATCGCGTTGATGATGCTGGCCGAACCGTCACCGGTGGTATCAGAACCCTGCAGAACGCCGCGACGACGGCTCACGTCGCCCATCACGTCACCCTGGTAATCCTCCGGGGTCACGATCTCGACCTTCATGATCGGCTCCAGCAGGACCGGCTTGGCCTTGCGGAAGCCTTCCTTGAAGGCCATCGACGAGGCGAGCTTGAACGCCATTTCCGAGGAGTCGACGTCGTGGTACGAGCCGAACACCAGCTTCACCTTGACGTCCACGACCGGGAAGCCAGCCAGCGGGCCATTGGTGATGGTTTCGCGCAGACCCTTTTCGATCGACGGGATGAATTCCTTCGGAATCACGCCACCGGTGATGTCGTTGATGAACAGGAAGTCGTCCTTGATGCCCGCGGCGATCTTCGGATCTGCACGATCGGCCTCGGTGATCGGCGACAGCTCGATCACGACGTGACCGTACTGACCCTTACCACCGGACTGCTTGGCGTGCTTGTAGTCCGACTTCACGTCCGACATGGTGATCGTTTCGCGGTAAGCCACCTGCGGCTTGCCGACGTTGGCCTCAACGTTGAACTCGCGCTTCATGCGGTCAACGATGATGTCCAGGTGCAGCTCGCCCATGCCCGAGATGATGGTCTGGCCGGACTCTTCGTCGGTCTTGACGCGGAACGACGGATCTTCCTGGGCCAGACGACCCAGTGCCAGACCCATCTTTTCCTGGTCGGACTTGGTCTTCGGCTCGACAGCCATCGAGATGACCGGCTCCGGGAACACCATACGCTCGAGGATGATCGGCTGATCCATGGAGCACAGGGTGTCACCCGTAGTGGTGTCCTTCAGGCCCACGGCGGCGGCGATGTCGCCGGCCAGAACTTCCTTGATTTCTTCGCGGTTGTTGGAGTGCATCTGCAGGATGCGGCCGATGCGCTCCTTCTTGCCCTTCACCGAGTTCAGCAGCTGGTCGCCTGCATTCAGCGTGCCCGAGTAGACACGGAAGAAGGTCAGCGCGCCGACGAACGGATCGGTGATGATCTTGAAGGCCAGGGCCGAGAACGGAGCCTTGTCGTCAGACTTGCGGCTCATTTCCTTGGTTTCATCGTCAACGTCGGTACCGGTCACGTCCGGCACGTCGATCGGCGACGGCAGCAGCTGGATCACGCCGTCCAGCATGGCCTGCACGCCCTTGTTCTTGAACGCCGAGCCGCAGTACATCGGCACGATGTCGGTGGCCAGGGTGCGCACGCGCAGGGCTTCGATGATCTCGGCCTCGGTCAGCTCATCGCCGCCCAGGTACTTGTCCATCAGCTCTTCACTGGCTTCGGCAGCCGCTTCGATCATGAAGGTACGGGCTTCGGTCGCTTCAGCCAGCAGGTCGGCCGGCACATCGCTGTACTCGAATTTCATGCCCTGCGAGGCCTCATCCCAATGGATGGCCTTCATCTTCAGCAGATCGACGACGCCCTTGAAGCCTTCCTCAGCGCCGATCGGCAGCTGCATCGGAACGGCCTTGGCACCCAGCTTTGCCTTCAACTGGCCGACAACCTTGGTGAAGTTGGCGCCGGTGCGGTCCATCTTGTTGACGAACGCGATGCGCGGAACCTTGTAGCGGTTCGCCTGGCGCCACACGGTTTCCGACTGCGGCTGCACGCCACCGACGGCGCACAGCACGAAGACGGCACCGTCGAGCACGCGCAGCGAGCGCTCCACTTCGATGGTGAAGTCGACGTGCCCGGGGGTGTCGATGATGTTGAAGCGGTGCTCCGGCAGGGACTTGTCCATGCCCTTCCAGAACGCGGTGGTCGCAGCGGACTGGATCGTGATGCCACGCTCCTGCTCCTGCTCCATCCAGTCCATGGTGGCGGCGCCGTCATGCACTTCACCGATCTTGTGGCTCTTGCCGGTGTAGAACAGGATGCGCTCGGACGTGGTGGTCTTGCCGGCATCGATGTGAGCCATGATGCCGAAATTGCGGTAACGCTCGATGGGAGTGGAACGGGCCACGGGGAGCCTCTCAGATTTCTTGGATTTCGGATGGCCGAACGCCGCCTTTCGGCGGCCTTCGGATTGGCGCAGCCCTTCTGGGGCCGCGAGGCAGCACCGAAATGGTGCTGCCCTGCCTGTTTTACAAGGCCGTCAAACTCACCAGCGGTAGTGGGCGAATGCCTTGTTGGCTTCGGCCATGCGGTGGGTTTCTTCGCGCTTCTTGATGGCGCCGCCACGGTTTTCCGAGGCGTCGATCAGTTCAGCGGCCAGCTTCTTCGGCATGGTGTTCTCACCACGCTTGCGCGCGGAGTCGATCAGCCAACGCATGGCCAGGGCCATCTTGCGCGAGGCACGCACTTCGACCGGCACCTGATAGGTGGCACCACCGACACGGCGGGACTTGACTTCGACCGACGGAGCCACGTTTTCCAGAGCCTTCTGAACCAGCTCGACGGAATTCGGGTTCTTCTCACCGATCACGTCCATGGCGCCATAGACGATCTTTTCAGCGACCGACTTCTTGCCGCTCAGCATCACCATGTTGATGAAACGGGCGATGGTTTCGCTTCCGTGCTTCGGATCCGGCAGGACTGCGCGCTGCGGCGTATTACCTTTACGAGACATGTGTGCTTTCCCTTAGCTCTTCGGACGCTTGGCGCCGTACTTGGAACGGCCCTGGCGACGCTTGGCAACGCCGGAGGCGTCGAGCGAACCACGAACGGTGTGGTAACGCACACCCGGCAGATCCTTGACGCGACCGCCACGGATCAGGACCACGGAGTGCTCCTGCAGGTTGTGGCCTTCACCGCCGATGTAGGAAATCACTTCTTCCTGGTTGGTCAGGCGAACCTTGGCAACCTTGCGAAGCGCCGAGTTCGGCTTCTTCGGAGTAGTGGTGTAAACGCGCGTGCAGACGCCACGGCGCTGGGGGCACTTTTCGAGAGCCGGCGAGGCGCTCTTATAAGTGGTTGCCTGCCGCGGCTTGCGGACAAGCTGATTGATCGTCGCCATCAGTATGTTCTTCTGAGAGAGGCCGAAAGAAACCGGCCATGAATGCGGATATGTGCGAGCAGGCGAAAAACCGGCCTGCTGAGACAGACGATTGTAGCAACCTGGCGAAAACGCGGTCAAATGCGCACACGCCAAGCCAGCCCTGATCCTGGGCCGTTACAGGGGAGCCTTCTCCATGCCCCCCGTTCAGGTTGTCATCCCGACCCATCGCTGGGCCGGGCGGCATCCTACATCATCGAAGGCGAACAGACCAGCGGCCTGGGCCCTCGAGTGCAGGACCGGCCGAAACCGGTCCTGCATGATTACTTGCCCGGCACGGAGCCGGTACGTCCCGCAGGGTCCGGCCAATGGGCCGGTCCCTGCCCGATCGAGGTCCGGCCGGGGCCGGACCCGCCGATCAATCCTCGGCCTGCTCGGCGTCGGTCGACTCCACCACCACTTCCGGCGCTGCCACGGCCACGGGGGCTGCAGCTGCCGGGGTACCGGCGAGGGTCTGCATTTCCGAGTCGGTCAACCCGCTCGCGTTGCGGCGGCGGTTGGCGTGGTACGACAGACCGGTACCGGCCGGAATCAGACGGCCGACGATCACGTTCTCCTTCAGGCCGCGCAGGTTGTCCTTGGTGCCGCGGACGGCAGCCTCGGTCAACACGCGGGTGGTCTCCTGGAAGGAGGCCGCCGAGATGAACGATTCGGTCGCCAGCGACGCCTTGGTGATGCCCAGCAGGACCGGATCGAAGCGAGCGATCAGCTCGTTGCGGGTGGTCAGGCGTGCATTTTCCTCGATGACGCGCTGACGCTCGACCTGTTCGCCGTTCAGGAACTTGCTGCTGCCCTGATCGGTGATCTCGACCTTGCGCAGCATCTGGCGGGTGATCACCTCGATGTGCTTGTCGTTGATCTTCACGCCCTGCAGGCGGTACACGTCCTGGATTTCCTTGACCAGGTAGGCGGCCAGCGGCTCGACACCCAGCAGACGCAGGATGTCCTGCGGGCTCGGCTCGCCGTCGACGATGGTTTCGCCCTTGGTCACGTGCTCACCTTCGAACACGATGACCTGACGGTACTTCGGAATCAGCTCTTCGTGCTCCGAACCATCGGTGTCCTTGATGATCAGGCGCTGCTTGCCCTTGGTGTCCTTGCCGAAGCTGATGATGCCCGAACGCTCGGCCAGCACCGCCGGATCCTTCGGCTTGCGCGCTTCGAACAGATCGGCCACGCGCGGCAGACCACCGGTGATGTCGCGGGTCTTGGACGCTTCCTGCGGGATCTTGGCGACCACGTCACCCACGCCGACGGCAGCGCCGTCCTGCAGGTTGACGATCGAGCGCGGCGGCAGCAGGTACTGCGCCGGCAGGTCGGTGCCCGGAATCGACAGGTCGTTGCCCTTGCCATCGACGATGCGGACGATCGGACGCAGATCCTTCGCCTGGGCGCCGCGGCGCTTCGGGTCGGTGATTTCGCGCGACGCCAGGCCGGTCAGCTCATCGGTCTTCTCGATGACGGTGATGCCGTCGACGAAGTCGATGAAGCGGATGAAACCGGCCACTTCCGAAACGATCGGGTGGTTATGCGGATCCCAGTTGGCCACGGTCTGGCCAGCCTTGACCGCATCACCGTCCTTGGAGGTGATGGTTGCGCCGTACGGCAGCTTGTAACGCTCACGCTCACGGCCGTGTGCATCGAGCACCGACATTTCGCCCGAGCGCGACACCGCGACCAGCGAGCCGTTGGCGTGGGCCACCGACTTGAGGTTGCTGAACTTGACCGAGCCGGTGGTCTTGACAGTGATGTTGTCGACCGCAGCAGCTCGCGACGCCGCACCACCGATGTGGAACGTACGCATCGTCAGCTGGGTACCCGGCTCACCGATGGACTGGGCGGCGATGACGCCGACCGCTTCACCGATGTTGACCAGGTGGCCACGGGCCAGATCGCGGCCGTAGCAGCGGCTGCAGACACCGAAGGCCGATTCGCAGGAGATCGTCGAGCGGACCTTGATGGTCTGCACGCTGGCCTCTTCAAGCTTGGCGACCCAGGCTTCGTCGAGCAGGGTATTGCGGGTGACGATCGGATCTTCGTCGTTGCCCGGCAGGAACACGTCCTCGGCAACCACGCGACCCAGCACGCGATCCTTCAACGGCTCGACCACGTCGCCGCCTTCAACGATCGGGGTCATGATCAGGCCTTCGGTGGTACCGCAATCCACCTCGGTGATCACCACGTCCTGCGCCACGTCGACCAGACGACGGGTCAGGTAACCCGAGTTCGCGGTCTTCAGCGCGGTATCGGCCAGACCCTTACGGGCACCGTGGGTGGAGTTGAAGTACTCCTGCACGTTCAGGCCTTCGCGGAAGTTCGCCTTGATGGGCGTCTCGATGATCGAGCCATCGGGACGGGCCATCAGGCCACGCATGCCGGCCAGCTGACGGATCTGCGCCTGGCTGCCTCGTGCACCGGAGTCGGCCATGATGTACAGGGAGTTCATCGACTTCTGGTCGATGGTCTCGCCCTTGGCATTGATGACCTTCTCGGTACCGATGGTGTCCATCATCGCCTTGGCGATGCGCTCATTGGTGCGCGACCAGATGTCGACCACCTTGTTGTAGCGCTCGCCGGCGGTGACCAGGCCCGACTGGTACTGCTCCTGGATTTCCAGCACTTCGGCTTCGGCCTCGGTGAGGATGCCCTTCTTCTCGTCCGGGATCAGCATGTCGTCGATGCCGATCGAGACGCCGGCGCGGGTCGCGTAGGCGAAGCCGGTGTACATCAGCTTGTCGGCGAACACGACCGTGTCCTTCAGACCCAGCTGACGGTAGCTGGAGTTGATCAGGCGGCTGATGTTCTTCTTGGTCAGCTCGGTGTTGGCCAGCGCGAACGGCAGGCCTTCCGGCAGGATTTCAGCCAGCAGGGCGCGACCGATCGTAGTCTCCACGATCGACGACTTGCTCTGCTTGTTGCCTTCCTCGTCGGTCACCACCTCGGTGATGCGGACCTTGACGCGCGCGTGCAGTTCCACCACGCGGTTGTCGTAGGCGCGCTTGACTTCGGCGATGTTGGCGAAGGCCATGCCCTCGCCCTTCTTGTTTTCCAGCGAGCGGGTCATGTAGTACAGACCCAGCACGACGTCCTGCGACGGCACGATGATCGGCTCGCCGTTGGCCGGCGACAGGATGTTGTTGGTGGACATCATCAGCGCACGCGCTTCCAGCTGGGCTTCCAGCGAGAGCGGCACGTGGACGGCCATCTGGTCACCGTCGAAGTCGGCGTTGAACGCGGTGCAGACCAGCGGGTGCAGCTGGATGGCCTTGCCTTCGATCAGGACCGGCTCGAAGGCCTGGATGCCCAGACGGTGCAGGGTCGGCGCACGGTTCAGCATCACCGGATGCTCGCGGATGACCTCTTCCAGGATGTCCCAGACTTCGGCTTCTTCGCGCTCGACCAGCTTCTTGGCGGCCTTGATGGTGGTGGCCAGGCCACGACGCTGCAGCTTGGCGAACACGAACGGCTTGAACAGTTCGAGCGCCATCTTCTTCGGCAGGCCGCACTGGTGCAGGCGCAGGTACGGACCGACCACGATGACCGAACGGCCCGAGTAGTCGACGCGCTTGCCGAGCAGGTTCTGACGGAAGCGACCCTGCTTGCCCTTGATCATGTCGGCCAGCGACTTCAGCGGGCGCTTGTTGGTGCCGGTGATGGCACGGCCGCGACGGCCGTTGTCCAGCAGCGCATCGACCGATTCCTGCAGCATGCGCTTTTCATTGCGCACGATGATGTCCGGCGCGCTCAGTTCGAGCAGGCGGCGCAGGCGGTTGTTGCGGTTGATGACGCGGCGGTACAGGTCGTTCAGGTCGGAGGTCGCGAAGCGGCCACCATCCAGCGGAACCAGCGGACGCAGGTCCGGCGGCAGCACCGGCAGGACGGTCATGACCATCCACTCCGGGCGGTTGCCCGATTCCAGGAAGGCTTCGATCAGCTTGATGCGCTTGGTCAGTCGCTTCAGCTTGGTTTCCGAACCGGTGCTGGCGATCTCTTCGCGCAGGCGGGTCATCTCCGACTGCAGGTCGATGGTGCGCAGCAGCTCGTACACGGCCTCGGCGCCCATGGCGGCGTCGAAGTCGTCGCCGTGCTCCTGGCGGGCCTGCAGGTACTGTTCTTCGGTCAGCAGCTGGCGGCGCTCCAGGGCGGTCAGGCCCGGCTCGGTCACCACGTAGGCTTCGAAGTACAGCACGCGCTCGATATCGCGCAGGGTCATGTCCAGCATCAGGCCGATGCGCGACGGCAGCGACTTCAGGAACCAGATGTGCGCGACCGGCGAAGCCAGGTCGATGTGGCCCATGCGCTCACGACGCACCTTGGCCAGGGTCACTTCGGTGCCGCACTTCTCGCAGACCACGCCGCGGTGCTTCATGCGCTTGTACTTGCCGCACAGGCACTCGTAGTCCTTGACCGGTCCGAAGATGGCGGCGCAGAACAGGCCGTCACGTTCCGGCTTGAAGGTACGGTAGTTGATGGTTTCCGGCTTCTTCACTTCGCCGAAGGACCACGAACGGATCAGGTCCGGCGAAGCCAGCGCGATCTTGATCGCGTCGAAGTCCAGCGTCTGGCGCTGCTGGTTGAAGAGGTTGAGCAGGTCTTTCATGGTGTTCTCCAGAAGGAGGAATGCTGTGTCGATGGGCTTTCAGTTGACTGCCAGCGGCGCGGCGGCATTGACCGCCGCGCCGGCATGGATCAGTTGTCTTCCAGTTCCATGTTGATGGCCAGCGAGCGGATTTCCTTCACAAGCACGTTGAAGGATTCCGGCATGCCCGCGACCATCTCGTGCTCACCGTCGACGATGTTCTTGTACATCTGGTTGCGGCCCTGCACGTCATCGGACTTCACCGTCAGCATTTCCTGCAGGGTGTAGGCCGCGCCGTAGGCTTCCAGCGCCCAGACTTCCATTTCACCGAAGCGCTGGCCGCCGAACTGCGCCTTGCCGCCCAGCGGCTGCTGGGTGACGAGCGAGTACGGACCGGTCGAACGGGCGTGCATCTTGTCGTCGACCAGGTGGTTCAGCTTCAGGTAGTGCATGTAGCCCACGGTGGTGTGGCGATCGAAGGCTTCACCGGTGCGGCCGTCATACAGCTGGGTCTGGCCACTGCTCGGCAGGTCGGCCAGTTCCAGCATGCGCTTGATTTCCGCTTCGGTGGCACCGTCGAACACCGGGGTGGCCATCGGCACGCCGTCGAACAGGTTGCGGGCCAGACGCAGCAGTTCCTCGTCGCTGAACTGCGACAGGTCGACACGGTTGGCCACGTTGGTGTCATCGTGGTTGTAGATGTCGTCCAGGAACTTGCGCAGGTCGGCGACCGCCGCCTGAGCTTCCAGCATCGCCTGGATCTTGCGACCCAGACCCTTGGCAGCCCAGCCCAGGTGCACTTCCAGGATCTGCCCGATGTTCATACGCGACGGCACGCCCAGCGGGTTCAGCACGATGTCCACGGTTTCGCCCGAGGCCATGTACGGCATGTCCTCGACCGGCACCACGTTGGACACCACACCCTTGTTGCCGTGGCGGCCTGCCATCTTGTCGCCCGGCTGGATGCGGCGCTTCACGGCCAGGAACACCTTGACCATCTTCAGCACGCCCGGGGCGAGGTCGTCGCCAGCGGTGATCTTGCCGCGCTTGTCGGCGAAGCGACGCTCGAATTCCTTCTCGTGCGCCTGGATCTGCTTCTGTGCGCGCTCGATGGCTTCGGCAGCGTCCTCGTCCTTCATGCGCAGCACGAACCAGTCAGCCTTCTTCAGGCCATCCAGGTAGGCGTCGGAGATGACGTCGCCCTTCTTCAGGCCGGCGCCACCGTTGACCACCTTGCCGACGATCTGCGAACGCAGACGGGCGTAGATGGCCGCTTCCAGGATGCGGAACTGGTCGTCGAAGTCCTTCTTGACGCGCTTGATTTCAGACTCTTCGATCTGACGGGCGCGCTTGTCCTTCTCGATGCCATCGCGGGTGAAGACCTGCACGTCGATGACGGTGCCGTCCATGCCCGGCGGCACGCGCAGCGAGCTGTCCTTCACGTCCGAAGCCTTCTCGCCGAAGATCGCGCGCAGCAGCTTCTCTTCCGGGGTCAGCTGGCTTTCGCCCTTCGGGGTGACCTTGCCGACCATGATGTCGCCGGCGCGGACTTCGGCACCGATGTACACCACGCCGCTCTCGTCCAGGCGGTTCAGCGCCTGCTCGGAAACGTTCGGGATGTCGGCGGAGATTTCCTCCGGCCCCAGCTTGGTGTCACGCGCAACGCAGGTCAGCTCTTCGATGTGGATCGTGGTGTAGCGATCCTCTTCCACCACGCGCTCGGAGAGCAGGATGGAGTCTTCGAAGTTGTAGCCGTTCCACGGCATGAAGGCGATCAGCATGTTCTGGCCCAGGGCCAGTTCACCGATGTCGGTGGACGGACCGTCGGCCAGCACGTCGCCACGCGCCACCACGTTGCCCACTTCCACCAGCGGACGCTGGTTGATGCAGGTGTTCTGGTTGGAGCGGGTGTACTTGATCAGGTTATAGATGTCGACGCCGGCATCGGACGCATCGGTGATCTCGGCTTCGTTGACCTTGACCACGATGCGGGCGGCGTCGATCTGCACGATCTCACCACCACGACGGGCGTTCACGGTCACACCCGAGTCACGCGCCACGGCGCGCTCGATGCCGGTACCGACCAGCGGCTTCTGCGCACGCAGGGTCGGCACGGCCTGACGCTGCATGTTGGCGCCCATCAGTGCGCGGTTGGCGTCATCGTGCTCCAGGAACGGAACCAGCGCGGCCGCGATCGACACGGTCTGCATCGGCGAGACGTCCATGAAGTGGACTTCCGCCGGCGGCTTCAGCAGCGATTCGCCCTGGTAACGGCAGGGAACGAACTGCTCGGTCAGCACGCTGTTGGCATCGGTCAGGGCGTTGGCCTGGGCGATGACGTACTCGTTTTCTTCGATGGCCGACAGGAACTCGACTTCGTCGAAGACCTTGCCGTCCACGACCTTCCGGTACGGGGTCTCGAGGAAACCGTACTGGTTGGTGCGGGCGTACACGGCCAGCGAGTTGATCAGGCCGATGTTCGGGCCTTCCGGGGTTTCGATGGTGCAGACGCGGCCGTAATGGGTCGGGTGCACGTCGCGCACTTCGAAGCCGGCGCGCTCACGGGTCAGGCCGCCCGGGCCCAGGGCCGAGACGCGACGCTTGTGCGTGACTTCCGACAGCGGGTTGTTCTGATCCATGAACTGCGACAGCTGCGAGGAGCCGAAGAATTCCTTGATCGCCGCAGCCACCGGCTTGGCGTTGATCAGCTCCTGCGGGGTCAGGCCTTCCGACTCTGCCATCGACAGGCGCTCCTTGACCGCGCGCTCGACGCGGACCAGGCCCACGCGGAACACGTTCTCGGCCATTTCACCGACCGAACGCACGCGACGGTTGCCCAGGTGATCGATGTCATCGACCACGCCGCGACCGTTGCGGATCTCGGTCAGGACCTTGATCACGTCCAGGATGTCCGAGCTGTCGCCGTGGGCGGCAACCAGGCGCTTGGACTCTTCGTCGTTGCGCTCGCCGTAGTACTTGCGGTCGTACAGCACGGCTTCGCCGGTGGTTTCCTTGCGGCCCACGCGACGGTTGAACTTCATGCGGCCGACGGCGGACAGGTCGTAGCGCTCGAAGGTGAAGAACAGGTTGTGGAACAGGTTCTGCGCGGCATCCTTGGTCGGCGGCTCGCCCGGACGCATCATGCGGTAGATCTCGACCAGGGCTTCCAGCTGGGTCTTGGTCGGATCGATGCGCAGGGTGTTGGACAGGTACGGGCCACGATCCAGGTCGTTCACCCACAGGGTGCCCACGGCATCGACGCCGGCCTTGCGGAAGTTCTGCAGCTGCTCGTCGGTGATTTCGTCGTTGGCCTGGGCCAGCAGTTCACCGGTCGAGGCATCGACCACGTCGTGCGACAGGATGCGGCCGACGATGTAGTCGTCCGGCACGGCCAGGGCGGCGATGCCCGAGGCTTCCAGCTGCTTGATGTGGCGCGCGGTGATGCGCTTGCCGGCTTCCACGATGACCTTGTCGCCATCGGCGAGGTCGAAGCCCAGGGTTTCGCCACGCAGGCGTTCCGGCACCAGCTCCAGCTGGACGCCTTCATCCGGGTTGATGTGGAAGGTGTTGATCTCGAAGAACTCGGCCAGCATCTCTTCGTTGCTGTAGCCAAGCGCACGCAGCAGGATCGACACCGGCAGCTTGCGGCGACGGTCGATACGGGTGAACAGCGCGTCCTTCGGGTCGAACTCGAAGTCCAGCCAGGAGCCGCGGTAAGGAATGATGCGGGCGCTGTACAGCAGCTTGCCCGAGCTGTGGGTCTTGCCACGGTCGTGGTCGAAGAACACGCCCGGCGAGCGGTGCAGCTGCGAGACGATGACGCGCTCGGTGCCGTTGACGATGAAGGTGCCGTTGTCGGTCATCAGCGGGATTTCGCCGAGGTAGACCTCCTGCTCCTTCACGTACTTGATGGCCTTGGTCGACGACTCGCGGTCGTAGATCACCAGGCGCACGGTCACGCGCAGCGGCGCACCGTAGCTCATGCCACGCTGACGGCACTCACGCTCGTCGAAGACCGGATCGCCCAGCTTGTAGCCGACGTATTCCAGGGCAGCATTGCCGCTGTAGCTGGCGATCGGGAAGACCGACTTCAGTGCAGCGTGCAGGCCGTGGTCCGTGCGCTTGGCCGGATCGACGTTTTCCTGCAGGAATTCACGGTAGGAATCCACCTGGATGGCGAGCAGGAACGGCACTTCGAGAATCGAACGCTGCTTGCCGAAATCCTTGCGGATACGCTTTTTTTCGGTGAACGAATAGGACGTCATGAGGTCTTCCACCTTGTTGTGCGAGTCGTGCGCCCACGACCCGAAGGGAACTTGAAATTGTCAGTTGGAAGTCGCTGGTATTGCCGGCACCAGCACGCCTTCTCCCGCTACTTCCAACTGCCAACTCGTCTGCATCCACTCCCCCGCCGCCGCGCGTTGCGCTGGCCGACCAGGGTTTGACCGCAGCCCGTGTTGGGCTTTTTCACCGTATTACCGTAGAACCGCGCCAGGATTGGCTGGCCCTACAACAACGACCAAAGGCCGGGGGCTTACGCCCCCAGCCTTGGCTGCATCGCCGGATTTCGATGGCGACGCAATGGAAGTGCTTACTTGACTTCGACAGTCGCGCCAGCAGCTTCCAGGTCCTTCTTCATCTTCTCGGCTTCGTCCTTCGAAGCGTTGTCCTTCAGGACGCCGCCGGCTTCGGCCAGGTCCTTCGCTTCCTTCAGGCCCAGGCCGGTGATGGCGCGGACGGCCTTGATGACTTCGACCTTCTTGTCGCCAGCGGTCTTCAGGGTGACGACGAATTCGGTCTGCTCTTCAACGACGGCAGCCGGGCCAGCCACAGCAGCGGCGACCGGAGCAGCGGCGGAGACGCCGAACTTCTCTTCGATGGCCTTGACCAGCTCCATCACTTCCATCAGGGACTTCTCGGCGATGGCGTCGACGATCTGTTCGTTGGTAAGGGACATGATAATTACCTTTGGATGTTTTTCTGGATTGAGGTTCCGTCAGGAACCACGATTAGTCGAAACTCAGGCGGTCTCGGCGGCCGGTTCAGCAGCGTCGGCGGCGACGTCGCCACCATTCTGCTTGTCGCCGATTGCCTTGATGGCGCGGGCGAACATCGTGACCGGCTCGGTCAGGACGCGTGCCAGCATTGCCAGGGCCTGGTCGCGGGTCGGCAGCGAGGCCAACACGTCGACGTGGCTTGCCGGGAACACTTCACCACCGATTGCGACGACCTTGGCCTTCAGCTTGTCGTTGCCCTTGGCGGCTTCCTTGATCAGGCGACCGGCAGCACCGGGCTCCTCGAGCGAGAACGCGTACAGCAGCGGACCAACCATCTGGTCCTGTGCGACTGCGAACTCGGTGCCTTCAACAGCACGCGACGCCAGGGTGTTCTTGACAACTTTCAAGAAAACGCCGGTTTCACGAGCCTGCTTGCGCATCGCGGTCATCTGGGCGACCGTGGTGCCAGCGTATTCGGCTGCGATCAAGGAGTGGGCCTTGGCGGCGATGTCTGCCAGCTCCGCGACTACTTCTTGCTTCTGGGACAGATTGAGAGCCATTGCACTCCTCCGATTGAACTCCGCTTACGGCTCCTGCCGTGTGCGGTCCTGTGCGGCATCCGTCCTGGACGCCGGGAACATCGGAATGATGTTCCGGGGGGTGGGCCGTTCTAGACCTGGAGTGGGCCAACCTGGGTAACCCCAGACGTGCGTGAACCAGAAAAACTCCAGAAGGGCACCATCTACGCAGGGTGATTCCGGGGAATCGATTAAGCGTTCGTGACTGCTCCGGCGGCGACTCCCTGCCAAATCGAGCTTCCGTGCCCGTCGCCGGCATACCACGACCGCACCTGCGGTCTTTGACGGCTACCACCGGCGATGGGTTGCCGGCGATGCCTTCAAATGTCACGGTCGCGGGATCCGAGGGACCCGCGACCGCTTGAAACGATTACTTCAGGCTCAGCGACGACTGGTCGACGGTGACGCCCGGGCCCATCGTCGAGCTGACCGACACCTTCTGCAGGTACAGGCCCTTCGAGGTAGCCGGCTTGGCCTTGATCAGGTCCAGCAGCAGCGCGGTGAGGTTCGACTTCAGCGCGTCTTCGGCGAAGTCGGCCTTGCCGATGGTGCAGTGGATGATGCCGGCCTTGTCGGTGCGGTAACGCACCTGACCCGACTTGGCATTCTTCACAGCCTCACCCGGGTTCGGGGAGACGGTGCCGACCTTCGGGTTCGGCATCAGGCCGCGCGGGCCCAGCACGGTACCCAGCTTACCGACGACGCGCATTGCGTCCGGGGTCGCGATCACGACGTCGTAGTTCAGATCGCCGGCCTGCATCTTCTCGGCCAGGTCGTCCATACCGACGGCTTCGGCGCCAGCGGCCAGGGCTTCGTCAGCCTTGGCACCGGCCGGAGCGAAGACAGCGACGCGGACCGACTTGCCGGTACCTGCCGGCAGCACGGTGGAGCCACGGACCTGCTGGTCGGACTTCTTCGCGTCGACGCCCAGGCGCACAGCAACGTCGATCGACTCGACGAACTTGGCCTTGGTGGCGGTCTTCAGGATGTTGATCGCGTCCTCGAAGGCGTATGCCTTGCCCGGAACGATTGCGGCCTTGATGGCCTTCTCACGCTTGGTCTGTGCCATCTTCTTAACCCTCCACCACGAGGCCCATGGAACGGGCAGAGCCAGCGATGGTACGCACGGCGGCGTCCAGGTCGGCGGCAGTCAGATCCGGTTCCTTCGCCTTGGCGATCTCTTCCAGCTGCTTACGGGTGACCTTGCCGACCTTCTCGGTGTTCGGGCGCTTGGAGCCCGACGAGATGCCAGCGGCCTTCTTCAGCAGGGTGGTGGCCGGAGTGCTCTTGGTGATGAAGGTGAACGTACGGTCCGAATAGGCCGTGATGATCACCGGAACCGGCAGACCCGGCTCGAGCTTCTGCGTGGCGGCATTGAAGGCCTTGCAGAATTCCATGATGTTCAGGCCGCGCTGACCCAGCGCAGGACCGACCGGCGGCGAGGGGTTGGCCTGACCGGCCTTCACCTGCAGCTTGATATAACCGACAACTTTCTTTGCCATGTGAGTACTCTCCGGGTGCTAGCGCCTTGCGACAACAGGCTCCCCATCGGACCGGGAATCACGCGTCCCGGCATCGCGTTTTGAAATCATGCCGAAGGCCACCTTTCGGTGGCCTCGTCCCGCCAGCTTCCTAGCGGGAAGCCGCGCAGCATATCAGGTTTTTTCTTCACATGCCTGAAGCGGCAGGTGAATGCAGATCAGACGGCCTTTTCGACCTGGCCGAACTCGAGCTCGACCGGAGTAGCGCGACCGAAGATCAACACGGAGACGCGCAGACGGCTCTTCTCGTAGTTGACCTCTTCGACGACACCGTTGAAGTCGTTGAACGGACCCTCGGTGACACGGACCATCTGGCCCGGCTCGAACAGCACCTTCGGACGCGGCTTCTCGACGCCTTCCTGGACACGATTCAGGATCGATTCGGCCTCGGAATCGGCGATCGGCAGCGGACGATCGGCAGTGCCGCCGATGAAGCCCATGACGCGCGGGGTTTCCTTGACCAGATGCCAGCTTTCGTTGTCGATGCGCGGAATGCCCGCTTCTTCGTGGGTCTCGATCTGGACCAGCACGTAACCCGGGAAGAACTTGCGCTCGGAACGGCGCTTCTGGCCGGCGCGCATTTCGATCACCTCCTCGGTCGGAACCAGGACGTCGCCGAAGCGCTCTTCCATGCCGTCACGGACGATGCGATCGCGCAGAGCCTGCGCCACCGACTTCTCGAAGCCCGAATAGGCGTGAACGACGTACCAACGCTTCATGCATTTCTCCTTAGCGGCTCAGGAACCACTGAGTCAGTTTCTGGATGAAGAAGTCGAACCCGCCCAGCAGCAGGCTGAGGATCAGGACGACGACAATCACCACCCAGGTCATGCGAATGGCTTCCTGGCGGGTCGGCCAAACCACTTTACGCAGTTCGAAACGCGACTCGGAGAGGAATTCGCGGGTGTCGCGCCCCTTGCCGGTCAGCATGAACACGCCGATACCGCCAACCAGGCCGACCACGACCGCCAACGCACGCAGCTGACCCGTCCACGAGCCCAGCTGGGCAGCGCGACCGGAATCGGCGGAGAACCAGAACCAGACGAACAGACCTGCCAGCACCAGCAACGATGCGAGGACGTACTTGACGATATCCCCGCCTTGCGCGGAGGTGTCCTTGGAATGTTCGATCTTGCTATTCATCAGGCTGTGTCTGCTTTAGCGGCAGGGCCGCTCGGTAAGGTGGGCAGATGGCACGCCAGGAGGGACTCGAACCCCCAACCTGCGGTTTTGGAGACCGCTGCTCTGCCAATTGAGCTACTGGCGTACGTTGAAAACTTGCCTTCCCTTAGACGGCGAAGGCGGACCGAGGTTCCCGGCCCGCCACTCGCCAGACCGGCAGCGCTATGCGACCGCCGGCATGCAGGCTTACTCGAGGATGGTGGCAACCACGCCAGCACCGACGGTACGACCACCTTCGCGGATTGCGAAGCGCAGGCCGGCGTCCATGGCGACCGGGTTGATCAGGGTGACAACCATCTTGATGTTGTCGCCCGGCATCACCATCTCGACGCCTTCCGGCAGCTCGACCGCACCGG
>NZ_JBFPNJ010000005.1:0-15582 GCF_040815575.1 Stenotrophomonas sp. LST15-1-1.1
AGAAAGGCCCAAAAGAGCGCTTGGCGGACTAACGCCCGCCCAGTACGCCGCGCAGTTGGCGACGAAGAAAGATAACATCAGCACCGGACTCTAAACCCGCCCACTACTCAAGCCGGGGGGACGTCGGTTGGACCGGAACCCCGCGCTCAGCAGCTCGCCCACTGCAAGATCGGCCCGGGTGCCGTGATAGAACGGCCCGGCGACCTGGTCGCAGGTGTCATGCGAAACGGGTGTCCATTCGGTGTCCTGTGTCATCAGCACTGCCCCTACCTGTCCTGCCGGATCGACAGGCCGGCGAGTCTAGGGCGCCGGGCGGGCCTTGCGGCAAGGCCCCATCAGGGAAATACTCTGTAAGTGGGAAGCGCCGTGCGCCTCCTTTTTTCATTCTGCGGCGCTGCGGCCTTCCAGCTCGCGCACCGCCGTTTCCAGCGCATCCAGCTTCTCGCGGGTCTTCAGCAGCACCGCGCGCTGCACTTCAAACTCTTCGCGGGTCACCAGGTCCAGCTTGGCCAGCCCGGCCTGCAGCGCGCTCTTGAAGGTGGCCTGCAGTTCCTCGCGCGATTCGCGCAGGCCCGGCGGCACCAGGTCGCTGAGGCGACGGGCGAGGTCATCGATTTGGTTCAGGTCGATCATGGGTGCTCCGTGGGGTGGTGGGCCTGCGCATCCGGCGCGGCCACGGCTGTTCGGCCGTAAGGATACTGCTGGCTCCCACTCGCCGGACAGGCGCGGCGGGTTTCGCACCGGCCGCGTTCAGGCGCTATCCTCCACGCCGGAATACAGGAGATAGACGATGAAGATGGTCATGGCGGTGATCAAGCCGTTCAAGCTCGACGACGTGCGCGAAGCGCTGGCCGAGCGCGGGGTTACCGGGATCACGGTGACGGAAGTGAAGGGCTTCGGTCGCCAGAAGGGCCATACCGAGCTGTACCGCGGCGCCGAGTACGTGGTCGACTTCCTGCCGAAGGTGAAGCTGGAAGTGGCGGTGACCGACGATCAGGTGGAGGTGGTGGTGGAAGCCATCGTGAAGGCGGCGGGCACCGGCAAGATCGGCGACGGCAAGGTATTCGTGTATGACCTGGGCAGCGTGGTGCGTATTCGTACCGGTGAGCTGGACGCGGACGCGTTGTAAGCCGTTTTTGTAGAGCCGAGCCCACGCTCGGCTGATGCAAAGAGCAGCCGAGCGTGGGCTCGGCTCTACAGAAGAGCGGTAGAGCGAAGGGCCTACCGGCGCTTGGCCCACTTGTAGAACCGCTTCCATCCTTGGCGCACGGCCGCCACCCAACCGGGGTCGGCCACCATGGCCGCCTGCGCCGGGCTCGGCGCCTGGCCGGTCACGCGCTGGCGCATCTTCAGCAGATTCTTCATGTCGCTGCGGCTCAGCTGCCGGCTCAGCGGGTTGCGGCGCAGCCAGCGCGGTACGCGCCAGGCCGAGGTGAAATCCAGCAGTACCGGCACGCCGGCGCTGACCACCACGTTGGTGCCATGCAGGTCGTTGTGGGTGATGCCGGCGGCGTGCAGGCGGCTCAGCGCGTGCTGCAGCTGCTCGAACACTTCATTGCCCACGGCCTGCGCGGTGCTCAGGGTCTGGCCGGGGATGAATTCCATGCCCAGCGCCAGGCCACCGAGGGTGCCGAGCAGGGCCGGGGCGTGCTTCCAGCCGCCCAGCCGCTCCAGCATGCGCGCCTCGCGGCGCACCATCAGCCGGGCGATCGGCGACACCGGGGTGCCACGGTAGCGGGAGTAGTCCTTCACCACCGCCGGACGGCCGTCCAGGCAGGTGCGGTAGACGTCGGGGGCAAGGAAGCGTTCACCGCGCTTGAGCAGCAGCGGCGCCACGGCGTCATCGCCGCAGGACGGGGAGGGGGTAATGGAAGGGATCATCTGGGGTCTCGGGCGACCCGGTGGGCGGCGCTGAAGCGTCAAGCGAACCGGTACGACTTGGGGAACTGGCTAAACTTTCGTTAAGTCAATTTTAGTACCGGCGAGTTCGCTATTCCACGATTTGTCGGAGAAATGTCGGCGTCGTGGCTGGAACAGTTCGTCACATACATTCGGACAATTCTGTCTCACTTTCTTGAAAGTGATTGCATTTCAATGACTTGAAAATTCGTCCGGTAGCGATCACTGCACACAACTGCGCGCTGCGCACGCCCGGCTTGACCCCGGCGCACGGCCTGCCGACCATAAGCTGTTACACGCGACATCGACGGCCGCACCCACCCGGCACGTCCCCGTCTCCTGCCGCGTTCCCCCACTGATGCCGGCCCTGCGGCCGCATCGCCCTGTTTCCCTGTCCGGCGTGTGCTGGAGGAAAGTGTTTTGATCATCAAAATCGTACTTGCGGCGCTGTTCGTGTCCTGCGTGCTGTACATCCACTTCCGTGGCAAGGTCCGCGCGCGCTGGTCGCGCCAGCTGCTGGACCACTCCAGCTTCATGGCCCCGATCAACGTGGTCATGTACATGTTCTCGAAGGTGCCGACCACGCCGTTCCTGGACCCGGGCAAAGAATTCCCGCAGCTGGAGCCGCTGCGGCAGAACTGGCAGATGATCCGCGACGAGGCACTGGCGCTGCGCGATGCGCAGGCGATTGCTGCCTCCAGCACCTTCAACGATGCCGGCTTCAATTCGTTCTTCCGCCGTGGCTGGAAGCGCTTCTACCTGAAGTGGTACGGCCCCTCGCACCCGTCGGCCAAGGCGATGTGCCCGAAGACCACCGCGCTGCTGGAATCGCTGCCGGACGTGCGTGCAGCGATGTTCGCGCAGCTGCCGTCGGGCAGCGAGCTGCGCCCGCACCGCGATCCGTTCGCCGGTTCGCTGCGCCTGCACCTGGGCCTGGCCACGCCCAACAACGATGCCTGCTACATCGAAGTGGACGGCATCAAGAAGAGCTGGCGCGACGGTGAGTGGATGATGTTCGACGAAACCTACATCCACCATGCGCACAACGAGACGCCCGATGACCGGGTGATCCTGTTCTGCGATATCGCCCGCCCGCTGCGCTTCGGCCTGCCGGGCCTGTTCAACCGCCTGGTGGCGTCTACGCTGCTGGCCGGCGGCGCCTCGCCGAACCTGCCGGGTGACCCGACCGGTGGCGTCAACAAGGCGTTCGGCAGCGTGTACAAGGTGCGGCTGAAGGCCAAGGCGCTGCGCGAGCGCAGTGTGGTGGCCTACCAGGTGATCAAGTGGGGCCTGGTGGTGGCGGTGATCGCTGGTATCTGGGCGCTGTAAGGGAAAAACAGCCGAGCGTGGGCTCGGCTCTACAGGATTCCACGGGGCATGTTGTAGAGCCGAGCCTATGCTCGGCTTGGTCTACCGCAACCTGTCCGAAGAGCAGCCGAGCATGGCTCGGCTCTACAGAAGGCAAAAACCCGCGCTGTCGCCAGCGCGGGTTTTTTGTTGGTGGGTGCCGACCGTTGGTCGGCACGCCTTACTTCAGCGCCGCCTGCACGAACGGCGGGGTCACCAGCACGCCGGTGTGCAGCGCGGCGGTGTAGTACAGGGTGTCGAAGGTCTTGGCGGCCGAATCGGCCTGGCGGAAGTCGAAGCTGCTGTCGCCCTTGCGCGCCAGCGTCACGCTCCACCAGCCGGTGGGGTAGCACGGCTGCGGGAACGGCAGGGTCTTGAACGAGCCGAAGCCGGCCTTGCCCATCTCGGTGCGCATTTCGTTGATCAGCTCCAGCTGCATCAGCGGCGACTCGGACTGCTGCACCAGGATGCCGTCGTCCTTCAGGGCCTTGAAGCAGCTCTCGTAGAACGCCTTGTTGAACAGGCCTTCGCCCGGGCCGACCGGATCGGTCGAATCGACGATCACCACGTCCACGCTGCCAGCCGGGCAGTTGGCCATGTAGGCCACGCCGTCATCGAACATCAGCTCGGCGCGCGGGTCGTTGTTGGAATCGCACAGTTCCGGGAAGTGCTTGCGCGCCATCACCGTCACCTGCTCGTCGATGTCGCACTGGGTCACGCTCTCCACGCCCTTGTGCTTGAGCACTTCGCGCAGGGTGCCGCAGTCGCCGCCGCCGATGATCACCACGCGCTTGGGCGCGGCGTGGGTGAACAGCACCGGGTGGCTGATCATCTCGTGGTAGAAGAAGTTGTCCTTGCTGGTCAGCATGATGGCCCCATCGATGGTCATCAGGTTGCCCCAGTCGGTGGTCTGGAAGATCTCGATCTTCTGGAACGGCGACTGCACTTCGTCCAGCTTGCCGGTGATGCGGTAGCCGATGGCCGAGCCGGTGCGCTCGAAGTGTTCGATGTACCAGTTGCTGTTGTCAGTCATGGGAAAGCATTCCTGTTCGGAAGGGATGGAGCCGGGCTGAAGGCGGGGTGCCACGCATCCGGACGGATCGGCCCGTTCAGGTTGGAACCTGCCGCGGGCGCGGGCGCGCATGATAACGAACCTGTGGGCATATAGGCGTTATCATGCCCCCCCTTTTATTTGCCACAAGGCCGACTGCAATGACCGATTGGTCCCTCGACCAAGCCCGCAAGACCTACTCGATCCCGCACTGGGCGGATGGCTATTTCGACGTGGATCAGGCCGGGCACATGGTGGTGAGACCGACCGGGGCGGACGGCCCGGTGGTGTCGCTGCCCAAGGTGGTGGATGCCGCGCGCGCGGCCGGCGCCAAGCTGCCGCTGCTGGTGCGCTTCCCGGACATCCTCGGCCAGCGCCTGGGCAAGCTGCAGGCGGCGTTCGCCCAGGCCCAGCAGGACTGGGACTACCCGGGCGGCTACACCGCGGTGTACCCGATCAAGGTGAACCAGCACCGCGGCGTGGCCGGCACCCTGGCCAGCCACCACGGTGAAGGCTTCGGCCTGGAAGCGGGCAGCAAGCCGGAACTGATGGCCGTGCTGGCGCTGTCGCGCCCGGGTGGCCTGATCGTCTGCAACGGCTACAAGGACCGCGAGTACATCCGCCTGGCCCTGATCGGTCGCAAGCTGGGCCTGCAGACCTTCATCGTCATCGAGAAGCCGTCCGAGCTGAAGCTGGTGCTGGAAGAGTCCAAGGCACTGGACGTGAAGCCGGGCCTGGGCGTGCGCATGCGCCTGGCCTCGCTGGGCGCCGGCAAGTGGCAGAACAGCGGTGGCGACAAGGCCAAGTTCGGGCTTTCGCCGCGCCAGCTGCTGGACCTGTGGAAGTCGCTGCGCGATACCGAATATGCCGACTGCCTGAGCCTGCTGCACTTCCACATGGGGTCGCAGATCTCCAACGTGCGCGACATCGCCAACGGCATGCGCGAGGCCACCCGTTACTTCGTCGAGCTGTCACAGCTGGGTGCGAAGATCACCCACGTCGACGTGGGCGGCGGCCTGGGCGTGGACTATGAAGGCACCCGTTCGCGCAGCTTCTGCTCGATCAACTACGGCCTGAATTCGTACGCCAGCAACATCGTGCAGCCGCTGGCCAATGCCTGCGAAGAACACGGCCTGACCCCGCCGCGCATCGTCACCGAGTGCGGCCGCGCGATGACCGCGCACCACGCGGTGCTGATCGCCAACGTGTCCGAAGTGGAACAGGCGCAGGAAGGCCGCGTGCCGGACCAGCACGACGACGAGCCGGCCTCGATCCGCCACCTGCGCGAGATCCACGAAGAACTGGACGTGCGTCCGGCGGTGGAACTGTTCCAGGAAGCGCAGCACTTCCACGCCGAAGGCCTTTCCAGCTATGCGCTGGGCCAGATCGACCTGCCGCAGCGTGCGCGCATCGATGATCTGTTCTATGCCATCGCCCACGGCGTGCGCGCGCGCCTGAGCTATGACGAGAAGAGCCATCGCCCGGCGCTGGATGAACTGAACGAGCGCCTGGTCGACAAGTACTTCGTCAACTTCAGCGTATTCGAGTCGATTCCCGATGCGTGGGCGATCGACCAGGTGTTCCCGATCGTGCCGATCGAACGCCTGAACGAGACGCCGGATCGCCGCGGCATCATCGCCGACATGACCTGCGATTCCGATGGCATGGTCAAGACCTATGTCGAGAACGAAAGCCTGGACAGCTCGCTGCCGCTGCACGCGATCAAGCACGGCGAAAGCTACCGCATCGGTTTCTTCATGGTCGGTGCCTACCAGGAAATCCTCGGCGACATCCACAACCTGTTCGGTGATACCGACGCGGTGGAAGTGCTGGCCGATGCCGATGGCTACGCCATCACCCAGCAGCGTCGCGGCGACACCACCGATGTGATGCTGGATTACGTGGGCTACAAGCTGGATGACCTGCGTGCGGCCTACGCCGACCGCGTGGCATCGGCGGACCTGTCGCCGGAGCGCGCGCAGGAGCTGTCCGAAGCGCTGGAAGCGGGCCTGACCGGTTACACCTACCTGTCCGACGAACCGCTGGTCTGATGGACGGCGCCGGGCCTGCCCGGCGCCACCGTTGCCGATGAGCGCACGCGCGATCTTCCACCTGTTCCTGCATGCCGCCGTGCCAGCCCTGCTGGCATGGCTGTTCTGGCGCAAGCGTTTCGCCTCGGCGTGGCTGTTGCTGCTGCTGGGCTGGATCATCGACTTGGACCATCTGCTGGCCGATCCGATCTACGCCCCGAACCGCTGCAGCATCGGCTTCCACCCACTACATACCGCGCCGGCGATTGCCGTGTATGCGGGCCTGTGCGTGCCGAAGAAGACGCGGCTGGTGGGGATTGGTTTGATGATCCACATCGTGCTGGATGCCATCGACTGCTGGTGGATGCACAACCGGTAGTTGCCGACCTTGGTCGGCGCACTTGATGCGTGTCGACCAAGGTCGACACCTACCGGGTGGCGCGTGATCCGGTAGCGCCGGGCCATGCCCGGCGAGCGCAGCGGCGCGTCACCCCACCGGCAACCACAACGTCGCCCGCAATCCGGGCTGCGCGTTCTCCAACGCCAGCCGCCCGCCATAACTGGCGGCGATATCACCGACGATGGCCAGGCCCAGGCCACTGCTGCTTTCGCGCTCATCCAGCCGCACGCCGCGCTGGGTGACTTGCGCCAGCGCTTCGGCTGCCAGACCCGGGCCGTCATCGCGCACGTCGATGCGCAACTGCCCTTCGTCCGCACGCGCCGTCACTGTCACGTCCCGCTGTGCCCACTTGCCGGCGTTGTCGAGCAGGTTGCCGAGCATCTCTTCAAGGTCGGCGCTGGCACCGGCAAACTGCAGGTCGTCGGAAATGCCCCCGGCCTGGAACTGCAACGCACGGTCGCCATGCACCCGTGCCATCAACCTGCACATCGCCTGCGCCACCGCTGCCACCGGCGTGCGTTCGCGATGATCGGCGGTCAGCCCGGCGGCAAGATAGCGATCGACGCTGGCCTGCATGCGCGCGCCCTGCTCACGCAGCGTGCTGCGCCACGCGCGGCCCTCGCTATCGGCCTCAGCGGCGAGCACGCTCAGCGGTGTTTTCAGCGCATGCGCCAGGTCCTGCGCGCTGGTACGCGCGCGCGCCACCATCCGTTGCTGGTGGTCCAGCAGTGCATTGAGTTCGTCACCCAGCGGCGCGATCTCAGCGCCCAGTCCCGCCGTATCGATGCGCTGTGCATCGCCCCGGCGCACGCGTTCCAGCTGCGTACCGAGGCGTTGCAGCGGGCGCAGGCCGAAATGCACCTGGCTGGCCAGTACCGCCAGCCACGCAGCAACCAGCACCGCCAGCGCCATCGCGCTGCGTTGGCGGAACGCGGCCACGTCCGCGTCCAGTGCGCTGCGATCAGTGGCGACCACGGCGACGTAGGGTTCGTTCGCGCGTGGCAGGCGCACCTGCTGCACGCGCGCGCGCAGCGACTGCTGCAGCGGGCCAGGCAGATTGCGTTCGGCTGCACCATTGGCGGCCACGGGCAACGTCTCGTCCCACAGCGAACGCGACTGCAGCAGCACCTTGCCGCTGCCATCTGCGATCTGCCAGTAGGCACCGGAGAACACGCGCTGGAAGCGCGCGTCGTTGGGTTCCTGGCGCAGTTGCAGCTGGCCGTCGGCATCGATCTCGGCCTGCGCCAGCAGGGTCAGCATGTCCTGCTGCAGTTCGTTGTCCAGGCGATCGCGCGCGCTGCGCTTGAACAGTTCGCCCAGCAGCGCACTGGCCAGTGCCGAGACCAGCAGCAGGCCGATGCCACCGGCCAGCAGCAGCCGGCGTCGCAGTGACGGCTGCCGGCTCACGGCGCGGCCAACCGCCAGCCCTGGCCGCGTACGGTCTGGATCAGGTCAGTGCCGAGCTTGCGGCGCACGCGCCCCAGCAGCACGTCCAGCGCATTCGAATCGGGATCGTGGCCGCCATCGAACACATGCTCACCCAGGCGGTCGCGGCCGATCACCTGGCCGCTGTGGTGGATGAAGTAGCTGAGCAGGCGGAATTCCTGCGGGCTCAGTGCGAGTGCGTGGCCGTCCAGATCGAAGCGCCCGGCATTGACGTCCAGCTGCAACGGGCCGCACTGCAGGCGTGGGCTGGCATGGCCGCGGCTGCGACGGATCAGGGCGCGCAGACGCAGCACCAGTTCATCGGCCTGGAAGGGTTTGGTCAGGTAGTCGTCGGCGCCGGCATCGAAGCCGGCCAGCTTGTCGTGCCAGCGGCCGCGCGCGGTCAGCACCAGTACCGGAAAATCGCGGCCATTGCCGCGCCAGCGCTCGATCACGCTCAGGCCATCCAGCCCGGGCAGCCCCAGATCGACGATCGCGGCCTGCAGGTCTTCCACCTGGCCGATCTCCTCGGCCTGGCGGCCATCGGCCACCACGTCGACCACGTAGCCGGCCTGTTCCAGCAGCGGCTGCAGGCGCTCGGCCAATGCGGCATCGTCTTCGGCCAACAGGATGCGCATCAGTCGTCCAGCTCCGTCTTCAGCAGCCTGCCGTTGCGCGCATCATAGTCCAGCTCCACCACCACGCCGTCGGCGCGCAGGATCTCCACTTCGTACACGCCATCGTCCAGCTCCACTTCCAGCAGCTGGCCGGGGTGGCGCTTGAGTGCATCGCGCACCACGCTTTCCAGCGGCACGTAGCGACCCTGTTGCACAGCCCGGCGCGCGACCTGCTGCGCCGGGTCCTGGGCAGGGCCGGTGGCGGTCGGGGCGCTGGCCAGGGCCAGCAGCAGGGACAGGGAAGGCAGGATCGGCACGTGGATGATGGGGAATGGGGAACAGGCACGAGTGTGCGGCCGCCGACTAACCATTGGCTAACAGCGCCGGCTAAGTGGCTGTTAACCACGCGGCGCATCGTGGCGTTGCAGGGATGGTCCGGCACCGAACAGGAGAACCCCCATGTTGAAGTCGCTCACCCTCGCTACTGTCGTTGCGTTCGCCGTCGCTCCCGCTGCCCAGGCCGCACCGCTGGGCATGGCCCAGGTCGAACAGACCCTGCGCAAGGCCGGCTACACCCAGATCCATGAGATCGAGCGCGATGACGGCCTGTGGGAAGCCGATGTCAGCCGTGCCGACGGCCGCTTCAGCGAGGTCTACGTGGACCCGAAGACCGGCGAGATCTTCGACGAGCATGACAGCCGCGCATTGCTGAGTACCGAACAGGTGCTGGCCAAGGCGCAGTCGCAGGGACTGCGTGAGATCCATTCGCTGGAACGCGATGGTGCGACGTGGTCGCTGGAAGCCCGCAATGCCCGCAACCAGCGCGTTGATGTGCGCCTGAGTGGTTACGACGGCCGCATCCTGCACAGCGAGCGTGATGGCTGGCTGGATTGAAGCCTGCTGGGATGGGCGTGTCGACCAAGGTCGACACCTACCGGGTAGAGCCGGCCGCTGGCTGGATTGCGCTGCGCTTCGGTAGATGCCGACCTTGGTCGGCACAGGGCCGGAAGAGCGTGTCGACCAAGGTCGACACCTACCCAGGGCGTGGATTACCAGCCGTAAGGCGGCGGGTAGTCCCAATAGCCCGGGCCACCGCCGTAGTAACCGCCACCACCATACGGCCCGAAGAAGCCTGGGCCCTTGCCTTCGCTCACATGGATGTTGACGTTGACCCCGCGGGTCTTGCCTTCATCGTTGGTGTAGTTCTTGCTGAGATTCAGCGTGGCGGCGTTGTAGTGGGTGTTGCCGTAATTCTTGGCGTAGCCGATGCCGGTGGTGAAGCTGCCGGACACCTTGACCTTGTCATCCGTCACGTCGGCGATGCGGCCGTCGCCGTTCACGCGCGGGCCGGTCTTGTCGCCGTAGAACGTACCCGGCGGATCCTGCTGCAGGGTCGGATCGTTGAGATAACGGATCGGCGTCTGCGGCACGGACAGGTCCAGGCCGGAGGCCTGCGGCGCGGTGGCGCCGGCGGCGGACTGCGCCAACGCGGTCCCGGGCAGGGCGGCCAGGCACAGCAGCAGGGTCAGGGGGCGGATCATGACGGCGCTCCAACGGAGAGGGGCCGCGCAGCACGCGGCGGTACAGGCCGACGCTAGCAGGCGCTGCTTGAATGATGCCTGTCGGCGCCCGCTTGCGGTAGAGCCAGGCGATGCCTGGCTGCACGCTACAACCGCCCGAACCCGAACAGCTCCTGCAGCGGGTGCCGGCGCCGCTCGATCCCGGCCCGCAGCAGCCCGGCACCGATCATGGAATAGGTGATGCCGTTGCCGCCGTAGGCCATGGCGAACTGTACCCGTGGGCCCCACTGCGCATGCGGCCCGAAGAACGGCAGGCCGTCGGCGGTCTCGGCAAAGGTGCCCGCCCACGAAAACGCCGGCGTCGGCTGCAGATGCGGAAACCACTGCAGCAGCTGCTTCATCAGTTTGCGGGCCTTGCTTTCCACCCGGCCATCGCGGCGGGCGGGAATATCGATGGCGTCGTCCAGCCCGCCCACCAGCAGCCGACGGTCGCCGGTGGCGCGCAGGTACAGGTAGGGGCGCGCGCTCTCCCAGACCATCGTGCGCCGCAGCCAGCCCAGCTCGTCGACGTTGATCGGGTCGGTGATGAAGGCGTAGCTGCTGCGGTTACGGGCCACGCGCGGGTCCAGCCACTGCTGGTTGGCATAGCCCATCGCCAGCACCACGTGGCGGGCGCGGATCTGCACTCCTGATTCGGTGCGCGCAGTCACGCCGCGCGCGCTGGGGGTGAGGGCATGCAGCACGGTGCGGTCGTGGACCACGCCGCCGCGCCGACGCACACGTTCGAGCAGGCCATAGGCCAGTCGGTACGGATCCACGCGCGCAGCTTGGCGGGTCAGCAATGCGCCGCCGGCATCGACGCTGAAACGTTCCTGCAGCGCATCCCGGTCCAGCCAGCGCGCATCCAGGCCGATGCCACGGCGCGCCTCACCTTCGGCCATCAGCCGCGGTACGTCACGGCGGCGACTGGCAAGGTACAGGCTGTCCATCTGCTTGAAATCCACATCCTTCAAGCTGCGTGCCACCTGGCGCAGGGCCGGGATAGCATCGGCGCATGCCCGGTAGGCCAGCGCCGCCGCGTCCTCGCCATATTGCGAAGCCAGCTCCAGCAGATGGGTGTCGATCTCGTACTGCAGCAACGCGGTGCTGGCCGCGGTGCTGCCCCAGCCGATGTCGCGCTGCTCGATCACCGCCACGTCGTGCCCATGGGCCGACAGCTCATCGGCGATCAGCGCGCCGGTGATGCCGCCACCCACCACCAGCACATCGCAGTGCAGATCCTGCTCCAGCGGCGGAAAGGCCTGGATCAGGCCGTTGCGCACCGCCCACCACGGGTAGCCACTCTTCAGGTCCATGCGCGTTGGTGCTCAGGCA
The DNA here is from genome assembly GCF_040815575.1 of Stenotrophomonas sp. LST15-1-1.1. Taxonomy (NCBI): domain Bacteria; kingdom Pseudomonadati; phylum Pseudomonadota; class Gammaproteobacteria; order Lysobacterales; family Lysobacteraceae; genus Stenotrophomonas; species Stenotrophomonas sp. LST15-1-1.1. The sequence continues at coordinate 11,664 of NZ_JBFPNJ010000005.1, forward strand.
GTGGGATGGCCGGTATGCGGGGTCTGGATCAGTTCGGACAGATCGAAGCCCTGCAGGCGTGCGGCTGCCAGATAATGTTCCTGCACGGTGGCATCCAGCCGGGGCTCACGCGCCAGCAGCCACAGGTACTTGCGATCCGGGCTGCCGACCAGGGCAACGCTGTAGTCCGGCGCCACCTGCATTACCCAGTAGTCACCCTTGGCGAAGGGCAGCCAGCGCAGTCCCTTGGGCAGGAAGCTGACTTCCAGCCGTGCGCTGTCGTTGTCGATCGCGCAGGCCTCACCGGTGGCTTCCTCGATCTCGCCGTCCATGCGGCAACGGTTGGTGACGCCCACGTTGCCGTTGTCGAGCAGCTGGTAATGGGCCGACACATCGGTGCAGCCCTCCGGCTCGTGGCGCATCGGCAGGCGGGCGATCTCGTACCAGGTGCCCAGGTAGCGGGGCAGCTTGAGGTCGGCGACAGTCTTCAGGGGCGGCAGGTCGGTCATTGTCAGGCGTGGCAGGAGAGGACCTCCACGATGACGAGGGCGCTGCCACGGGCGGGTGAAGCCGGGGCGAGGGCCATGTCCAGAACGTTCCGTCGCCCGGACGGAGCGCGTGCCGTCATCGGCGCAGCGGTATGCTTCCGCCAGCGCCGCGTTTTCCGATCCAACCGAAGTGGAGGTGCCGATGTACCAGGTGATCCTGTTGAAGAGTGAAACCCAGTTCGCCCGCGAGCAGTGGCCGCAGGTCGACGATCTGGTGGACTACGAAGGCGTGGCCTACAGCCTGCGCGCCGGGCCGCGCCAGCCGTTGCCGACCGACCATGACTGGCACCCGATCGCGGTGTACGCGCCGGATGAGATCACCGAGGAAGAATTCCAGGAGTGGTACGCGCTGCAGCAGCCACAGGTGGAAGAGCTGCGGCTGAAGTACTGAGCCGCGCCCGCCCGCCAGCGTCTGCGCATCCGCCGTTTACAGCCGCTGCCGTATAGTCGCGCGCAGGCGCGGTGGTCCGCGTGAACCGGTGTGGCTGGCTTGTCTTCCTTCTTCCAAACGATCCTGGTGCGTGGCCCGTGGTTGGGCCTGGTGTTGTGCTGCACGTTGCTGCTGGCTGTGCCGGCGCTCGCCCAGGATGACGACCCCACACCGAAGCAGCAGCTGGCGCAGATCGACAGCACGCTGAAGGATGTTGAGCGCAAGCGCGTTGATGCCGAAGCCACCGAAACGCTGGGCACGCTGTCGGAAAATGCATCGCAGGCCAAGCGCGATGCCGAGGCGCTGGAAAAGACCCTGCAGCCGCAGCTGGACCAGCTCAACGAGCAGCTGACGCAGCTGGGCGATGCGCCCAAGGACACCACTGAACCGCCGGAGCTGGCCGCGCAGCGGCGCACGCTGACCCGCCAGCGCGATGCCTTGGTGGCATCGATTGCCCAGGCGAAGTCCAGCGCCGTCCGTGCGCAGCAGTTGAGCGCGGACATCGACAAGCAGCGCAACGCACAGCGCACCGAGGAACTGGGGCGCAAGGTCGCCTCGCCGCTGTCGCCAACGCTGTGGCGACAGGTGGCCGACCAGTTGCCGAACGACATCGCTCGCGTCACCCCCTTGGCCCAGCAGGGCCGTGCTGCGCTGACCACGGCCATCGCCACCCATGGTTGGGGCACGCTGCTGCTGGGGCTGGCGGCGGCACTGGTGATGATGTTCCCGCTGCGCCTGTGGCTGCGCGCGCTGGGGCGCCGGTTCGCCGCGTCCGAGCGCGCCCCCGACGGCCGCCTGCGCCGCTCCGGCCTGGCCATGTGGCTGCTGCTGGTAGGCACCCTGCTGCCCGGTTACGCCGTGGTGGTGCTGGTGGCCGCGCTGGATGCCATCGGCGCGATTCCGCCGCGGCTGCAGAGCGTGGCCGAAGGCGTGCAGGCGGCGACGTTCGCGGCGGCCTTCATTTCCGCGCTCAGCGCCTGCCTGCTGGTGCCCAAGCGGCCTTCGTGGCGGCTGCTGAACCTGGATGACACCGCCGCGCTGAAACTGCGCAAGTACGCTTGGGGCGCTGCGGCACTGGCCTGGCTGAGCACGGTGCTGGTGGCCATCGATCGCGCCACGCGCACCAGCGATGTCACCACGGTGGCGCTGGACGGCGTGATCGCGCTGACCTACCTGGGCCTGATCATGGCCATGCTGGTGACCCTGGCGCGCCTGCATCGGCGGCAGACCGCCGAGGCCGAGGCGAAGCTGGAAGCACAGGCCGACGGCCAGGGCGCGGCCGTTCCGGTACGCCGCAGCAGCTGGCTGGTGCTGGCACGGGTAGCCGGAAACATCGCCGTGGTGGCCGCGATCATCGCCACCTTGATGGGCTATGTGAACTTCGCCAAGTTCGTGAACCAGCAGTTGATCGGCGGCAGCATCGTGGTGCTGGCCGCAACCCTGCTGTTCAAGTTCGTCGACGATTTCTCCACCTGGCTGCTCAACGCCGACAGCAAGGTTGGCCAGACCATCCTGCTCAGCACCGGCCTCAGCGTGTCGCGGTTGGAGCAGGCCGGTGTGCTGCTGTCTGCCGTGCTGCGCACGTTCGTGGTGTTGGTCGCGCTGCTGGCGCTGGCCGCACCGTTCGGCAACATCGGCTCGGTGGTCGAGCGCGTCGCGTCGCTGGCCAACGGCATCTCCATCGGCGACATCACGCTCAAGCCCGCGCGGATCGCCATTGCCCTGTTGGTGATGCTGGTCGGACTGGGGCTGACGCAGCTGCTGCAGCGCTGGTTGACCGACACCTACCTGCCCAAGACCGAGCTGGACCTGGGCGCACGCAACTCAATCAGTACGATCACCCGCTACGTGGGCATCATCCTGGTGGCGCTGTGGGCGCTGACCGCGATGGGCCTGAACCTGAAGAACCTGGCGTTGCTGGTCAGCGCGCTCTCGGTGGGCATCGGCTTCGGCCTGCAGGCGATCATCCAGAACTTCGTGTCCGGCCTGATCCTGCTGACCGAGCGGCCGGTGAAGATCGGTGACTGGGTGAAGCTGGGCGATCAGGAAGGCGACATCCGCCGGATCAACGTGCGTTCGACCGAGATCCAGGTGAGCGACAAGTCCACCTTGATCGTGCCCAATTCGGAACTGATCACCAAGACCATCCGCAACATGACGATGGGCAACAACCAGGGCCGCATCCAGATCCAGTTCGCGGTGCCGGCCAGCACCGATGTCGCGGGCCTGCGACAGGCGTTGCTGGATGCCTACGGTGCGCACAGCACGGTACTGCAGCAGCCGGCGCCGTCGGTCTACATCGACAGCATCGCCGGCGGCCAGATCACCATCAACAGCTTCGCCTACGTGGCCAGCCCGCGACAGGTGTACGGCACGCGCAGCGATCTGTATTTCAGCCTGCTGCAGATCCTGGCCGAGCGGAACATTCCGTTGTCCACGCCGACCGACATCCACATCACCCGCGACCCGCCGCAGTAAGAGGGTGGGTCGGCAGGGCTGCGCCCTGCACCTGCCGAATCAACGGCAACAGCAACAGCAACGGCAACTGCAACGGCCGAAGCAAAAGCGGGTTTCCTGTGGGATGGCGGGGTGGGTCCGGTTGCGGGGGACGCCGCAAGTACGTCCCTGTAGGCTTGGGCGCGCCATCCATGGCGCTTACACCCCCGCAACCGGACCCACCCCGCCTTCGACAGATTTCCGCGATCTGTCGGAATGTCATGGCCTGCTCTTGGTGGGTGTCGACCGCGCTGCGGTTGGTAGGTGTCGACCTTGGTCGACACGTAGATCCACGCCATGCGTGGATGTTTTTCGATCAATTTTCGAAATATTCGATTTCGATGGAGATTCATCCACGCATGGCGTGGATCTACCAGATTGCGGAAATCTGTCAGAGGTGGGGCGGTGTCGGATTGCGGGGTGTCAGCCGCATGGATGCGGCTGCCAAGCCTACAGGGACGTACTT
>NZ_JBFPNJ010000006.1:0-14990 GCF_040815575.1 Stenotrophomonas sp. LST15-1-1.1
GGCCTCAGCTTCGCGTAGGAAGCCGATGATCTGCTCTTCGGAAAAGCGCTTCTTCACGTCCAATCTCCTTCTCATTGAGGATTGGACTCCAAACCGCTTCGCTACTCAATCTCGGGGGGACGTCGGACGTCGGCGAAGCGGCATCGGCTTGAATGAATTGTTAGACCGCGGTCTATGACCCCGCATCTCTGGACGCTCCCAAGCTTTCCAAATGCTGGATGTAGGTGCGAAGTCCGTGACCAATATTGCCTCCCTTGATGCCTGCGCCTTGGGTCATTAAGTGTTCGCGGTCTACTTCATCGGTCGGGTCTGGCGTTCCATCTTTCCAATTCGAAAAGTCAACTACAACAAGTGCCGATGATATTTCAATGTTCTCTGGCCAAGCTGGAGTGTCTCTGTTGATGAAATAGTGCCAATCCCTGAGCGATGTATCAGACAGCGCCAGATAGAACTTGTGGCGCCAGTACTCTTCCATTTCATCGGCGATGGTTATGTAAGTTGGATACGCAATCTGGGATTGGATCTTCTTGGCACGAAGGATGTGCCTTGCCGAAGTCAGCCAATTCAAGCGATCTGCCTTAGGTGGGACGTTCTCGCCGCTGTCGGTCAAGGCGTTGTAAGACCACTCCAGAGATTTCTGAAACTGAGACGCATACTCTTTGTCACGCTCGCGCTCTCTGTCCTCATTGATCTTTCTGCGGTTCGCCAGATACGCAAGGAGCGCGATGACGATAGATACAAGGGTCAAGGCGCTGATGCCGACCTTGATCCATTCTATGCAGTTGTTTGAGCAAGGGATCATGTGTTTCCGCGGTCCAACTGCCTAATAGACGGACCCGTGGGTCCGGTTATACGACTTGTCCACAAAGCGCCGTATGGTGCGCTTTGCCCTAGATACAGCTCGATCTTAGGGCGGCCTGGTCCGGCTAACAAGCCAGCGTATAACCGGACCCAGCGGAGGGCTCAGTGACCACCGCAAGCTCGCTCCGGTCGAAGTTCAGATGTCCGCTTAGGGTCGCATAGCGTCCTGCGACCTGAAGTGGACAGGGGCTGTCTACCTGCCAGCGAGCAAGTCCGTTCGAAGCACCTGGACGAGCACACCATGCGCAACTAACCGCGCCCCTTCGTACAAAACGAATTTGAATCCTTCGTGCAGCCGTCCAGTTTGCAGTTCCGGAGCGAGCAGCCACATCTCTGCACGACCTGTATCGCCGGGCTGCACGCCCCCCCCCCAGCAAACTCGATGTGGGCATCATTGTGATCCGGCAGCCCAAAGTCATTGTTCGGCCGCCATCCACTCCACCGCCCTCTTTCAAGGCCCGATGAGAGGGTGATATCGGCGATTAGATCGGCGAAACGCGGCGGGCGCATCTTCGTAGCATAAGGTGATTGCGGCAGAGATCGAGCATTTGCTTTGGGTCTCGCGACGCCCTACGGCCAGAAGCGGTCGTTCATAGCGGAACTCAGGCCCAGCCGCGAAGCGGCTTCGGCATGAATGAGTTTTGGCCGCTACTCCACCTTGTAATGGAAGCTATGTCCGTATCGGCCCATGCTTGTACCACCGAAATGCGCATCACCAACGTTGAAAATGCGAGGAAGTGATAGCAAATCTCCTTGCGCAGCCTCAGTGGAATATAGGTGAATAACACTGACAAAGAGTGCTGCGACAGAGTTTAGGCAGTTCTTCAACGTGGCCTTATCGAAATGGTTGTGCCGGTGGTGCTTTACTTTATTGTGGTCTTGCCACCAGAAAGGCGGCGTACTGGCTGTCCAGCTTGTCCATGGATTGAGCATAAGACCATACCGAGGAACAAGGACGCTAAAGCCAATGAAATTTGGACAGTGTTTCACGATATCCGGGTAGTACGCGTTGATGCTCGAAGCTGTTGAGGCTGGATTGTGCTTTAAGGCTATCTGCTTGAGGACGACGTCGACCTCGGCACTAGCGCTTAGAAACAGACGAGCTAGTTCAATGGAAAAGGTGCCGTCGTTCTGGCCCGACAGATCAACGTACCGGCCAAGCCGATCCAAGTCTTCCTCCAACGCGAGGAAATAGTTCCAGTGAATTAGTGTGCTTGTTCTGTTGATCGCCACGCCCCCTCCCTAGCGGTTAATCACCCAATAGAAGAACCCTTGGCTCCGGTTGTACGACCTATTCACAGAGCACAGTATGTGGGCTTTCCTCGTTGATACAGCAAGATCTTAGGCCGGCGTGCGCCAGGTTAACAAGCCAGCGTAGAAACGGACATCGACCAACGCCTCCTTCCCCCCGCCTGCACATGGACAATGATCGGCTCGATCGGTGCCTCATGCCTGAAGGGCTGTTTCTTCAGGTACGCGTCCAAGGGGAGTAGATAGTTACGGTGGGCAGCGGGGGCCAGTAGGCCCACCAAAGTCACGGGCGCGGGCGCAGCTTGGTAATCCCACCTATATCAAATACGGATAGCAGGGTGAAGTCGTGACTTGCACCTGTCCCGGAGGTGAAATCCGCAACACGCCAGGAACACTTGTGTCATCGATCGGCCGCATCGAAACGCGCGCGTTCTATTGCTTGTGCCATGAAGAGCCGCCCGTCGAGTGCTGTCGCATTTGCCGCACCCTGCATTTCTGGTGGAAGGATCTGACGACTCCGTTCCAGAAGCGCCGTTCCACCCCGCACGCCAAGGTTCTTGCCCCTTCCCGCGCTGTGCCACAATGCCAAAAACGTCTCGGGCTTTGGCGGCATTGACCCCAACCCCTTGGCATTTCCAACAACATCACGCAACTCTGGTAGGGCCACCGACAACGGGTGGCCGGGCGTCGAAAACCCGATTGCTGTTGTTGTTTACGCTTGCCAGCCGGCACCACCCCGCGTGGTGCCGGCTGGCAATCCGTCTGCCGGCTATGGCGGGCGGTGCGTGGGGGTCCTGTACCCGCCGGCTTTGTCTAGCAACCGGTTTTCGAGCCACGCATCGTCCGCCACCTTTATCGGTGGCGGCTTCTGCCTGCTTGCACGGAGCCTGCCATGACCATGCCGCACTCCCCTCCCCCGCGCCCCATCCAGGAGGCGCCCTCGCCCTCCCCTGCGCTGGACCCAAACAGTCTCATCGCCATCCTGCGCAGCATCGGCGCCGGCGCTGCAGCCGACGGTCAGCCCTGGCCCGAACGCCATCACCTGCACAGCCGGCAGATGCAGTTGTCCGACGCCGACTGCGCACTGACGGGCCAGCGCATCGTGCAGGAACTCCTGCTGGCGGCCGAGCGCACGCGCCAGAACGGTGAGCCCGATCAATACGTAGGCGATCGTGTGATGGAGGGGCTGGTGATGGCCGATATCGCACTTACTGCCTTCATCCACGAACGGGTGCGGCCGCAGGACTGAGCGTGCGCTGCCAAACGTGACTTTCTGTTTGCACGCGGGGGACGAGTGAAGCATCACAGTGTTGTCGCTGCGACGGCGTGCGCCCTCTTGGCCGTTGCCGTGTGGATGCACTGGCCCGAACCTGCAGGCGAGCGGGTGTGGGCCTATCAAACACTGCACGCGTTCGATTACCGGTTGCTGCGAAGTGATGCGCTCGGCTTCGTGGCCGCGAAGGCCCAGGAGGGTTTTGAACTGCACACGCGCTATTCCGAAGCGACATCCTTCGAGATCCGGTGCAAGGGCGTTCGGGTGCTGGCGGTGGAGAACGCATCGCCGCGTGTGGTGATGCGAATCCCTACGGATGCATTGCGGCGTGCGCCTGATATCGCATACCTGCACGCCAACTTCCGCCGTTGGCTGAGCCAGGACCCGAACCGCGCGCGGTTGCTGGTAGCGCCTGACGAGCCGTCGTGGTTTGAGTCGAGGTTGCGTAGCGTCTTAGGGCGCGTGCCCCGCACGCAACGGTGCGGGCTTGACGCTACGGCTGGATAGTACCGTTCGTGAGGAACGTTGCACTGGCCGGATGACCGGCCAGTCAGCGTCACGCGCTGCGCAGGATCGCCACCGGCGCTTCTTTGGCTGCTCGTCGGGCCGGAATATAGGCTGCGGCCTGACCCAACAAAAGCACCGTCAGTACGCCAATCGCGAGAAATGGCGCCTCGATCCTGGCTACCTCGTAGTACCGGGCCACGGCCATGTTCAGGCCGATGGCCAGTGCGGTGCCGACCAAAGAGCCGGTAGCGGTGAGAATCAGGTTCTCCACCAGGAAGTACCGCAGGATGTCGGATTTACGGGCGCCCAGCGCACGCCGGATACCGATCTGCCGATACCGCTTGCGGACCCAGAAGCTGGCCAGTCCATACACGCCCGTTGCGGTTACCACCAACAGCGCCAACCCGGAGCTCAGGAACATGATCGCCATGGTCTGGTCGTGGCGGAAGTAGTCGGCGCGCAGCTCGCGGAACGAGGTGCTGCGGGCGATGGTGCGGTTCGCATCGCGCTGCGACAACGCGGCCTCACTGGACGCAATCACGTCCGCCACCCGCCCATCCGCGGCACGGATGGCGAACATCACGCGAGGCCCGTCCGGAATCAGCGGCAGAATGAGTGACATGTCATTGTCTGCATCGGTCTTCAGGACAGGCCGGGAAAGCGTCTTGACGATGCCGACCACCTGGATGGGATGCTGCGCATCGGCATACAGGAACTTGCCAACGGCGCCGCCCTCCGGAAACAGCTTGTCCGCCAGTGCCTGCGACACAACGGCCTCGCTCGCCTTGTAGAGCCCGGCATAGTCGGCGCTGGCCTCCATCGGCACGAATGCTCCCGCAGACAGGTCACGGCCGGCAACAAGGGTCAGGCCCAGCACCTTGGCGGCAGGCGACGATGCCGTATAGACGGTCGGTTCGGCCTCGACAATGCCGGAAATGTCATTGCCTTTAAGCGGCTTGTTGGTGAACCCGGCAGACCAGTTGTGCTGGGCAAGCGGAAGCGACTCTGCTGCGATTACCTGTTCGACGCCTGGTTGCTGGCGAATAGCCTCCAGGTCGGTCCTGATCGACGCTGCAGGGTTGGCTGCTGCAGGCCCCAGGTATTCGGTCTCGATGACGCCCAGGTTCGCCTCTTCCAGGCCCGTCTCGTAGGTGAGGGTTCCCAGCCGCTCGGACAGCAGAAACGCAAGGTTCGTCACGCACGCCGTGGCAACCAGCACCTGCACCAGGAGAATGGACGCGATGAAGCGGTTGCGGGTGAGCGCCCGGACGATAAGGGGAACTTCTGCAATGCTCATTCTGACGCCTTGATCTGCATGGCCAGACGGCCTGAGGTAGCGCGCAGCGCAGGGAAGAACGCAGCGATGACACTGGAGACACACGCCAGGCCCACGGTGAGAGCGGCCATGCTGAGATCCATGTTGGCCAACGAGGCGTAGTCTTCCGGCTGCATCCGCACAAGGTAGAGGCCGGCCTCCGCAACGATCAACCCTACCGCCCCGCCCAGGCCGCCGATGATCAGTGCTTCGGTGCAGAGCTGATAGATGACGTCCTGCCGGCGCGCACCCAGCGCCCGACGGACCGATATCTCATGGGAACGGCGGATGAAGCGGGCGAAGATCAGGGCACTCATGTTCAGCAGGCAAACGATCAGGAAGCCCAGGCACAGCGCCAGCTGCAGCTTCACCTCGTTGGGGATGATGCGATGCTCGACCAGGAAGTCCCTCAAGGACACCATGCGCGGCGCGGTTGTCCTGTCAAACCTTCCGGCCTGCTGCTGGGTACGTGCGTAGTTGCCCAGGAAGCGCTCGTACTGCTCGACACTGGCCGCGTCAGGCAACTCGGCCCAGAACTGGACCCATGATGTGCGGGCGTCCTGCAGGCGATTGAGGGGCTTGTCACTGCTCCATGAGAAGACGCTGCTGGACACCGCCATCTGCATTTCCGCTGCAACACCAATCGGGATGAAGAAGTCCTCGCGCCCCTTGAAGACATCCTGCTGAAGGTCCGTATAGAACCGCGGGCGCGGGCTCCACGGACCGGCAACACCGACCACCCTGAATGCCTGGCCGCCAAGCCGGACGGTGGCTCCCACCAGGCCTTCACTGCCCAGACGGGCAGCCAGATCCTGGCCCAGCACGACAACCCGGGCGTGGGCAGCATCATCTTCGCGTGTCCAGGCCCTGCCCTGCGCCATGGGAATGCCAAACATGGCGAACGCATCTGCAGTGACATACTGCCCCTGCGTGAAGAATGGGATCTGCACGCTGCGCTGCGCATCCACCAGCAGGCGGGCAGATGCCAGCGCGGTCTGATGGGAGGCGGGGGCCTGCCGAAGCAGGTTCTGCGCATCCACCCAGGTGAGGGCCACGCGCGGGTCCATGCCTGGCCTGACGTCGTAGGACGTGGGAAGCGCGTCGATGAAGGGGTGATAGAGATGCTCGCTCCGCCCCGGCAGTGGATCCCACGTCATTGTCCGCACGACAGTCAGCATCGTCATGCTTGCGCCGATGCCCAACCCCAGCGCCAGGATCAGCGCTGCGCTCATCCCCTTGGTTTCCAGAAGCCTGGTGCGGGCCAGCGCAAAGTAATAGCCGAACATATACGTCTCTCTAATGCAGGAAGGTGGCCGCAGTCGGAATCACGTCCACCGGTTCAATCGAGATCCACGCCGTGCTGTTCTGCGCCCTGTCGCAGGCTTCCAGCAGATGCATCAGCCGGAAGCGCGAGCGCTGGACCATACGCAGCAGCGCGTCAATGTCCTGCTCGCTGCGATCCTTGATGAACGCCCTGGGTATCTTATTCTGATTCAGGGCGTCCACAACGGCTTCCAGGGTCAGGTAGCTGAGCCGCTGGGTGGAGGCACTGTCGATGAAGATCGAGGCGCTTTCCGCCATGCGCGGCAGGAACGCCGCCAGCAAGGCCTGGATGCTGTCCTGGGAGTGGTTGAAGTCGGAGAAGACCATGTCTATTCCGCCGTCAAAGGCGGGGGCCTGGGCAATCTCGGCAAAGCCGATCTCCTGCCAGTTGGCGACAACGTGATTCTCGACCCCGGCCCATTGGAATACGTGCTGCAGGAAAGCGGGATAGTCCTGCCCCATCTCCCGCAGTGAATCGGCAAGCGGCCCCTGCAGGCCCTCGACAAACCTGATGCCTGGCTCACTGGAGAAGTGCGAGCCATTGTCGTAGGTGTGAATGACACCGCTGCCGTTCTCCCGCAATGCACCTGCCATCCAGGCCGCAGTGACGCCAAAGCCGGTACCCAGTTCGACCACGATGCGCGGGCGCGTCCGCTTGACCAGGCTGTACAACAGTACGCACAGGTCCTCGCTTCCGTAGACCCAGCCCATGGACTCGCGCAGCGAGCTCAGCTTCTCAAGCAGCATTCACACCTCCGGCGCTGCCGGCAAGCAACCACGCGTCCAGTGCATCCTGCACAGCGGTATCGGCGGCGACGGAACGAAGGTAGGGCGAGAATGCGTGGAAGGTGACTGCCTCGTCCGTCACGTACAGGAGCATCTCTCCTGCTTCGGAACGGAAGGCCTGTGCAGCTGCTCGCGTCAGCTGCCCGCATACAGCATCATCGACCTCAACGCTTCCACGGGGAAAGTGGATTCCGTTGTAGTCCCGCCCCAGGAACCAGGCGATCACGGGAACGCCCTTCGGCCTGGACACGTGGAACTGATGCCTGCGGCGCTCTTCGTCATCAAGCTGCCGTTCCTGCCGCCAGTCAAAAAGCGACCAGACCGACTTCTGCATGGGATCCTCGATGCGGGACAGGTCTGGTTCTTCGTAGCCAAAGCTGTAGGCGAAGTCAGGCGTACTCGCCTCCGGGAGGGCGCGTCCGAGTTCAAACCACTGCACGTTCAGCGGGGCCAGACACCGGGATACGCCGCGCGTGCCGGTGTCGTGACAGAGGCTCACCCCCAGCGCCAGAAGCGGCTGCAGGCGGATATGGAACCAGCGGGCGTCCACCCCGTGCTCGGCCAGGAACCGTTCGACCTGCGTTCCTTCCAGAGAGAAGACCCGGTTCACCACGTTGGCTCCGCGGAACAGACTCTCAAGATGCGCACCTGGGCTCAAGCGGAGAACCTCGGGCCAGGGTTGACCGTCCATTACCGGTATCAGCTCATCAATGTGTATGGCAGGGACACCCGTAGCCAGCGCCCGCAGCGCGACCGGGTCAAGGTGATCCGCATGGATGACGACTGTTCTGCTCATTGCTGCCACTCCCCGTAGCGATACTGACGCTTCATCTCGGCCTGCATCTGATCGATCATCTGCCCGACCTCACCATTGATGGCGTCCTTGGTCATCAACCGACCGCTGAGATCCTGCTCGATCAGGAAGCCGGCGGCGCAGACGGCCAACCTGCGCTGGACGTGGCGCTTGGCGGCTTCACCCAGGTCCGGAGACATCTCAAGATGACGCTTGAGCAGGCGGTGACACACGTAGTAGACGAAGACCGCGTGGATGTAGGAGGAATTGGGAATGGGATTGCCGGACCATGGAGACACGACACGGTGCTGGTAGTCATTGGCAACGAAGAACCCGTTGGCAAGCTCCCATGCGGCCAGATAGTTGTGGGTGCTTTCATGCATGATGCTTTCCATGCACGCCTCAACCAGAAGCTCAGGGTTATGCGTGTTCAGCAGTCGAATGGCACCCGGCTGCCTCGGCACATGCTCGGAGCCGTAGCGGCCGGCTTCATCGGAGGTGACTTCTGCCGACTTGCGCACGGTGATCCGCCGGACGAAGTTGCGGATGAGAAGGCCGTACATGGGTTCTGACCGATCGATCGCCGCCAGCGCCGCTGCCAGCTTTCGCGAGACATGCTCGCGCTCCGCATCGGTCAGCGCGAGGCACGGTTGGCTCAGTACTCCAGAACGTGGCTCATGGTGCCGCGCCGGTGGGCTCTCAAGATCCAACGCGATACAGTCACCCAGCTTCGGCAACTGTCGAAGGGTCCACACGCCCGTGGCATCCTTTTCCGCAACGCAGTCTCCAACCGGGCTGTAGAGCTGCCACTGCCGGGCCTCTCTCAGATACCTGCCGGTCCGCCCCTGCGCCAGCTCGGCGATCGACTTCTCCCGAGCGATGATGTCGTGCAGCGCGCCAAGTGCGCGGGCCTGTTCCTCTGCCCTCTCCTGCTCGTCGGCTCCCGCCTCCAGCCTGCCCTTCCGCGCGGACTCCAGGCACAGATACTGCTCACAGAACTCGGAACTGAGCAGTACGCGAGCCTGGCGATCGGACCCGATTGACTGGTACATCTGATGCATGGCGCGAGCCGTCGTCCCGTACTGCGGGTCGGCAAGCACTTCCTGCAGCCGCGCTTTCATCCTGCGCAGTCTTGACCACAGGATGCCCTCGACGACGGGTTCCATATGCTCGGTCGTATCCGCGATCTCCATCAAGCAGGCCGGGCTGCTCACGTCGGGAGTTTGCAACTGGGTAATCGCATTCACTTTTCTGCTCCATGCAGTGCTCGCCGTCCTTGCCACCTACGACTGTCTGGCACCGACTTGAAAGAAGATTACTGCCACATGATGGCCAGACCCGCAATCGAGCTGCTGTGCAGCGCACAGCAGCTCGAATCACCATTGCGTCTTCGTGCAGGCGACCACCAGCGGCAACAGGCCCCCGGCTCGCCTGCTGCCGGTCTCAGACGTTGAAGCGATCGGCGGACATGGCGGCCTGTTTCTCGATGGCCGCTTCATGGTGGTGGTGCGAGCCAAAGGAGTCGTCGTGATGGCCCCCGGCAACCAAGGCCTCCAGGCGATTGCCCGTGGCGACCTTCTCGAACTCGTCCATCGACAGGTCATTGACGACGGTCAACGACGTTGCACTTTCAATTGCCGGCTCCAGCTGGGCGCCTGAAATCGGCGATGCGACAGCCCCACCGACGGCCGCACTGCCGATTACCAGCATGGTGAGCGCAGACAGGGTCTTGGCCGTGCTTCGGTTGTCTTTCATTTCCAGTTCCTTTTGATCGGGTGGGCGAACTCAGACGTCGAATCGCGAGTTGGAGATGGCAGCGACGGATGCCATTTCCTTCTTGGTCGCCTCGTGATGGTGGTGGGATCCGAACGAGTCCGAATGGTGGCCGTCCGCCAGCATCTGTTCCTGGGCAGTGGAGAACTCGCTGTTGCGAAGCAGGTCCAGATCAGCCTCGATGGATGTCAGGGCGTTCAGTTCAGCACCCGCAGTGGTCACCTGCGAGTGAGCCGGTGCCGCCGACGCTGCTGCGGTGCCCGCAATGATCAGCGTAAGAGACGAGAGGGCCTTTGCTGCGATTCGATTGCTCATTGAAACACTCCATGTAATCGGTTGGAAAAACACGCTCCCCGCAGTGCAGTACGAATCCGCGCTGCGGGCATCGATTACAGGCAGACGCATTGCATTCACGCAAACGTTACGCTGTGTCGAGCACAGCACAGTGCGACTGCTCACTTTCGTCGTTGATGAACCTTGTTTGACTCTCGGGTGACAATTGAGCAGACTCGAAGCCAACCTCCTCACCGGGGTCGCGTTGCGAATCAGAGGCTCTATATGGATATGGACGTCGACACGCTCTCTACCCGGATCCGCTTTGCCCGGGTCAGCAGTGGTTTGTCGCAGACAGACTTGGCCAAGGCGCTGAGCGTCAACCGCGCTACCGTCGGACACTGGGAACGAGAGGAGAGTTTCTCTCCTACGATCGACCACCTGCAGAGCATGGCCCGCATCATGAATGTGAGCGTGTCCTGGCTTGTAGCCGGCGAGCAGATGAAGCCCACCGGTGAGTCCGTTGGTACACGCTCGAGCCTGGAGGCCAGGATGGTGGAGCTTTCAAAACACCTTCCGATGTCTTTTCTGCTTCACCTCCTGGCGCTGATGGAAAGCGCAGAGACGTATATCTAGGGCGTGTAGCTGGAACGCGGGGCCTCATGGATCCTGGGCCAACGATCTCTTCAGGGAACGAACAGGACGCGGCCGGGAATCTGGCCTAGACGTCGAATCGAGAGTCCGACGGGACTGCGACGTCCGTCGGAGTGCTAGTGTCAACGCCTGTATCGTGGTGAGGATGACACGTGTCAAGCGAGTCCGAATGGTTGTGGGCAACCAGCACCCCGTCCTCGTGAGCGGGGAATTCGCCGCTGCGCAGTGCGTCCAGGTCAATCGCCGTCAGGGCATCCAACCCTGATTCTGCAGAGTTCACCTGCGAATGAACTGGAGCGGCCGACGCCGCCGCAGTGCCCGCGATGATCAGGGTGAGGGAGGAAAGTGCCTTTCCTGCAATTCGCTTGCTCATTGAAACGCTCCATGTACTCGGTCAGGGACATTGTCAGTTTCCGCAGCGCACCAGCATTCCGGCAAATACCGCGCTGTGCTTGGCACAGCGGACTGGGTCGGCCTCGACTAAACCGCTCTCGGAATCGATGACACGGGCACCATCAAGCACCTCCTTTGGCTCTTACTCCCGCCAAAGGAGGTGCTCCTGCCACCCTTCCGCAGCCCCGAGGCTTATCATTCGGACTTCGTTTGTCAGGCCGGCCGAGAGATGGGCGTCAACGCGTCCGCGCCAACCTCTGGAATCAGCGGTGGTGCCGCCGAGAAGTTTGCGGAGCAGGAGCAGCAGGAAGAATGAGCGGTTCGGTGCGAACGGTGCTTCACAGTTCGGACCAACCCGCCGACCGGGGGCGAACCGCCGAAACGCCGAGCTCCTTGTTCCACAGCCTGCCGTGGTGGGCGACAACGTTCCGCGCCACGCTGGTGACGTGCAACCAGTTCGCGAAGACCGGCGCTGCCATCTGCATCTCGCCAGCAACAGTTTTCTGTTCCCTGTTGTGCAGCGCCCTGTAGAAGCGGGAAAGTGACCCCAATGACATGACTTCCGTCGCCATCCAGATCGGCACCTTGGGGAACGCCGGTGAGGTATACCTGTCCCTGTAGTGTCGAACGAACGCCTCCTTGGAGCGTGTCACTTCACTCTCGACTCCGGTAAGCCAATCGGCATGGTCGTGCTCCGTGAATGTCAGGTTGCGCGGCTCCAAGTGGCCAAAGGCGCCGTGGGCATGCGCGAAGTGATACGTGAGCACGGTGCGCGCCGCTATCTCGATGTGGCCGACCGCCTCCATCACCAGGTCTCGAAGTCCCCTATCGAACTCATAGAGACTGATCGCTTCCTCGAAGGTCGCTTGCTCACGGAAGTGATCGCTACCGGGCACACGCTGGGTATAGAAGTAGCCCATTAGGCGGTAGTAACCGACACGTTGCAGATAGCGTTTGGCATTGGCGGCATCGCCAATGACCAGGCCGCGCTGCTGGAGCAGCTCGAGCTGCGCCTGAATTGACAACGGCGGCTTACGGTAATGGGTCATCCTGACACCAATCAGCGGGCAAAAAAACCCGCCAATTTGAGCATGTCGCGAACTAGCGCGTCAGAGGCTTGGCGGGTGTGTTGCGGCCAGTGTAGCGATCCCGCCACTTACCTGCAAGTAATTGCGTGTAGTTTTGAGTAGACGTAAACCACTGTTCAGGAAGGACTTTGTGAGAAATTGGCTTCAGTGCAGCGCGCTTCTGGAAGCACATCAGCAGACGTAGAACACAGGCCGACCAGACGGTAGCGGCTCTGCCTCCCGAGCGCTGGTCCACGTGATGCCAGTCGACTTCCGTCACTCAATTGCAGAGGTGGGCGACCTCCAAGGAGACATAGTCCGACTGCCTGCCGGAATCTCCCGAGTCGCTTCACCAGCAACTCCCGATGGTGGCCCGTCGGTCGCCGTTGCACCATCGAGCGTCCTCAGCAGGAAACCACACATGAGCCTGGCGCTGGTCCACAGCCGTGCCCGCGCCGGGGTTGATGCCCCGCTGGTGCGGATTGAAGTACATCTTTCCGGTGGCCTGCCCGTCACCCAGATTGTCGGTCTGGCCGAAGCCAGCGTGCGCGAATCACGCGAGCGCGTGCGGGCCGCGCTGCTCTGCGCGCGCTTCGACTTCCCGCAGCGGCGCATCACTCTCAACCTCGCACCCGCCGACCTGCCCAAGGAAGGAGGTCGCTACGATCTGGCGATTGCCTTGGGCATTCTGGCGGCCAGTGGGCAGGTCGATCCGCAGTCACTGCTGCAGTATGAATTCCTTGGCGAGCTGGGCCTGACCGGTGAGCTGCGGCCGGTGTCAGGCGCGCTGCCCGCTGCGATTGCCGCCGCCGAGGCTGGACGCATCCTGATCGTGCCACCGGGCAATGCGGCCGAAGCCGCCCTCGCCCAGCACGCCGATGTGCGCGTGGCGCGTACCCTGCTGGAATGCTGCGCTGGGCTGGGCAATCCGCGTTTGCTGCCACAAGTGGAGCGCGTGGACACCACACCGCTGCCGCTGCCGGATCTGGCCGACGTGCGCGGGCAGGCACTAGCACGCCGCGCGTTGGAGGTGGCCGCCGCCGGTGGCCATCATCTGCTGCTGATCGGCAGCCCCGGCTGCGGCAAGACACTGCTGGCCTCGCGCCTGCCGAGCCTGCTGCCGGATTCAGAAGAGATCGATGCCCTGCAGTTGGCGGCGATCACGTCAGTCAGCGGCGAAGGGCTGGACCCGAAGCGCTGGCGGCAGCGGCCGTTCCGGGCGCCGCACCACAGCGCGAGTGCAGCGGCGTTGGTGGGCGGCGGCAATCCGCCCTGCCCCGGCGAGATCTCGCTGGCGCATCACGGCGTGCTGTTTCTGGATGAACTGCCCGAGTGGAACCGCAGTGCGCTGGAAACCCTGCGCGAGCCGCTGGAGTCGGGCCACATCCGCATTTCCCGCGCGGCACGCAGCGTGGTCTACCCCGCACGCTTCCAGCTGGTGGCGGCAATGAACCCCTGCCCCTGCGGCTGGGCCGGCGACCGCAGCAACCGCTGCCTGTGCAGCGACGAACGCATCACCCGCTACCGCGCGCGGGTCTCGGGCCCGTTGCTGGACCGCATCGACCTGCACATCAACGTGAGTCGCATGGATGCGGTGGAACTGCGTGAGAGCACACCGCTGGGCGAGCCCAGCGCCAGCGTGCGTTCACGGGTGGAAGCGGCGCACGTGCGGCAGCAGGCGCGTGGCGGCCTCAACGCACACCTGCCTCCCGCCGCCCTGCGTGCCTGCACGCGCTTGAGCGAAGCCGACCAGGACCTGCTGGAGCAGGCCATCGAGCGACTGCAGCTTTCAGCGCGGGCGATGCATCGCATTCTGCGCGTGGCACGCACGATTGCCGACCTTGCCGAAAGCGAGACGATCCAGACCGCACACCTGGCTGAGGCCATTGGATATCGGCAGTTGGATCGGGGCAAGCCAGGAACCTAGCGCGCCACTGCATCCAAGAAGGAATCAGATTCATCTGATATCTGCCATGCCACCTGCGCCCTGACCATTTCCGCGAGCCCATACACAAGGAGATGCGGTTTTGCTCAGGATGCTCATCATGGGCGGGCATGAGGCCGCCCGTCAGCGGATATCACGGACGATAGGACGGCGCGGCCTGATCCGCATGGAATCGATCTACAGCGTGGACAGCGGCCTGTCGGTGCTGGAGTGGCGCAACTACGATCTGGTGGGAACGTTCCTGGCGGCCGGTCTTGGCACGCGCCTGCAGGAGTCATTCGTGCTGCGCGATGCGAAGGTGCAGCTGGTGCTGTTCGGCATGGGGCTGAGCGAAGAAGTCGCCAGCATCCGCCTGCGCCTGCGCGGGCAGGGCCTGCCGTCGCCGATTCTGGTCAGAACGGATTTTGATGCCTACGACGAGTCGCTGTTCTGGCGATCGCTGACAGCGCACATGATCCTGCCGTCGGCACTGGAGGGGGCTGGCCCCCTCCCCGCCACGGGCGACGCGTGCGACCATGCAGGGCCCAGTCCCTAGCGGTGCCTGCCTCGCCAGGTGCCCGCCCAGCCATTCATGAGCACTCCCCAGCCGCCGCACCTGCCGACCTCCGATGCGTCCACCCCGCTGACACCTGCGGCAACCGGCGGCGGCGGCGACGTCCCCCCGGCTTGAGTAGTGGGCGGGTTTAGAGTCCGGTGCTGATGTTATCTTTCTTCGTCGCCAACTGCGCGGCGTACTGGGCGGGCGTTAGTCCGCCAAGCGCTCTTTTGGGCCTTTC
>NZ_JBFPNJ010000007.1:0-12698 GCF_040815575.1 Stenotrophomonas sp. LST15-1-1.1
GTCCGGTTGCGGGGGACGCCGTGAATACGTCCCTGTAGGCTCGGTCGCGCCATCCATGGCGCTCACGCCCCCGCAACCGGACCCACCCCGCCTTCGACAGTTTTCCGCGATCTGTTGGGCCATCTCTTGGGGTCGGATCCGTTTTCCGCAGGAAAACGGATCCGACCCCATTTTGTTTGTCGATATCTGACAGATTTGATCCACGCATGGCGTGGATGGCCCCACCGTCACTGGCGAACTGTCGGGGGTGGGGCGGTGTGGGCTTGCAGGACCGTTGGCGCCATGGATGGCGCCATCGAGCCCCCATGGATGGGTTTACGGCGTGTCCTGCAAGCCCACACCGCCCTGCCCAGCCAGCAGACAGCCCAGAGCAGGCTGTCGCCTTTGACGTTGACGTTGACGTTGCTCTGGCTCGTAGCAGGCGCCGGGTGCAACCCGGCCGAACCCCCGCCGGGGTAAACTAGCCGGATGGCTTCCCGTCCCGCGCACGACCTGCTCCGCCGCGTCTTTGGTTACGACGATTTCCGTGGTCCGCAGCAGGACATCGTGGAGCATGTGGCTGCCGGTCACGATGCCCTGGTGCTGATGCCTACCGGTGGCGGCAAGTCGCTGTGCTACCAGGTGCCCGCCCTGCTGCGTGACGGTTGTGGCATCGTCATCTCGCCGCTGATCGCCTTGATGCAGGACCAGGTAGAAGCCCTGCGCCAGCTCGGCGTGCGCGCCGAATTCCTGAACTCGACCCTGGACGCAGAAACAGCCGCCCGGGTCGAGCGCGAACTGCTCGCCGGTGAGCTTGACATGCTCTATGTCGCCCCCGAGCGCCTGCTGACCGGCCGCTTCCTGTCGCTGCTGTCGCGCAGCCGGATCGCCCTGTTTGCCATCGACGAAGCCCATTGCGTGTCGCAGTGGGGCCACGACTTCCGCCCCGAATACCGGCAGCTGACCGTCCTGCACGAGCGCTGGCCGGAGATTCCGCGGATCGCCCTGACCGCTACCGCCGACCCGCCGACCCAGCGCGAGATCGCCGAGCGCCTGGACCTGGCCGAAGCACGCCACTTCGTCAGCTCCTTCGACCGCCCCAACATCCGCTACACCGTGGTGCAGAAGGACAACGCCCGCAAGCAGCTGAGCGACTTCCTGCGCAGCCATCGCAGCGAGGCCGGCATCGTCTACTGCATGTCACGGCGCAAGGTGGAGGAAACCGCCGAGTTCCTGTGCACGCAGGGGTTCAACGCCCTGCCCTACCACGCCGGCCTGCCTTCGGAAGTGCGTGCCAACAACCAGCGCCGGTTCCTGCGCGAAGACGGCATCGTCATGTGCGCCACCATCGCCTTCGGCATGGGCATCGACAAGCCCGACGTGCGCTTCGTTGCCCACACCGACCTGCCCAAGTCGATGGAGGGCTACTACCAGGAAACCGGCCGCGCCGGCCGCGATGGCGAGGCCGCTGAGGCCTGGCTCTGTTACGGCCTGGGCGATGTGGTCCTGCTCAAGCAGATGATCGAGCAGTCCGAGGCCAGCGAGGAGCGCAAGCAGCTGGAGCGGTCCAAGCTCGACCACCTGCTGGGGTACTGCGAATCGATGCAGTGCCGCCGCCAGGTGCTGCTGGCCGGTTTCGGTGAAACCTATCCCAACCCCTGCGGCAACTGCGACAACTGCCTGACCCCGCCTGCGGCCTGGGATGCCACCATCCCCGCGCAGAAGGCCTTGAGCTGTGTGTACCGCAGTGGCCAGCGCTTCGGCGTCGGCCACCTGATCGACGTCCTGCGCGGCAGCGAGAACGAGAAGGTCAAGCAGCAGGGCCACGACAAGCTGAGCACCTACGCCATCGGCCGCGACCTGGATGCGCGCACCTGGCGCAGCGTGTTCCGCCAGCTGGTGGCGGCCAGCCTGCTGGAAGTGGACAGCGAGGGCCACGGCGGCCTGCGCCTGACCGATGCCAGCCGCGATGTGCTGACCGGTCGCCGCCAGATCAGCATGCGCCGCGATGCAGTCAGCGTCAGTGCCGGGCGTGAACGCAGCGCGCAGCGCACCGGCCTGTCGGTGCTGCCACAGGACCTCGCCCTGTTCAACGCGCTGCGCGGCCTGCGCGCCGAGCTGGCGCGCGAGCAGAACGTGCCGGCCTTCGTGATCTTCCACGACAGCACCCTGCGCAACATCGCCGAACAGCGCCCGACCTCGCTGGACGAACTGGCCCGGGTCGGTGGCATCGGCGGCACCAAGCTCAGCCGCTATGGCCCGCGCCTGGTGGAGATCGTGCGCGAGGAAGGGTAGCGCCAACCGTACGCTGATGCCCCTGTAGAGCCGAGCCCACGCTCGGCTGCCCTTGCCGCAGAAGCAGCCGAGCGTGGGCTCGGCTCTACATTGGTGCGGGTCCAACCTTGAACCGGCCATTCAGCCGGAAGTGCATCCAGGCCGGCTTGCCGCTAGATTAGCGTCATGTCCCTCGCCTCGACCCTGCTCCGTGTCGTGCTGATGCTCAGCCTGTTGCTCAACGGGCTGAACGCGGCCATGGCCAGCGGACACGAGGACATGGGGCGCATGGCCCATGCGATGACCTCGGCCATGACCGATGAGGGCGACGCGGACTGCCACCACCACGCCGGCATGACCGCCGACGAGGCGCCGCAGGCCAAGGCCCCCGCCCATGACGCGCACTGCCAGATCAAGGACTGCGTGCGCAGCTGCGCCCAGCACCCGCTGCTGGCGGTGCAGGCACTGCCGTTCCTGACCGGTCCCGGTCTTTCCCTGACCCCGCAGCCGATGCCTGCCAATGGCCGCCCGGCACCGCCGCTGCCGCCGATCTCACGCCCTCCCATCGGCTGATCCAACACGCCTCGTGCGCGCTGCGCACTGAAGCCGGCCCTGCGCTGGCGTCTTTCCGTGTTTGGAGTCACCACCATGAGTACCCGTATTCCTCCCGGCCCGGGCGCTGTGCCCATGCCGTCGCGCCGTCTTTTCGTGCAGGGCATCGCTGCTGGCGGCGTGGTTGCCAGCATCGCCGCAGCAGGCATCCCGCAGCGTGCGCTCGCCGCCGCCTCTGCCGCTCCACGCCTGGCCGGCGCGCCGGCGGTCATCAGTGATAGCCGCGTCGAACTGGCCATCGGCGAGTCGCTGGCCAACTTCACCGGCCGCACCCGCCCGGCGATCACCGTCAACGGCTCGCTGCCGGCACCGATCCTGCGCTGGCGAGAAGGCCAGACCGTGGACCTGTTCGTGCGCAACACGCTCGGCCAGCACCCCACCTCCATCCACTGGCACGGCATCCTGCTGCCAGCCAACATGGATGGCGTGCCCGGCCTGAGCTTCAACGGCATCGGCCCGGGCGAGACCTACCACTACCACTTCGATCTCAAGCAATCCGGCACCTACTGGTATCACAGCCATTCGCTGTTCCAGGAACAGGCAGGGCTGTACGGTGCGCTGATCATCGACCCGGCAGAGCCCGCGCCCTACCGGCATGACCGCGAGCACGTGATCATGCTGTCCGACTGGACCGACATGGATCCGGGCGCGCTGTTCCGGCGCATGAAGAAGCTCGCCGAGCACGACAACTACTACAAGCGCACCCTGCCCGACTTCCTGCGCGACGCCCGTCGCGATGGCTGGTCGGCCGCGCTGTCCGACCGCGGCATGTGGGGCCGGATGCGGATGACGCCCAGCGACATCTCCGACATCAACGCGCACACCTATACCTACCTGATGAACGGTACCGCGCCGGCCGGCAACTGGACCGGGCTGTTCCGCAGCGGTGAAAAGGTGCTGCTGCGCTTCATCAATGGCGCGTCGATGACCTACTTCGACGTGCGCATTCCCGGCCTGAAGATGACCGTGGTCGCCGCCGACGGCCAGTACATCCATCCGGTCAGCATCGACGAGTTCCGCATCGCCCCGGCCGAAACCTACGACGTGCTGGTGGAACCCAGCGGCCAGGATGCCTTCACCATCTTCTGCCAGGACATGGGCCGCACCGGCTATGCCGCCGGCACCCTCGCCGTGCGTCATGGCCTGCAGGCACCGATTCCCGCGCGCGACCCGCGCCCGCTGCTGACGATGAGCGACATGGGTCATGACATGGGCGGCGGGGGCCACGGCGGCCACGACATGGCGGCGATGAAGGGCATGGAAGGCGGCTGCGGCGCCAGCATGGGTCACGGCGCACACGGCGGTGGCGATGCCGCCAGCAAGGCGCCAAAGCATCCGGCCAGTGAACGCAACAATCCGCTGGTGGACATGCAGAGCTCGGCCACCGAGCCGAAGCTGGACGACCCCGGCATCGGCCTGCGAGACAACGGCCGCCAGGTGCTCACCTATGGTGCGATGCGCAGCCTGTTCGAAGACCCCGATGGCCGCGAGCCCGGTCGCGAGATCGAGCTGCACCTGACCGGCCACATGGAGAAGTTCTCCTGGTCGTTCGATGGCATTCCCTTCGCCGGTGCCGAGCCACTGCGCCTGAACTACGGCGAGCGCATGCGCATCGTGCTGGTCAACGACACCATGATGCAGCACCCGATCCATCTGCATGGCGTGTGGAGCGATCTGGAAAACGCGCAAGGTGAATTCCAGGTGCGCAAGCACACCATCGACATGCCGCCCGGCACCCGCCGCACCTATCGCGTGCGCGCCGATGCACTCGGCCGCTGGGCCTACCACTGCCATCTGCTGTACCACATGGAAGCAGGCATGATGCGCGAAGTGAGGATCGAAGAATGAGCCGTTCCCTGCTTGCTCCAAGCCTGTTGACCCTCGGCATGTTGGCCGCGCTGCCCGCGTTCGCGCAGTCCCATGCCGGTCATGACATGACAGCGCCCTCGCCTCCTGCCGATACCACACCAGCGGCAGCGGCCGACGTGGATCATTCGAAGATGGACCACTCGAAGATGGATCACGGCGCGATGGACCATTCAACGATGGACCATGGCGCGATGGATCACTCGAAAATGGGCCATGGCACGCCCGCACCTACCGAGCCACGCGAGCCGATCCCGGTCCCCACCGATGCCGATCGTGCGGCCGCATTCCCGCCCATCGCGCATGGTGCGATGGAGCACGCCCCGGAGATCAACAGCCTGCTGCTGATCGACCGCCTCGAACACTGGGACGGCAAGAGCAGCAACGGCCAGGCCTGGGAGGCCAGTGGCTGGATCGGCGGCAACATCAACCGCCTGTGGCTGCGCACCGATGGCGAACGCAGCGAAGGCCGCACGGAATCGTCAGGCGTGGAAGCACTCTACGGGCGCGCCATTTCGCCGTGGTGGGACGTGCTGGTCGGCGTACGCCAGGACTTCCGCCCCGCCGATTCGCGCACCTGGGCAGCGATCGGCATCCAGGGGTTGGCACCGTACAAGTTCGAAAGCTCGGCCACGCTGTACATGGGTTCCGGCGGCCAGGTGCTGGCCAAGGCCGAAGTCGAGTACGACGTGCTGTTGACCAACCGGTTGATCCTGCAGCCTCTGCTGGAAGCGACCGTGGCCAGCAAGGATGAACCCGAGTACGGCATCGGCCGCGGCCTCAACAAGGTCGAAGCCGGCCTGCGCCTGCGCTACGAGTTCAGCCGCCGCTTCGCGCCGTACATCGGCATCAGCCACGAACGCGCGTTCGGCGACACGGCGGACTATGCCGGCGACCACGCACGCGATACGCGCTGGGTCGCCGGCATCCGCATGTGGTTCTGAGCAGCGGATCGTGAGCAGCAGCCAGCCCCGGCAACCGCCGGGGCCGGCTACACTGCCGCACGTTCCATTGCAGGCTGCACCATGTCGTTGCATATCCGCCGCGCCACCCTGGCCGACGTCGACGCCCTGTCGGCGATCGCCATTGCCACCTACACCGAAACCTGGGGCGATTCCTATCCGCCGCAGGACCTGCACACCTTCCTGCAGGATCACTACGGCAGCGTACCGCAGCGGGTAGAACTGTCCGACCCGCGCAGCGCGGTGTGGCTGCTGCTGGAGGGTGAAACGGTAGTGGGCTATCTGGCCGCCGGTGCCAACACCCTGCCGCATGCGGACGCGCGCGATGGCGACATCGAACTCAAGCGTCTGTACATCCTGGCCAGCCACCAGAACGGCGGCCACGGCGCGCGGCTGATGGATGCGTTCATGGCTTGGCTGGACCAGCCACAGCGCCGCACCCTGTGGGTGGGCGTGTGGGAAGAGAACTTCGGCGCCCAGCGCTTCTACGCGCGCTACGGCTGCAGCAAGGCCGGCGAGTATGACTTCATCGTCGGCGACAGCCGCGACCGCGAGTTCATCCTGCGCCGCCCCTGAGCGGCGTCAGAAATCGAACAGTTCGGAGAGGAAGCTCTCCTTCTTCTTTTTCTTGTAGCCCTGGCTGTACTGGCCACGGTTGTCATCATGGCGCTGGCCAAGATGACGGGTGTCGCGGTGCATCACCGGCGGCGGCGCGGCCTGTGGCTGCACAGGCGCGGGCCCTGGCGGCGGCATGGCGGCACCTGCACCATCGGTGGCGCGCTCGATGATCTTGTCCAGTTCGCCACGATCCAGCCATACGCCACGGCAGCTCGGGCAGTAGTCGATCTCGATGCCATGGCGCTCGGCCATCTGCAGGGTCTGGGTCTTGCACACGGGGCACAGCATTCGCATTGCTCCTGTCGGTCTGGCCTCGACTGTACATGCGTGCGGATGACTGTGCGGCAACGCATGACCGATGGCACAGGGACTTCCGGCGCGTGCCGCTCCATCCCCCGCCCTGCAGACTGCCCGCTCCCCCGCTGCAAGGAATGCAGATGACTGCCCGCGACTCGATTCCCACCGGCATGCGCCTGTTGCTGGTGCTGCTCGGCGTTGGCCTCGGCCTGAACGTGCGTGACATCAGTGCCGCGCTGGGAGCTCCGATTCCCGCCCTGCCCATGCCCTACGGTGGCAGCCTGCTGGACAACGCGCTGGCGGTGCTGGTCGCACTGCTGCTGGCCACGCTGCTGCGCCCCCGCGGTGTGGGTGTGCTGGCCAGCCTCGGCCTGCGCGGAAACGGCATGCGTGGCCCGTTGTGGGTGCTGCTGGCCAGCCTGCTGTGCTGGCTGGGGCTGGCCCTGCTGGGAACGCCCAACACGGCGCTGACGGCGCTGGATGCCACGATGCTGGCGATGCTGTTCCCGCTGGCCGAGGAAGTGCTGTTCCGCGGCCTCGGCTTCGTGCTGCTGGTGAAGATCGTACGTGGCCCCTGGCCGTTGCTCGCACTGCCGCAGGCCCTGCTGTTCGGCATCGTTCACTGGCTGGGGTTTGGTGGCCTCGACGGCGGCGGCACCGCCCTGTTCGTCGGCGCGGTGATCGCCTTCGGTGGCTTCATCTTCGCCTGGCTGGACCATCTGGATGGCAACACCCTGTGGTGCGGTCTGGCCCTGCACATATCGATGAACCTCGCCTGGAATGTGTTCAGCCTCGATGACGCAGTTGCATTGGGCTGGCATGCCACCGGCCTGCGCATCGGCACTACACTGCTGGCGGTGGCAGCGCTGGCCTGGCATGTGCGCCGCCAACGCAACAACGCCCTGTAACGCCCACTTAGCCGATCCTGCACACGGGGCTCACTGGGGGCTTGCGCATACTTGCGCGCCTTTCATGCCCTGCCGTCCGGAGTTGTTGCGTCATGCTGCTGTCCAAGCGCCACGTTGAACCACGCGTCCTGCTGATCGAAGACGCCGAGGAAACCCGTGAACTGAGCCGGATGGCGCTGGAGAGCCAGGCCTGCCACGTGGTGGGCGTGAGCTCTGCCGAAGCGGCACTGGGCCTGCTGGCGGCCGGTGAACGTTTCGATCTGTTGTTCACCGACGTCAACCTGGGCCTGATCAGCGGCATTGAAGCGGCCAACCGCGTGCGCAGCCTGTATCCCCAGCTGCCGATCCTGGTGACGTCGGGCATGGATCAGCACGCAGTGCTGCCGCAGCTGTGCGACGGCATCCACTTCCTGCCCAAGCCCTACAACATGAGCGAGCTGCTGGATGCGATCCGGCTGTGCTTCCGGCATGCGGATGTCGGCGTGTTGACCGGGGCGGATGCACAGGCAGCGTGAGGCCCCATCCACGCATGGCGTGGATGGAATTGGCTGTCAACCGCCGGTATACGGTCCTTCGCCCGGAAGCACCTGCAGCAGCGCACGGGTGATCACCCGCGGATACACAGTGAGATGGTCTTCGCCATCAATCACGATGTTCTCCACCTGCAGCTTGCGGCCACTGCGCTGCAGCTGGGCAGTAAAGTCGGCGGCCTGCCGTAGCATGTCGTTGCCGGTGGAGTAGCGCGGCCCTTCCTTGACCGTCTCGTAGCCGCCCACCGACAACAGCACGCGGGTCGGCTGCGCCGGGATGACGGCGGCGTCCTGCATGCGCGGCAGCAGGCCTTGGTCGAACCACAGCGACGGGCTGGACAGGATGTAGGTGCTGAACAGGTCCGGCTGGGTCGTCAGCACGTAAGCACCAAACAGCGCGCCATAGGAATGCCCCGCGAACACGCGCCGGGCGGGATCGGTGCGGTAGCGCGCATCGATCATCGGCAACACCTGCGCAGCCACAAAGTCGCGGTAATGCGCGGCACCACCGTAGGTAACATCATCGCTGTAGTAGCCGGCTGGCGTGCGCACCGGGTTGCTGGGCGTGTAATCGCGCGAGCGGCTCTGCTTGGACGTCAGGCCTTCCTGCGGCGGCAACCCGACCAGGATGAAATCCTCGATGTTGACGCCCTGCTGCCCCACCAGGTTGCGCACGCTGCGCACCAACGGGAAGCTGTACAGCGCATCGGTCACGTACAGCACCGGGTAGCGTTTCTCAGAATGCGCGGCATAGTCGGCCGGCAGCGCCACCCAGATCGGATAATCACGACCAACAGGATCGTGCACGCGCAGCGCTTCGGTATCCGGCAGCACCACGCCCGGCACAGCGGTGGCCGCGCTCTTCTTCGCTTCATCCTGCACGGCTGGCGGAGCCACCGCCATCGCACAACCACTCACGGCCAGGCAGACCGCCACACTCCATCCACGCACACGCTGCATCCGTTCGCTCTCCCGTTGCGGGCGGCGCACGCAGGTGGCGCCGCTACCGCATCCTCACACGCCGCGTTGCCGTACGCCAAGCCACTCTCAGGGCGAAGCCGGCGGCGGTGCCGGGAACAGCGTCCGCAGGGCCTGCAGCGCCGCGGGGTGGTAGATCGTTGCGTGGGTCTCTTCCGGCAGCGGCTGGTACTTCACCAGCGTTGCCGGTGATGCCTGCTGCAACACTGCCGCCAAGCGTGCGCTCGACGCGGCCAGCTCCGGCTGGCCACTGCTGGCCAGGAACAGCCGCGCGCCACTGCGGTCAACTGACGGCAACTGCTTGCCTGCGCCAGACAGCATTGCACCACGGTTCCACCACAGGCTGGGGTCCAGCGCGATGTAGCTGTTGAACAAGGTCGGCTCCTGCAGCAGCGTCTCGACCACGAACAGGCCCGCCAGCGATTCGCCGATCAGCGCGCGCTCGTCGGTGGTCGGGTAGCGCTGGCGCACCTGCGGCATCAGTTCATCGCGCAGGAAATCGCGATATGCCCCCGAGCCACCAATACGTGGCGCGATCTTGCGATCCTCCGCTTCGTTGCTGGGGCCGGTCATATCGCGGCGGCGCTCGGTGTTTTCGATGCCGACCAGCAGGAACGGGCGCATGCTGCCATTGCCGGTCAGTACCTGCACCAGCCCTGCCACGTGCAGGAAGTCCTCGCCGATGCCGCCGTCGGGCATGTACAGCACCGGCAGCGGCGTCTTCGGGTCCAGGCCCCACGGTTGTGGGCGGTACACGTTGATGCGGCGGGTCTCGCCCAGCGCCTTGGATTCGATGGTGAAGGTTTCACCGATGGCCAACGGCGAAGCGACCGCCGGCTGCGACGCCGGTTCGGCGGCCATCAGCGGCGCGGCGGAGACGGCGGACAACAACAGCGACAGCACGATCAAGCGCATTGAGGCGACCCATCCAAGGAAAGACGCCGAGCATAGCGTCCGGAGGCAAGCGTTGGCGGCTGCGACATGCCTAACATCCCTGCCGGATGCGTAGATCCACGCCATGCGTAGATGACTTGCCGTGACTCACGCCCGGGTACGGCCCCCCCATACCGCGCGTGCACCGCCACGTGTCGCGTTTGAACCGCCAAGGACGCCTCTACCGTCGCACCTGCACCGAAATGCGGTGAATACACAGGAACGCACAGAGGACATTGACGGCGAAAGCGAAGCCAGCTTTACACGTGCTGGTTCACGACAGATGCGCCGCCATGTGCGGTTTACGGCATTCTCCAACGTGATCGACCACACGCGTGAACAAATACGTCGTGCGTTGTCACTTGCTGCATTAGATGCGCCTGCGCCACCATCTTCGCGCGCCTGGATTCCGCGTTTCCCTTCGGAAAATTCTCATTGAACTCCAAGCGCGGGCGTAAACACCATGCTGCGTCACCGACAACGGGTGGCACCGGGCCTGCAAGCTTGGGAAGACAAAAAGCATGTTGTTTGCGCTCACCCGTCGGCACTGTCTGCGGACCGTGCCGGCGGGTGATCCGTCGGCCTTTATGGCGGGCGGTGCGTGGGGGTCTTCGGATCCGCCGGTTAACTGCTTACTGTCTTCCCGGCTTGCAGCCACGCACCGTCCGCCACCTGTCTCACGCGGTGGCATTCCCACCCCAGAGCCGAGGAAGCCGAGATGACCGAAGGTCCGCCCTATGACTCATATGCCGCCAGCGTCAACGACGACGACGACAACCCCATACCCGAACTGAGCACCTTCCTGGGCTGCCTCGAACGCATCCGGGCGGGCGAAGGTGCAGACGGCCAACCCTGGCCGGATGCAGGCCTTCCCGGAGGGCGCAGGGTGGCACTGTCACGCGTGGAGCGGGCCGCCGTCGGCATGCTGACCGTGGCAGAGATGCTGCACGCCGCCGATCGCTGCCGATCGATGGCAACGCCGGATCGGCATCTGGATGACGGCGTGGTCGAAGGGCTGTTCTTCGCCTGCCGCGGGCTGGCAGAGCTGGTATGCCGGGATATCCGGCCTGAGTAGGAACACCTGCACCACAATCCAGCCCATACTCGGGCCGGGTTCGTCCCGAGTTCCATCGACACTGACACAAGGAGGTCCGCATGTTGAATGCCATGATCATTGCCGCGCTGGCTGCAAGCCCGACAGCGCCCGTACCGTACGCCGACTGCCTGCTCGGCAACATCCAACCCGGCCTGTCCGACCGTGCCGTGCAATTGGTGCAGCAGGCGTGCGCCGCCAAGCACCCCGACAGCTTCATTGCTTCGCTGGAACTGGAGCGCAAATACAGCGCCCAGCGGCAGGCCCGGTTCGACGCTGAACGCGCCGCAGTGGAGCGTGCTGCGAATGCTGCCGCCAACGCGGCAGCGGTTGCCGCACAGGTGGCGGAACGCGAGGCGGCCCGCTCTCAAAGCGCGAAGTCGCTGTAAGACCTCACGCTCCGCAACGCCATCTGCAATGGCGCCATGAAACCCTTATGTAGCAGGGCGCCGTTTCGCGTTGCGGAGCGGTCCTGGCCGGTCCAGCCTGCCGCTGGCAACAAGCACTGGCAGCTATCGAGCCAATGGCCGCCCAACGGGCGGCCATTGTTCATTCCTGAGCACGAGGGCCTGCGGCCAGGTCTTCGTCGAACGGATCGAGCCGGTTCTGACCGCGCCATTTCACGCGCGCATCTGAACCGTGCCCCCCAAAAGAGTTGTGCTACGTTCTTCGCCGTAGGTTCGGCGCGAGAGGTATTTTATGGATGCATGGGTCGACAAATGCACTTCTTCATCAAAGGGCGGACTTCGGGGCCATCTCTGGGTGGCAGCGTGTCGCTGCCTCACGATAGCTATTCCCGTGTTGGTGCTGTCAGCGTGCTCAAGCGGTGCGCTACCAGCCCCGTCGCATCATTTAAATCAACGACAGTCCGTCAAACCAAGGAGTGACATTGGTATGGAGCGATTCAAAAACGACATCGAGCGTTTGATAAGCGTGCGCTTTGATGATGTCGATGCATTGAATGAACAGCTTCACACGCACTTGGGAGAGCCGACTCGACAAGGCTTGAGGGACGAGCGGATCGCAGAACGCGGCATGCTGGGCGGCCTTGAGATCCGGAACATCATGCTGAGAAGTGTTCCCGACGATCCTGCGCATGCGAAGCTGACATTTGATGTCGCGCCACCCAGCATTTTGCTCGAGGAGATCATCTGGGAGGACTCCACCCTATACCCCCCTCACCCCGATGCGCCTGACTCCCGCCCGTACTGGTCCGCGCAGGTGAACGGTGCCGAGGTCATCCTCGGTCTCGCCCCAGACAACGTAACACTGACCCGCGTACTGATCAGTCACCGCTGACCCCCTGTCATTGCGAAGGAGCCGCGCCATGGAGCGTAGTGAAGAAGTTGGACTGCCACAATCGCAGGAGGGGGAGCGCCCTGGCGCCGCACGTCGTCCAGCATCGCCATCGGCTGACCCCTCATTGGCACCGCTTCTGGCGAAATCCCCAACACTCCGAGCGGGTCTCGCACAGGCCGAACGCGACGATCTTGATAATGTCTGGGGACAAGCCGGTAGGGGCGACGTCCCCCCGAGATTGAGTAGCGAAGCGGTTTGGAGTCCAATCCTCAATGAGAAGGAGATTGGACGTGAAGAAGCGCTTTTCCGAAGAGCAGATCATCGGCTTCCTACGCGAAGCTGAGGCCGG
>NZ_JBFPNJ010000008.1:0-1857 GCF_040815575.1 Stenotrophomonas sp. LST15-1-1.1
CGTTGCAAAGAGACGCGCCTGAGCGCCTGCCTCTCGTTTGGTCTTGTGACGTAGCGTGCACTTGGATCTATCGACATGTCATGTCGGCCAAGGCAACTTGAGGTTATATGGTCAAGCCTCTCGGATCATTAGTATCAGTTAGCTCAATACATTGCTGTACTTACACACCTGACCTATCAACCACGTAGTCTACATGGTTCCTTCAGGGGGCTTGTGCCCCGGGAGATCTCATCTTGAGGCGCGCTTCCCGCTTAGATGCTTTCAGCGGTTATCGCTTCCGAACATAGCTACCCGGCAATGCCACTGGCGTGACAACCGGAACACCAGAGGTTCGTCCACTCCGGTCCTCTCGTACTAGGAGCAGCCCCTCTCAAATCTCCAACGCCCATGGCAGATAGGGACCGAACTGTCTCACGACGTTCTGAACCCAGCTCGCGTACCACTTTAAATGGCGAACAGCCATACCCTTGGGACCGACTACAGCCCCAGGATGTGATGAGCCGACATCGAGGTGCCAAACACCGCCGTCGATATGAACTCTTGGGCGGTATCAGCCTGTTATCCCCGGAGTACCTTTTATCCGTTGAGCGATGGCCCTTCCATACAGAACCACCGGATCACTAAGTCCTAGTTTCCTACCTGCTTGATCCGTCGATCTTGCAGTCAAGCACGCTTATGCCTTTGCACACAGTGCGCGATGTCCGACCGCGCTGAGCGTACCTTCGAGCTCCTCCGTTACTCTTTAGGAGGAGACCGCCCCAGTCAAACTACCCACCATACACGGTCCCCGATCCAGATAATGGACCCAGGTTAGAACGTCAAGCACGACAGGGTGGTATTTCAAGGATGGCTCCGCCACAGCTAGCGCCATGGTTTCATAGCCTCCCACCTATCCTACACAGACGAACTCAACGTTCAGTGTAAAGCTATAGTAAAGGTTCACGGGGTCTTTCCGTCTTGCCACGGGAACGCTGCATCTTCACAGCGATTTCAATTTCACTGAGTCTCGGGTGGAGACAGCGCCGCTGTCGTTACGCCATTCGTGCAGGTCGGAACTTACCCGACAAGGAATTTCGCTACCTTAGGACCGTTATAGTTACGGCCGCCGTTTACTGGGGCTTCGATCAAGAGCTTCGCCTTGCGGCTGACCCCATCAATTAACCTTCCAGCACCGGGCAGGCGTCACACCCTATACGTCCACTTTCGTGTTTGCAGAGTGCTGTGTTTTTGATAAACAGTCGCAGCGGCCTGGTTACTGCGACCCTCTTCAGCTATAGCTCGCACGAGCCACCAAAAAGGGTGCACCTTCTCCCGAAGTTACGGTGCCATGTTGCCTAGTTCCTTCACCCGAGTTCTCTCAAGCGCCTGAGAATTCTCATCCTACCCACCTGTGTCGGTTTACGGTACGGTCTGCGTAAGCTGAAGCTTAGGAGCTTTTCCTGGAAGCGTGGTATCAGCAACTTCGCCATAAAGGCTCGTCTCGGTGCTCGGTCTTAAAGGATCCCGGATTTGCCAAAGATCCAAACCTACCGCCTTTCCCCGGGACAACCAACGCCCGGTATGCCTAACCTTCTCCGTCCCTCCATCGCACTTACGCGAGGTGCAGGAATATTAACCTGCTTCCCATCGACTACGACTTTCGTCCTCGCCTTAGGGGCCGACTCACCCTGCGCCGATTAACGTTGCGCAAGGAAACCTTGGGCTTTCGGCGTGCGGGTTTTTCACCCGCATTATCGTTACTCATGTCAGCATTCGCACTTCCGATACCTCCAGCAGACTTCTCAATCCACCTTCAACGGCTTACGGAACGCTCCTCTACCGCGTACATATAAATATGCACACCCCAAGCTTCGGTTC
>NZ_JBFPNJ010000008.1:1957-3957 GCF_040815575.1 Stenotrophomonas sp. LST15-1-1.1
AATTTGGGACCTTAGCTGTGGGTCTGGGTTGTTTCCCTTTTCACGACGGACGTTAGCACCCGCCGTGTGTCTCCCATACAGTCCGTCTCGGTATTCGGAGTTTGCAATGGTTTGGTAAGTCGCGATGACCCCCTAGCCATAACAGTGCTCTACCCCCGAGAGGATACATATGAGGCGCTACCTAAATAGCTTTCGAGGAGAACCAGCTATCTCCGGGTTCGATTAGCTTTTCACTCCTAATCACAGCTCATCCCCGTCTTTTGCAACAGACGTGGGTTCGGGCCTCCAGTACCTGTTACGGCACCTTCACCCTGGCCATGACTAGATCACCCGGTTTCGGGTCTACTGCCCGCGACTATGCGCCCTTATCAGACTCGGTTTCCCTTCGCCTCCCCTATACGGTTAAGCTTGCCACGAACAGTAAGTCGCTGACCCATTATACAAAAGGTACGCAGTCACCCCTTGCGAGGCTCCTACTGCTTGTACGCACACGGTTTCAGGATCTATTTCACTCCCCTCTCCGGGGTTCTTTTCGCCTTTCCCTCACGGTACTGGTTCACTATCGGTCGGTCAGTAGTATTTAGCCTTGGAGGATGGTCCCCCCATGTTCAGACAGGGTTTCACGTGCCCCGCCCTACTCGTCTTCACTGAAATGGCCCTTTCAGATACAGGGCTATCACCTTCTATGGCCGCTCTTTCCAGAGCGTTTTCCTAGAACCAAATCAGCTTAAGGGCTAGTCCGCGTTCGCTCGTCGCTACTTACGGAATCTCGGTTGATTTCTTTTCCTCTGGTTACTTAGATATTTCAGTTCACCAGGTTCGCTTCCAGCAGCTATGTATTCACTGCAGGATACCCGCAAGCGGGTGGGTTTCCCCATTCGGACATTACCGGATCAAAGCTTGTTGCCAGCTCCCCGATACTTTTCGCAGGCTGCCACGTCCTTCATCGCCTCTGACCGCCAAGGCATCCACCGTGTGCGCTTATTCGCTTGACCATATAACCGCAAGTTGCCTTGGGTTATATATGTGACCCGGGGGTACAAAGCCCGGATACGAATATAACGACTCAATTAATAAGGAATCTTCCGATTCCCGCCTTAGCCTCACGACACGTCTGATAGATGTATCTCAAACGCTCGCTACGTCACAAGTTTTAAAAGAACACGTACCGGCCACAGTGCCGATGCGTATAAAGATCGATTGTATGCGTCATTCAGAGAATGGTGGGTCTGGGTAGACTCGAACTACCGACCTCACCCTTATCAGGGGTGCGCTCTAACCACCTGAGCTACAGACCCGGAAGACTCTTCCGGAACAGCTTAGATGGTGGAGCCTGTCGGGATCGAACCGACGACCCCCTGCTTGCAAAGCAGGTGCTCTCCCAGCTGAGCTAAGGCCCCAAAAGGGACACTCACACCGGCCTGGCCGATGCGATTCTCTGAATGCAGGTACTTTGTGAAGACGCCCGACAGGACGATGTTGTCTTTGCTCAAAAGGAGGTGATCCAGCCGCACCTTCCGATACGGCTACCTTGTTACGACTTCACCCCAGTCATCGGCCACACCGTGGCAAGCGCCCTCCCGAAGGTTAAGCTACCTGCTTCTGGTGCAACAAACTCCCATGGTGTGACGGGCGGTGTGTACAAGGCCCGGGAACGTATTCACCGCAGCAATGCTGATCTGCGATTACTAGCGATTCCGACTTCATGGAGTCGAGTTGCAGACTCCAATCCGGACTGAGATAGGGTTTCTGGGATTGGCTTACCGTCGCCGGCTTGCAGCCCTCTGTCCCTACCATTGTAGTACGTGTGTAGCCCTGGCCGTAAGGGCCATGATGACTTGACGTCATCCCCACCTTCCTCCGGTTTGTCACCGGCGGTCTCCTTAGAGTTCCCACCATTACGTGCTGGCAACTAAGGACAAGGGTTGCGCTCGTTGCGGGACTTAACCCAACATCTCACGACACGAGCTGACGACAGCCATGCAGCACCTGTGTTCGAG
>NZ_JBFPNJ010000009.1:0-1232 GCF_040815575.1 Stenotrophomonas sp. LST15-1-1.1
GGGTTGCGGTGGTCTAATGAACTTGGACACTCGATAGGATCAATTTCGAGCATCGAGGTAGACCCATGGCAAAACAGATCACTCAGGGCATGAGGGACGAGGCGGTTCGCCTTGTCGTTGTAGAGGGGCAGACAGTAAGAGACGTCTGCCAGCTGATGGATGTCGGCCCGACGGCGCTGAGGCGCTGGATCGAGCAGTGGCGGCGAAGACATGACCCGCAGGCAGAGGCGCCACCAGTAGATGCGCAGGTCAGAATCGCCGAACTGGAAGCCCAGAACCGCAGGCTCAAGGAGGAGCGCGACCTGCTAAAAAAATCCATCGCCTTCTTCATTCGGGACAGCGATCACCGGAACAAGTGATCCAGGAATTGGGGAAGGCCGCTCCGATCCGGTTGGTGTGCCAGTTGATGGACTATCCCCGTAGCAGCTACTACGCCTGGCTGCATCGGGAGCCTCGCATCGACCGGGAGCTGCTGGCTCAGGTTGATCTGGTTCGTCGCATTCATAAGTCCCACCGGGGCAGCTGCGGCTCACGCAGAATGGCCCGGGAACTGACCAATAGCGGTCTACAGGTTGGTCGCTACCGCGCCCGGACGCTGATGCGCCGGGCCGGTGTCAGGGCGCGACAGCACAAGCGTCACAAGTACCACAGCCTTGGGCCGCAGGCGCTGACCGCTCCCAACATCCTGGACCGTCAGTTCAATCCGGAGGCGCCAAACCGAGTCTGGGCTGGCGATATCACCTACATCCCCACCCAGCAGGGGTGGCTGTATCTGGCCGTCGTTGTGGATATGTATGCCCGCCGAATCGTGGGTTGGGCACATTCCCACGAAGCAGATGCATGGTTGGCGGTCAGAGCCCTGCGCGGCGCACTGAAACAGCGCTGCCCCCAGGCGGGACTGCTGTTCCACTCGGACCAAGGGCGGCAATACACCAGCCACGCGATGGCCGAGATCCTGCGCGACAACGGCATCACCCAGAGCATGAGCCGGAAGGGGAATTGCTGGGACAACGCGGTGGTGGAACGGGTATTTGCCACCCTCAAAGGCGAATGGCTGTACTCCAAATACCCCACTCGACAGGAGGCTGCAGCAGACATCGAACAATTTGTGAACTGGTACAACCACCGT
This sequence comes from Stenotrophomonas sp. LST15-1-1.1, assembly GCF_040815575.1. Lineage (NCBI taxonomy): Bacteria > Pseudomonadati > Pseudomonadota > Gammaproteobacteria > Lysobacterales > Lysobacteraceae > Stenotrophomonas > Stenotrophomonas sp. LST15-1-1.1. Next base: position 1,130 of record NZ_JBFPNJ010000009.1, read on the forward strand.
CGGCTGCACAGTGCCAACGGCCTTGTGCCACCTGCGCTCCACGAAGCGCAGGTGGCCTGAACGCCCCTTGAGAGTGTCCAGAAGTACTTGACCACCACAGGTT
>NZ_JBFPNJ010000010.1:0-1100 GCF_040815575.1 Stenotrophomonas sp. LST15-1-1.1
CGACGTCCCCCCGAGATTGAGTAGCGAAGCGGTTTGGAGTCCAATCCTCAATGAGAAGGAGATTGGACGTGAAGAAGCGCTTTTCCGAAGAGCAGATCATCGGCTTCCTACGCGAAGCTGAGGCCGGCATGCCCATCAAGGACCTCTGCCGCCAGCATGGCTTTAGCGAGGCCTCGTACTACCTGTGGCGCAGCAAGTTCGGCGGCATGAGCGTGCCCGACGCCAAGCGGCTCAAGGACCTGGAGGCGGAGAACACACGCCTGAAGAAGCTACTGGCAGAACAGGTCTTCGAGAACGACGTCATCAAGGATGCGTTGCGAAAAAAGTGGTGACCGCACCGGCGCGCAGGCTGCTGGTGCGGAGCATGGTCGAGAAGGGATTGAGCGAGCGGCGAGCGCTGACGGTGGTGCGGATGAGCGCTAGCGCGCTGCGCTATGAGCCTCGGGCCGACCGCAACGTTGAGCTGCGCGAGCAGATCGCTGCGCTGGCGCATCGGCACAGACGCTACGGGGTGGGCATGATCCATTTGAAACTGCGGCAGAAAGGGCTTGTCGTGAACTACAAGCGAGTGGAGCGCCTGTATCAGGAAGCGGGCCTGCAGGTGCGTCGCAGAAAGCGTAAGAAGGTGCCGATAGGCGAGCGCCAGCCCCTCCTGCGGCCGTCCGCTGCCAATGAGGTGTGGTCGATGGACTTCGTGTTCGACCGCACCGCGGAAGGCCGGGTGATCAAGTGCCTGACCATCGTCGACGACGCCACCCACGAGGCTGTGGCCATCGAAGTGGAGCGGGCAATTTCCGGGCAAGGCGTGTCCAGGGTGCTGGACAGGCTGGCCATGCAGCGCGGCTTGCCACGAGTGATCAGGACAGACAACGGCAAGGAGTTTTGCGGTAAGGCGATGGTGGCCTGGGCTCACGAAAAGGAAGTTGCCCTGCGTCTGATCGAACCGGGCAAGCCGAACCAGAATGCTTACGTCGAGTCTTTCAACGGGCGTTTACGCGATGAATGCCTCAACGAGCACTGGTTCCCGACATTGCTTCATGCCCGTACCAGCATCGAAAGCTGGCGGCGCGACTACAACGAAGAAAGGCCCAAAAGAGCGC
>NZ_JBFPNJ010000011.1:0-488 GCF_040815575.1 Stenotrophomonas sp. LST15-1-1.1
CCGATGCCGCAGACCCGCGAGCACATCCTGCTGTCGCGTCAGGTCGGCGTGCCGTACATCGTCGTGTTCCTGAACAAGGCCGACATGGTTGACGATGCCGAGCTGCTGGAACTGGTCGAAATGGAAGTCCGCGAGCTGCTGAGCAAGTACGACTTCCCGGGCGACGACACCCCGATCATCTCGGGTTCGGCCCGTCTGGCGCTGGAAGGCGACCAGAGCGACATCGGCGTGCCGGCCGTCATCAAGCTGGTCGAGGCGCTGGACACCTGGATCCCGACCCCGGAGCGTGACGTCGACAAGGCATTCCTGATGCCGGTCGAAGACGTGTTCTCGATCTCGGGCCGCGGCACCGTGGTGACCGGTCGTATCGAGCGCGGCGTGATCAAGGTCGGCGAAGAAATCGAAATCGTCGGCATCCGCCCGGTGCAGAAGACCACCGTGACCGGCGTGGAAATGTTCCGCAAGCTGCTGGACCAGGGTCAGGCAGG
>NZ_JBFPNJ010000012.1:0-559042 GCF_040815575.1 Stenotrophomonas sp. LST15-1-1.1
CCCTCTACAACGACAAGGCGAACCGCCTCGTCCCTCATGCCCTGAGTGATCTGTTTTGCCATGGGTCTACCTCGATGCTCGAAATTGATCCTATCGAGTGTCCAAGTTCATTAGACCACCGCAACCCGTCCATGGGGGCTCGATGGCGCCATCCATGGCGCCAACGGTCCCGCTGGCCCATCCCGCCCCACCTCTGACAGTTGTCCGGTGACGGATCGAAGAGCATTGGGTTGTCGGGACGGAATTTGAAAGAGGGACGCGGCTTCGCCGCGTCCCTCTTTGGTTTTGGTTTTTGGGGTCTTTGTAGAGCCGAGCCCATGCTCGGCTGCTTGTTCCAACAGCAAGCCGAGCGTGGGCTCGGCTCTACAGATGCGCGAGCCAGCGCAGCGCGCGACCCGCTCTTGCCTTTGATTTTCTTCTTTCCATTCCGTGGCGGGCCACGCAGGAATCTGTCAGGCGCCGGGCGGGTGGGCTGCGCGGGGGTGTCCGCGGCATGGATGCCGCGGCCAAGCTTACAAGGACGTACTTGCAGCGTCCCCCGCGCAGCCCACCCGCCCGGCCAAGCCCATGAAGCCGGTCGACTAACAGTCGACCCTACCAAGATGTCGCCACGAGGGGCTCAGCCGTTGGCCGGAACCCCGCGACAAACCACCACACGTGCGCAATCCCAACGAACGTCGGACAATGGAGGCCTTGGCGGCCCGCCACGCCGCCCCTCCCGCTTTCCGCTGCAAGGAACTCCCCCATGGCCGCCCGCAAGTCCACCTCCCCCCTGATCGAAGTCCACGCCCGTCGTGGCCAGCCGCTGGGCATGTCCCCAGCCGTGTTCCTGCGTGACTTCTGGCAGAAACGCCCGCTGTTGATCCGCAACGCGTTCGCCGACTTCGAGACCCCGGTACAGCCGGAAGACCTGGCCGGCCTGGCCTGCGAAGAGGGCGTGCTGGCCCGCCTGATCGAGCACGACAAGGCCCAGGACAGCTGGCGCGTGCGCAGCGGCCCGTTCCAGGAAGACATCTTCCCCGCCCTGCCCGACCACGACTGGACCCTGCTGGTGCAGGACGTGGACAAGTGGGACAAGGACGTGCGCGCCCTGATCGAACACTTCAGCTTCCTGCCGCGCTGGCGCATGGACGATGTGATGATCAGCTTCGCCGCCACCGGTGGCTCGGTCGGCGCCCATGTCGACCAGTACGACGTGTTCCTGCTGCAGGCCCACGGCCACCGCCGCTGGCAGATCGATGCCAGCGAATCGATCAAGGGCAAGCGCCCGCCGCTGGGCTTCCGTCCCGACGTGGAGCTGAAGCTGCTGCAGGTGTTCAAGCCCACCCACGACTGGGTGCTGGCGCCGGGCGACATGCTGTACCTGCCGCCGAACGTGCCGCATCACGGCGTCGCCGAAGACCCCTGCCTGACGTTCTCGTTCGGCATGCGCGCGCCGTCCTCGGCCGAGCTGATCAGTGACTATCTGGACACGTTGATCGCCGATGCCGACGAGAACATCCGCTATGAGGATGCCGATCTGAAGGCACCGGCCGACCCGAACGAGATCGACACCGTGGCGATGGCGCGGGTGATCACCGCGCTCAACGCCATCCGCATGAATGACCCGGACAAGCTGGGTGACTGGTTCGGCCGCTTCATCACCACCTACCGCGCCGCCGGCGAGGTGATGGCCCACCAGGCCGCGCCACCGCAGGAAGAAGTGATCGAAACCCTGCAATCGGGCCTGCTGCTGCAGCGCCACCCGTGGGCGCGCCTAGCCTGGCGCCGGGCCAAGCGTGGCGCCAGCCTGTATGTCAGCGGCCAGGATTTCGCGCTGCCGATCAAGGACGCGCAGCGCCTGGCCGGCGCAGAGCAGCTCGACGCCGCCGCCTACCGCGGCCTGTCCGACAAGGGCCGTGCGGTGGTCCAGCAACTGCTGGTCGGCGGTGTGTTCCAGCTGATCGATCCGAACGAGGTGTATGCCGACGAGGAGGAAGAGGTGCTGGGTGAAGTGATCGAGGGCCGCGAGCAGGTCGAGGTCATCGACGCTGACGCCATGTCCGATGACGTTCATCTGGTGACCGTGCACGACGACGGCATCGAAGTGATCGTCAACTTCGACGACCACGACGAAGACGACAGCACCCCCAGCCGCGGCTGAACCATGAGCCCCCTCCGGGTCCAGCAGGTACGCCATGCCGAGGCCCACGTCGCCATCCACGACGTGCGCCAACGGGTGTTCGTGCAGGAACAGGGCATCGACGCCGCCCTCGAGCGCGATGCCCTCGACCCGGTTTGCGCCCACGTGCTTGCACTGGATGCCGACGGGCAGCCGGTCGGCACCGGGCGGCTGGCGCCGGACGGTCGCATCGGCCGCATGGCGGTGCTGGCTGCGTATCGCGGCCACGGCGTTGGCGAGGCCCTGCTTGAGGCGCTGGTTCATGCCGGGCGCCAGCTCGGCCTGGCCGAGCTGCACCTGCACGCGCAGCTGCCGGCCCGCGACTTCTACGCCCGCCAGGGCTTCCTGCCGGAAGGCCCGGAATTCGAAGAAGCCGGCATCGGCCACCAGCAGATGCGGCGCCGGCTGCAGACCACATCGGCCATCGACAGTCGCGCCGAAGCGGTGGCGATCACCACGGCGATCATCCACCGCGCCCGCCGTCGGCTGTGGCTGCACAGCCGACAGCTGCACCCCGGCCTGCTGGATGCACCACCGGTGCAGGCGGCCCTGCGCCGCTTCGTCACCGCCCGCCACGACAAGCAGTTGCGGGTGATCGTGCATGACGCGGCCGCCATCGCCAGCGCCGGCGCGCCGTTGCTGGCATTGTTCCAGCGCCTTCCCAGCGTGATCCAGTTCCGCGAGGTGGTCGATCCGATCGATCGCGCCCTGGCATCGGCCTGCCTGCTCAACGATGCAGGCGACTTCTACTTTCGTCTCATCGGTCATCGCCTCGACGGCGAATCGGCAATCGCGCTGCCGGCACGTTCGCAGCCGTTCGAGCAGCAATTGCAGCGTGTCTGGGACCGTTCGCGCGAATGCAGCGAATTGCGCGCACTCGGCATCTGACCGCGGCCGGTGCGCTCAACCTGTCTGGGACCGACACCAGGGGACGCCCGATGCCCTCGTCGCTGCCCCTTCGTGTCCGGATGGGGGTACAATTTGGCCGTTTGAACGCGCCCGTGCATGGCTATTCATCTTCGTGCCGGGTCCTTCTGAAGCCATACCCCACAAAGCGAATCAGCACCCTCCATCGTGGACAATCAACTGAAGCAGTTTGCGCAATCTTCGCAACTCGCCGGCGGCAACGCCTCCTATGTCGAGGACCTGTACGAGCAGTACCTGGTCTCCCCGGATAGTGTCGATCCCAAATGGAAAACCTACTTCGACGGCTTCAAGGGCCGCGAAGCGGGCGACATTCCGCACTCGGCCGTCATTTCCCACATCGCGGACGCGGCCAAGGATGCGCTGAAAGCAGGCACCGGCACCGGTGCAGGCGATGAGCGCGAGCGCAATGTCGGTCGCCTGATCACCGCCTACCGTTCGCGTGGTCATCTGGACGCCCGCCTGGACCCGCTGGGCCTGGCAGCTCCGGTCAACACCCCGGACCTCGGCCTGCCCTTCCACAACCTGTCCGATGGTGACCTCAACAGCGAGTTCAGCACCGGCGGCGTGGGTGGCCAGCCGCGCATGAAGCTGCGTGACCTGCTGGCGCGCCTGAAGGCGACCTACACCGGTTCGATCGGTGCGGAGTTCATGCACATCTCCGAGGTCGAGCAGCGCCAGTGGATCTACAAGAAGCTGGAACTGGCCGGTGGCAACTACCAGCTGGACGCTGACACCCAGCGCCGCACGCTGGAGCGCCTGACCGCCGCCGAGGGCCTCGAACGCTACCTGCACACCAAGTACGTCGGCCAGAAGCGCTTCTCGCTGGAAGGCGGCGACTCGCTGATCCCGATGATGGACACCATCATCCGCAGCGCCGGCAAGGATGGCGTCAAGGACGTGGTGGTGGGCATGGCCCACCGTGGCCGCCTGAACGTGCTGGTCAACACCCTCGGCAAGAACCCGCGCAAGCTGTTCGACGAATTCGAAGGCAAGTTCGAGCACGACGAGCACGCCTCGGCCGGCGACGTGAAGTACCACATGGGCTTCTCCGCCGACGTGGCCACCGAAGGTGGCCCGGTCCACCTGGCGCTGGCGTTCAACCCGTCGCACCTGGAAATCGCTGACCCGGTGGTTGCCGGCTCCGTGCGTTCGCGCCAGGAACGCCGCAAGGACACCGCGCGCAAGCAGGTGATGCCGATCCTGATCCACGGCGACGCGGCCTTCTCCGGCCAGGGCGTGGTCATGGAGCTGTTCCAGATGTCGCAGGCCCGCGGCTTCGCCGTTGGCGGCACCGTGCACATCGTGGTCAACAACCAGGTTGGCTTCACCACCTCCAATCCGCTGGATACGCGCTCCACGCGCTATGCCACCGACGTGGCGAAGATGATCGCTGCCCCGGTGCTGCACGTGAACGGCGATGATCCGGAAGCAGTGGTGTTCGCCGCGCAGCTGGCCTTCGAGTTCCGCCAGAAGTTCGCCAAGGACGTGGTCATCGACCTGATGTGCTACCGCCGTTGGGGCCACAACGAGGCCGACGAGCCGGCGATCACCCAGCCGCTGATGTACCAGGTGATCCGCAAGCACGCCACCACTCGCGAGATGTACGCCGAGCAGCTGGAAAAGGCGGGCGTGATCGCCGCCGGCGCCGGCAAGGCGATGGTCGATGCGTACCGCGAGAAGCTCGATGCCGGTGAAGTGACCACCGAGCTGGCCAAGGTCGAGAAGACCCCGCCGACCAGCCCGCTGTTCGTTGATTGGCCCAAGCTGCTGGAAGGCAAGCTGTCCGACCCGGTGTCGACGAAGGTCGACAAGGACAAGCTGGTCGCGCTGGCCAAGCTGATCAACACCGTGCCCGAAGAAGTGCAGCTGCACTCGCGCGTGTCCAAGGTGTACGACGACCGCCGCAAGATGGCTGCCGGCGAGATCCCGGGCGACTGGGGCTTTGCCGAGAACCTGGCTTACGCCACCCTGCTGGACGAAGGCAGTGCCCTGCGCCTGGTCGGCCAGGACGTCGGCCGCGGTACGTTCACCCACCGCCACGCGATCCTGCACGACCAGAAGACCGACAACTACTACCTGCCGCTGCGGCAGCTGGTGGATTCGCCGGAGAAGGCCACCATCATCGATTCGCTGCTCAGCGAAGAAGCCGTGATGGCCTACGAGTACGGTTTCTCGACCACCGATCCGAACACCCTGTGCATCTGGGAAGGCCAGTTCGGCGACTTCGCCAACGGCGCCCAGGTGGTGATCGATCAGTTCATCGCCGCCGGTGAAGCAAAGTGGGGCCGTATTTCCGGCCTGACCCTGCTGCTGCCGCACGGTTATGAAGGTCAGGGTCCGGAACACAGCTCGGCGCGCCTGGAGCGCTTCCTGCAGCTGTGCGCGCTGGAGAACATGCTGGTGGTGGTGCCGTCGACCCCGGCGCAGGCCTTCCACATGCTGCGTCGCCAGCAGCACCTGACCACCCGCAAGCCGCTGGTGGTGATGTCGCCCAAGTCGCTGCTGCGCCACAAGCTGGCCGTGTCGACCCTGGACGAGCTGGCCAATGGCGAGTTCCAGCACCTGATCGGCGATGCCAATGCAGATGCCAAGAAGGTCAAGCGCGTGGTGCTGTGCTCGGGCAAGGTCTACTACGACCTGCTGGAAGACCAGACCAAGCGTGGCCAGGACGACGTGGCGATCATCCGCGTGGAGCAGCTGTACCCGTTCCCGCGTGCGCTGCTGGCTGCCGAACTGAAGAAGTACGGCAAGGCCGCCGACGTGGTGTGGACGCAGGAAGAACCGCAGAACCAGGGCGCGTGGTACCAGATCCGCCACCACCTGCAGTTCTGCCTGGCCGATGGCCAGAGCCTGCACTACGCCGGTCGCGCACGTTCGGCTTCGCCGGCTGCCGGTCACATGGCTGACCACGTCCGCGAACAGCAGCAGCTGGTCGCCGATGCACTGGTCAACCCGTTCAACGACTCGTTCGCTGAATAACTCTCCCCCTATTTAGAAGACAAACCAGGAAGCTCCCGCATGGCCACCGAAGTCAAAGCCCCGGTACTGCCCGAATCCGTCGCCGACGGCACCATCGCCACCTGGCACAAGAAGGTGGGCGACGCCGTCAAGCGCGACGAAAACCTGCTTGACCTGGAAACCGACAAGGTCGTCCTGGAAGTGCCGTCGCCGGTCGATGGCGTGATCAAGGAAATCAAGTTCAAGGAAGGCGACACCGTCACTTCCAGCCAGGTCGTGGCGATCATCGAAGAAGGCGCCGTGGCCGCTGCCCCGGCACCGGCTGCCGAAGAGAAGAAGGCTGAAGCCGCCCCGGCCGCCGCTGCGCCGGCCCCGGCTGCCAAGTCGGCTGCCGACGCACTGCCGCCGGGCGCCCGTTTCAGCGCCATCACCGAAGGCGTGAATCCGGCCGACGTCGATGGCACCGGCCGTCGTGGCGCCGTCACCAAGGAAGACATCGTCAACTTCGCCCGCAACGGCGGCGCCGGCAAGGCCGGTGGCGCACGTCCGGAAGAACGCGTGCCGATGACCCGCATCCGCAAGCGCATCGCCGAGCGCCTGATGGAGTCGAAGAACTCCACCGCCATGCTGACCACCTTCAACGAAGTCGACCTGTCCAAGGTGTCGGCGGCGCGCAAGGAACTGCAGGACGAGTTCGTCAAGGCACACGGCATCAAGCTCGGCTTCATGAGCTTCTTCGTGAAGGCCGCCGCCAACGCACTGCAGCGCTTCCCGCTGGTCAATGCCTCGATCGACGGCGACGACATCATCTACCACGGCTACTCGGACATCTCGATCGCCGTGTCGACCGAGAAGGGCCTGGTCACGCCGGTGCTGCGCAACGTCGAGCGCATGTCGTTCGCCGACATCGAAAAGACCATCGCCGACTACGCCAAGAAGGCCCGTGACGGCAAGCTGAGCCTGGAAGAACTGCAGGGCGGCACCTTCACCGTGACCAACGGCGGCACCTTCGGTTCGCTGCTGTCGACCCCGATCATCAACCCGCCGCAGAGCGCCATCCTCGGCATGCACGCCATCAAGGAGCGCCCGATCGCCCAGAACGGCCAGGTCGTGATCGCGCCGATGATGTACCTGGCGCTGTCCTACGATCACCGCATCATCGACGGCAAGGACTCGGTGCAGTTCCTGGTGGACATCAAGAACCAGCTGGAAAACCCGGGCCGCATGCTGTTCGGCCTGTAAGAGACCTCCCGCCCCTCCGCGCCTGCGCGGAGGGGTTCTGGTAATGCAACAAGGACTATTTCAATGGCTGAACAATTCGACGTCGTCGTCATCGGTGCCGGCCCGGCCGGTTACCACGCTGCCATCCGCGCGGCACAGCTTGGCCTGAAGACCGCCTGCATCGACGCAGCGCTGGGCAAGGACGGCAAGCCGGCCCTGGGTGGCACCTGCCTGCGCGTGGGCTGCATCCCGTCCAAGGCGCTGCTGGATTCCTCGCGCCAGTTCTGGAACATGGGCCACATCTTTGGCGACCACGGCATCAGCTTCAAGGATGCCAAGATGGACGTCGAAGCGATGGTTGGCCGCAAGGACAAGATCGTCAAGCAGTTCACCGGCGGCATCGCCATGCTGTTCAAGGCCAACAAGGTCGCCGCCTATTACGGCTTCGGCGAACTGCAGCCGGGCAACGTGGTCAAGGTCACCCAGCATGACGGTTCGGTCGTCGAGCTGAAGGGCACCAACGTCATCATCGCCGCCGGTTCGGATTCGATCGAACTGCCGTTCGCCAAGTTCGACGGCGAGACCATCGTCGACAACGTCGGCGGCCTGGACTTCACCGAAGTGCCGGCACGCCTGGCCGTGATCGGCGCCGGCGTGATCGGCCTGGAACTGGGCAGCGTGTGGAAGCGCCTGGGTTCGGAAGTGACCATCCTGGAAGCGCTGCCGGACTTCCTGGCGGCGGCCGATACCGAAGTGGCCAAGACCGCCGCCAAGGAATTCAAGAAGCAGGGCCTGGACATCCGCCTGGGTGCCAAGGTCTCCAAGGCCGAAGTGACCGGCAAGGGCAAGAAGAAGGAAGTCGCCCTGACCTACACCGACGCCGAAGGCGAGAAGTCGCTGGTGGTGGACAAGCTGCTGGTGGCCGTCGGCCGTCGCGCCGCCACCAAGGGCCTGCTGGCCGAAGGTACCGGCGTCAAGATCAACGAGCGTGGCCAGATCGAAGTCGACGCGCACTGCCACACCGGCGTCAACGGCGTCTGGGCGGTGGGTGACTGCGTGCGCGGCCCGATGCTGGCACACAAGGGCTTCGAGGAAGGCATCGCGGTTGCCGAGCTGATCGCCGGCCTGCCGGGCCACGTCAACTTCGACACCATTCCGTGGGTCATCTACACCGAGCCGGAGCTGGCCTGGGTCGGCAAGACCGAGCAGCAGCTGAAGGCCGAGGGCATTCCGTACAAGGCCGGCAGCTTCCCGTTCGCCGCCAACGGCCGTGCCGTGGCGATGATCGAGCCGGCAGGCTTCGTGAAGGTTCTGGCCCACGCCGAAACCGATCGCATCCTGGGCATGCACCTGGTCGGCGCTAATGTGTCCGAGCTGGTGCACGAAGGCGTGCTGACCATGGAGTTCAGCGGTTCGGCCGACGACCTGGCGCGCATCTGCCACGCTCACCCGTCGCTGTCGGAAGTGGTGCACGACGCGGCAATGGCCGTGAGCAAGCGCGCGATCCACAAGACGAACTGATCCATCTGATGGTGCCGGCCGCTGGCCGGCATCCCCAGATGCTGAAAACCCCGCCTCGGCGGGGTTTTTTGTTGCACGATGACTGCGGAGCGAGGGCGGAGCCCATTGGCACTCGGCGCGTGGCAGGCAAGCGGTGTCACCCTCGCCCTCACACGGGCCTCGACCTCCAGTGCGGTAGGCTCACCCCTGAGGTCGCGTTGCATCGCCAAGCCACGGATGCGCGACAGGTGGTGCTCCCGCACCTGCTCGTGGGGCTGCTCAGACAGTGGAGATCTCCATGGAAAACGAACGAATCGAGACTCGCGGCGAAGATGGCAGAAGAGTGTTGGTGTTCAAGTTCTGGCCGCAGTTCGACGCAACGATTCTTCCCGGCACAGGCCTGGTCGAAGACGTGCCGAGGTATGCGCTGGCAAACGGCAATTCCGTAACCTTCAACGGCGTGGATTTCGAAATCGCCGCTACCGGCGAAGAGCTGGTCCGGTCGTTGGCCATCGGCCGACCGCCCTCGGGCTGAATCATGCGTCGTCCGGGTCCTGTCGTGTGCCGGGACTGCCTGCACCCATCGCGGGTCGCGCATCAATGCTGCGGCGGTGCAGTTTCCCGGTCCGTAGCGTCCGGCTTCGGCGGATCGTCACAGATACGGTGCTGGGCGATCACCTCACCCACCTTCCACTCCTTCACCACCCGGCAGCTTTCCTTCCCGGCATCCTTGTCGGTCGCCTTGGCTTCCGCTTTGACGGCAGGGTGCTGACGCTCAAGGTAGGCCGATGGCGGTTCCTTGGCCAAGGCCGGCGCCGCCATCAGCAGCGCCAGCGTCGCGATGGCAAGCGACCTCATGCTGTCACCCCGCTGCGGCCACCGCCCAGCAGGCGTGCGGGCAGCATGAACAGCGCGCGCAGGAACGCGAACAGTGCCGAGAAGGTGATGCCGACCAGGCGGAACGGCAGGCTCAGCAGCCATACGAACGGCCAGGCGATCAAGGCGAGGATCGCCAACGGCCAGCACAGCACGAACAGCAGGCACCACACACCGAGCGCGAACAAGGTCTTCATCACAGGCTCCCTCGGCGGCACCCCGCCGCCTGTCGTCACCTTGGCGCCCTGCCCCGGCCCGGGCAAACGGTTTGCGACGAAACCCGGCTGGGGGCGATGAAACCGATCCAGCGCCGTTGTAGCGCCGAGCCCATGCTCGGCTGTCGCGCGCAGCGCGGGTTTTCTGCAATCGCCGCGAAGAGCAGCCGAGCGTGGGCTCGGCTCTACAGTACCGGCACGGCCCCCGGGCGGCCGTGGCTCACCTGGAAGCGGGCGGCCGTGCGAACGTCCGCATCGCGCCGCAGCACGCTGTCGGCGAAGCGCAGTTCCGCGTGCACGGTCTGCCGGTTCAACTGCAGCTTCCACCAGCCACGCCGGTCGCCATCGAAATAACGGATGTGCGGATTCTGCGGAATCGACGGGCCGTAGTACGGGCCATACGGCGTGTCATCGCCACCGCTGCTGATTGCCGGGGCGATGAACTCGGTGGCGATCACCGGCGCGTCAGCGGCATCGAAATCCAGCTTCAGGTCATTGACGAACGTGGAGTGCCAGTCGCCCCCCAGTACGATGGCGTTGCCCTGCCCACCAGCCTGCATCGCCTGCAGCAGGCGCTTGCGGGCGGCCGGGTAGCCATCCCAGGCGTCGTTCCAGAAACGTTCGCGCGGCGTGCCGTGCTCCAACCGCAACTGCGCCATCAGCAGCTGCTGCACCACCACGTTCCAGCGCGTTCCCGCCGCAGCCGCCATCGACTGCGCGAACCAGGCCTCCTGCCCCACCCCGAGCATGCTCATGCGCGGGTCCAGCGCCGCCTCGCAGCGCGGCGACTCGCCGACGCCACAGGGACTGGCCGGACGGAACTGACGGCAATCCAGCAGCGTCAGCTGGGCCAGGTCGCCGTAGCGCAGGCGACGGTGCACGCGCAGGCCACCGTTGCCGGCCGGCGTGCTGCGCATCGGCAGGTGTTCGTAGAACGCGCGATACGCAGCGGCGCGGCGAACGATGAAGTCCTCGGTCGGTACGTCGCTCTTTTCCGGATGGATGCCGGAATAGTCGTTCTGCACTTCATGGTCGTCCCAGATCACCGCGAAGGCGTGTGCGGCGTGTGCGGCCTGCAGGTCCGGGTCGAGCTTGTACAGCGCGTACTGGTCGCGATAACGCTCCAGGCTGAGCGTTTCACCGCTGAAGCGCTGTGCATCCAGGGTGCCGCCACGCGCGTTCTGCAACGGGCTGTATTCGTACAGGTAGTCACCGGCATGCAGCACCAGATCGACATCGCTGCGGGCGATATCCGCCAGTACCGGATAGTAGCCGCTGTTCCAGGCCTGGCAGGTGCACAGCGCCAGCCGCAGCTGCTGCAGCTTCGCATCGGGCAGCGGCGCGGTGCGGAAATGCCCGATCGGACTCTCCTCGCCACCGTCGCAGGCGAATCGATAGTAGTAATCACGCCCCGGACGCAGGCCGGTCACTTCCACGTGCACCGAATGGGCCAGCTCCGGCACGGCCGCCGCCACGCCACGCTGCACCAGCCGACGCATCGCCGGGTCTTCGGCAATGAACCAGCGCACCGGGATCGCCCGCGACGGCATTCCACCGCCGTTGAGGGGGTCCGGTGCAAGCCGCGTCCACAGCACCGCGCCCTGCGGATCCGGATCACCCGCGGCGATGCCGAGGGTGAACGGATCGCGCCCCAGTCGCGGCCGCGGACCGGTGGCGGCTACGCCAGGCATCGCCGCCAGTGCGATCGCCGCTCCGGCCCCCTGCCAGGCCAGGCGCAGCAGACGACGGCGGGTTTCCGGATCGGCGATGTGCTTCATCAGAAGCGCACGGTTGCGGTGGCCATCACCTGCCGCGGCGCACCGACCTGCATGGTCGCCAGGCTGCGGGTGGGATCAGCGGCGTAGGTACCGTTGGTGTTGATGGTTGCCAGATACTGCTTGTCGGCCAGGTTGGTCAGGTTCAGCGCCAGGGTCAGGTTCTGCGCCGGGCCGAGCTTGCCCATGTCATAGGCCACCGACGCATTGATCAGCCAGTAGCTCGGCACGGAGACGTCATTGGTGTAGGTCACGTAGCGCTTGCCGACGTGGTTGGCGGCCAGGCGAAGGTCCCACGGACCCGGCGTCCACGCCAGGGTGCTGGCGAACATCCATTCCGGCGTGTCGACCGTCTTCTTGCCGCGGGTCGGCACCACGCCGTTGTTGACGTAGTCGTTGTCGTAGCTGCTGTCATTCCACGACAGCGCATTGGACCAGACCAGGTCCTGCATCGGCTTCAGCTGCAGGGTCGCCTCGGCACCGCGGCTGGTGACTGAACCCACGTTGGAATACAGCGCCGGGCACCCCAGGATGCCCACGCACTGGGCGATGGCCAGCAGGCGATTGTCGAACTTGACGTCGTAGACCGCGACCGAGGCTTCATAGCCTTGGCCGTAGCCACGCCAGCCCAGTTCGATGGTGCGCGACTGTTCCGGCTTCAGGTCCTTGGCGCTGGCATCGAACGCCACCTGCGGGACATTGAATGGACTGCCCACGCCCAGCGCATAGGCCGCGATGTTCTTCGCATACGAACCGAAGATTTCATTGCGCTCGTCCAGCTTGAAGTTGAAACCGGCCTGCGGCAGCAGCCCCTTCTTCGCGGTCAGGCTGCTGTTGCTGGCATAGCTGCCCAGTGGCGTGCGCACACTGGTGCGGGTGTTGGGCGACTTGGCGCCGACGTCGATGGTGAGGCGGTCATCGAACAGGCGGAAGCGGTCCTGCACGTAGAACTGGCGGGTGATGGTGGTGTAGCGCTGGTGCCACACGCGCTGGTCCGGATTGCGCAGGAAGAAGTCGTCGGTGATCGGCCCATCGATGTAGTAGAAGTTGCGCTGCACGCTGTGGCCGTTGTCTTCGTACCAGAGGCCCGCTTCCAGCTCATGGCCGGCCACATTCCAGGTGAACGCCGAGGTCACGCCGGTGCGGTCGATCGCATATTCGGTGGTGCGGATCGAGATCGGAATCTCGCGGCTGGTGCCCGGGTTGGACGGATTGGACGGGCTGAACCAGTGGCCCTGGCCGCGATTGCTGTGGTTGTAGACGTTGACCTTCAGGCGCATCGTCTCGTTGAGGCCGAAGTCACCGGCGATGCTGGAGACATCATCGTTGCGCAGCCCATGGCCCGAGTAGTACGCATCCCACGGGCTGTTGACGCCGCCGCTGTACTGGCCACGCGCAGCGGCCAGGGCACGGTTCCAGTCCGGTGCATAGTTGTCCCAGTTCCAGCCCAGCCGATCGATCATCTCCAGCGACAGGTCCTGGTAATCGGCTTCAACCCGGCGCGAGGCGTTGAACAGCGCGGTGATGCGGCTGTCGACGCCGAAGTTGTAGGTCGCCTTGCCGTTGAACTGCTTGAGTTCGTGCGAGCCCTTGCCCTTCCACTTGTCGCTCTCCGAGTACGCACCGGACAGGTAGGCGGCGAAGCCCTGGTGTTCGCCGGTTTCCAGGCGGGCATAGCTGCGGCGTGCGCTGTCACTGCCCAGGCTCTGCGCCAGCACGACACCGTATTCGGTGGAGGGATCGATCGAATAGAACTGGAACACGCCACCCAGGTTGCTGGTCGACGGCGTACCGAGCGCGCCGATGCCGGTGGAGACCTCGGCACCGCCCAGGTTCTCGCTGATCACCGCGCGGCTGATGTGCAGGCCGTTGCTGTTGCCATAACTCATGTTGCCCAGCGGGATGCCATCGAGCGTGTAGCCCAGGCGGTTCTGGTTGAAGCCGCGCAGGCTGATGCTGGTGGACCACTCGTAGGCACCGGTGGCATCGGCCGATTCGAAATGCACACCCGGCTTGCTGGCCAGGAGCTTCAGCGGGTTGGCGCCGGGTGGCAGCACCTTCATGTCCTCGGCCGTCACGCGCTGGACCTGGCGTGCCTCGCCGCGGCCGATCACCGAGACCGAATCCAGGGTGGTGGCCGACTGTGCGTCGACGGCAGGAGCGGTTTCAGCGGCGGCCAGCGAAGGCAGTGAGGCACAGACCAGCAGGGCCAGCAGATTGCGGCGAAGCGGAGCATGGCAAGACATGGGGATTCCTTGGGCGCGCTGGACGCCGAAGGGCGGCGTCAAAAGAGCAGCAGCGGCGGAATCGTAGAAGCGTTGCGTTACATGTCATTTACACGCCACGTTCGGATTTTTGGCGATCCGGACGGAGAACATGAGGTCGCGGGCCCGAACGAAAAGAGCCGAGCGTGGGCTTGGCTCTCCAGGGCGCGCCGGAATCGTCGGTTATTCGAACGAACCGACCGAATCGTGGGCCAGGTTGTCGAAACGGGTGTACTCGCCGAAGAACTTCAGCTTGCACGAGCCGGTGGGGCCACCACGGTGCTTGCCGATGATGATCTCGGCCAGCCCCTTGTCCGGCGAATTTTCCTTGTTGTAGTAATCGTCGCGGTAGATGAAGACGATCATGTCCGCATCCTGCTCGATTGCGCCCGATTCGCGAAGGTCGGCCATCACCGGGCGCTTGTCGGTACGCGTTTCCAGCGAGCGGTTGAGCTGGGACAGCGCGATGACCGGCACGTGCAGTTCCTTGGCCAGGCCTTTCAGCGAACGCGAGATCTCGGAGATTTCGGTCGCGCGGTTCTCGCTGTTGCCCGGCACGCTCATCAGCTGCAGGTAGTCGATCACGATCAGGCCCAGGTCGTGCTCGCGCTTGAGGCGGCGGCACTTGGAACGCAGGATCTCCGGCGACACGCCCGGCGTATCGTCGATGAAGATCTTGGTTTCCTTCAGCATCTTGATCGCACCGGTCACCCGGCTCCAGTCCTCGTCCTCCAGCTGGCCGGTACGCAGGCGCTGCGCGTTGATGCGGCCATTGGAGGAGATCAGGCGCATCGCCAGCTGCGATGCAGACATTTCCATCGAGAACACCGCTACGCCCTTCTTCGACTTGATCGCCGCGTACTCGGCGATGTTCAGGGCGAAGGTGGTCTTGCCCATCGCAGGACGTGCGGCAAGGATGATCAGGTCGGTCGGCTGCAGGCCGGCGGTCATCGCATCGAAATCGGTGTAGCCGGTCGGCAGGCCGGTGATGTTGCCGCCATTCTCGAAGCGGTTGCGCAGCTCTTCGAACGCGTCCTTCAACGCGCCGGGCATGGCCACGAAGTCGGTACGGCCGCGCGCGCCCTGTTCGGCAATGGCGAACACGCTCTTTTCCGCAGCGGACAGCAGCTCGCTGCTGTCGCGGCCCTCGGGCTGGAAACCGTCGTTGACGATATCGGTGCCGACCTGGATCAGCTGCCGCAGCACCGCCTTGTCGCGCACGATCTCGGCATAGGCCACGATGTTGGCCGCCGACGGCGTGGTGCTGGCCAGTTCGATCAGATAGGCGCCATCACCCACCAGCTCCATCTTGCCCTGCGATTCGAACCACTCGCCCAAGGTCACTGCATCGAACGGACGCTCGCGCTCGGACAGCTCGCGGATCGCCCGGTAGATCATCTGGTGGTCGCGGCGGTAGAAGTCACCCTCGGTCAGCTGGTCGTTGACCCGGTCGTAGGCGTCCGGTGCCAGCATCAGGCCACCCAGCACCGCCTGTTCGGCTTCCACCGAGTGCGGCGGCACGCGCAACTGGTCGATACGCGATTCATCGCGATCGCGATCGAAGCCATCGCCGCGCTCTCTGCGGTTGGAACGGAAGCCGGAACGGGCGGACATGCTGCGGTGTTTCCTGCAAAAGGGGCCAGACCAGTGTAGGCATGCGCCGACCCCGGCGGCCATGGACAAATCTGTGGATAAGCCGTGGAAGAACGGGGGATATCCGCCTGAGCCTGTCCAGACTGGCGCGGGGGCGTCGCATTGCCTGCGACGGGCGTCGTTGCGACGCCCGCAGCGGAGCATTATCGCAGATCAGTCAGCCAGGGTCGGAGTTCCTGCCTGCCCACTCAGCTGGAAGTGGGGTCAGAGCCCGTCGCTGCGCGCCAGGATCCGACCCCGGGCGTGGCTGGGGTCGGATCCCTCTGCGGGGCAGAGGGCTCTGACCCCGGAGGTCTCAATCGCCCTTGGCATGTACCGCGATCAGCGCCAGGAACCGGTCCACATAGCCCTGCAGGAATTTCTGCGTGCCCTCATTGTGGATCGTGCCGTCGGCATCGATCAGGCCATCCTTGAAGTGGATGAACGCCTCGGGCTGGCCAAGCACGTGCATGTCCAGGAAGGCCAGGCTGTTGCGCAGGTGCTGCTGGGCCACCGCCGTGCCGATCTGGCCGATGGAGGCGCCGATCACCGCCGCTGGCTTGCCCGCGAAGGCACTGTCGCCGTAGGGGCGCGAGCCGATGTCGATCGCATTCTTCAGCACGCCCGGCACGGAACGGTTGTACTCGGGGGTAACGAACAGCACGGCGTCTGCGGCGCGCACCTGGTCTTTCAGGCGCGTGCCCTGCGCCGGGTAGCTGGCGTCGAAGTCCTGGTCATAGAGCGGCAGGTCGCCGATCTGCACGTACTGGAAGCGCGCCTTGTCGCCGGCCAGCTTCTCCAGCGCGTGGGCCAGCTTACGGTTGCACGACTCTTTGCGAAGGCTGCCGACGAAAACGGCAATGGTGGGGACGGACATCAGGACATACTCCTCACGGTGCGGGAGAGCCAGCCTAGCGGCCGCGCCCTTCCCCACCGGTGAAGATCAGCCGCGCTGGACGCCTGCGCGCACCTGCCGCCAATGGTCCTGCCAAGCCTGGAACATCAGCACGTTCCACAGGTGCGTATGCCACTTGCGCTGGCCGCCCAGGAACTGCTGCCACAGCGGCTGCACGGCCGCGGCCGACAGCACGCCCTCGCGTTCCAACCGCGCCGGCTGCAGCAGTTCGTCCGCCCAGGGTTTCAGATCGCCCTTCAGCCAATCACTGACCGGCGCACCGAACCCACGCTTGGGCCGGTGCACCATCGACTGCGGCACATAACGCCCCAACACGCGCTTGAGCAGCACCTTGCTGGTCGATTCACTGCGCTTGAAGCCCAGCGGCAGCGACCAGGCGAATTCGGCCACGCGCCAGTCCAGCAAGGGCGCGCGCGCCTCAAGGCTGACCGCCATCGAGGTGCGGTCGACCTTGCACAGCAGGTCGTCGGGCAGATAGCTGACGAAGTCGGCCAGCATCATCGCGTCGGCCGGCGTGCCGGCACCATGCAGCGGATCGGCCAGATCGTAGAAGCTGCCCGCCTCGCGTGCACCGATCACCGCCGCCGCCGGGTCGCGCCAGCGCGAAATGCGGTTGCGATACACATCGCCGATGCCGCGCGCACCGGTTTCGGCCAGCAACGCGGCCAGCCCGCCGGTGCGCGATGCCTCGCCCTGCTGGTGCGCACGCGCGCCCATCCAGCGCCGCAGCGGCGCGGGCACCCGTCCCAGCATCTGCCAGTTGCGCAGCGCGCGTACATAGCGGGTATAGCCGAAGAACAGTTCATCGCCACCATCACCGGACAGCGCGACGGTCACGCCCTGCCGGGCGAGGCGGGCGACCAGCGCGGTCGGCACCTGCGAGGCATCGGCAAAGGGTTCATCGAACATCGCCGGCAGCTGCGGCACCACCGCCAGCGCATCAGCGCCGCTGACATACAGTTCGGTGTGATCGCAGCCAAGATGGGTGGCAAGTTCCCTGGCCAACGGTGCCTCGTCGTGGTGGGAGCCGCTGAAGCCGATGCTGAAGCTGTGCACCGGCTGCCCGCTCTGCGCCTGCATCAGCGCCGCCACCAGCGACGAATCGGTGCCGCCGGACAGGAACACGCCCACCGGCACGTCGGCGACCATGCGCAGCGCCACCGCATCCCGCAGCAGGTCATCCAGCTGCTCTTCGGCCTCCTCGATGCGGCCCTGGAACGGTGCGGCCAGTGCGGCCTGCATGCGCGCACGCGCATCCCAGTACGGGCGCTGTGCCTGCTCTGGGCGATGTGCGCTGGCCCCTGCCGCCACCGCCGCCGCATCCAGCCGCAGCACGCGGCCGGGCATCAGCTTGTAGCAGCGCTGGTGGATGCTGTGCGGCGCGGGGATGTAGTCCAGCCGCAGCAGCAGGGTCAGCGCATCGCGGTCGATATCGTTGTCGAAATCCGGGTGCTGCCACAGCGCTTTCAGCTCGGAGCCGAACACCAGCGCATCACCGGCCCAGCCGTAGTACAGCGGCTTCTTGCCGACCCGGTCGCGGGCCAGCCACAGGCACTGTTCCTGGCGGTCCCACAGGGCGATGGCGAACATGCCGTTGGCACGCTGCAGGGTGTCCTCGACGCCCCACTGCAGGATCGCGGCCAACAGCACCTCGGTATCGGAATGGCCACGGAATGTATGGCCCAGCGGCTCCAGTTCGGCGCGCAGGGCGGCAAAGTTGTAGACCTCGCCGTTGTAGGCCATCACATAGCGGCCGTCGGCCGAGGCCATCGGCTGGTGGCCGAGCGGTGAAAGATCAAGGATGCTCAGGCGCCGGTGGGCCAGGGCGATGCCCGCTGCGGCATCGACCCAGGTACCGCCGTCATCCGGCCCGCGATGGTGCAGCGCCTGGCCCATGGCCAGCGCCTGCGCCTGCAGGACCTCGGCCGGCGTCTGTGCCGCCGGCAACAACATACCCGCCAATCCACACATGCATCAGGGTTCCTGCGCCAGGTCGAGGGCGGCGCCAATCACCGCATTGTCGCTTGGAAGCCCGAACATTGCTGCCCCCGCCAGCGGCGTATAGGTATCGGCACCGCAGACCCGGCGCACCGGCAGGTGGCCATGGCCGGCCTCGACCAGCGCGGTGATCACGCCTTCGCCGACGCCCCCGCTCTGCCTGCCCTCGTCCAGCACCAGTACCCGTTGCGCGGTGGCGGCCTGGGCGCCGATGAAGGCGGCATTCAACGGCACCAGCCAGCGCAGGTCGACCACGCGCACCTGCCAGCCCAGCTGCTGCTCGATGGCGACCGCTGCGCGCAGCGCCATCGGCACCCCGTTGCCATAGGTGAAGATCACCAGATCGCTGGCGTCCGGCGCGTACACCCTGCCCTCGCCCAGCACCAGCGCCTGCCCGGGTGCGGGGTAGTCGAACAACCACTGGCCATCGCCGGCCGCGTGCAGATCCTTGGTCATGTACAGGGCGATCGGTTCCAGGAACACCGCTACCCGGCCGTCCACGCGGGCCAATGCCGCCAATGTGCGCAGCATCATCACCGCATCATCGCCACGCGACGGGCAACCCACCACCAGCCCCGGGATGTCACGCAGCGCCGTGATCGAATTGTCGTTGTGGAAATGACCGCCGAACCCCTTCTGGTAGCCCAGCCCGGCCACGCGCACCAGCATCGGGTTGCGGAACTGGTCATTGGAGAAGAACTGCAGCGAGCAGGCCTCGCCGCGCAGCTGGTCGATGGCGTTGTGCAGGTAGGCCAGGTACTGGATTTCCGGAATCGGCAACATGCCCATGTTGGCCAGACCCTGGGCCATGCCCAGGATCATGGTCTCGTCCAGCAGCGTGTTGAATACCCGGCGCGGGCCGAAGCGGCGCAGCAGGTCGCGCGTCACCGTGTAGACGCCGCCTTTCTGCGCGACGTCCTCGCCAAACAGCAGCGCCTGCGGATACTTGCCCAGCAGCTCCTGCAGCCCGTGGTTGATCTGGATCGCCAGGTGCCGCGGCGGTTGCCGCTCGGGCAACGCGTCGGCACCGCCGTACAGCGCCTGCCGGGCCTCGACGGGCGCCACGCGCTCGGCCTCGGCCTGTACCGCTGCCGGCGTATGGGGGGCCAACGGCGTGATCACTTCCTGCAATGTCTGCAGCTTCGGCCGCGAATCGGCATCGATGGCCGCGGCCATGCAGCGCGCGCGCAGGGTTTCATAGGCGGCTTCCACGCCCGCCGCATCCATCCAGCCCGATTCCAGCGCGATCTGCGCCGAGCGCAGCAGCGGGTCCTGCGCCTCGGCCGCGCACAGCTCCGCCAGCGCACGCCATTCCACCTCGAAGTCGGTACCGGCATGGCCCATCAACCGCGTGGTCCGCAGGTGCAGGAAGGTAGGCCGACGCATGCGCCGGCAATGTTCGACCGCCGCCTGCACCTGCGCGTGCCCGGCCGCCAGGTCCAGGCCATCGGCGAAGAAGTAGTCCAGGCCCGGTTGCCGGCTGAAACGCTCTGCGATCCATCCTTCAGGCGTTTTCACCGAAATGCCGAGACCGTTGTCCTCGCACACGAACAGGATCGGCACCGGCAGTTTCTGGTAGGCCGACCACATCGCGGTATTGAACGCAGTCTGCGCGGTGGCATGGTTGGCCGAGGCATCGCCGAAGGAGCACATCACGATGCTGTCGGCCGGAATCGGCAGCGGCTGGCTCAGGCGCCTGCCACTCTCGATCGCCAGCGCGGTACCCAATGCCTTGGGCAGGTGCGATGCGATGGTCGAGGTCTGCGGCAGCACCCACAGCGGCTTGCTGCCCCATACTTTGTGACGGCCGCCACTGGCCGGATCGTGGGCACTGGCGGCGAAGGACAGCGCGGCGTCGCGCACGGGGTCCATGCCGGGCACCAGCCGGGCACGTTCGGCCATGAAGGCGCCGGAACGGTAGTGCAGGAACGCGGGATCGGTGTGCCGGCAGGCGCGCGCAAGCAGCGCGTTGCCTTCGTGACCGGACGAGCCGATGGTGTAGAAGACCTTGTTCTGCACGCGCAGTACGCGCGCCATCAGGTCCAGCTGGCGACTGAGCAGCTGCGATTCGAACAGTTCGCCGAAGGCGGCGGCCGTCAGGGTGCTGCCCGGCAGGATCGGCGCATCCGGCGCCGGACGCGGTCGCGGCATGCCACGCCAGGCGCGCACGGCCTCGAGGAAATTGACGTCACAGACTTCGGCACGGTTGAGGCCGCGCATGCGTGCGGGAATGGGATCTGGAACCACAGCAAACATCGAACACCCTCCGTGCCGTTGTTGCGAACCGTGGCGCCAGGCCTGCGCGACCCTTTCCACCGGTCGAGCACGCCCGACGCCGCAGGGGAATCAACCCGGTGCGTTGAACCGCGCGCGCACCTCGGCGGTCACCGCAGGCATGGGCACGAAGCGAGGCTGCGCGCGCACCCGCTGCAACCAAGCCCGCACCTGCGGGAATGCATCCAGCGCGATGCCACCGTCGGCGGCGACATCGGAATAGGCGAACAGGGCGATATCGGCGATACCGTAGTCATCGCCGGTGAACCACTGCGCCTGCCGCAGATGCTGCTCCATCACCGCCAGCGCGCCGGCAGCGCGCTCCTGCAGGCGTGGCAGTTCAGCACGGCGTGGCGAGTCGGCCGGCGTCCAACCGCGGATGAAGCGTGCCACCGCCACGCACGGCTCATGCCTGTACTGCTCGAAGAACATCCAGCTCAATGCCTGCGCACGCTGCCAGCCGTCGGCGGGAAGATACGGCGTGCCCTCGGCCAGCCAGAACAGGATCGCATTGGATTCAGTCAGCACGCGGCCGTCGTCGCGCACGATCAACGGCACCTTGGCATTTGGATTGAGGGCGAGAAATTCCGCGGTATGGGTCTGGCCGTGGGCACTGTCCACCTCCACCCAGCGGTAGCGGCTGCCGAGCTGTTCCAGCAACAGGCGCACCTTGTGGCAATTGCCCGAGACCGACATGCCATGCACCGTCAACGGAATGCGCTCTTCCACCATTGCCTGCTCCAGGGAGGTCCCGGCCTGCAGCCGGCTGCCCGCAGTCTGGCAAGCAGCCCGGCGATTGCCAAGCGCGGGTGCAGCATGGCGGGCGATGCATCGTGTAGATGCCGAGCCCATGCTCGGCTGCTGCTGGCCAAATGCAGCCGGGCATGGGCTCGGCTCTACAACAGCGAACGGCGTTGTTGCCACTGCCCGCGCGATTGCCCCCAGATTTCCAACGGCTTGCCTTCGTACGGCGGTGGCAACTGCCCCATGCGCAGCAGCGTACTGCCGAGCTTGCGCGCCACGGCTTTCGAGTTCTCGTTGTCTTCGGCGATGGTGTGGATGACCTCGTCCCAACCCAGCGTATCGAACGCCCAGTCGATGGCTGCGATCGCCGCCTCCGGTGCGTAGCCCTTGCCCCAGCTGGCACGGCGGATGCTCCAGCCCACTTCGGTACCGGGCCAGTCCTGCGGCTGCCACGGTCCCATGCGACCGATCCATTCACCGCTGGATTTCTCGATCACGCTGAACATCGAGAAGCCGAACAGCTGCCATGCGCCGGCCAGGCTGCAGAAGCCGCGCCATGCCACCGACGGTGACTGCACGCCACCCAGCGTGCGCATCACCTCTTCGTCGGCACAGAACGCCAGATAAGGTGCGTAGTCCTGCCGCTGCGGTGGGCGCAGGATCAGGCGTTCGGTTTCGATGCGCAGGTCGAAGATGCTCATGCGGCCATGGTAGATCCACGCCACGCATGGATGAACCCCATCCCTGCAAAAAAAACAGGCCGGCGAAAGCCGGCCTGTTCGATGCTGCGTGGTAGCTGGGGATTACTGGCGGTTGGCCGTCGAATCCGCAGCGGCGGCGGTCTGGGTGACCAGCTGCCCATCCACCACTGGCAGGCGATCGCTGGCCGGCTTGTTGTCCATGCGCACGGTCTTCTCGGTGCCGTCGTAGCGATAGGTCACGTTGTAGCCCTTGACCACATCGCTGGTGCCCATGGCGATGCGGTTGCCCGGCTTGCTGCCCATGCGCATGGTGCCGGTGGTGCCGTCTTCATTGCGGTAGGTCACGTTGTAGCCGGTGACACGGCTCGACTCGGAAGTCGCCGTTTCGGTGTGGCACTGGCGCTCGGTGCGGTTGACCACGCGGCCACCCACATGGCGCTTGTCGACCTGGTTGCCGATGAAGCCACCGGCCACGGCACCGGCAGCAGTCGCCGCCTTCTTGCCGTTGCCGCCGCCCACCTGGTTGCCCAGCAGGCCGCCGACCACGGCACCAACCACGGTGCCACCGACGTTGCCATCACGCTCGGGCAGGCGTTCCTGCACCACCACGTCCTGACAGACCTCATGCGGGGTCTGCGTGGTCGACGTCTCGCGTACCGGATCGGTGCCGATCACGGTGGCGTAGGCCTTCTGCTTCTCGGTGATCGGATCGACCTTCAGCACATCGGCGTATTCCAGACCACGCGGCGCAGTGGCGTCCACCGCGTCGCCACGTGCGCCATCGTCGCTGGCATTGCCATCGACCAGGCGCGATTCACTCGGGTTTCCGGCGCTCAGCTGCTCAGGCGACTTGTCGCCACTCTTCATGAAGGCGGCGGTTGCGATACCACCGACCAGCAGCGCGCCCGCTGCGACCAGGACAGTTGTAGTTGTGCTTTTCATGACCTGCTCCTTGCGGACCGTCCGCAACGTTCTCAGGCCAGATTGCAGCATGCGGTGCCTGAACGGAATCTCCACATTTCCTGCTCACTGCCGTAACCCATTCAGCATCGGGAAATGCTGGGCCCGTGGTAGCGTTTGCACATTCCCCCAGGAGGACCCCGTGATGGCCAACCCGATGCTGCTGCCGGTCCTGCAATGGGCGCGCCGGCTGCGCTACCCCACCCTGTTCAAGCTGACCGCCGGCCTGTTCGCGCTGACCCTGTTCATCCCCGACCCGATTCCGTTCATCGACGAACTGATGCTGGGCCTGGGCACCCTGCTGCTGGCCAACTGGAAGAGCCGCAGCGCGACCACGCCACCACCGCTGGAGCAGCGTTGAACCTGCTGGCCGACAGCCACTGCCATCTGGATGCCAGCGAATTCGACGGTGACCGCGAGGCGGTCATCGACCGCGCACGCGCTGCCGGCGTGCAGTGGCAGGTGGTTCCAGCCGTCACTGCGGCCAGCTGGCCGAAGCTGCGCGAGGTCTGCCAGCAGGCGACGGGGCTCTACCCCGCCTATGGCCTGCACCCGATGTTCCTGGACCAGCACCGGCCTGAACACCTGCCGCAACTGCGTGCGTGGATCGAGCAGGAGCGACCCTGCGCGATCGGCGAATGCGGGCTGGATTTCTTCGTCGAGGGCCTGGATGCTGAGGCCCAGCAGGCGTATTTCCTCGGCCAGCTGAAGCTGGCGCGCGAGTTCGATCTGCCGGTGATCGTGCATGCCCGCCGTGCAGTGGATGCGGTGATCGCCGCGATCCGCCGCATCGGTGGCCTGCGCGGGGTGGTCCACAGCTTTTCCGGCAGCCCGGAACAGGCCGCGCAGCTGCACAAACTGGGATTCCTGCTCGGCCTGGGCGGACCACTGACCTACGAGCGCGCGCAGCGCCTGCAACGGCTTGTCCGCGAGATGCCAATGGAACAACTGCTCCTGGAGACCGATGCGCCGGACCAGCCCGACGCGGGGATCCGTGGCCAGCGCAACGAGCCGGCGCGGCTGGCGGTCATCGCCCGCCACATCGCCGCGCTGCGCGGAATGGACATTGAAGACGTGGCGCGGGCCACCACGGACAACGCGCGGCGGCTGTTCAGCCTGCCCGCCCCGTAACGGTAGTGCCGGCCGCTGGCCGGCAACCCCGAAACGTTTGAATCAGCGCAGATGCCGGCCAGCGGCCGGCACTACCCGATCACACCCCGGCCTCTGCCTCAACAGCTTCGGCCTTCACCTTCTTCGGCTCCAGCAGCATCTCCAGCGCCTTGCCCACGGCGGCAAATGCGAACGCGCCGGTGATGTGGGTGGCCGCGCCCAGGCCAGCGCCGCAATCCAGCTTCAGCGCCGCATCCGCGCCCAGGTTCGGCCGCAGGCCACAGACGCTGCCGTCGGCCTGCGGATACTTCACGTTCTCCAGCGAATACACCGCCGGCACGCCGAAATAGCGCTTGGCATTCTTCGGGAAGTTGAATTCGCTGCGCAGCTTCTTGCGGATCAGCGCCAGCATCGCGTCATGCTCGGTGCGCGAGACATCGCGGATGCGCACCAGGGTGGGATCGGTACGGCCGCCGGCCGCGCCGACGGTCAGCAGCGGCAGCTTGCGGCGGCGGCACCAGGCGATGGTTTCCACCTTCACCCGGAAGCTGTCGCAGGCATCGATCACCAGGTCGAAGCCACGGTCCAGCAGTTCGGCCATGTTGGCCGGGGTCAGGAACGCCTGCACGGCGTCGACCTCGATCTGCGGATTGATCGCCCGGCAGCGCTCGGCCATCGCCTCGGCCTTGTTGCGACCGTAATTGCCCTCCAGCGCCGGCAGCTGCCGGTTGGTGTTGGATACGCAGATGTCATCGGCATCGATCAGGGCCAGATGGCCAACCGCGGAGCGCGCCAACGCCTCCACCACCCACGAGCCCACGCCGCCCATGCCGACCACGGCGACACGGCTGCCCTGCAGGCGCTCGAGCGCGCCGACGCCATACAGCCGTTCGATGCCGGCGAAGCGTTGTTTGACCTGTTCGTTCATCGGGCTATTTTAGCGTGCAGATCCCCTGGGGACTGCACGCCGACACCGAACCCACCGTTGCACGCCCGGAGCGCCCGCCATGAGTGCCAGCCCACCCCGCCGCCCATCCGCCGCCTACCGCTATCTGTTCGTACTCGGCCTGGGCCTGCTGATCGGCCTGATTGCCACGGTGATGGTCGGCCGCGCCGTGCAGGCGCGCCGCGATCCATTCCCGGACAGCCTGATGCAGGTGATGCAGCGGCAGGCGGATCTGCTGCAGCAGGCACAGCAGCAGAACCGCTGCAGCCTGGCCGACAGCGTCCCGCGCCTGCAGGTGCTGCGCCTGCTGTCCAACGACCTGGACCTCGCCTTCCCCGGATTGAAGGACAGCCGGCAGTTCCAGCAGCACGCCAGCCAGTACCGGGCCGACCTCAATGCGGCATTGGCCAGCCCTCCCACCGACTGCACCGCCTTGGCGCAGCAGCTGCAGGCACTGCAGAACGATTGTCGGGCCTGTCATCAGGATTTCCGCTGATTCATCTTCGAGAGGGCGAAGGCTGATGTGGTTGGCGCCTTGTTCACGTTGGAAAGAGGAGGATTCGCTCACCCTGCTGCATGACGCAGTACCACCCAACGCACCCGCCTTCACGGCCAGGAGACGCCCCATGAAGATCCAGCTCATCGCCGCCAGTGTCATCGCAACCCTCGCCCTGGCCGGCTGTGCCACCTCGCCGGGCTATGGCGGCGGTGGTTACAACAACGGTTACAACAACGGCGGCTACGGCAACAACTCCGGTTACAACCAGGGCCGTTGCGCCGACTGCGGCATCGTCACCCGCATCAGTGCCGTGCAGTCGGGTCGTACCGCGCCTTCCGCCACCGGCGCGATCCTCGGCGGCATCGTCGGCGCGGTTGCCGGCCATGAGATCTCCGACCACACCGGCGGCAGCCGCGGCAACAAGAACATCGCCGCTGCAGCCGGCGCCGTGGGTGGCGCACTGGCGGGCAACCAGATCCAGAAGAACGTCACCAGCGATACGTATGACATCAGCGTGCGCATGGATGACGGCCGCACCATCGTGGTCAACCAGCGTGACCTCGGCGGCATCCGCGAAAACACCTATGTCCGCGTGGTCAACGGCAAGGTCATCCTGCGCTGAACCGCAGCGGGCCCCGGCCGATCAGAACCGGAGCAACAAAAAAAGGCCCGCTTGCGCGGGCCTTTTTCATGCCGGCAAGCGGCAGGAATTACGCCGGCTGGACCTTGTCAGCCTGCAGGCCCTTCTGGCCCTGCACGACTTCAAAGCTCACAGCCTGGCCTTCCTTGAGGCTCTTGAAGCCCTGGGTCTCGATGGCACGGAAGTGCACGAACACGTCCTCGCCATTCTGCCGGCTGATGAAGCCGAAGCCCTTGGCATCATTGAACCACTTCACGGTACCGTTCTCGCGATCAGCCATCTCACTAACTCCCTTTGACTCTCTACTTGTTGTTGGATACGCCTGTTGGGCGGCTGACAAGCAAGGGGGAAGCGAGGTGCATCGATGCAGCGGATCGGAACGATCTTGCTTCATCAGGCCACGATCCACGGTGACCTTGCCAAGCTCAGCGACTGCAACTTAACCCGACCAAAACGAAAAAGCAACTGGCAAAAACCTTTCACTGTCAACCCCAAAAACACAACCATACTGGACAGCATGGACCTCTCATTCATCTTGTATCTGCTAGCGGTCATTTTTGTCCTGATCGGCATCGCAGGCATCGTCCTGCCGGCCCTGCCGGGCATCCCGCTGGTCTTCGTCGGATTGATACTTGCTGCGTGGGCAGACGGCTTCGTCCATGTCGGCTGGCCCACCCTGCTGGTCCTCGGCGTATTGACCGCGCTGTCGCTGCTGGTCGACGTGCTGGCAACCGTAGTCGGCGCCAAGCGCGTGGGTGCCAGCCGCAAGGCGCTCTGGGGCACCTTCATCGGCAGCATCGTCGGCCTGTTCTTCATGCCGATCGGCTTGTTCGCCGGGCCCCTGCTCGGTGCGCTGCTGGGCGAGTACTGGCATACCCGCGAGCTCGGCCGCTCGACCAAGGTCGGGCTGGCCACGTGGCTCGGCATCCTGCTGGGCCTGGCGCTGAAGCTGGCGCTGGTGATCGCAATGCTGGGCCTGTTCGCCTTCGCCTGGTTCCTGTGAGGCAGGTGGCCTTCACGCAGCGCGCACGCATACGCCGGGCATAAACCCGTGGGGCTGGCCGTCACCGCGGGCAGCCGCCACACTGTGCCTCTTTCCGCATTCATTCCGAAGGGCCTGCTGCAATGACCCTGTCTCCGTTGCTTCCCCGCCTTGCACCGCTGGCGCTGGCCTTGGCCAGCGCGCCAGTGGCCGCCCAGGAATTCGCGCCCAGTGCCGAGGCTTCGCCGGCCGCCTGCGCGGCCATCACCACCGATGCTGCACGTCTGGCCTGCTACGACCGCCAGTTCGGGCGCACGCCGCAGGCCACCGCCGAAGCTGATGCGGCCGCCGAAGCTGCCGCACAGGCGCGTCGCGAGCAGCGCAACACCACGCGGGTAAGCCAGGGCGAGGAAAAACTGCGCGAACGTGTCAGCGATCTGTTCCGTTCCGAAGCGCCCGACAGTGCACTTGCCAACGCTGGCCGTGGTTCGCTGCTGGACAGCCGTTGGGAACTGGCCGAGGACTCCAAGCTGGGGCCGTTCCAGCTGCGCGCGTACAAGCCCGTGTACCTGCTGCCCGCCTTCTGGACCAGCGATCGCAACACCATGCCGCACTCGCCGAACCCGGCCAACAGCGTGACCACCCCGCAGGTGCTGGACAGCGCCGAGCTGAAGTTCCAGATCAGCTTCAAGACCAAGATCGTAGAGAACCTGTTCGGCGACAACGGCGACATCTGGGCAGGCTATACCCAGAGTTCGCGCTGGCAGGCCTACAACGGCGAGGACTCGCGCCCGTTCCGCGAGACCAACTACGAGCCGGAAGTGATGATGGTGTTCCGCAACGGTTACTCGATCGGTGGCTGGCGTGGCCGGATGACCGGCATCAGCCTCAACCACCAGTCCAACGGCCGTGCTGATCCGCTGTCGCGCAGCTGGAACCGGGTGATGCTCAATGTCGGCCTGGACCGCGAGAACTGGGCACTGGTGCTGCGCCCGTGGTACCGCATTCCCGAGACCCGCAGCGACGACAACAACCCGGACATCGAGGACTACATGGGCCGCGGCGACGCGACCCTGACCTGGAACCACAAGGGTCACGAGGTCTCGTTGATGGCGCGTCATTCGCTGCGCACCGGTGACCGCTCGCACGGCGCCCTGCAGCTGGACTACGGCTTCCCGATCAGCAACCTGCTGCGCGGCCATGTGCAGATCTTCGACGGCTATGGCGAGAGCCTGATCGACTACAACCACAAGGCAACCTATGTCGGCGTGGGCGTGTCCCTGCTGGAGTGGTTCTGATGGAGGTGACGATCTGGCACAACCCTGCGTGCAGCAACTCGCGCGGGGCGCTCAAGCTGATCCGCGACGCCGGTTTCGAACCGGTGGTGATCGAGTATCTGGGCAGCCCGCCCGACGTAGCCACGCTGCGTCAGGTGCTGGCCGAATCCGGCCTGGCAGCGGCCGAGCTTGTGCGCAGCAAGGAACCCGAGTTCGCCGCCCTGGGTCTGCAGGGAAGCAACGACGACGCCCTGCTCGCGGCCATGTCCACCCACCCACGGCTGATCAATCGTCCGGTGGTACGCAGCGACAAGGGCACCCGCCTGTGCCGGCCACCGGAAACGGTGCTGGAGATCCTGTAACCCGCTCCGCTTTGGTAGAGCCGAGCCAGGCTCGGCTCTACAGAACGGGTTACCGCCAGTCGGTGATGCCTTCGCGGCGATAGACCTCGGCGAACGCCGGGCGCGCCTTCAGGCGATCTGCATACGCCTTCAACACCGGCCAGTGGTCGCTGGGCGTGGGCATGTTGCGTGACCAGCGCATCAGCATCACCAGCATGAAATCGACCACGCTCGGCGCATCGCCGAGCAGGTAGGGACCGCCGCTCTGCAGGTGCGTGGCAACGTGCTGCCACGCCGATTCGAGCTGCTGCCGTGCCATCGCACGCACCGCCTCGATGCACTCGCCACCCGCCGCTTCATGCGCGTAGAACCAGGCGCGGTACGCCGGCTGCACGGTGTTGGCACACCAGAACATCCAGCGATAGGCTTCGCCTCGTGCGGGTGCGCCGACGGCAGGCAACAGCGCCGCCTGCGGATGACGGTCTGCCAGATACAGCGCGATCGCGGCCGCCTCGGTCAGCACCTGGCCGTCGATCAACAGGGTCGGCACTCTGCCTGCCGGATTGAGCGCCAGATAGTCGGCTGATTTGTGCTCGCGCGTGTCGAAATCGAGCAGCACCAGTTCGTGCTCGATGCCGAGCTCGATCAGCAGCCAGTGCACCACCAGCGAGGCGGTGCTGGTGGAACCATACAAGGTGGTGCGCATATGACCGGTCCTGTGCGGGGAACGGATGATTATGCGCGCTGTCGCCGGCGTGGTCAGCCGCAGCTGCTCATGCAGGTATCACGACGCTCACCGCAGCCCATCATCGGCGCCCGCAGCGTGCAGTCATGCGCCTTCAATTCGCAGGAACGGCGCAGTTCCGGATGTTCGATGTCCTTGCAGCGCTTGTCCGGCGTCGGCGCCACCTGCTGCTCGCAACTGGACTGGCGGCTGCCGATCCCCGCGCCTTCGGCCATGCAGCTGCGATAGCTGGCCTGGCACTGCATCTGGCACTGGGCACCGGCGCTGAAGCCGCCCCCACCGTCATACGACGAAGACGATGTACTGCATCCGGCAAGCACCAGCAGGCCGACAAAGCAAAGGCTGCGCAACAGGTTCACAGGACACTCCTTGTTCAATAGACCGGAAGACTGCTGGAAGAAGGGGTTGGCTCACCGATCCGCCGCAATTCACAGCGCATCTGATTGGCGCATGGACAGCGTCCTTTCGCTGACATCGCCCATACCCTAGCAAAGCCGCGCGGGTGCAGGAGTTAAACGAAAAAACGGCGCCACAAGGGCGCCGTTCTGCAATCGGGCAGGCGTGGACGATGCCGCGCCGATCACTCCACCACGACAGGAATCTTGCCGATACGGGCCTGCCATTCGCGGGGGCCGGTCTTGTGCACCGACTCGCCGGTGGAATCGACGGCCACGGTCACCGGCATGTCTTCCACGGTGAACTCGTAGATCGCTTCCATGCCCAGGTCGGCGAAGCCGACGACCTTGGCCGCCTTGATCGCCTTGGACACCAGGTAAGCGGAACCACCGACGGCCATCAGGTAGGCCGACTTGTGCTTCTTGATCGCTTCAATCGCAGCCGGGCCGCGCTCGGCCTTGCCGACCATGCCCAGCAGGCCGGTTTCGCTCAGCACCTGTTCGGTGAACTTGTCCATGCGGGTGGCGGTGGTCGGGCCGGCCGGGCCCACCACTTCGTCGCGCACCGGATCGACCGGACCGACGTAGTAGATGAAGCGCCCCTTGAGATCGACCGGCAGTTCCTCGCCCTTGTTGAGCATGTCGACCATGCGCTTGTGCGCGGCGTCGCGGCCGGTCAGCAGCTTGCCGTTGAGCAGCAGGGTCTGGCCCGGCTTCCAGCTGGCCACGTCTTCCGGAGTGATCGTGTCCAGGTCCACGCGGGTGCCCTTGGACGCGTCGTAGGTCAGCTTCGGCCAGTCTTCCAGCGACGGCGGGTCCAGCATCACCGGGCCGCTGCCGTCCAGGGTGAAGTGCGCGTGGCGGGTGGCGGCGCAGTTCGGAATCATCGCCACCGGCAGGTTGGCCGCGTGGGTCGGGTAGTCGTTGATCTTGATGTCCAGCACCGTGGTCAGGCCACCCAGGCCCTGCGCGCCGATGCCCAGCGCGTTGACCTTCTCGTACAGCTCCAGGCGCAGCTCTTCGATCCGGTTGGACGCACCGCGGGCCTGCAGCTCGGTGATGTCGATCGGCTCCATCAGCGCTTCCTTGGCCAGCAGCATCGCCTTCTCGGCGGTGCCACCGATGCCGATGCCGAGCATGCCCGGCGGGCACCAGCCCGCGCCCATGGTCGGCACGGTCTTCAGCACCCAGTCGACGATCGAGTCGGACGGGTTGAGCATGGCGAACTTGGTCTTGGCTTCCGAACCACCGCCCTTGGCGGCGACGATCACCTCGACGGTGTTGCCCGGCACCACCTTGACGTTGACCACGCCCGGGGTGTTGTCCTTGGTGTTGATGCGCTTGCCGGCCGGATCGGCCAGCACCGAGGCGCGCAGCTTGTTGTCCGGGTACAGGTACGCGCGACGGATGCCCTCGTTGGCCATGTCTTCCACGCCCATGGTGGCGTCATCCCAGCGCACGTCCATGCCGATTTCCAGGAACACGGTGACGATGCCGGTGTCCTGGCAGATCGGCCGGTGGCCCTCGGCGCACATCCGCGAGTTGATCAGGATCTGCGCAATGGCCTCCTTCGCTGCCGGCGACTCCTCGCGCTCGTAGGCGGCGGCAAGGTTCTTGATGTAGTCGACCGGGTGGTAGTACGAGATGTACTGCAGCGCGTCGGCGACAGACTGGATGAGGTCTTCCTGCTTGATCGATGTCACGGATTGCTCGCTTGCTGAAGGCTGGCGGGGGTAATCCGCCCATTTTACCCCCTCCCTCGGCCGCGGGGTGGCAGTGCCGACGGCCGCCCGGCAAGATCTGAGCCCTGCCCTCTGTCACGCCCACGCCTGCCCCGGCGTCCTTGCCCATATGAACGCCGAAACCGCCTTCCATACCCACCGCCCGCGCCTGATGGCGCTGGCCTACCGCCTGCTGGGCAGCCGCACCGACGCCGAAGACGTGGTGCAGGACGCCTGGCTGCGCTGGTCCGGCGCCGATACCGCGGCCATCGTCGACCCCGAGGCCTGGCTGGTGACCACCACCACCCGCCTGGGCCTGGACCGGCTGCGCGCGGCCAAGCGCGAGCGCGCGCACTACGTGGGCCCGTGGCTGGCTGAACCTCTGGCGATCACCCTCGAACCCGACCCAGCGCCGGGCCCTGCCCAGCTGCATGCGTTGGCCGACGATGTATCGGTGGCCTTCCTGACCCTGCTCGAACAGCTCGGCCCGGAAGAGCGCGCCGCGTTCCTGCTGAAGGAAGCCTTCGACCACGATTACCGCGAGATCGCCGATCTGATCGGCCACAGCGAGGCCAACTGCCGCCAGCTGGTGCACCGGGCCCGGCAGCGCCTGCAGGCCGGGCGGCCGCGCTTCAATGCCGACGCCAGCCAGCACCGGCAGCTGCTGGCGCGTTTCATGGACGCCTCCCAGCGCGGTGACAGCGAAGCGATCCAGGCGCTGCTGCATGCCAATGCGCTGCTGGTCTCCGATGGCGGTGGCGTGGTTACCGCGGCGGTGCGTCCGCTGCTGGGTGCCGAGCGCATCGGCCGCCTGTTCTGGGCCATCGCCCGCCGCGGCGCGGCGCATCCGGCACAGCTCGGCTACGTCAACGGCGAGCCGGCGATCCTGCGCTTCGAAGGCGGCCACCTGCACTCGATCACCACCATCGAGGTGGTCGATGGCCGCATCGCCAATCTCTACAGCGTGCTGAATCCGGAAAAGCTGCCTGCGGTTGTCACGCGCGCCGACACTGCGGCGTCCTTGTAACGAAAGGCGGCCATGGTGGTCGCCGTGGAGCTGAAGATGTCCAACCACGCCTCTCCCCGCGTTCCTTACACCCGCCTCGCCGCCGAAGCCTTCAAGGGTCTGCTGGCCACCAGCAAGGCGGTGCATGACAGTTCGATCGATCCGACCCTGATGGAACTGGTGTTCCTGCGCGTCTCGCAGCTCAACGGCTGCGGTTACTGCATGGACATGCATGCCACCACGTTGCGCAAGGGCGGCGTCGAACCGCGCAAGCTGGATACGCTGCCGGCCTGGCACGAGAGCCGCTTCTTCGACGAACGCGAACGCGCGGCGCTGGGCTGGGCCGAGGCGCTGACCCGGTTGACCGACGGCGCACCGTCGCAGGCGGCGTTCGATGCGCTGGCGCCGCACTTCGATGAGAAGGGCATCAGCGACCTGAGCATGGGGATCGCGGTGATCAATGCCTGGAACCGGCTGGGCGCCGGGCTGCTGCCGCCGCTGCCGTAAAAGGGGGCCAGCCGGGTGGGTCAGGTTCCTGCAGCTGTCGGTAGGTGTCGACCTTGGTCGACACGGTAGATCCACGCCATGCGTGGATGGAGGTGGGTCGGATCCCTTCGCACTGCGAAGGGCTCTGACCCGATGTGGGTCGCTGGGGTCAGAGCCCTTTGCCGCGCAAAGGGATCTGACCCCGGTGTCGGCCACACGGCTGCCCTGACCCCATCTGCACGTATCAGGCGCGCACAAT
Source organism: Stenotrophomonas sp. LST15-1-1.1 (assembly GCF_040815575.1). Taxonomy (NCBI): domain Bacteria; kingdom Pseudomonadati; phylum Pseudomonadota; class Gammaproteobacteria; order Lysobacterales; family Lysobacteraceae; genus Stenotrophomonas; species Stenotrophomonas sp. LST15-1-1.1. The sequence goes on from NZ_JBFPNJ010000012.1 coordinate 33,530, forward strand.
GGCGGCATGCCTGCTTCCCCCATTGCCGGCGCTGCCGGCGCCAAGAAACCCAGCCTGCGTCAACGCTTCAAGGCGATGCGCAACCTGCCGCCGTTCCTGCGCCAGGTGTGGCAGACCAGCCGCGCCCTGACCATCGCCAGCCTTGGCCTGCGCCTGATCCGTGCGTTGCTGCCGGTGGCGATGCTGTACGTCGGCAAATTGATCATCGATACCGCGCTGCACCTCAGCCAGCACGACGCGGGCTTCCCGCCGCTGGGTGAGGCGCTGTCCAGTGGGCTGCTCAATCCGCTGCTCGGCCTGCTGGCGCTGGAACTGGGCCTGGCGATCGCCTCGGACCTGCTCGGCCGTCTGGTCAGCTACGCCGATGCCCTGCTGTCGGAACTGTTCGCCAACGCCACCAGCGTGCGCCTGATGGAACACGCGGCCACCCTCGACCTGGAGGACTTCGAGGACCCGGACCTGCAGGACAAGCTGGACCGTGCGCGGCGCCAGACCATGGGCCGGATGAACCTGATGAGCCAGCTGTTCGGCCAAGTGCAGGATGCGATCACCGTCGCCAGCCTGGCGGTCGGCCTGCTGGTCTATGCACCGTGGCTGATCCTGCTGCTGGCGCTGGCGCTGGTGCCGGCCTTCATCGGCGAATCGCACTTCAATGCGGCTGGCTACAGTCTCAACTTCCTGTGGACGCCGGAACGCCGCCAGCTGGACTACCTGCGCCAGCTCGGCGCCAGCGTGGAAACGGCCAAGGAAGTAAAGATCTTCAACCTGCACCGGTTCCTGGTCGACCGTTACCGCAGCTTGTCGGCGGCACTGTTCCTGGCCAACCGCGCGCTCGCCCGGCGGCGTGCGTTCTGGGGCACGCTGCTGGCCGCGCTGGGCACGCTGGGCTACTACACCGCGTATGCCTATATCGCCTGGCGCACGGTGCGCGGCGATTTTTCGATCGGTGACCTGACCTTCCTCGCCGGCAGCTTCCTGCGCCTGCGCCAGTTGCTGGAAGGCCTGCTGATCGGCTTCTCGCAGGTGGCCAGCCAGGCGTTGTATCTGGACGACCTGTATTCGTTTTTCCAGATCGAACCGGAAATCCACTCGCGCAAGGACGCGGTGCGCGTGCCGCAGCCGATCCGCGAAGGCTTCGTGTTCGAAGACGTGGGCTTCCGCTACCCCGATGCCGAGCAGTGGGCCGTGCGTCACCTCGATTTCCAGCTGCACGCGGGCGAAGTGCTGGCACTGGTCGGTGAGAACGGTGCAGGCAAGACCACACTGGTCAAGCTGCTGGCACGCCTGTACGAACCGGACGAAGGCCGCATCCTGCTGGATGGCCGCGACCTGCGCGACTACGACCTGGATGACCTGCGCGCCAATCTCGGCGTGATCTTCCAGGACTTCGTGCGTTACAACCTCAGTGCCGGCGAGAACATCGGTGTCGGCCAGGTGGAAGCGATGGACGACCGCGCGCGGATCACCGACGCCGCCCGCCGAGGCATGGCCGAAGAAGTGATCGCGGCCCTGCCCGGTGGCTACGACCAGCAGATCGGCCGCCGCTTCAAGCAGGGCGTGGACCTGTCCGGTGGCCAGTGGCAGAAGATCGCCATCGCCCGCGCGTGGATGCGCGATGCACAGGTGATGATCCTGGATGAACCCACTGCGGCGCTGGACGCCCGTGCCGAGTTCGAGGTGTTCCAGCGGTTCAGGGAGTTGGCGGATAATCGCACTGCCGTGCTGATTTCCCATCGGTTCTCGTCGGTGCGAATGGCCGACCGCATCCTGGTGCTGGCTGACGGCCGCATCGAGGCCAGCGGCACCCACGCGCAGCTGATGGCGCAGGGCGGCCGCTATGCCGAACTGTTCGAACTGCAGGCGGCAGGTTACCGCTGAGAACGCCTCTCGTTCCGCCTAATGAGAACCTGTCTCATTTGAGATAGAATTGTCCCGACGACTTCCGATAGATACGCCCATGTCCTCCGCTTTCGGCGCCGAAACGGTGCTTGAGGTCCGCCACTGGACCGACGCCTACTTCAGCTTCACCCTCACCCGTGACAGCGGTTTCCGCTTCGAGAACGGCCAGTTCGTGATGATCGGCCTTGAGACCGACGCGCGGCCGCTGCTGCGCGCCTATTCCATCGCCAGCGCCAACTGGGAAGAGCAGCTGGAGTTCTTCAGCATCAAGGTGCAGGACGGCCCGCTGACCTCGCGCCTGCAGCACATCAAGCCGGGCGACAAGGTGCTGGTCGGCAAGAAGCCCACCGGCACCCTGCTGATCAGCGACCTGCACCCCGGCAAGCACCTGTATCTGCTGGGCACCGGCACCGGCCTGGCGCCGTGGCTGTCGGTGATCAAGGACCCGGAGACCTACGAGCGCTTCGACAAGGTGATCCTGTGCCACGGCGTGCGCTACGAAAAGGACCTGGCCTACCGCGACTACTTCGAAAAGGAACTGCGCGAGCATGAGTTCCTGGGCGAGATGATCGGCGACAAGCTGCTGTACTACCCAGCCGTCACCCGCGAGCCGTTCGCCAACCAGGGCCGCCTGACCCAGCTGATGGAAAGCGGCGAAATGCAGCGCACCCTGGGCCTGCCGGAGCTGAGCCCGGAAAACGACCGCGCGATGATCTGCGGCAGCCCGCAGATGCTGGCCGACCTGCGCACCGTGCTGGACAGCCGCGGCTTCCAGACCTCGCCGCGCATCGGTACGCCCGGCCACTACGTGTTCGAGCGCGCGTTCGTCGAGAAATAAGCCGGGCTGTTGTAGAGCCGAGCTCACGCTCGGCTGCTCTGCCGGCCGACCATGGCAGGTACGCACGCTGCGCGCGTAAGCCGAGCGTGGGCTCGGCTCTACAGAGAGCGGCTACAGCAGCGCCTCGATGCCGCCGCGCAGCTGCTCCGGCGTGGTGGTCGGCGCATAGCGATCCACCACCTGCCCTTTGCGATCGACCAGGAACTTGCTGAAGTTCCACTTGATGCGGGCGATGCCCAACAGCCCGCGCTTCTCGTGCGACAGCCACGCCCACAGCGGGTCTGCCCCCTCGCCGTTGACCTCGATCTTCTGCGACAGCGGGAAGCTGACCGGGTAATCGATCGAACAGAACTGGCGGATCTGCGCGGCATCGCCCGGCTCCTGCGCGCCGAACTGGTTGCAGGGAAAGCCGATCACAACCAGGCCGCGATCACGGTAGTCCTGCCACAGCTGCTCAAGCCCGGTGTACTGCGGGGTGAAGCCACAGCGACTGGCCACGTTGACCAGCAGCAGCGGACGGCCCTGGTACTGCGCCAGCGCCTGCGGCTGCCCGTCGAGGTCGCGGAAGCTGAAATCGTAGGCGGTGGTCATGGCAACGGGCCTGGGGGCGGTGTTCTCCATGGTACCCGGGCAGCCACCCATGGAGTGGCGCTACTGCTCGACGGCGTTGCCAACATGCCTTTTGACACAAGTGCAGGCGCGTCGGGCCGGGTTACCCTCGGGCCCTTGTTTGCCTTACCGGAGTATCGACCTTGACCACCCGCCTTGCCCTTGCCGTGGCCATGACCCTCGGCCTTGCCCTGCCCGCCTATTCGGCCAGCGCCGCCACCCCGGCCGCTGCCAACGCCCAGCAGGCCAATCCGTTCTTCGCCGACAGCCCGCTGCCGCTGCATTTCCCGCAGTTCGACAAGATCAAGGACAGCGACTTCGCGCCGGCCTTCGACGCCGGCATGGCGCAGCAGCTGAAGGAAGTGGAAGCGATCGCCAACACCAAGGCCAAGCCGACCTTCGACAACACCATCATCGCCCTGGAAAAGAGCGGTGACACCCTGGACCGCGCGACCACCGTGTTCTTCAGCCTGGTCGGCGCCGATACCAACGACACCCGCAAGAAGCTGCAGGCCGACTATTCGGCCAAGTTCGCCGCGCACAGCGATGCGATCGCGCTGAACGGCAAGCTGTTCGCGCGCATCCAGGCGCTGTATGACAGCCGCACCACCCTGGGCCTGGACGCTGAAGGCGTGCGCCTGGTCGAGAAGTACTACGACAACTACGTGCGCGCCGGCGCCAAGCTGTCCGAGGCCGACAAGACCAAGCTGAAGGAAATGAACGCCGAGCTGGCCAACCTGGGCACCAAGTTCAGCCAGAACGTGCAGTCGGAAGTGAATGCTTCGGCGATCACCGTCAACGACGTCAAGGAACTGGACGGCCTGTCCAAGGAGCAGATCGCTGCCGCCGCAGAAGCCGCCAAGGCCCGCGGCCTGGACGGCAAGTACGTGATCACCCTGCTCAACACCACCGGCCAGCCGCCGCTGACCAACCTGGCCAACCGCGCCCTGCGCCAGAAGATCTACGAAGCCTCCACCACCCGCGGCAGCCGCGGCGGTGAGTTCGACAACACCGCGCTGGTCGCGCGCATCATGCAGCTGCGTGCCGACAAGGCCAAGCTGATGGGCTTCCCGAACTTCGCCGCCTACAACCTGACCAACCAGACCGCCAAGACCCCCGAAGCGGTCAACGCGATGCTGGGCAAGCTGGCCCCGGCCGCAGTGGCCAACGCCAAGCGCGAAGCCGCCGACCTGCAGGCGATGATCGACCAGGAACAGAAGGCCGCCGGCAAGCCCACCTTCAAGCTGGAACCGTGGGACTGGGCGTTCTACAGCGAGAAGGTGCGCCAGGCCAAGTACAACTTCGACGAGTCGCAGCTGAAGCCGTACTTCGAGATGAAGAACGTGCTGGAAAACGGCGTGTTCTACGCCGCCAACCAGGAATTCGGTCTGACCTTCAAGCAGCGCACCGACCTGCCGGTCTACCACGATGACGTGACCGTCTACGACGTGTTCGATGCCGACGGCAGCCAGCTGGCGATCTTCATCTTCGACCCGTACGCACGCGCCTCCAAGCGCGGTGGTGCATGGATGAACTCGTACGTCTCGCAGTCCAAGCTGACCGGCTTCAAGCCGGTGGTGGCCAACCACCTGAACATTCCCAAGCCGCCGGCCGGCCAGCCGACCCTGCTGACCTGGGATGAGGTGAGCACCACCTTCCACGAGTTCGGCCACGCCCTGCACGGCATGTTCTCGAACGTGAAGTACCCGTACTTCTCGGGCACTGCGGTGCCGCGTGACTTCGTCGAGTTCCCCTCGCAGGTCAACGAGATGTGGGCCGACAACCCGGCCATCCTGAAGAACTACGCCAAGCACTACCAGAACGGTTCGGCGATGCCGCAGGCGCTGCTGGACAAGGTGCTGGCCGCGGCCAAGTTCAACCAGGGCTTTGCCACCACCGAGTATCTCGGTGCCGCCATGCTCGACCAGCGCTGGCACCAGATCGGCCCGGACCAGGTGCCGGCCGCCAAGGACGTGATGGCCTTCGAGCGCGCCGCGCTGGAGAAGGACGGCATCTACTACGCGCCGGTTCCGCCGCGCTACAAGACCCCGTACTTCAGCCACATCATGGGCGGCTACTCGGCCGGCTACTACGCCTACATCTGGTCGGAAGTGCTGGACGCCAACACCCAGAAGTGGTTCCGCGACAACGGTGGCCTGAGCCGCAAGAACGGCGACCATTTCCGCGCGACCCTGCTGTCCAAGGGCGGCAGCGTGGATGCGATGCAGCTGTTCCGCGATTTCGCCGGCCACGAGCCGCAGATCGAACCGCTGCTGGAAAAGCGTGGCCTGACCGGCACCGGCAACTGATCGCCGGCACCACAGCGTGAAATGAGAACCGCCCGGGAGACCGGGCGGTTTTTTTATGGATGGGTCAGAGCCCATTTCTACGAACCGGGATCTGACCCCGGGGTCGGATCCCTTTCCATCGGAAAGGGCTCTGACCCCATCCACGCATGGCGTGGATCTACTGGAATGCGACCTCACCGCGGCGCAACGTATCCCCCCGGTACTCCTTGTGGCGACAACACCAGCTGCCACAGCTGCGCATGCCGGCAGCGGAAGCTGGCCATCGATCCGGCCAGATAGAAGCGCCACATGCGCCGGAAATGCTCGTCATAACGTGCGTCCAGCCGCGGCCATGCCGCTTCCACGTTGCGACGCCACGCCTGCAGCGTCAGGTCGTAGTCGGTACCGAAGTTGTGCCAGTCCTCCAGCACGAAGCGCCCTTCGAACGCCCGGCTGATCTGCACCGCCGACGGCAGCATCGAATTGGGAAAGATGTAGCGGGCGATCCACGGATCGGTGCGGTGACGCGAAATGTTGCTGCCGATGGTATGCAACAGCAGCAGTCCCCGCGGCGAGAGACAGCGCCGGGCCACGTCGAAAAAGCTGCGGTAGTTCTTGTCGCCCACGTGTTCGAACATGCCGATCGAAAAGATCGCATCGAAAGGTTCATCAAGTTCGCGATAGTCCTGCAACCGGATCTCGATCGGCAGGCCAGCGCACAGCCTGCGGGCGAAGTCGGCCTGCTCCTGCGAGATGGTGATGCCCACGCCACTGACACCGTATCGTTCGGCGGCGAACTTCAGCGCCTCGCCCCAACCGCAGCCGATGTCGAGCACGCGTTGCCCGGGACGCAGCCCCAGCTTGCGGCACACCAGGTCCAGCTTGGCTTCCTGCGCGCCATCCAGATCGTCGGCATTGCGCCAGTAACCACAGCTGTAGACCAGGCGCTGGCCGAGCATCGCCTGGTAAAGGTCATTGCCAAGGTCATAGTGGCGGCGGCCGACTTCGTAGCTGCCCGCCCCGGACTGCAGGTTGAACAGGCGCGCCTTCAAGGCGTCGGCCACCTCGCGCCAGCCGTGCACCCGTTCGTCCAGGTGCGCCTGCATCAGGTGGTACAGGAACTCGTCGAGGACGTTGGCATCCCACCAGCCGTCCATGTAGCTCTCGCCCAGGCCGAGTGAGCCGTGCGCGATGACCCGCGCGAAGAAGCGCGGGTCATGCACCTGGATATCCTGCGGCCGGGTTCCATCGATCTGGACCCCGGCCTCGTGGAGCAGGCCGGTGACCCGCTCCTGCAACCCTGTATCCACGTCACCTCCTCGTCTACGGTTACCCGCGCGCGAACAGCTCCACGTAGTCCTTGGCCACGTGTGGCAACAACACCGAGGCCGGCACATCGGCGGTCTGGGTGCCGTCCGAGTATGGACCCACCTGGTAGGGCGGGAACACGAAGCGCAGCGCGGTGATCTGTCCCTTGTCGTCGGTCAGCGGCTGGAACTGGCTGAAGTTGTCGGCCTGCGGACCGGTGCCGTCGGCGATCATCCGCGAGGCATTGCGCAGCGATTCCTGCAGCTGCGACGGGTCCATGTCCTCGCCGCTGAGGCGGGTGGCCACACGCTCGCGCAGCTGGTCGGCGACGAAATCGCTGATCGCTTTCCATCCCTTGGCATCGGCCACCAGCTTCTCGGCGCTCAGCATCTGCTGCTGCGCCGGCAGCCACACGAAACGAGCAACCAGCGGTTCGCCATGGGCGCCGCCGGTGTAGCGGCTGCCGTCGGCACTGACCACCACCAGCTGCGGCGTCTCCAGCAGCTTCTCGAAGCTCAGCGACAGCTCATAGGGCATGGTCGGCTTGTCGTTGCCCAGCCCGTCCAGCGCCTGCTGCAGATCGCTGCGGGCGGAGGTGGCATAGGCCTGCAGCGCGCGTGCCAGGCCCGGATAACGATCGATGCCCGCCGGGTAGCTGATGCCGACCACTTCACGCTCGTTGTTCTCGATCACATCGCGCAGATCCAACGGCGCTTCCGCTGCGGGGGCCTCGGCGGTGCCAGTGGCTTCAGCCGCAGGTGCGGCGTCGGTGGCCGGTGCCGCCTCGTTCTCGCGCTGGCAACCGGCCAGCAACAGCACGCCCATAGCGCCGGCCAGCACGCTGGCGTGCAGTGGCCGGTTGTTTCCAATCTTCATCGGGATCCCCTGTTCATGTTCATACATCATCGCCTGCCCTGGCTGAAGCGTGGCCCGCTGGATTCAGCCCACAAGCAGATCGTGATACTCCTCGTGCCGCTGCAGGAAGGCCTCGGCATAAGCACATGCCGGCACCACCTTGTACTTCTGCTCCCGGGCGAAACGCAGTGCGACCCGGGTCAGCTCACCGGCAATGCCACGGCCGGCGATCGGCTCGGGCACTTCGGTATGGGTGATGACCATCCGCCTGCGCTTGATCTGGTACTCCAACAGTGCCACCTGCCCACGCACACGGGCGGTGAACCGGTGGTTGACCTGATCGTGTTCGACCTCGTAAGCCAGACCGGGGGGCGTGACCGAAGCCATGGGACTGTCTCCTGCGGCGACTGCGTGGATGGTGCGCAGGCGGGCGCCATGATCGCGTGAAGCCTGAACAGGGCAGGTCTGCGCCTGCTGCGTCAGTTGTTGCCCTCAAGCTTCAGGCCAACCGGCCGCTAACCCCTCTGCAGGGGTGCGCCAGCCTGGCATGCCCCTTGCGACAGTTGACCCAGCGATCTGCCGTGGAGGCCCGTGATGCACCCCAGCGATTCCCAATCCGATACCGATCACGCCCTGCTGGAGGGCCTGCTGCAACTGGCCGTGGAGGGACAGACCGAAGACCAGGCGTTCCAGAGCATCGGCGAGGAAGTGTTCTCCCGCCTGCTCGATACCTACGGTCAGCAGACCCGGGCCTGACCCGGAGCGGGACCGCAGCCCCGGGGGTCGGATCCAGTGGATCCGACCCCGGCCACCCTCAGCCGCCGCCGAGGCGGAAGGTCGGGTTGGACAGTTCGCGCAGGAAGTGACTGAAGATGCTCGGCTGCATGGCCAGCATGAAGATCACGCCGAACGCGGCACCGGCCAGGTGCGCGCTGTGGTTGATGCGATCGCCACCGCGCTTGTCCATCCAGATGCTGTAGCCGACGTAGAACGCGGCATAGACGATCGCCGGCGCCGGGATGAAGAACACCAGGATGATCGACCACGGCTTGATCAGGATGAAGGCGAACAGCACCGCCGACACCGCCCCGGACGCACCGAGGCTGAGGTAGTTCGGGTTCTTCTGGTTCTTCAGGTAGCTGGGCAGGATCGAGACCAGCAACGCACCGACGTAGAACGCCGGATAGACCAGGTAGCTGCCGGTCAGCTGCACCATCACGCTCTCGATGAACCCCCCGAAGAAGAACAGGGTGATCATGTTGAAGATCAGGTGCGACCAGTCGGCATGGATGAAGCCGTAGGTGATCAGGCGGTCGTACTGGCGGTGGCGATCCACCGCCGGCGGCCACAGGATCAGGCGGTCGGCCAGCTTGCGGTTGTTGAACGCCATCCACGACAGGATGGCGGTGATGGCGATCAACAGCAGATTGACGGGGGTCATGTCAGGCTCAGGCGGTGCGGTAGTTGTCGACCATACGATAGCGTCGTGCATACCAACCAAAGGCCAACGCCGCGATGAAGGCGAAGCCGGCGAAGAAGAACATCAGGAATGCCGCCTCGCTCAACCCGGTCCCCGCGATCTGGTGGGTCACCGTCTCGTTGCGTACGGCCGCATTGGACAGCAGCACCCACAGGTTGCCGATGGTGGTGGTCAGGTTCCAGAAGCTCATCACCACGCCCTTCATCGCCTGCGGGGCCTGGCTGTAGGCGAACTCCAGGCCGGTGGCCGAGACCAGCACCTCACCGAAGGTCAGCAGCGCGTACGGCAGCATCTGCCAGAAGATCGACATCGCATTGCCACCATCCATCACCACCTGGATGCCACCCACCACGATCCAGGCCAGGCCGCTGAAAGCGATGCCGGCGGTCATCCGGCGCAGCGCGGTGGGCTCGAAACCGAAGCGGCGCAGGGCCGGGTACAGCACCAGGTTGTTGAACGGAATCAGGATCATCACCAGCAACGGGTTCAGCGCCTGCATCTGCGAGGCGGTGAACCAGCTCGGCATCTGCATCTGCTGGCCCTGCAGCACCCAGGTCGAAGCTTTCTGGTCGAACAGCGAGAAGAACGGCGTGGTCAGGGCGAAGATCACCAGCACGCGCAGCACCGAGCGCACGCCTTCCACGGCTTCGGCCGGATGCTGGCCGCGCGCGCGGTCCAGCTGCAGCCAGGTGCCACCACCGATGCCTGCCAGGATCGAGACCAGCGCCAGGCACAGGCAGATCACGATGCCGAGCGAGCCGACCAGGCCGAACGAGGCCACCGCCAGCACCAGGCCGAGCACGGCGATCACCAGGCCCGGACGGCCTTGGCCGGCCACCCGCGTGGTCAGCGCGGTGCGCACCACATTGGCGAACGAATGCGGGTCCTTGGGCGGCAACGGCACCAGCACGTAGCGCTTGCGGCCCAGCCAGAACACGAAGGTGGCGATGAACATCAGGATGCCCGGAATACCGAACGCCCACTGCGGGCCCCAGTTCTTCAGCACCAGCGGGATCAGCAGCGAGGCGAACAACGAGCCGAAATTGATGATCCAGTAGAAGGCGTCGAAGACGATCTTGGCCAGGTGCTTGTTGCTCTGGTCGAACTGGTCGCCCATGAACGAGGCCACCAGCGGCTTGATGCCACCGGCACCCAGCGCGATCAGGCCCAGGCCGAGGAAGAAGCCCTCACGGCTGCCCTCGAACAACGCAAGGCACAGATGGCCCGTGCAGTAGACCAGGCTGAACCACAGGATGGTACGGTACTTGCCGAAGAACTTGTCGGCCAGCCAGCCACCGAGCAGCGGGAAGAAATACACGCCGATCATGAAGCTGTGCATGATGTCCTTGGCTTCACCGGCACGGCCTTCCGCAGTGAGTTCCTGCAGCAGCAGCGAGGTGATCAGGAACTGCACCAGGATGTTGCGCATCCCGTAGAAACTGAACCGCTCGCAGGCCTCATTGCCGATGATGTACGGGATCTGGCGCGGCATCTTTCCCTGGCCGGCGATGGGGGCGACTGCGTCGTGGCTCATCCTGTAAGGCATTCCTGCAAAACGAAAGGCGCAAGAGTACCGGAACCTATGCGTGCGAAGCACGCTGCAGGGCTGCATGACAGCCGCGCCAAAGCATGGCAGGCACATGCAGCCCTGCCGGAAGTCACGGAACCTGCACGGCAAAAGCGTAAACTTATCGTTATGCGCCCCCTGCCCTTCGCCCGCATCCTGCCCAGCTGCCTTGCCCTCATGCTGGCCGTGCCTGCGCTGGCCCGGCCACAGGCGCCGCCGGCCGCAGGCCTGGGCACAGAGGTGCGGCAATTGACCGTCGCCGCGCTGGAACTGCCCAGCCGTGACGAAGGCCAATGGAAACAGCGCCGCGAACAGGTGCTGCAGCTGCTGACCGATCTGCAGCCGGATGTGATTTCGGTGCAGCAGGTCCTGCAGCAGCAGGGGCGCAACCCGGCCTGCTGGTTGGCCAGCCGGCTGCGCTACAGCTGCGATTTCGTCACCGCCGACCCGCCGAGCCAGCCGGTCCGACACGGCAACGCGATGCTCAGCCGGCTGCCGGTCAGCGAGGATGGGGTCACCCTGCTGCACCCGCCGGGCACCTTCAGCGCCGCCGGCATGATGCGCCTGCGCTTGGGCGACAACGACGTCAACGTCTACGTCGCGCGCCTGCGGCCTGAACCCGACGAAGCCAACGCCCGGCAACACCAGACCAGCGACCTGATGACCTGGATCGGCGCCACGGCCGAGGGCATGCCGAGCCTGATCGCCGGAGATTTCTCCGCCAGTACCGTCGAGCTGGTGCGCAGCACGCCCGGCTTCCAGCCGGCCCGGCGCAATCCTGGCGCACCGGCGGCCAGCGGCGGCGGTGCCAGTGGCCATGGGCTGGATGTCCTGTTCCAGGTCAAGCACTTCGGTGGCATCCGCCAACAGGCGATCCTGCTGCCCGCCGATGGCGACCTGCCCGGCCTGCGCCTGGGCGTGATGGCAACGCTGCGGCTGCAGGACGTTCCCGCCACCACCGAATAGGCGCGCCGCTGCGCTCGCCGGGCACGGCCCGGCGCCGCCGCCGTTTCCGGTAGCGCCGGGCCATGCCCGGCGGGTGCGGTCGCAGACAAACAAAAAGGCCGGGGTCTCCCCCGGCCTTTCTGCGTTCACACAGGCACTGCGATCAGGCGATCGCTTCCTGGTAACGACGCTCGACTTCATTCCAGTCGATGACGTTGAAGAACGCGCCGATGTATTCCGGACGGCGGTTCTGGTACTTCAGGTAGTACGCGTGTTCCCACACGTCCAGGCCGAGGATGGGGGTGTTGCCTTCCATCAGCGGGCTGTCCTGGTTGCCGCTGCTTTCGACCACGACCTTCTTGTCCGGGGTCACGCTCAGCCACGCCCAGCCGCTGCCGAAACGGGTCAGCGCGGCCTTGGTGAAGGCATCCTTGAACTTGTCGAAACCGCCCAGGTCCTTGTCGATCGCCTTGGCCACATCACCGACCGGATTGCCGCCGGCGTTCGGGGCCATCACGGTCCAGAACAGCGAGTGGTTGGCGTGGCCGCCACCGTTGTTGCGCACCGGGCCCTGCAGGTTCTCCGGCAGCGACTTCAGCTTCTTCACCAGTTCTTCGACCGGCAGGTCGGCGTACTCGGTGCCTTCCAGCGCAGCGTTGACGTTGTTGATGTAGGTCTGGTGATGCTTGGTGTGATGGATTTCCATCGTCGCCGCATCGATATGCGGTTCCAGCGCGTCGTAGGCGTAGGGCAGCTTGGGCAGGGTGTAGGCCATGATGCATCTCCTGATAGCGAGGGCACCCGACGGCATCGTCGGGCGGTGCGCGGTGAATGATGGGGACAGACCGCAAGATTACCAAGGGGGATGTAAAGGAAATTGCGTCCTGCAGGTGAGCATGCCGGCAATTGTTACCCGGCGGTGACGCAGCGCTCGCCCTCATGCAGGGTGCAGCGCGCAGGCGCTACAGTGGGCGTACCACCCTCGCCGCTCCCACCCATGCGCAACCCCCGGCTGTTGATCACCGCCATCGCCCTGCTGCTGCTCGGCCTGGTCGTCAATCATTTCATGCAGCGGCCACCGCCGCCGCAGTTCGCGCCTGACCTGCAGAGCACGCCGGCCACCAGTGCACCTGCGGTGCGCAGCCGCGGCAGCGACAGCGGCCTGCCCGCCTTCCTGCCGGCCGAAGCCCGCCAGACCATCGCACTGATCCAGCGCGGCGGCCCGTTCCCGCATCGCCAGGATGGCAGCACCTTCGGCAACCGCGAACAACGACTGCCACAGCGTCCGCGCGGCTACTACCGCGAGTACACCGTCGACACGCCCGGCGCAGGCAACCGCGGTGCGCGGCGCATCGTCACCGGTGGCAACCCGCCCGATGCCTGGTACTACACCGATGACCACTACGCGTCGTTCCGCAGCTTCACCGTCCCGGCCTCAGGAGAACGTCCATGAGCCACGATGATTTCGGCCTCGGCCTGCATGACATCAACAATGCCGGCGTCTACGCGATCGACACCTCGGATATCAGCGCACTGTCGGCAGCGATGCGCGATGCCGACCTGAAGGTGATCCGGATCGATCTGGATGGGGTGAGCGACAAGCGCACCCTGCTGGCGCGGCTGGCCGCCCAGCTTGATTTCCCTGCCGGCTTCGGTGGCAACTGGGATGCACTGGCCGACAATCTGCGCGACCTGCAATGGCTACCGGCCAACGGGTACGCGCTGTTCCTGGCCGATGTCGATGCCCTGCGCGCAGGAGCCGGCAAGGAGTTCGACACACTGCTGGACATCCTTGATGAAGCGAGCCGTGACTGGGTGGGCCGCGACGTCCCGTTCTGGGTATTCCTGTCGCAGAGCGCGTGACCTGGTAGAGGCCGACCCTGGTCGGCCTGCACGTGAAGCGCATGGATCATCCACGCATGGCGTGGACCTACCCGGCGCAGCTGGATGCACCGTAGATCCACGCCATGCGTGGATGCGACGCCCTACCGGCTGCCGTTATCTTCCTGCAGCTCTTTCTTGAACGGGATATCCGGCGGCGGACGCGCCACGGCGGGCTGGTCCTGCATGTTCGGATCGGTGAGGCCGCAGCCGCCACCGGCCTGCAGGATCGAGATCACGCAGGAAATCTTCGTGCTGGTGCCCGGCAACGGAATCTCCATCGCCTTGACGCCCTTGCGCACCCATTCGGCCAGCAGCGATTCCTGCGGCACCCAGTATTTGTCGAACGAGGTGGGCGTGTAGTCGTACGGCGGCCGCTTCAGCCATTTGCCGGACTCGGCGATGCGTTCCTTGCTCCAGCCGTCGTTGGCTCCACCAGGTGCGCCACGCTCGGCCTTGCCGGCCCCATCCTGGCCGGTCACGCGCACGCTGCCGTCAGCATTGAACAGACCATCCCCCTTGCCGGCGCTGGCCTGCGAGGCGCCCTGATTGGCGCCTTCGCGATTGCGGCTGGAGGCACCCCAGTCGTCACCGCGCGCAGGTGTCGCCCAGTTGCCCGGGGTCGGCGCCGGGCGTGCGCCCGCCTGCGCGGGGGCAGTACTGATCGCCGCAGGACGCGCCGCGCTGGCGCTGTTCTGGGCTGCGCTGCCTGCGGGTGCCGGCGTAGGCGTGGTCGCACTGCCGGCCGAGGTCGAGGCTGCCGGTAGCGGCGCGGCTGCAACCTCCCGTTCGCGCACCTGCACCTCGCGCCCGGCAGGCGCACGCACGGTGGGTTCGCGCCCTGCGACGGCGGCCATGCGCACCTGCGGATCGGCGATGGCCTGCACTTCGCGTTCGCGCACCTGCACCTCACGCTGCGGCACGCGCACCTGGATGTCGGCGGTACGCATCGGCTGCGAGGCCACCGGCGCTTCGACCGTGGCGATTTCGCGTTCCTGCACCTGCACGTCGCGCACGCGCGGCGCCTGCACCGCTACGTCGGGCGAGCGCACCGGCATTGGTGTCGGCGCAGCCTGTACCGGCTGCACGCTGCGCTCGCGTACGGTCGGGACGGTGTCTCGCGGAACGATATTGACCTCGGTCCGCGGCGGCGCCATCGGCGGCACCACGAAATCGGTGGTCGCCTGCGCCACTTCGGTGGCCTGCACCGGTGAGGGCGGTGGTGCGGCCGCCGGCGCCGGCTCGACCTCGGCCGGCGGAGGCACGCTGGCCGTCGGTGCGGTGGCAGCGGCGGCGGAAGACGGCGCAGGTGGCGACGCCGGTTGCGGGCGTGGTGCAGTTGCGCCCCCCGCGTCCTGGCCTGCGGCTATGGCACCGGCGGCTGCAGCAGCAGCCGCCTCGGCTCCGGCCTGGTCGCCGCCGCCTTCCTGCGCAGCACGGCCGACGAATTCAATCTGTACGCGCTCGCCCTCGCTGCCCTGCTCGTCCGGCGAAGACGTGCGGATCACCGCTACCCACAGCAGCAACAGGAAGAACAACAGATGCAGCAGCGCGCTGAGCAGCGCCGAGGTCCAGCGCATCCAGCGCTGGTCGCGAGGCGCCGGATCCCAGTCCTGCCAGAACAGGCGGCGCAGGGACGCCCATGGTCCCAATGCGGGCAATCGTCCCGGAGACCCGGGCAGCGGTCGCGGCAGCAGCACCGCGATCACTTCGCGCGCGTGCAACGGACGTGGCAGCGGCGTCAGCGTCCGCAGCCAGATCGCCCAGCCGTACGGCAGGCCGGTGTTCTTCTCGAGGATGGGTGGTCGCTGCTGGCGCGCCAGCAGCAGGTCGATGAGTTGCTCGGCTCTGGGCAGAGGCACGCGGTGGCGATCAGGCGGCGTTGCCGCGCGGAATATACGGGGCGTGGCCGCTGTCGTGATCGGTAGCGTCACGCACCGCGGTCACGCCGGGCACACGGCCCATCAGGGTCTTCTCGATGCCCTGCTTGAGGGTGACGTCGGCCATGCCGCAGCCCTGGCAGCCACCGCCGAAGCGCAGCAGCACCACGCCGTCAGCCGAGACTTCCTGCACGGCCACCTTGCCGCCATGCGAGGCAAGTTGTGGATTGACTTCGTTCTCCACCACCCAATGCACGCGCTCCACCAGCGAGGCCGCATCGCCGGGCGCTTCGCCCTTGATCCGCGGCGCCTTGATGGTCAACTGCTGGGTGCCGGCCGTGCCGGGCACGATGTCGATCTCAGCGCCGTCGAGCCAGCCGACGCTGGTGGCGTCGACATAGAGAGTGAAGCCATCACAGTCCACCGCCCACTCGTCGCCGAGCAGGTCAGTCGGCTCGGCGAACTCCAGCCGGGCGTCGGCACGCGGGGTTCCGGGTTCGACCGCACTCAAGCGCACGCCCATGCCGGGCACGCCCTCGCGTTCGATCAGCTTGCGGAAATGGGTCTGGGCAGTGTCGGAGATCTGGATCATCAGGCTATTCTAGCCAAGTAAGCGTCAGCCGCTCATTCGTTTTATACACCGGCCGGCGCATTGTTCAGTCAACACGAGGTGGAGGAACCCATGGCCGACCTGATTCCGCTGGCGCAGGCCCATTGCGTGCCGCGCAAAGGCAGCGACCACAAGCTGGGCGAGGCCCGTCTGGCCGAACTGCTGCCGCAGGTTCCCGGCTGGGAGCTGGCCGAGGCCGGCCAGGCGCTGGTGCGCACGTTCCGCTTCAAGGATTACTACGCCACCATGGCCTTCGTGAACGCGTTGGCCTGGATCGCCCACGGCGAGGACCATCACCCGGACCTCGGCGTTCACTACGATCGTGCCGTCGTCCGCTACTCCACCCACGACGTGGGCGGCCTGAGCGAGAACGACTTCATCTGCGCAGCGAAGACTTCGGCCCTGACGGAGCAACTGAAATGAACGTGCGATTGCTGAGCCTGTCCCTGCTTGCCGTGACCAGCCTGGCCGGCTGCGGCACCTCCGAGCCGCCGGCAGCGCCGGCTGCGGCCCCCACCGAAGTGGCGGCGGTGAAGACCCCGCCGCCGCAGTACCCGCTGGAACTGGCCTGCACCGGCGTGGGCGGCACCAGCACCTTCAAGGTGGTGATCGGCACCGACGGCAAACCCAGCGAGGTCACCCTGCTGACCGGCGCGGGCAACCCGCAGCTGGACGATCTG
Organism: Stenotrophomonas sp. LST15-1-1.1; assembly: GCF_040815575.1. Taxonomy (NCBI): domain Bacteria; kingdom Pseudomonadati; phylum Pseudomonadota; class Gammaproteobacteria; order Lysobacterales; family Lysobacteraceae; genus Stenotrophomonas; species Stenotrophomonas sp. LST15-1-1.1. The sequence goes on from NZ_JBFPNJ010000012.1 coordinate 50,370, forward strand.
GCCAAGACCGCCGTGCAGGGCTGGCAGTTCAAGGCCGCTACCCGCAATGGCGAGGCCGTGCCGGCCACGATCCAGGTGCCGGTCAGCTTCAACCCGCCGCAGCCGAAGCCGGACCAGTGCTTCGCCATCGAAGAAAGCCTGCGCCGCGGCGGCTGACCGCCTGTCGCCGACGAGGCCAGCCGACGCCCGCCTCGCCTTTGCCGCCCCGGCCCGTGCCGGGGCGATTGCTTGATGACAAGGAACGCGTCGGTACATGCTGCAGATTCCCCCCGAAAACATCTGGATCGCGCTGGCGGTCACCCTCGCTGCGGGCCTTGCCACCGCCATCGGCAGCCTGCTGGTGCTGTTCTCGCGTCGGCCCAACCCGCGCCTGCTGGCCTTCGGCCTGGCCTTTGCCGGCGGTGCGATGGTGTATGTCTCGCTGTCGGAGATCCTCAACAAATCCATCGCCTCGTTCGCGCTGGCCTATGGTGAGCGCACCGGCTTCACCTACGGCACCCTCGCCTTCCTGCTGGGTGTAGTGGTGATCGTGTTGATCGATCACTTCATCCCCAACCCGCATGACAGCCTGGACAAACAGGACCCGGCCTTCCGCGAGAACAGCCGCGAATACCTGAAGCGGGTGGCCCTGCTGACTTCGGTGGCGATCACCGCGCACAACTTTCCGGAGGGGCTGGCGACGTTCTTCGCGACGCTGGAGAGCCCGTCGGTGGGCATGCCGCTGGCCTTCGCCATTGCCATCCACAACATTCCCGAGGGCATCGCGATTGCGGTGCCGGTGTACTTCGCCACGCAGAACAAGTTCTACGCGTTCGCCGCCAGCCTGCTGTCAGGCCTGGCCGAGCCGGTCGGCGCCGCGATCGGCTATGTGCTGCTGTCCGGCTCGCTGTCCCATGCCACGTTCGGCTGGGTGTTCGGCCTGATTGCCGGGGTGATGGTGTTCCTGGCGCTGGACGAGCTGCTGCCGGCGGCCAAGCGCTACGCCAAGGGCCACGAAACCGTCTACGGTCTGGTGGCGGGCATGGGCACGCTGGCGATCAGCCTGGTGCTGTTCAAGTGGTGAAGGGTTTCCGGCCAACGGGCTGAGCCCCCTCGCGGCTGACGGAGCGGGATTCTGCGGCTGGGCCGGGCGAGGTGGGTTTGCGGGGGACGCCGTAAACCCATCCATGGGGGCTTGGGCGCGCCATCCATGGCGCTTACACCCCCGCAAACCCACCTCGCCCGGCCTCGGACAGGCTACGTGCGTGCCAGCCGCGCAATGAAAGAATGAAAAGCGAAGCCAGCGCTGCGCGCGTGAGTCGAGCGTGGCTCGACTCTACAAAGGCTGCGTGCGGCCATGGGTCTACGCTGCGGCTGTCGGGTCCGCCTTGCAGCGAGCCGAGCACCGCAGGTCCGGCGAGGGCGAAGAGGCTCGGATGTCTGAGCGCAGCGAGTTCCGCGCCGCCCCTCGGCGGAGCGAGGAGCACAGGGTACCGGCGCGCAGCGCCGGCTCGCGGATGGCGGCGTGTTTCTTTGGTTACTTTGGTTACTTTCTTTGCACGAGCAAAGAAAGTGACAAGCCCACTCATCGCGGGGGAACCACGGCACCGACCAGGCCCCCGGCGCCGCCGAACTGCCGTCAGCGGAGTCTGTCCAGCGCCTCGACCAGCTCATCCGCCAGCGGCGCACTCAGCACATACGGGCTCTTGCCGTCGTCCAGCGCGAACTCCAGCGACGCGGCATGCAGGAACAGGCGCTTCAGCCCGATCTGCTCACGAAGCCGCTTGTTGACCGCAGGATCGCCGTATTTGTCGTCTCCGGCCACCGGATGACCCAAGTGCTGGGCATGCACGCGGATCTGGTGGGTGCGGCCGGTTTCGATCCGCACTTCGCAGTAGGAATGGCCGCCCTTGCGCTCCAGCACCCGGAAGTGGCTGATGGATTCCTTGCCGATCGCATTGACCTGCACATGACGCTCGCCACCTTGGCGCAGGCCCACGTGCAACGGCGCATCGACCGTCATCACACCGTCCGGCATGCGCCCGGCCAGCAGGGTCAGGTAGCGCTTGCGGATGCCGGCGCCGTGGTCTTCACGCAGCAGCGCCTGCAGCTCGCTCAGCGCCGAACGCTTCTTGGCCACGATCAACAGGCCCGAGGTATCACGGTCCAGCCGGTGGACCAGCTCCAGGGTCTGCCCGGGGCGCAGGGCACGCAGGGTCTCGATGGCGCCGAAGCTGATACCGCTGCCGCCGTGGCTGGCGACGCCGGTCGGCTTGTTCAGCGCCAGCAGGCGGGCGTCTTCGAAGACGATGGCCTGCTCCAGCCGACGCATGAACGCCTCGGGCGGACCCGCCTTGTCTCCTTCTTCAGTGAGACGAACCGGCGGAATCCGCACTTCGTCGCCGGCCTCCAACTTGCGCTCGGCCTTGGCGCGGCCGCCATTGACGCGCACCTGACCGCTGCGGACCAGCTTGTAGACCAGGCTGCGCGGGGCACCCTTGAGCTGGCCGAGCAGGAAATTGTCCAGGCGCTGGCCGGCGCGGTCGGCCGGAACGGTGATCATGCGCACGGAAGGCTTGTCGCCGGCCGGCTTGGTGGGGTCTTGTGCAGTCATCAGCCTGTTTATTCTGTTACACTCGGGGGGCGAGATAAGGGATTGATTTCGTTGGAAGTTACTCAGGGCCAGAAGCCCAGCTTCCGACGAATCCGGCACAGTGCGCGACCACCGCCCGCGGGGCGGCCATGTTAGCGGCTCACCGGCGTTCCCGGCCATCGCCGATTGCCTGACACGCAGTCGCGCTGAACATGTCCCGTGCGGCGCTCCAGCCTGGCTGACAGCTGCCTCCGGCCCTGCAACACCCAAAACCAGAAAATTGAAGCGCTCCCGCGGCCTGCCGTGGTGTCGTAGCGCTGGAAACCCAAGCCGCCCTCCCCGCGCTTGCGCGAATGGGCGGCGAGCCGTGTCCAGAGGCGAAACTCCATGGCGTTCCGCGCGGTAGCCGCTTGCGAGGAACGCAACAATGAAGCGAATGCTGATCAACGCCACGCAGGCTGAAGAGCTGCGTGTTGCCATCGTGGATGGCCAGTCGTTGTATGACATCGACATCGAGCAGCCGTCCAAGGAACAGAAGAAGTCCAACATCTACAAGGGCCGGATCTTCCGCATCGAGCCCTCGCTGGAAGCGGCCTTCGTTGAATACGGTGGCGGCCGCCACGGCTTCCTGCCGCTGAAGGAAATCTCCCGCGATTACTTCCAGGCCGGTGTCGACCACAACAAGGCCGGCATCCGCGAGCTGCTGAGGGAAGGCCAGGAAATCGTCGTCCAGGTCGACAAGGAAGAACGTGGCAACAAGGGCGCTGCCCTGACCACGTTCATCTCCCTGGCCGGCCGCTACATGGTGCTGATGCCGAATTCGCCCAGCGCCGGCGGTGTCTCCCGTCGCATCGAGGGTGAAGACCGGGCCGCCCTGAAGGACGCTCTGGACAAGCTGAACATCCCCGACGAAATGGGCGTCATCATCCGTACCGCCGGCGTCGGCCGCGATGCGGAAGAGCTGCAGTGGGATCTGGACTACCTGCTGAACGTATGGCGCGCCATCGCCGAAGCCGCCCTGAGCAAGCCGGCCCCGTTCCTGATCTACCAGGAATCGCGCCTGATCGTGCGCGCCCTGCGTGACTACCTGCGCGCCGACATCGGCGAGATCCTGGTGGACACCGAGGAGATGTACGAGCACGCCAGGGAGTTCATGCAGCAGGTGATGCCGCAGACCCTGCGCAAGCTCAAGCATTACAAGGACGACATCCCGCTGTTCAACCGCTTCCAGATCGAATCGCAGATCGAAGGCGCCTACGAGCGCAACGTGCGCCTGCCGTCGGGTGGCTCGATCGTGGTCGACCAGACCGAAGCGCTGACGGCCGTCGACGTCAACTCCTCGCGCGCCACCAAGGGCAGCGACATCGAGGACACCGCGTTCCAGACCAACCTGGAAGCGGCCGAAGAAGTGGCCCGCCAGCTGCGCCTGCGTGACCTGGGTGGCCTGGTGGTGATCGACTTCATCGACATGGCCTCCAACAAGCACCAGCGCGAGGTCGAAAACCGCCTGGCCAACGCGCTGAAGTACGACCGTGCACGCGTGCAGGTTGGCCGCATCTCGCGCTTCGGCCTGCTGGAAATGAGCCGCCAGCGCCTGCGCCCGAGCCTGGGCGAATCCAGCCAGATCGTCTGCCCGCGTTGCGACGGCCATGGCCGCATGCGCAGCGTCGAGTCGCTGTCGCTGTCGATCATCCGCGTCGCTGAAGAGCATGCGATGAAGGAGAACACCGGGCAGGTGCTGGTACAGGCCCCGGTGGAGATCGCCAATTACCTGCTGAACGAAAAGCGCGGCGCGCTGGGCGAAATCGAGAAGCGCCATGAGGCACCGATCGTGATCGTCGCCGACGAGCAGCTGCACACCCCGCATTACACCGTCACCCGCCTGCGCGACAACGAACTGGGCGAGGAAAGCGGCAAGCCGAGCTACCAGCGCGGCACCCCGCGCAAGCTGCCGGTGCACGCACTGACCAAGGGCCAGCTGAACATCCCGCCGCCGATGGTGACCCAGGTCAAGCACAACTCGCCCGCCCCGGTGCGCGAGGAAGTGGAGCCGGTCGCTGCACCGGCACCGGCACCGGTGGCCGCAGCGGCCCCGGCGGCGGCGGCCAGCGGTGGCGTGGTTGGTTGGCTGAAGCGCATCTTTGGCGGCGAGCCCGCTCCCGCTCCTGCACCGGCACCGGCCGCGCGCCAGCAGCAGGATGGCGGCCGCCGCGACCGCAACAAGGATCGCAACAAGGACCGCAAGGACCGTCGCGAGGACAGCCGTGGCAACGGCGGCAATGGCAATGCGCAGCAGCAGAAGGACGGCGGCAACCGCAAGGACCGCGGTGAGCAGCGCAAGGATGGCCGCAACGGCGGCAACCAGTCCAATGGCAATGGCCAGCAGCAGCCGCAGCAGCAGGGCAAGCCGAAGGATGCCCAGCAGCCGCAGCAGCAGAACAAGCCGCGCAACGAACAGGGCCAGGGTCAGGGCCAGCAGCAGCCGAAACTGAAGCAGCCTAAGCAGCCGCGCCAGCAGGACGGTGACAAGCCGGCCGAGAAGCCGCAGCGCGCCGCTGCCGAGGCCCCGGCCGACGTCGTGACCGCAGCAGCTGCCGTGACTGCCACGACCGCGGCTGTGGCCACGGTTGCAGTGCAGGAAGAGAAGGCACCGGCACCGGCTGTCGTTGCCGAAAACGTGGTCGGCGCTGTCGCGTCCGCAGATGCCGTCGCGTCGACCGATGCCGAGGTCGTGGTTGCGACCGGGGCTGTCGAAGACGCAACGACCGATGCAGCAGGCGATCAGACCGGCGAAGGCGCAACCCGCCGTCGTCGCGGCCGTCGCGGTGGTCGTCGTCGTCGTCGTGGTGGTGCCGAGAACGCCGCAGGCGGTGACGCGCTGGGTGATGATCTGGACGACGGCGATGATGCCGAGGGCGACGACAACGACGGCGATTCCGCCGAGCAGACTGCACAGGCTTCGGTGAACACCCCGGTTGCCGCCGCGCAGCCGTCGCGTTCGCAGCCGGAATTCGATTTCGATGACGAAGTCGAGCCGGCCGCCACTGATGCTGGCAAGCCGGCACGTGCACCGGTTGCGGTGGCCGCCGCGGTTGCCCCGGTCGCTGCCGTAAGCAGCGCCGTGGTCGAAACGGCCGCTCCGCTGGCAGCCACGGTGCAGACTCCGGCTCCGGTGGAAGCCGTCGCCAAGGTCGAACCGACCCCGTCGCCGGTGCAGACCAGCATGCTGGATGCGATCGATGCGGCGACGCCGGTGCAGCCCGCACCTGAAGCGACCCCGGTGGTCGAGGCGAAGTCGCCGGCTGCCGAGACCGCTGTTGTGATCGAAGCAGCTCCGGTCGCTGAACCGGCTGCGGTGGTTGAAGCTGCACCGGCAGCCGAGCCGAAGCCGGTGGTGGCCGATGTTGCGCCGGTGGTTGAAGCTGCTCCGGCAGTCGAACCGAAGGCCGAGGTTGAAGTCGCCCCGGTCGTCGAGCAGCCGGCAACCCCGGTGGCCGTCGAAGCCGCACCGGTGGAAACCGCTGCACCGGTCGCCGATCCGATCGTGCCGGCGGCAGTCGACCCGATCGCCGATGGCCATGCCGACGCTGCCGCACAGGCTGCCGACGCGCAGGCCTCGGAAGAAGACGAGGACGCCGGCAAGCGCACGCCGCCTGCCGCCTGATCCATCGTTGATCGGCAACAAACGAAACGGCGGGGATCGATGATCCCCGCCGTTTCCGTTTGTGACGCATCAAATGCCGTAGCGAACGCCGGACGCGTCAGCGCGCCACGCCGACATCAGGGTTTCGGCGCGAACTGCAGCCGGGTCCACACCCCGTAATGATCAGAGGCCCAACGGCCGCCGTCATCCGGCTGGTCGAACAGGATCTTCGCTTCGCGCGCCACCATCTGGTCCTGCTGGAAGAAGATGTGGTCGATCCGCGACGGCGCCTGGTAGTAGTGACGGTTGAGCGTGCTGACACCGGCCAGGTCGGTGTTGACGTGCACGCTGCCGTAGCTGTCGCCGTAGTGACTGCGCAGCTCGCTGAGATCGCCGGCATCAACCAGTGCGTTGAAGTCGCCGGCAATCACCACCGGAGCACCCGAAGCGCTGCCGGCGATGAAACGCAGCAGATCCTCGACCTGGCTGCGGCGGATGCGCTGGCCGGCGTCGTCACTGCGCTCGTTGAGATGGGTCGCATAGACATTGACCGGCTTGCCGTCCACGTCGATGCGCAGATGGGCCACGGTGCGGTAATCATCCAGCGGCAGCAGCAGGTGCTCGCTACGGGCCAGGATCGGGCGCCGGGTCAGCAGCGCATTGCCGTAGCGCTTGGGTGCCCCCACTGGATCGGTGGACACGAACACGTAGCGGTAACCGAGCTGGCTGGCCAGCCACTGCGCCTGGTTGCGCACGTTGCGCTTCTGGATCACTTCCTGCAACGCGATGGCATCGGGCTGCAGGCGCTTGAGCTCGGCCACGATCGTGCGACGGCGGCTGGGCCAGTCTTCGCGGTCATGGTGCAGGTTGAACGTCACCATGCTCATGCCGGGTTCGCTGACAGCCGCCGCGTTGGCCGCGGCGACCGGCGCAGCGGCTGCGGCCAACCCCGGCAGGGCCAGCGCGATCGCCAGCCCCAGCACGCAGAGACTGCGGCCGATTCCGAGCGGACCTCGCATGCTTACTTTTCCTTGCGTTCGGCGCGGCGTACCGCGCTGGGGACATCGATCTCGACCCGGGCCGGCAACTGGTGCACGTGCAGCTCGTTGTTGATCCATTCCACCGTCTCGCCATTGACCGTCGCCTGGCCGGGTTCGCCTGCATACGGCCATGGCAGCACCACGCCGCCGGCGGGGGGTACCAGCCCGGGCTGCACGTCCAGCACCAGCTGCTTGTCGCTGCGCTGCAGGCGATAGTTGAGCTGCCCCTGCGGCGTGCGCAGGCCCTGCACGGCGATGCCTTCGCCCTGCAGCCACGCCACCGGGATACCGGCGGCGAGTACCAGTGCCTCATCCGCATCGCGGTTGTAGGCGAACATGTCCAGCGCCGAACGGACGAAGTCCGATGCCACCCAGGCATGCGGCAGGTCACCCACGAAGAACGGCTTGCGCGGCGTACGCGAGACGACCTCGGCCCACTGGTTCCAGGCCTGCGGCGCGCGATCCTTGAAGAAGAACTGGGTGGCCTGCCAGGCGCGGTCACGCCAGCCCAGGCGCACGAACGCGGCGACATTACGCCATTCGTACGGCGTGTAATCCTTCCATTCGCGCTTGCCATCGCGGCGCGCGACGAATTCGTTCCAGTAGCGCTGGAAGGTTGCGTCCAGCGCCTCCTGCGGCAACCGCCCCTGCTCGCCGCCGGGTGCCAACGCGATCGTGGTGGAGGTCGCGTCGAAGTCACCCAGCTCGGCCGAACCCGGCAGGTAGTCGATGCGATGCTGCAGCATGGCCGCCAGCAGCGAGGCCTGCAGGTCGTCACGGAACTGATCGCGCGATTCGCTGATCTGCATCGCCTCGACCTTGCCCAGCTGCGCCGCCAGCTGCGCGGCGTCCTTGTAACCCCGCAGCGCCCAGAAGTTGTCCCAGTACGAATGCATCGGCTTGGCCGAATAACCCTCGTGGCTGATCGAGGCCGGCATCATCCCGTAGAAGGCAGCGTTGCGCGCACGGTTCTCCTCGGTGCGCTCGCTGCCCCGCAGTTGTTCCATGTAGCTGTAGGCACCCAGCACGTGCGGCCACATCTGTTCGAGGAAGGCGGTGTCGCCGGTGTAGCGGCCATATTCGGCGATGTTGTAGATCAGCTCACCGTGGCTGTCGTTCTCCGGCACCGGGTCACTGCCACGCGCATCGACGCAGCACGGCACCTTGCCGTTTTCAAATTGGTAAGGCGCATACCACGTCACGTAGTCGCGCACGGCATCGCTGCGGCCCATCCGCAGCAGGCCTTCGGAGATCATCGCGCCGTCGCGGATCCAGCTGCGTGCGTACGAGCGCGTACCCGGCTGCAGACGCGGGCCGACCCGCGAGATCAGCATATGCGCCACGGCGGTGCGCAGCGTTTCCACCAGCGGTTGGCCGGCAGCCGGCACCTGCAGGGTCACCACGCCCAGCTTGTCGCGCCACATCGCCGCGACCTGCTGCTGCGCCTTGCCCACGTCCAGCGCCTGCGGCGCCCAGCTGCCGGTCTGCGGCAGCACGATCGCCACCTCGCGGCTCTGCCCGGGTTCGAGCTTGATCGTGTACAGCAGCGCGCCGGACGCCATGCCGGTCGGATCCTTCACGGCGGTGGTGGCGGGCAGCTTGCCGCTGGCAAGGTGCATGGCATCCAGCTTGCCGTCGAAGCTGCTGGCAAAGCGCGCATCCGGCACCTGCAGGGGATACAGCCGCGGTTCGCCATTGATGCGCACCAGCTGCTCGCCCACGTCCAGGCTGTCGATGCGGCTGAAGCCGCCCACCGTGTTGAGGAACTGGGTGGGCGGATTGACCTGCCACGGGCGGATTGCCAGTGCCAGGGTGTATTCGTGCGTGACCTTGTCCGGATTGCTCAACCGGTAGCGCCCGATCAGCTGCGCGCGTTCGGGCGTGCCCTGCACGAAGCTGGTGACCGACAGGCCGGCCTTCTCGTGCACCCAGTCGACCGTGGCGATCGGCAGGTAGCGATCCTGCAGCGACTGGGTAATGGCAACGTCGGCCCAATCCAGCAGCTTGCCGTCAAGGCGGATGAACGGCTCGATGCTGAAGCTGCCCTTGGCCGGCTCCAGTGCGCCGTCCTCACTGATCAGCGCCTGTTCCTGGCCACCGTCCAGGCCAAGCAGGGTCCAGTACGGCTGCTCGCCGACATAAGCACGCGGCAACGCGCCACGCGGCAGGTCGGCCGCCACCGAGGACAGGAAGGCATTGGGAGTGGCAGCGAACGCCAGCGGCTTCAAGGTGATGTCGCGGATGCCGTAGCGCCAGTTCGGTCCGCCCTGCAGGTCGAAACGGACGTAGCGTGCATCGGTGTCGGGCAGTGCCAGCCAGTCACGGCCGCCGGCACCGGCGGTCACTTCGCGCACGGTACGCCAGTCACGACCGTCCTCGGAGGTACGCACGGTATAGCGGTTCGCTTCCAGGTCCGGCAGCCAGTCGATCACCGCACCGCCGATCTCGCGGCTCTTGTGCAGGTCCAGGCTGATGGTCTGCTGCTTGACCCCGCCACTGATCCAGAAGGTATCGGACTTGCCGTCGATCATCCGGTCCTGCAGCGCGGTTGCGGTATCGGCGATCACCGAGGGCCGCAGCGCGGAATCGTCCTGCGCGGGCAGGCCCTGCAGGGTCAACTTGTCGAAGCACACGGTGCCGCGGCCGCCGACCTTGCTGTAGATCGTGAATTCCATCGACGCGCTGCGCGCCATGTCCTTCTCTGGCGATGGCCCCCAGGCCTTGTCGATCTGCCGGCGGCGGTACTCCACCGGCGTCCACGCCTTGGGGAAAGCGTAGCCGGGGCGGTTGACCCACCACACGTTGTCACCGCTCGCGTCGATCAGCTTGAACTGCAGGTCATTGGCCGGCGAATCACCGCGCAGCTGGAAACCGAAACGGTAGTTGGCCGGGTATTCGATGGTCAGCGGGCGGCGGATGCCCACGTAGCCGGAGACCTCATGGAAGTCGTAGTCCAGGCACAGCGCGCGGCCGCCGCCGGCGCCACTGACCGGCCGCAGCGAGCCGCTGACCTGGTCGGACAACACCAGCTTCCATGCGCTGATGTCGTCGAAATCATCCAGCACCTTCGGCGCGGGCAGCGCCGGTGGTGCGGCGATCGCCAGGGAAGACCACAACAGGCCCAGTCCAACGGCGATCGCACGCTTCATCCCTTCACGCTCCCCAGCAACAATCCTTGGATGTAGTACCGCTGCAGCACCAGGAACAGCGCCAGAACCGGAACCACGGTGACCACTGCGCCGGCCATCATCATTTCCACGTCCATGATGTGTTCGCGCGAGAGGGTGGCCAGCGCCACCGGCAAAGTGTAGTGCTCCTGGTCGGTCAACACGATCAGGGGCCACATGAAATCGTTCCATGCGCCCATGAAGGTGAAGATCGCCAGCGTCACCAGCACCGGCTTCAGCATCGGCAGCACGATCTGGAAGAAGATCCGCAGCTCCCCTGCCCCGTCGATGCGTGCGGCTTCCAGCAGCTCATCAGGAATCGAGCGGGCGTACTGGCGCACCAGGAAGATGCCGAACACGCTGGCCAGCGCCGGTACGATCACGCCGCCGAAACTGTTGACCAGGCCCAGCTGCTTCATCAACAGGAACAGCGGCAGCATCGCCACCTGGGCCGGGATCACCAACGCCGCCATCAGTACCTGGAACAGGCGTTCACGGCCGACGAAGTTGAGCTTGGCGAAGGCGTAGCCGGCCATCGTGTTGAGCAGCAGCGAACCGAGGGTGATCGCCAACGACACCAGCAGGCTGTTGGCGAAGTTGCCGCCCATGCCGGTGCGCGCGAACAGCTCCGTGTAATTGTGCGTGGTGATGCTGGACGGCAGCAGCGGCGGCGGGAAATGAGTCGCCTCACCCTGCGGCATGAACGAGACCGAGAGCATCCACAGCAACGGTGCCAGGCTGACCAAGGCCAACACCAGCAGTGCGCCGTTGATCATCCACGGGTGCCAGCGTGACTGGCCGATTTCACGACTCATACCAACTGCCTCTTGCGGCCAAAGCGCAGCATCACGGTGGTCACCGCCAGGATGATCAGGAACAGCAGGAACGCCACAGCCGAAGCGCGCCCCAGGTTCCACCACTTGAAGCCTTCCTCGAACATGAAATACAGCACGCTGACGGTGCTCTGCAGTGGGTCGCCGCGGGTCATCACGTAAGGTTCTGCGAACAGCTGGAAGTAACCGGACACGGTGATCACCCCGACCACCAGCAGCACCGGGCCGAGCATCGGCAGGGTGATGTGCAGGAACTGCTTCCAGCGCGAGGCGCCATCGATGCGCGCGGCCTCGTACAGATCATGCGGGATCGCCTGCAGGCCGGCCAGGAAGATCACCATGTTGTAGCCGAAGTTCTTCCACACCGCGAACAGCATGATGGTCGGCATGGCCCAGTTGGGGTCACCCAGCCAGTCGATCGGACTGATGCCCAGGTGGCCGAGGCCGTAATTCACCAGACCGTAGCTGGTGTGGAACAGATAGCGCCAGATCACCGCCACCGCCACCAGCGTGGTCACCACCGGGGCGAACAGCGCGGTGCGGAACAGGGCCTTGAAGCGCGCCGCCGGGGCATTGAGCAGCATCGCCGCGCCCAGCGATACACCGATCGACAGCGGCACGCCGATCACCACGAAATACGTGGTGTTCCACAGCGACTTCCAGAACATCGGCGTCTGCAGCAGGTCGATGTAATTGCCGAGGCCCACGAAGCGCAGGTTGCTGCTGTCGGCCAGCGCATACAGGTCGAAGTCGGTCACGCTCAGCGCCAGCGCCGAGGCTACCGGCAGGCCGAAGAACACACCAAGCACGATCAGCGAGGGGCCGGCGAAGATCCAGCCGGCAAGGGAAGAACGTTTCATTGCGGGCTCCCGGCCGCGACTGCACTGGTCGAACCCGAGGGGGGTGCGCTGCGCTGCAGGCGTTGTTGTTCATGCATCCAGCGACGTTTGGCCAGCACCTTGTCCACGCGCTGGTCCAGTTCGGCAACGGCTTTGTCCTGCGGCAGGCCACCACGCACCACCTGTTCGGTGACGATGCGCATTTCCTGCACGATACGCTCCCATTCGAGCACCTTCGGGGTCGGCTTGACCCGCTCCAGCTGGTCGCGGAACGCGGCGGCAAGCGGATCGTTGGCCAGCGACGGCGCGTTCCAGGTGCTGCGGCGCGGCGGCAGGTCGCCGATGATCGCGTGGAAGCGCGCCTGGATTGCCGGCCGCGACAGGAATTCGATCAGCTTCCAGGACGCTTCCTTCTGCTGCGACTTGCGGAAGATCACCAGGCTGGTGCCGCCGGCGATGCCCGCGCCCGGACCCTCCGGGCCCGGAAGCGCGGCGGTGCCCCACTTTCCTTCCAGTTCCTTCGGCTGCAGCTTCTTGAACTCGCGGATGTTCCAGGGGCCGGAGATGTAGAACACGTTGAAGCCGCGGAAGAATTCATCCCATACGTTGGAGATCTGCGTCTCGGACATCTTCGGCGCCCAGCCCTGCTCGAACATGTTGGCGTAGAAACCGAGCGTGCGACGGAAGCCAGGGCTGGAGAAATTGCCACGGGTGTCATCGTCGCGCAGCAGCGGATCCGGCTGCTGCAGGGCCAGCGACAGCTGCTGCTCGAACTCGTTGATCGGCATCAGCACCGCATAGCGGTTCGGGCCCTGCATGCGCTTGATCGCGGCCATCTGCTCGTTCCATTCCGCCCAGGTACGCGGCGGGTGGTCGAAGCCGGCCTTGGCCAACAGGTCCTTGCGGTAGTAGATCAGGCGGGTATCGACGTACCACGGCACGCCGACCAGCTCGTCGTGGATCACGTTGGTATCCCAGATGCCCTGGAAATAGTCCTTCGGATCGACCACGGTCGAGCGCTGCACGAACGGCTGCAACGGCGTGAGCGCATTGAGTTCGGCGAATTCGGGCACCCAGGTGTTGCCGAGCTGGCACACATCGGGCAGGCCATCGGCAGCGAACGCGGTCAGCAGCTTCTCGTGCGCGGCCGTCCACGGGATGTTCTGCACATCGACCTTGATGCCGGGGTTCTCCGCTTCGAATTCGTGGATCAGCTCGCTGACCACTTCGGCCTCGCGCCCCATCGCCCAGAAGCGCACGGTGGTGGTGCCCTGCTCGGGGCGGGCGCAGCCGGCCATGACCAGCGCGGCCAGTGCAGGCAATGCCCAGCGTCGCAGGCGGTGTTTCCAGTCGTGCACCTTGTTACTTCCCCTGGCCGGTGTTGCGGTTGGCATTGTTTTTCTGTTCCTGCGCGGCGGCCGCACGTGATTCAGCGATACCGACCGCACGTGCCGCCGCGGCCTTCTCATCCTTCTGCAGCTCCAGCGGCTGGAAGGAGCCTTCCGGCGCCAGCCAGCCACCACTGAAGCCCGCCCGTTCCAGGCCCTTGCGGATGTACGGGTTCTTCTTCATCACATCCCAGACGAAGTCGTTGCGGTAGTTGGCGATCATGGTCAGGATCGGGCCCTGGTCGATGGCGATGTAGTCGCTGGCGACCCAGCCGCGATCAGGCACCACGCGCCCGGTCTTGATCGGGATGTCGTAGTTGAAACTGGGATTGAACGAATCCAGGAAGCCGTAGCTGGAGTAGATGTAGTCGCCGTAGCGCTTGTGCATCTCCAGCGTGGCCGGAATCACTTCCTCGGGCGCGAACACGACCGAGGAGATCGCCGCAGTCGGCGCGATCGTGCCGTCATCGAAATTCTCGCGCAGGCCTGCGCCGCGCGAAGAGTAATGGCGGAACTGGCGCTGCTCGCCGCGGTATTCCTGGGTGGTGTTCTGCGGACCATCACTGGCGGTCAGGCCCCAGACGTTCTCGCCGTACTCCTTCCAGTTCATCGGATTGGCGATGGCGTACTCGCGCTGGGCCAGCGCGGCCGAACGGCTGTTGAGGAAGTAGGTGCTGCCACGCTCACGCATGTAGGCATCCTGGATGTCGCGGAAATCGATCCAGACGTGGCTGTACTGGTGGCCGAACAGCGGGCCGAAGGACAGGTATTCCTGGCCCTGGTAGACGCCCCAGTCGTTGTCGTAGGTGCGCGTCCATACCGTCCACGCATCCGGACTGACCGGATGGCTGGGCGAACCCAGGGCGAGGATGTAGACCATCATCGCCTCGTTGTAGCCCATCCAGTCATGGTCGATGAAGCCGTTCTCGGGGAACCAGCCCATCGAGATCAGCGGCGCACGCTGCTGCAGCCACGGCCAGTCGACCTGCTTGTACAGGGTGTCGGCGATCTGCCGGATTTCCTTCTCGCGCGGATCGTCGCCGTCGTAGTACGACTGCGCGAACAGCACGCCCATCATCAGCAGCGCGGTGTCCACCGAGGACAGTTCCACCCAGCTGTCGTAGCGGCGCCCTTCCTGCATGTCCAGGAAGTGGTAGTAGAAACCCTTGTAGCCGGCCTTGCCGGTGCGCTGCGGGCCCATTGGCACGTCGCGGAAGAACTTCAGGGTGGTCAGGGTGCGGTCGATCGCCTGGTTGCGGCTGACCCAGCCGTTCTCGATGCCGATCGGATAGGCAGTCAGGGCGAAGCCGACCGAGGCGATGCTGGCAAACGGCCGCGACGGATAGCGGTCCGGGGTGAGGCCGTTGATCTCGTTGGTGGTATCCCAGAAGAACTGGAAGGTGCGGCGCTCGAGGTCATCGAACAGCGGCGGCAGTTCCGGCTTCATCGGCCGCGGCGGTGCGTCCGCCTCGATCAGGATCACCGGCGGACGCGGCTTGGCAGGCTCCTGCTGGGCCGGTTTGCAGGCGGCGATGGCCAGGGTCATCGCAGCGGCGGTCATCAGGTGGCGTGCCTGCATGGCGCGGTTCCTCCGGTGGGCTGATCGATGAAAGAGCATAACGTCCAATGACCTGAAATCGTTTACAAAGTGCGGTCTTAAAAAACCACGGAAACGTGGCTGATGACACCGCGGTCATTGCCCACGCCATTGCCCCCTGCCTGGCAATGGCGTGGGCAATGGACCGGCCCGGAGGCCGGCCATTGCCGTTGAAGCCGGGGCCATCGGCGAACCGATGGCTCCGTACTGCATCAACTTCCCGCAATCAGAAGCGGAAGCCCACTTCGGCCTTGACCTGACGCGGCGTACCGATGATGTCGCCGGTCTCGTTGTAGCTGGCCTGCAGCTTGCCGTTGCTCTTGACGTAGTTGTAGGTGGAGAAGTTGTCGAAGTTGAACACGTTGATGATGTCGATACGCGCGTACAGCTCCGTATCGCCCGGCATCTTGAACGTCTTCGTCGCCTGCAGGTCGACCGAACGGTAGCCGAAGATCTTGCCGCCCAGCAGGAACTTGCCATTGGCGTTGGGCACAGCCGCCTGCGGAGTCGGCAGATCGTAGCCACTGGCCTGCGGCACCGGGTACCAGTCATTGACGGCGGTCGGGGTGGCCAGGGTGATCTTGCCACCGAAGGTGATGCCCCAGAAGCCCGCGTACGAACCGGTGACCACCAGGCGGTGACGCGGCGCGCCGTTGGAACGGATGGTCGGGTAATCCTCGATCAGGCCGCGGTCGAAGGCGTACTTCTCGTTGATGTCGCGGTTGTGGCGCGCGGTCGTCCAGGTGTAGGCGATCGAGGTACCCCAGCCGCTTTCCTGAGTGAACGGCTTCTGCGCCGACAGCAGGATCTGGGTCGCACGGGTCTTGATGCCCTGCTGGCCGATGATCAGGCTGCCGAAGCCCGGCACGTTGCAGCTCCATGCCTGGCTCAGGCCCGGCTCGGTGCCACCGCACAGGCGCGGGTCATCGAAGAACTGGCCGGTCGGGTAACGGTTGCCCAAGGTGAAGGCGAAGCCGTCGTAGCTCAGGGTACGAGCGATGGTGGCGTCGGTCAGCCAGTCACCGATCTGGTTGCTCATGCCCAGGCTGAACTGATCCGAGTACGGAGCCTTCAACTTGTTGTTCAGCAGATCCACTTCCAGGCCAGCATTGCTGGTCGCACCGACCAGGCTCTGCAGGTTGCCGATGCCATTGAGCAGGTTCGGGTTCCAGTCATAGCAGGCGGCCTGGCCGTTGATGCAGGTGCCGGTGGCCGGGTTGCGGAAGTAGATGGTCGGCTGCGGCAGGGCCAGCTTGGTGGTTTCCAGCTGCAGGTTGTCGAACAGGTCGCGGTCGTAGGAACGGCCGGCACCACCGTGGATCACGTGCTGCTCGTCGGCGTTGATGTCATACGAGAAGCCCAGGCGCGGCTGCCAAGCATCCTTGAATGCCTTGCGATTGTGGCCGTTGCTGATGTAGTCGCTGATGTCCAGGCCGCCCAGCGCCAGCGAATCGGCGTACGTCTGGCCAGCGGGGCCGCGCGGATCCTGCGAATAGATCGCGTCGACCACGGCCTGCGGGGTGACGAAATCCAGGTAGGACGGGGTCTTTTCGTAGTCCCAGCGCAGGCCGATGTTCAGCTGCAGGTGGTCGTTGACCTGCCAGTCGTCCTGGATGAACACGCCGTACTGCTTGGACTTCGAACGCACTTCACCGGACACGCCGTCCACGCCGGTCACCGGCTTGACGAACTGCGCCTTGTACGGGATGGAGTCCGGGAAGTCCGGATCGCCCAGGCTGTAGGTGAAGGTCGGGTTGATCTGCGCCGCATCGGAGGCGTACAGGTCGATCGCCTTGTACTTCACGCCCATCTTGATGGTGTGGTCGCCGGCCCACTGGATGCCGTCCAGGGTCAGGTTGTCCTCAATCGACCAGCCCTTCTGGCCCTTCACCTGCGAATCCAGTGCCGAGGCGCCACCGATCTTCACCACGGTGCGGTCTTCGGTGCCGTCCGGTGCGGTGTAGGTGATGCCGTTGGCCAGGGTCAGCGGCGTCGGGTTGTTGAACGAATCTTCATGGGTGACCATCATTTCGTTGTAGTAACGCTCGCCGCTGTGGTTCCAGCGCAGGGCGTAACGACGGTCGGTGTTGACTACTTCACGGCCGGCTTCCGGCGAGGTCTGGCCGCTGAACTGCGACTGGGTTTCATCGCGGTCCTGGAAGGTCAGCTCGATGCGATCGTTGTCGGTCGGCTCGAAGTCGATCTTGCCGAAGATCAGATCCTGCTGGAACGGCTGGCTGGCCGGGCCCAGGCCAGCGGCGCCCACGGCCGGCAGCAGGCCGGCAGCACCGGTGACCGCGCCGTCCGGCGCGATGGTGACCGGCAGGTCGAAGCGCTTGGCTTCATAGGTCACGAAGAAGTGCGCCTTGTCCTGGATGATCGGGCCACCCAGCGCGAAGCCGTATTCCTTCTCGGCCGAGACCATCTTGTCCTTGCCACCCTGGCGCTCGGCCGGGGTCTTGGCGCGCATGTCCTCATCGGTGTAGCGGTAGAACGCCTCACCCTTGAATTCATTGGTACCGGACTTGGTGGCAGCGGTCACTGCAGCGCTCGACACCTGGCCGTACTCGGCCTTGTAGTTGCCGCTGATGACCTTGTATTCGCCGATGGCCAGCTGCGGGAACGGGTTGCCGGCGCTGCCGGACTGGCCGGCCACGCCGCCGCCCTTGACGTAGCTCTTCTGGCCCACGCCGTCGATGTAGACGTTGGTACCGTCGGAATTGGTGGCACCGCCGCGCAGCGAGGTGTTGCCCTTGGCATCACGGGTGAAGATCAGGCCCGGCACCGCGTCGGCGAACTCCAGGAAGTTGCGCGAGACCTGCGGGGTGGTCTGGATCTGCTGCAGGCTGACGGTCTTGCCGACTTCGGACGTGCGCACTTCCTGCAGCAGGGTCGGCGCGACGACGTTGACGGTGTCCAGGTTGGTAGCGGCGGTCGAGCCGGTACCACCGGCGGCCGCCTCGCTGAAGTTCAGCGTCGCGGTCGAGGCGACGGTGACGGTGACCTTCTGGGTCTGGCCGTTGGCAACGACGTTGTAGGTGCCCGGGTCCAGGCCCATCAGCGAGTAGCTGCCGTCGGCGCGCACGGTGCCGCGACGGACGGTGCCGGTGGCGATGTTGGTGGCGGTGACTTCGGCACCGGCCTGCGCGCCGGACACCTGGCCACGCAGGCTGGCATTGGCCGACTGCGCCATGACGTTGGGGGCGGCGGCCAGCATCAGGCAGCTGACCAGGGCGGTGCTCAGCAGCCGGCGCGCCGGCGTGCGGATCGTGGAATGCATCATCAACTCAATCTCCGGGTGGCGGTGACCGCTTGCGCGGCACCTGCGATCAATCAAAAAAGAAGGAACGCCTCTGGCTTCAATGGCCGGATGGCGGAGTGGTGGAATCGCGAACTATCAGGCGCGGGACCAGGGTCTGCTTGTCCCCTGCCCCTTCCGTGGAGGTGCCGTCCATCAACTGCAACAAGCGCGACATCGCCCGATCGCCCAGCTCGGCGATGCTGACCTGCATGGTGGTCAGCGACGGGTGGACGAAACGCGCAAGCGGAATGTCATCGAAACCGGCCAGGGCGACGTCGGATGGCACATGGACACCTGCCTGCGCGAAGGCATACAGGCAACCCAGGGCCATCATGTCGTTGGCGGCGAATACGGCATCGGGCAGCGTGCCGGCTGCCAGCAACTCCTGACCGGCGCGATGGCCGGAAGCTTCGTCGAAATCACCGGGCAACTCGATCCCCTCGGCGCCACCGCCAAAAGCCGCCAGCGCATCACGGAAGCCGCGCAGGCGCTCACGCGCGTCGAAGTTGAGGTCCGGGCCAGAAATGAATGCAATGCGCCGATGGCCGGCGTCGAGCAGGTGGCGGGTCATCGCCATTGCCCCTGCGTGGTCATCGATGCTCAACACCGGATGGTCCTGCCCCGGCAGGTAGGTGTTGATGAGTACCGTAGGCAGTGCCTGCGGCAAGTTGTCGGTCAGGAACCCCGGGCTCTCGGCATAGGGCGAGAGCACCAGCAGACCGTCGACCCGGCCGCGCATGGCACGCAGGGCTGCGCCCTGCTGCTCCTGGTCGCCGTGATAGCTCGACACCAGCAGATGCTGGCGCCGGCTGCGGGCAACGTTGTCGATGCCACGCATCAGTTCGGAGAAGAATTCGCCGTACAGGTCTGGAAGCACCACGCCCACCGTATTGGTGCGGCGGCTGCTCAGGCTGCGGGCGGCGGCGTGCGGGGTGTAACGCAGCCGTGCGGCCACCTCCAGCACAAGCTGGCGGACCGGTTCGGCAACATTTTCATGCCCGTTGAGCGCGCGCGAAACGGTGGCCACAGAGACCTTGGCTTCACGGGCGACGTCTTTGATTGTTATGGCTGCTTTGTTCACGAAGCCGCCCTCCACGGCTTGGATCTACCAGCATTGGCGCGGAATGTAAGCGTTTCCATCTGCGCTTGTAAACAGTCCGTTAGGCGAATGTCCCCAAACGGACACACGAATCTGTCCTTGGCAGGCCCCCGAAGGACCTGCCAGGACAGCTCGGGACAGGGTTTCAGCCCTGCTCTGACGGGGTGTGCGCGCGGATGGACAAAGCGTGGATGTCGCTTTCCATCAGCGAGCCCAGCGCTGCGTAAACCGCGCGATGACGCGCCAGCGGCGCCATTCCCGCGAAGCGCTCGCTGACCACGTGCACGTTGAAATGGCCTCGGCCATCGCGCGCTCCGGCGTGGCCTGCATGGCGATGGCTGTCGTCTTCGATCTCAAGCACGCTGGGAGCCAGCGCTTGCTGCAGCGCATCACGAATCTGCTCGATCCGCTTCGCGTTCACGGCAGCACCTTGCGGAACGGACGCACCTGCACCCGCACGTAGACGCCTGCGGCGACGTAGGGGTCGGCATCGGCCCAGGCCTGGGCCTGCGGCAACGAGTCGAAGCTGGCAATCACCACCGAGCCACTGAACCCTGCCGGGCCGGGGTCTTCGCTGTCGATCGCCGGACAGGGGCCAGCCAGAAGCAGGCGGCCTTCATCGCGCAAAGCGGTCAACCGCGCCAGGTGCTCGGGCCGCGCCTGCAGCCGCTGGGCCAGTACATCCTGGCCGTCATATCCTTCAATCACATACCACACCGGCATTTCCTCGCTCGCGTTGCTGGTGAAGCGATTCTAGCCAATCCCGCCCCCTGCCCGGCCTTGGCTGGACACTGGCGCGGCAAAGGCTTACCCTAGGAACCATTGCACGTGGCTGGATGCAGCAGCCCGTCGGTTTTTGCGGCCAACGCAGCCCCCGACGACCGACCCGCTGCTTCGAACCGGTCCATTCGACCGGGCCCCGTAGACGACCTCCCGTAGTCCTGTCGCTGCCGTGTCCTGCGGAGCGTCCTGTTGTTTGATGTGTGGAACCGCGCCGAGACAGGCGCGCCTGGTGTCCTGGCGGTCCGTGGCAGTTGCCCGGTATGCCAGCTGCCGCGACCGGTCCGTTGCAATCCTGATCTCCATTAGATGACTTCCGAACTCGCGCTCGACGCGAACACGCCAACCCGGCCGCCCGCCCCCCAGCAGCAGGAAATGCCGCTGGCCGTGGTGCATGGGCAACCGGTCCTGCAGATTCCGCAGGACCTGTACATCCCGCCGGATGCGCTGGAAGTCATCCTGGATGCCTTTGAAGGCCCGCTGGACCTGCTGCTGTACCTGATCCGCCGGCAGAACCTGGACGTACTGGACATTCCGGTGGCCGAGATCACCCGGCAGTACGTGGAATACATCACCGTGATGCGCGAGCTGCGCTTCGAGCTTGCCGCCGAGTACCTGGTGATGGCGGCGATCCTGGCGGAAGTGAAGTCGCGCATGCTGCTGCCCCGCCCACCCAGCGTGGAGGGCGAGGAAGCCGATCCGCGTGCGGAGCTGGTGCGACGGCTGCAGGAGTACGAACGCTTCAAGCAGGCCGCCGAGGATATCGACGCCCTGCCCCGGCAGGACCGTGACACCACCGTGGCGCATGCCTTCATGCCCGAGCGCGCCGCAGTGAAGCTGCCGCCGCCGGTGGACCTGAAGGAAATGCTGATGGCGCTGCACGACGTGCTCAAGCGCGCCGAGCTGTTCACCGGCCACGCGATCAAGCGCGAGGCGCTGAGTGTCCGGCAGCGCATGGGCGAAGTGCTGGGACGGCTTGAAGACGGCAGGTTCTATCGTTTTGAAAACCTGTTCACCGCTGAAGAAGGCAAGCTGGGCGTGCTGGTCACGTTCCTGGCGGTGCTGGAACTGGCCAAGGAGCAGTTGCTGGACCTCGTGCAGGAAGAACCGCTGGCGCCGATCTATGTGAAGTCCCTGGCCGCCGGCAACACCAATGCCCCGCTGCAGTTCAGCAGCGAATTCGACGACAACGACGCCGCCAATGAAAACGAGTGAGCGCTGACTGCCGATGGATCAAACGCTGATCAACCGCATTGTCGAAGGTGCGCTGCTGGCCTCCAGCCAGCCGCTTACCCTGGCCCAGCTGAAGGACCTGTTCCCGGAAGATGAGCCGGCACCGCCGGGCAGCATCGAACGTGCGCTGGAACGGCTGCGCGAGAGCTGCCAGGACCGTGGCGTGGAACTGGTGGAGGTGGCCTCCGGCTTCCGCTACCAGGTGACCGCCGAAGTACATGGCTGGATCAGCCGGCTGTGGACCGAACGCAAGACCCGCTATACCCGCGCCACCCTGGAAACGCTGGCGCTGATCGCCTACCGGCAACCGATCACCCGTGGCGAGATCGAGCAGGTGCGCGGCGTGGCGGTCAGCAGTAACATCATCCAGGCGCTGGAAGAGCGCGAGTGGATCCGCGTGGTCGGCCACCGCGACGTACCCGGCAAGCCCGCCCTGTTCGGAACCACCAAGGGCTTCCTGGACTACTTCGGGCTGAAACGCCTGGACGAACTGCCGCCCCTTTCCGAGCTGAAGGACCTGGGCGACCTGGAACCCCAGCTGGCGCTGGATCGCGACGCACCGCCCGCAGCCAGTGCCGACGGCCCGGACGTGAGCGCCGACCCGGACGCCGCTGCAAATGACGACACCGGCATGACCGCTGGCGACACCCCCGATTCTGCCGACGCATTCCCTGCGGCGGCCGACGATGAGCAAGCACCTTCGCCCTCCGATGATGGGCACCCCGATTCCGCGCCGGGCGAGCGCGCGGTGACAGTGAACGAACGCGAAGACAACGCCGTCGCGAAGACGACCGTGGCTGTTGACCAAGCCGATTCCGAACCAGAGGCCGACCTCGAAACCGTCGGCCGGAGCAAAACTGATGAGTGACACCCCCCGCAAGCCCTCGTTGAACAAGCTTTCGCTCAAGCGCGAAGCCACGTCCGAACAGTTCAAGCTGGAAGAACGCCTGCACAAGGTCCTGGCCCAGGCCGGCCTCGGCTCGCGCCGTGCGCTGGAACAGCGCATTGCTGAAGGCCTGGTCAAGGTCAACGGCGAAGTCGCGCAGACCGGCATGTCGGTCAAGAGCGGCGACAAGATCGAGCTCGACGGCCGCGGCTTCGTCGCCACCGCGCTGGCCGAGCCCTCGCGCGTGCTGGTCTACAACAAGCCGGAAGGCGAAGTGACCACCCGCGAAGATCCCGAAGGTCGCCCGACCGTGTTCGAATCCCTGCCGGCGCTGAAGGGTGCCCGCTGGATCGCCGTCGGCCGCCTGGACATCAACACCACCGGCCTGCTGCTGGCGACCACCGACGGTGAGCTGGCCAACGCCATGATGCACCCCTCGTTCGAAGTCGAGCGCGAGTACGTGGTGCGCGTGCGTGCCCCGGAAGGCGAAGACAAGGTGCCCGATGCCGTCGTTGATCGCCTCACCCGTGGGGTCGCGCTGGAAGATGGCCCGGCCAAGTTCGATGAGATCGAACGCATTGGCGGCACCGATTCGCACGACTGGTTCCGCGTCGTGGTGAAGGAAGGCCGCAACCGCGAAGTGCGCCGCCTGTGGGAATCGCAGGGCTGCCAGGTCAGCCGCCTCAAGCGCACCCGCTACGGCAAGGTCAGCCTGCCGCGCGAACTGGCCCGCGGCCAGTCCGTCGAACTGCCGGGCAGCCAGGTCGAAGCGCTGCGCGCCGAACTGAAGCTGGAAGAAGGCGCGCCGTCGGCCCTGACCCTGCAGCCGGTGATCGGCCAGCGTCGTGCCGCCAAGACCACCGTGCGCGTGCGCGAAGGTGGCCGCGGCAACGCCTACGTCAACGGTCACAACACCGCTGATGAAGGTCGCGAACTGCGTCGCTTCGACAACGTCCGCGAAGATCGCGGCCGCGGTCGCGGCGGCAAGGGTGGCGGCGGTTTCAAGGGCGGCCTGACGGTCAGCGGTGAAGCCGCAGCCAAGCAGTCGCAGCGCCCGTTCAAGCAGCGCGCGCCGAAGAACGACCGCTCGCTGCCGGAAGGCAACCCGGCCGCATTCCGTACCTGGTACGTGCCTGATGGCGTCAGCACCGGCCCGAGCGGCCACCGCAATGCCGGTCCGGGCGCACGTGGCCCCGGCGCGCGTGGTCCGGGCGCAGGTGCAGGTGCAGGCGGCCAGGGCCGTCCGTACGGCAAGCCGAAGGGTCCGGGCGCAGGCGCCGGTGGCGGCCAGGGTCGTGGCGGCTACGGCGGTGAAGGTCGCGGCGGCTACGGTGGCGAAGGACGCGGTGGCGCCGGCGGCCAGGGTCGTCCGGCCGGTGCGGGCAACCGCTCGCAGGGCCAGGGCAACAAGCATCCGTACGGCCATCCGGGCAATGCCCCCAGCTTCCCGTCCGACCACGCCAATCCCGGCTTCAGTCCGTACGGCACCTCGCGTCCGGCCGGCAACGGCCGTCCGGGCGGCAATGCGAATGCACGTCCGGGTGGTAACCGTGGTCCGGGTGGTCCGGGCGGCAATCGTGGCCCCGGTGGCAACCGTGGTCCCGGCGGCCCGGGTGGCAACCGCGGCCCGGGTGGCCCCGGCGGCAACCGTGGCCCGGGTGGCCCGCGTCGCAGCGGCCCGCGCGGCGGCTGATCTCCCGCTCAATGAAGGACACAGCGATGACACGGATGTTGTCCCTGGGCGCCCGCATGGGCGCCCTGCTGGCCCTGACGCTGGTGGCGGGTGGCTGCGAACGCGCCGCCAACCGCATCAAGCAGGAACTGGCCGCCACACAGAACCCCTGGCCGAAATCTTCCCCGCTGTACGCTCCCACGGATCGGATGGTGCGCCGGCTGATCGTCGATCCGCGCTATACGGAGCGCATCAAGCAGGCCGGCAGCAAGGATAAAGCCCAACAGGTCGGCGCCCAGCTGACCTTCGACGGCATCGCACGATTGCCGCCTCAGCGCCTGGAGCAACGCGCCAAGGTCATGGCAAGCATCCTGCACGCCATGCCGATGGAGGACTGCGCGCGGATTTCCCGTGCGACCACCGCTGCCGAAGTGGCGCAGCTGAGCACACTGTTTTTCGCCCAGCTTGAAAAACTCCCGCCTGCGGATATCGACGCTTGGTTCGAGATGAGCTACCAGGCCGGCATCGCCGAGCTGGAACAACGCCCTCCGAGCAAGGTCAGCGAAGCGCAGATCCAGGCAGCTTCGGAAGCCTTCATGGCCAGCCTGCCCAGCGATGCCGTGCGTTCCCGCGCCATGGCCGTAATGCCGCACATGGAAACCGCCGCACCGGCTGACGTCTGCTGGGCCTCCCGCACGATGTTCAACGCTGTAGCCACCCTGCCCAAGCCGCACCGCGGCACCCTGGCCTGGTTGCTGGCCCAGCAGTAAGCCGTCCTTGACGGTGCGACACACCGAAAACCCCGGCCTCGACCGGGGTTTCTGCATTCCGGAGCGTGCTTAGGAATTGTTTGAAAACGTGCAATTCGTGCCACAGGTCGACGCGAGTGGCGCGGCGGATCACTATCGTGAAGCCTCATCACCAACATGAGGACATGACGATGGCGTGGTACACCGAAGCAGCGCACCTGCAGGCAGAAAAGCCCACGCAGGTATGGACTGACACCTACGGCCCGGCCGAGAAGGTGCAGGTCTCGGGCATCTATCGCTGCAAGGGCTGCAAGCGTGAAGTGACGTGCAACAAGAACGACCCGTTCCCGCCCCAATCCCATCACCAGCACTCGCCCCACCAGGGCGACATCCGCTGGAAGCTGCTCGTGCGCACCAATACCGACGGCGTCTGATGCAAAAAGGGGACGGAGGGGATTAAGTCGCTTTCCACACACCAGCGACGAAGCCGCTGCAAACGACTTGATCCCCTCCGTCCCCTCTCAATCAACGCCGGCTGATGGTGAACGCCGCGCCGTCCACGCCCAGGTCCCAGCCCTTGCCGGTGCCGGACAGGGCCAGCGAGATATCGCCCTTGGTCATCACCTGCGCGTTGCTGGATTTCACCGCACCGGCGTGCGCGCCTACCGACGCATAGGTGCCCAGCAGCTCGCCGACGCTGCTGGCGCCGGTGAAGCTGCCACGGCCATCGGTGATCTTAGACTTGCCGACGGTCAGGCCGCCGCCCTTCAGCTGGATCCGCACCGGCATGCTGGCGCCGTTGGTGCAGTGGATGGTGCCGTTGCCCGAGGCGGTCTTGTAGATCAGCGACCAGCCCGACAGGTTGTAGCGCAGCTGGCAATCGAGGTTGCCACCGGCCTGCGCGGTCGGGGCCAGGGAGGCAGTGGCCAGCGCCAGCAGCAGGGCAAAGGGCTTGGTATTCATCGGCAGAACGTCCACATCGGTCGGAATGTGGGCGAATCTAGCAGCGCGCGCGTGCACGTTGGATGCAGGCGCGCGCGGTGAGGCGGGAGGCGTTCAGCCGCCGTATCAGGCCTGCACATCCAGATGGAACGCATCGGCATCGAGCATCGCCGGGAAGCGTGCACGGTGCGAGGCCAGCGCTTCGGCCGAGATGGTGGTAGTCACCACCTGTTCCCGTTCGCGGATCTCCACCTGCGGCTGGCCGAGGAAGTCGATGACTGCGCTGTCACCTGCGTAGTGCAGCTGGTTGCCGTCCACGCCTACGCGGTTGACCGCAGCGACGAAGCACAGGTTCTCGATCGCCCGCGCGCGCAACAGGGTCTTCCACGCATAGGCGCGCGCCGACGGCCAGTTGGCGACGAAGATCTGCAGATCGAAGTCCAGCTGTTCAACACGCTCGACGTTGTAGCGGTTGCGGCAGAACACCGGGAAACGCAGGTCGTAGCAGACCTGCGGATTGATCCGCCAGCCCTTCCATTCCACGCACAGGCGGTCGCGGCCGGCGGCATAGCGCTCGTGCTCGCCGCCGTAACGGAACAGATGGCGCTTGTCGTAGTACTGCAGGCCACCGTCGGGGGTGGCGAACAGCAGGCGGTTGTAGACGCCCTCGCCATCGCGCAGCTGCACGCTGCCGATCACCGCCGCGTTCAAGGCCTTGGCCTGTTCGCGCACCCAGGCCACGGTCGGGCCGTCCATGCCTTCGGCCTGGGCGATGGCCTCGTTGGAAAAGCCACTGGTGAAGGTTTCCGGCAGGATCACCAGATCGGTGGTCCCTGCCAGCGGCGCCAGCAGCGCACCGTAGTAGGCGCGGTTGCCGGCCGGGTCGTGCCAGCGGGTGTCGCCTTGCACGAGGGAAATGCGCAGGTCCTGCATGCCGTCTACTCCGCTCACAGCAGGCGCAGGCGTTCGATCGCCGCGTCCAGGGTGGCCTCGTTCTTGGCGAAGCACAGGCGCACCAGGCGCTGGCCGACCGGCGCGGTTTCGTAGAAAGGCGACAGCGGAATGGCAGTGACGCCCTTTTCGATGGTCAGCCACTTCACGAACTCGTGGTCCGGCAGGTCGCTGATGGCCGAATAGTCGACCAGCTGGAAGTAGCCACCCGGCACCGGCAACGCCTTCAGGCGGGTGCCAGCCAGCTGCTCGCGGAAGCGATCGCGCTTGGCTTCATAGAAAGCGCCCAGTTCCAGGTGATGCTGCGGTTCGTCACGGATCATCGCAGCAAAGCCGTACTGCGCCGGGCCGAAACTGGTGAAGGTGTTGTACTGGTGCACCTTGCGGAATTCGGCGGTCATCGCCGGCGGCGCCACCGCGTAGCCGATCTTCCAGCCGGTGCAGTGGTAGGTCTTGCCGAAACTGGAGATGACGAAGGTGCGCTCGCGCAGCTCCGGGTAGCGCAGTGCCGATTCATGACGGCGACCGTCGTAGATGATGTGCTCGTACACCTCATCGGAAATCAGGTAGATCTGCGTCCCACGCAGCACATCGGCCAGCGCCTGCATGTCCGCTTCGTCCAGCATTGCGCCGGACGGGTTGTGCGGGGTGTTGACCATCAGCAGGCGGGTGCGCGGGGTGATCGCCGCACGCACGCGGTCCCAGTCGACGGCGAAGGTCTGCGGATCCAGCGGCACGTGCACCGCCGTGGCACCGGCCAGCTCGATCGCCGGTTCGTAGCAGTCGTAGGCCGGGTCGAGCACGATCACTTCCTCACCGGCACGCACCACGGCGTGGATGGCGTTGAAGATCGCCTCGGTAGCGCCGCTGGTGACGGTGATCTCGGTGTCCGGATCGATCTGCGCGCCGTACAGGTCCAGCGACTTCTGCGCGATGGCTTGGCGCAGCGGCGCCACGCCGGTCATCGGCGGGTACTGGTTCAGGCCGGCGGCCATCGCTTTGCTGGTTTCGTCGATCAGCCGCTGCGGCGCGGAGAAATCCGGGAACCCCTGGCCGAGGTTGACCGCGCCATGTTCGGCGGCGAGCTGGGACATCACGGTGAAGATCGTGGTACCGACCTTGGGCAGCTTGGTGTTCGGTTGCATCGGCCTGGGCTGTGGGGAAACAAGGGCTGGAAGTGTACGAAATCCCGACCCGGCCTGCGGCGCCGACGGTAGCGCCGGGTCATGCCCGGCGGCTCTTTGCACATGCCACACCGATGGCAAGCCGCGCCGCGTGCTCGCCGGGCATGGCCCGGCGCTACCGGGTCACATTCACCGCTACAATTGCCGCCGCACTCCCGCATGAAGACCCCTGCGCCTTGAACACCCCTGCATTGCTGGCCGCCAGCGGCCTGAGCTTCTCCCGCAATGACGAGCCGGTGTTCGGCCCGCTGGACTTCCACGTGGATGCCGGCGAAGCGCTGCTGGTGCAGGGCGGCAACGGTGCCGGCAAGACCACCCTGCTGCGCGTGCTGTCGGGCCTGGCGCGCCCGGGCGCGGGCCAGGTGCTGATCGACGGCAAGCCGGCCAGCAACGCCGAGCGTGCGCGCTATGTCGCCTACCTCAGCCACCTGCCGGCGCTGAAGCCGGACCTGGACACGCTGGAGAACCTGCATTTCCTGTGTGGCCTGCACGGCCGCCGCGCACGGCAGATGCCGGGCAATGCGCTGGCCATCGTCGGCCTGGCCGGCTACGAGGACACCCTGGTGCGGCACCTGTCCGCCGGACAGAAGCGGCGCCTGGCACTGGCCCGCATCTGGCTGTCACCGGCACCGCTGTGGCTGCTCGACGAACCCTATGCCAACCTCGACCTGGAAGGCATCAACCTGGTCAACCGGATGATTTCCGCACACCTGCGCAGCCGCGGCGCCGCCCTGGTCACCACCCATGGCGCCTATGCGGCCCCACCGGTACGTACCCGCCAGCTCGATCTGGGCGGTGAAGCATGATCGCGCCAGGCACTGAACCAGGCCTGTGGCAGACCGCCCGTGCGCTGGTGGCGCGCGACCTGCGCCTGCTCTGGCGCCGTCGCGGCGATGCGCTGCAGCCGGTGCTGTTCGCCCTGCTGGTGGTGGTGCTGTTCGCCCTCGCCCAGGGCCGCGACCCGCAGCCGCTGGCCGCTACCGCCGGTGCGGTGCTGTGGTTGGCGGTACTGCTGGCCGGGCAGCTGGCGCTGGATTCGCTGTTCCGCTCCGATGCCGAAGACGGTTCGCTCGAACAATGGCTGCTGGCGCCGGTGCCGCTGGCCTGGCTGGTGCTGGTGCGGGTGCTGCTGCATTGGGCGACCACCGCCCTGCCGCTGATCCTGCTGAGCCCGCTACTGGCGGAAATGCTGCATCTGCCGCATGACCAGCTGCCGATGCTGCTGGCATCGTTGCTGCTGGGAACACCGTTGTTGAGCCTGATCGGTGGCGTGGTCGCGGCACTGACCGTCGGCATCCGGCGCTCTGGTATTCTCGTGGCGTTGCTGTCGTTGCCGTTGTACGTACCGGTGCTTGTCTTCGGTGCCGGCAGCCTGGCGGCAGCCAGCCGCGGACAGGATCCGGTCGGTGCGCTGCTGATGCTGGGCGCCGGGCTGGTGATCGCCCTGGTGCTGGCACCGCTGGCCACCGCTGCTGCGATCCGTATTTCTCTGAGTTGACCGAGCTGAGAGCCAATCCACCCCTGCTGGATAGCCGCCACGCATGAATCCGATCGTCCGCTGGTTCCATCAACTCGGTTCGCCCCCGACCTTCGATCGTTTCGCCTCACGCTGGTCCCGCGTGTTCTACGCTGCGGCAGTTCCGGTACTGCTGATCGGCCTGTGGCAGGGCCTGTTCGTGGCGCCGCCGGAACAGAACCAGCACGATGCCTTCCGCATCATCTACATCCATGTCCCCAGCGCCTGGATGAGCCTGTTCGTGTTCGCGCTGATGGCCGCCTACGCCGCCATCGCGCTGATCTGGCGCATCAAGATCTGCGAGATCCTGGCGATGGCCTGTGCGCCGATGGGCGCCGGCTTCACCCTGATCACCCTGCTGACCGGCAGCATCTGGGGCAAGGGCACCTGGGGCACCTGGTGGGACTGGGACCCGCGGATGACCAGCGAGCTGATCCTGCTGTTCCTGTACCTGGGCGTGATCGGCCTTTACCACGCCATCGAAGACCGCCGCAGCGCCGCACGCGCTGCCGGCCTGCTGGCCATCGTGGGCGTGGGCCTGCTGCCGATCATCCGCTATTCGGTGGACTGGTGGGGCGCGCTGCACCAGCGCCAATCGATCAACGTGTTCGGCGAGAACGCCGTGCGGCCGGAACTGATCGCCCCGCTGTGGTGGATGGTGGTCGCCACCAAACTGTGGTTCGTCGGCTCGCTGCTGGCCAAGGCGCGTGCCGACAACATTGCGCGCGAGGCCGGCAAGGCCTGGATCGGCGAGCGCTTCGGCACGGCGGACGGGGAGGCACGGCGATGACCCATCTGCCCTTCCTCATCGCTGCCTTCGCGGTGTTCCTGCTGGTGCTGGCCTGCGATGCCCTGGGCTCATGGCTGCGCCTGCGCAGCGCCCGACAGCTGGCGCAACGCCGCCAGCAGCGGCTGCAGGCGCGTGGCAACGCGGCGGCACAGGCTCCGCTGGCTACCGAGCTCAGCCGATGACGCCGGTACAGCGACGCCGCATGATCTGGGTGCTCCTGCTGCTGCTGGCCTCCGCGTTGGCGACCACCCTGGTCGCCTTCGCCCTGCAGCGCAACATCGCCTACCTGTACACACCTTCGGAAGTGCTGCGCGGGGACGTCGATGCGCAGTCGCGCTTCCGTCTGGGCGGCATGGTGGTGAAGGGTTCCTTCGATCGGCCCAGCGGCTCACTGCAGGCCCACTTCGTGGTCACCGACGGCGATGCGACGCTGCCGGTCAGCACCGACCGCATCCTGCCGGACATGTTCCGCGAGGGCACCGCGGTGGTCGCCAGTGGCCGCCTGCAGGACGGCATCTTCGTCGCCGACGAGGTGCTGGCCAAGCACGATGAGAACTACGTGCCCAAGGAAGTGGCCGACAAGATGGGCGATGCGCATCGCAAGCACGATGTGCCGGTCACGGCGCCCGAGGTGCGCTGAGTGCTTCCCGAATTCGGTCAGATCCTCTTGCTCTGCGCGTTGCTGGCCTCGCTGCTGCAAGCGGTGCTGCCGCTGGTCGGTGCGCAGCGCGGCAACGACGCATGGATGTCGGTTGCCCGTCCGGCTGCATTTGCCCAGCTTCTGCTGCTGGCTGGTGCCTTCGCCGTACTGACGGCGGCCTTCGTGCAGCAGGACTTCTCGGTGCGCTACGTGGCCGAGAACTCCAATTCACTGCTGCCGCTGATCTACCGCTATTCGGCGGTGTGGGGTGCGCACGAAGGCTCGCTGCTGATGTGGGCGCTGGTGCTGGCGCTGTGGACCGGCGCGGTGGCGCTGTTCTCGCGGCATCTGCCGGCACCGGTACAGGCGCGCGTGCTGGCGGTGATGGGCGTGGTCAGTGTCGGCTTCCTCGCGTTCCTGATCTTCACCTCCAATCCGTTCCTGCGCTTGAACCCGGTGCCGCTGGAAGGCCGTGACCTCAACCCGCTGCTGCAGGACCCGGGGCTGATCATCCATCCGCCGATGCTGTACCTGGGCTACGTCGGCTTCGCAGTGCCGTTCGCCTTCGCCGTG
This sequence comes from Stenotrophomonas sp. LST15-1-1.1, assembly GCF_040815575.1. Classification (NCBI taxonomy): domain Bacteria; kingdom Pseudomonadati; phylum Pseudomonadota; class Gammaproteobacteria; order Lysobacterales; family Lysobacteraceae; genus Stenotrophomonas; species Stenotrophomonas sp. LST15-1-1.1. Next base: position 81,765 of record NZ_JBFPNJ010000012.1, read on the forward strand.
GCGGCGCTGCTGGAAGGCCGCGTCGACGCACGCTGGCAACGCTGGACGCGGCCCTGGACCAACGTGGCCTGGGGCTTCCTGACGCTGGGCATCGCACTGGGCAGCTGGTGGGCGTACTACGAACTGGGCTGGGGCGGCTGGTGGTTCTGGGATCCGGTCGAGAACGCCAGCTTCATGCCGTGGCTGGTTGGCGCGGCGCTGATCCATTCGCAGGCGGTGACCGAAAAGCGCGGCACCTTCGGCAGCTGGACGCTGCTGCTGGCCATCGCGGCGTTCGCGCTGTCGCTGCTGGGCACTTTCCTGGTCCGCTCCGGCGTGCTGACCAGCGTGCATTCGTTCGCGGCCGATCCTTCGCGTGGGCTGTTCATCCTGATCTTCCTGTCGGTGCTGGTGGGTGGCAGCCTGCTGCTGTATGCCCTGCGTGCGCCGCGGCTGACCGTGGATGCCGGCGATCCGCGCCGTGGCTTCACCGCGACCTCGCGCGAAACCCTCCTGCTGGCCAACAACCTGCTGCTGGCCAGCGCCTGCGCGATGGTCCTGCTCGGCACGCTCTACCCGCTGCTGGCCGATGCGCTGTCGCTGGGCAAGATCTCGGTGGGTCCGCCGTACTTCGGCAGCCTGTTCCTGCTGTTGATGGCACCGATGGTGATGCTGCTGCCGTTCGGTCCGCTGGTGAAGTGGCAGCGCGACCAACCCTCGCGCGCACTGGCATTGCTGCTGCCATGGGCGGGCCTGGCCGTGCTGCTCGGTGCCTGGGCCTGGTGGCAGGCGCCGCAGAATGGCTGGAAGGCCGGCATCGGCGTCGCGGCTGCAGCCTGGGTCGGCCTGGGCACCGCCCGTTTCGTCTGGCAGCGCCTGCGTGGCAATGGCCGCTTCACTGCCGAGATGCTTGGCATGATCGTCGCCCATGCCGGTGTCGCGGTGTTCCTGGCCGGCGCGCTGCTGGTGGAAGCATTGAACGTGCAGCGCGAAGTCGCGCTGTCGCCGGGCCAGCAGGTGGTGGTCGCCGGCCACGAAGTGCGCTTCGAGGGTGTGGACCACCGCGAAGGCCCCAATTTCATCGCTGACCGCGGCCATCTTCGGGTGCTGCGCGAGGGTCGCGAACTGGCCCTGCTGCATCCGGAGAAGCGCCAGTACGCCAGCGGCGGCCAGGTGATGACCGAAGCCGGCATCGATGCACGCCTCAGCGGTGATGTCTACGTGGCATTGGGCGAGCCGCTGGGCAACAATGCGTGGGCGGTACGGGTGCACATCAAGCCCTTCGTGCGCTGGATCTGGCTGGGCGCGCTGTTGATGGCCCTGGGCGGATTCATCGCTGCCGCCGATCGCCGCTTTCGTCGTCCGTAGGAGTACCCCATGTCCGAGTCGCCCGCCCCACGCCCGTCCCGCCCGCTGCCGCCGGTAGCCATCGTGATTGGCGTCCTGTTCTTCTTCGGCCTGCTTGGCCTGATGATCTACGGGGTGATGAAATCGGGCGATCCGCAGCGCGATGTGCTGCCTTCGGCACTGATCGACAAGCCGGCGCCGGCGTTCGCGCTGCCGGTGCTGCATGACCCGCAGATGATCGTGCGCAGCGAAGAACTGCGCGGTGCGCCCTACCTGCTCAACGTCTGGGGCAGCTGGTGTGCGGCCTGCCGCGAAGAACATCCGGTGCTGACCCGCTTCGCCGAGAGCAAGCGCGTACGCGTGATCGGCTACAACTGGAAGGATGAACCCACCGACGCGCTGCACTGGCTGGAACAGCTGGGCAATCCGTTCATGGTCGTGCTGAGCGACATCGAAGGCCGCACCGCCATCGACTGGGGCGTGACCGCGGCACCGGAGACCTTCCTGGTCGATGGCAGTGGCATCGTGCGCTGGAAGTACAGCGGCGCGATGACCCAGCAGGTGGTCGACGAGAAATTGATTCCGGCGCTGGAAAAGCTTGAAAAGGCGCAGGGCGATGCCGGCAACACCCTGCACGCCTCGCCGTAAGCGCATGCGCTGGCTGCTGCCGCTGCTGCTCGCAATGACCCTGGCGCTGCCGGACGCCGGCCTCGCCCAGCAACCGGTGCATGATGCGCGGCCGCTGGTGTTCCGCGATACGGCCGAGGAAGCACGATTCCACGACCTGGCCGCGCAGTTGCGCTGCGTGCAGTGCCAGAACCAGTCATTGGCCGATTCCAACGCGCAGATCGCCCAGGACCTGCGCCGTGAAGTGCTGCAGTTGATGCAGCAGGGCCTGGACGATGCGGCGATAAAGCAGTTCCTGGTCGCCCGCTATGGCGAGTTCGTGCTGTATCAACCACCGCTGCAACCCGGCACCTGGCTGCTGTGGGGCGGTCCGCTGCTGGTACTGGGTGGCGGCGCGCTGGTGGTGATGGGCATCGTCCGTCGTCGCAGCCGGCAGATGGATGCGTCCGCTGTGGTGAACCCAACCGAGGGAGAAGACTGGTGACGCACTGGTTGCCGATGCTTGCTGCGGTGGCCGCTGCGCTGTTGGCGGCCGTGGTGCTGTGGCCGCTGCGCCAGCAAGGCCGTCGTAGCTTCGTGCTGGGGGTGGTGGCGCTGGGTGTGGCAGGCGCCTGCCTGTATCTGCTGGTCGGCAATCCGCAGGCTGCACAGGTGCAGCCCGCGCCATCGGTGGCCACCCTGCGCGACGGCGTAGAGGCACTGCAGCAGGCGTTGCAGCGTGACCCGCAACGCGCCGATGGCTGGGCACTGCTGGGCCGTTCGCAGGCCGAACTCGGCAATGCAGCCGCTGCAGCCGATGCCTTCAACCGCGCCGCAGCACTGGCGCCGGACGAACCGGGCGTGCTGGTCGAGGCCGCGCAGGCACGCGCGCAGGCCGATCCGGGCAAGCAGTTCGATGACACCGCGCTGGCATGGCTGCAGCGTGCGCATACCTTGTCGCCCGATGCCGAGCGCGCCAGCTGGTTGCTCGGCATCGCGCTGCGCCAGCGTGGCCGCAACGCCGAGGCTGCCGACCTCTGGAGCACGCTGCTGCCTCGCCTGGAACCGGGCGCGGCGCAGGCGCTGCAGGCGCAGATCACCATCGCCCGTGAGGCGGCCGGGCAGCCGCTGGACACACCGGCAGCGACTGCACCGACACTGCTGCAGGTGCGGGTGCATCTGCCCGCATCGTTGAAAGCAGGCGACTGGCCGGCCAGCACCCAGGTCTTCGTGCTGGCGCGCGCGGTGGGTGGCCCGCCGATGCCGGTGGCTGCACGCAAGCTGCCCTTGGCCAGCTTCCCTGCAACGGTCGGCCTCGGCGACGGCGACAGCCCGATGCCGACCGCACCGTTGTCGGCGCATCGCGAAGTGGAAGTACTGGCACGCATTTCGCGCAGCGGCAGCGCCAACCGCAGCGAAGACGACCTGCAGACCGCCCCGGTCAAGGTCAGCCTGCCGCATGACGGCGTGGTCGAGCTGCGGTTCCCGTAACGTACACGCGCCGCTGCGCTCGCCGGGCATGGCCCGGCGGATCCACGCTCAACCCGCCCGTGGAAACAAGCGTGTCGCCAGCTGCACACGCCGCCCCGCTAGAATGCCCGCATGACCGAATTCATTCCGCCCGGCACCCGCTTCCATGCCCTGCCCTCACCCTTTCCGTGCAAACGCGGCGGCGCCCTGCATGGCGCGCGCGTGGCCTACGAGACCTGGGGCGCGCTGGACGCAGACGCCAGCAACGCGATCCTGATCGTCACCGGCCTGTCGCCCGACGCGCATGCGGCGGCCAACGAAGCCAATCCTGCGGCGGGTTGGTGGGAAGCCATGATCGGCCCCGGCAAGCCGATCGACACCGACCGCTGGTTCGTGGTGTGCGTTAATTCGCTGGGCAGCTGCAAGGGCTCCACCGGCCCTGCGTCGATCAATCCGGCCAACGGCGAGCTGTATCGACTGGATTTTCCGGAGCTGTCGATCGAAGACGGCGCACGCGCGGCGATCGACTTGGTGCGCGCACTGGGCATCGAACAGCTCGCCTGCGTGATCGGCAATTCAATGGGCGGGATGACAGCACTGGCGGTGTTGCTGCTGCACCCGGGCATCGCCCGCAGCCATATCAACATTTCCGGCAGTGCGCAGGCGTTGCCCTTCTCGATCGCCATCCGTTCGCTGCAGCGCGAAGCGATCCGCCTGGATCCACGCTGGAACGGTGGCCACTATGACAATGAGGCGTACCCGGAATCAGGCATGCGCATGGCACGCAAGCTGGGCGTGATCACCTACCGCTCGGCGCTGGAATGGGATGGCCGCTTTGGTCGCGTGCGGCTGGATTCCGACCAGACCGACGATGATCCGTTCGGCCTGGAATTCCAGGTCGAAAGCTATCTGGAAGGGCATGCACGCCGGTTCGTGCGTTTCTTCGATCCGAACTGCTATCTGTACCTGAGCCGCTCGATGGACTGGTTCGACCTGGCCGAGTATGGCGATGGCGATGTGCTGGCCGGACTGAGCAGCATCCGCGTCGAGAAGGCGCTGGCGATCGGCGCCAACACCGACATCCTGTTTCCGGTACAGCAGCAGCAGCAGGTCGCCGATGGCCTGCGCGCCGGCGGCGCGGATGCGCGCTTCATCGGCCTGGAGTCACCGCAGGGCCATGACGCGTTCCTGGTCGACTTCGACCGTTTCGGCCCGGCCGTGCGCGGCTTTCTCGACGAACTGTAATGGTGTGGCGGCGCAATCTGGCGCTGGCCGCGTGCGGTGCGTTGATCGGCTTGACCGCAACCGGCGTGTTTCCGCTGTGGCTGGGCGCATGGTGCGCGCTGGCCAGCGCGGTGTCATTCGGTCTGTATGGACACGACAAGCGTGCCGCGCAGCGCAATCAGCAGCGGACACCGGAACGCACGCTGCAGCTGCTGGCATTTGCTGGCGGCTGGCCTGGTGCCCTGCTCGGCCAGGCCATGTTCCGCCACAAGCACCGCAAGATGCAGTTCCAGTGGGTGTTCTGGTTGTGCGTGCTGGCCAACGTGGCCTCGATCGCGGTGATGCTGCGCGAATTTTCCCGGTAACTGCCCTGTAGATCCACGCCACGCGTGGATATGCCGACCAAGGCCGGCATCTACCGAAGCGGTTCGCGGACCAGTACCCCATCGCGCAAGCGGTACTGCACATCCACCACACCTGCGGGCAGGTCATCGTGAGTGATCATCAACAGGCTGCGTCCTTCCAGCAGCGCCGGCAGGTCCTGCAGCAGTGCGCGCGCGGTATCCACATCCAGGCCTTCTGTGGGCTCATCCACCAGCAGGATCGGTGCATTGCGCAGCAGCGCGCGGGCCAGTGCCAGGCGCCGCGCCTGGCCGGCCGACATCGTTGCACCGTTCTCGCCCACCCAGGCCTGCAGGCCGCCGTTGCGCTCGGCCCATTCGCCCAGCCGTACCCGCTGCAGCACCGCCCACAACGCCTCGTCGCTGGCCTCGGGATCACCCAGTCGCAGGTTCTCGGCCACGCTGCCGGCAAATACCGGCGCGTTCTGCGGCAGCCACGCCAGGTGCTGGTGCCAGTCGGCCTGGGCGACATCGCGCAGGTCCTGGCCACCGTAGGTCAGCCGTCCCTGCTGCGGATCCCACAGGCGCAGCAGCAGGCTCGACAACGTGGTCTTGCCGCTGCCGCTGTCGCCACGGATGGCGATGCGCTCGCCCGGCGCCAGCGTCAGCTGCAGGCCACACAGGACCGGCCGTGCGGCGCCCGGCCACTGGAAGTGCACATCGTCCCAGTGCACGGTCGCGGCCGGCGCCAGCGGCTGCGGCGATGCCGGCTCCTGCACCGAAGGCGGTTGCTCGACGATGGCCTGCAGGCGCGCGGCGGCAATGCGGCCCGATTGCAGCGACTGCCAGGCCAGGCCCATGCCCGCCCACAGTTCGATCATCGCTACCGTCAGGAACACCAGCCCGGCGGCCATTTCCGGTGCGATCCGCTGTTGTTCGGCCGCATGCAGCGCCAGCGCCAGCATCGCCACCAGGCCGAGCCCGGCCAGCACGCCATGCAGCGTTGATGCAGCGATCAGCCGCAGGCGTCGACGACGATCGCGCGAGGCCACCTGCTTGGCCGCCACCCGCACCTTCAGCTGCCAGGCATTGCCGGCATTCAGCGCGGCCAGGTCAGCCGCCCCTTCCAGTCCCTCGAATGCCGCCGTGCGCAACGCTGCACGATGGGCCGCGCGGTCGGCCTCTTCGCTGTCATGGCCACGTACGCCCAGCCACGGCACGCCAATGCCGATCAGCAACGCCAGTACCGCCAGCAGCAGCGCTGCCGATGGCAGGATCACCGCTGCCGAGCCCACGCCCACCAAGGTCAACGCGCCCAGCGCCAGCAGCGGGCCAATGGCACGCACCAGCAGGCCATCGATTTCGCCGATGTCGCCCAGCAGCCGCGCCAGCAGATCGCCGGTGCGGGTCGCACCCAGCCTTGCCGGCGCCAGCGGCAGCGCGCGGCGGAAGAACCACACACGCAGGTCGCGGGCGATGCGCAGGGTGGCGTCATGCCCCACCAGTTTTTCGAAATAGCGCGATGCGATGCGCGCCATGGTCAGCCCGCGGATGCCGGCCGACGGAGTGAAGAAATTGAAGCCCTGGCCCAGGCCCGCTGCACCGGCCAGCGCTGCAGCGGTGAGGAAACCGCCAGACAGGCCCAGCAGCGCGGTGCCGGCCAGCATCGTGGTCCACAGCAGCAGCACTGCCAGCAGCAGGCGCGGGCGATGGCGCAGGAACACCGTGCGCAGCGAATCGGCAGAGCGGCTCATGCGCGTACCGCCTGCGCCGGCTCAACCAGGCGCCCTTCGGGCAACAGCAGGCAGCGGTCGGCCCAGGCGATCACCGCCGGACTGTGGGTGGCCACCACCACGCTGCGTCCGCGCGCATACGCGGCCAGGCTGCGCAGCAGCGCCGCTTCGGTTTCGGCGTCGAGGAAGGCAGTAGGCTCATCCAGCAGCAGCACCTGCGGATCGCGCAGCAGCAGACGGGCCAGGCCGATGCGACGTGCCTCGCCACCGGACAGGCCGAAGCCGCGTTCGCCGATCAGCGTATCCAGACCCTGCGGCAGGCGCTGCGCGAACTGCAGCACCTGTGCAGCTTCGGCAACGGCGCGCAGGCGCGCGTCACTGGCACCGGGATCGGCCAGGCGGAGGTTCTCGGCGATGGTGCCGTGGAACAGATACGGACGCTGGCTGGCATAGGCCACCTGCAGCCCCGGCCGCAGCTGCACCCGGCCCGCACGCGGCGGCAGCCACCCGGCCAGCGCTTCCAGCAACGTGCTCTTGCCACTGCCACTGGGACCGACCAGAGCCAGGCGCTGCCCCGGTTCCAGCTGCAGGTCCAGGTTCTGCAGCACGTCGTGCGCGGCACCCAACGGGCGCAGCGCCAAACCGTGCGCCTGCAGCGGCGGCAAGGCGGCCTCGGCCGGCTCCGGTGTCAGCAGCACGCTGTCCTCTGCAATCGTAGCCCCGTCTTCCGGCAGCACCTGCAACAGGCGCTCCACCTCGGCGGCAGCGGCCAGTGCATTGGCGCGGTCGTGATAGTGCGCGGCCAGGCGCCGCAACGGCGCGTAGAACTCCGGCGCCAGCAGCAGGCAGAACAAGCCCGCCCCCAGCGTCGGCACGGTCGCATGCAGCGACATCAGGCCCAGATAGCTAAGGCCCAGATACAACGCCACCATCGCCACGCTGACCGAGGCAAAGAATTCCAGCACGGTGGAGGACAGGAAGGCGATGCGCAGTACCTTCATGGTGCGCACGCGTACGCCGTCGGCCGCAGCCTCGATGCCGGCCAGCTCGACGTCCCCGCGGCCATACAGGCGCAGCAGGCCCAGGCCCTTGATGCGATCGGCGAAGTGCCCGCTCATCCGCGCCAGTTCGCCCAGCTGCGCGCGTCCGGCCGCTTCCGCGCCCCAGCCCACCAGCATCATGAAAAACGGCACCAGCGGCGCAGTGAACAGCAGGATCAGTGCGACGACCCAATCGACCCAGGCCACAGCGGCCAGGATCAACAAGGGCACCACCACCACTTCGGTGCGTACCGGCAGGAAACCGCTGTAGTAGTTCTCGATGGCATCGCCGTGATGCAACATCAGCTCGCCCAGCTCACCGGTGCGGCGCTGCCGCAGCCACAACGGGCCATGCCCCAGCAGGCGCGCGAAGACACGCTCGCGCAGTGACAGGCGTGCGGCGTCGGCAACGTCACCGGCCGCCGCCTGGGTGGCACTGCCCAGCAGGGTCCGCGCCACCAGGATCACCGCCAGCGCGGCCAGCACCGGCAGGCCCTGGGCCAACGGCGCGCGCTCGACCAGCACCTGCTGCACCAGCCAGGCGATGGCAGCGGCCTGGCCGATCAACAGCGCACCGGACACGCTGATGCACAGCGACGCCAGCCGCTGCCGTCCCTTCGCGGCACGGGCCAGATCGGCCAGCCATGCCATGCGGACACGCCGCAGGCGGCTCGATTCGTCATCCCGATCAGGGGCGTCAGCGGTCGGTTCGGCGGCGCTCAAGGCTCTTCACAGGCAGCAGGGGATGGACGGCATTGTAGGCGCAGGCAACGGCCTTCCCCTGCGGCCGGCGGTCGCAGTCTTCATCGGGTTGGCATACGATCCCCCTGAACACCTGTTCATACATTGATCTGGATCAAGGCTGTTTGAAGTAGTCGGTCACATCATTCACCCCGTAGACCACCCTTCCCGCCACCTGCAACGGCACTATCCAACGAGGTAGCCAGGCCATGATTGATCAGACAGTCGTAGAACTGTCGCGGCTGCAATTCGCTCTGACCGCGATGTACCACTTCCTATTCGTACCGCTCACGCTTGGCCTGTCCTTCATGGTGGCCATCATGGAAAGCGTGTACGTCATGACCCGCAAGCAGGTCTGGCGGCAGATGACCCTGTTCTGGGGCACCCTGTTCGGCATCAACTTCGCCATCGGCGTGGCCACCGGCCTGGTGATGGAGTTCCAGTTCGGCATGAACTGGTCGTACTACAGCCACTACGTGGGTGACATCTTCGGTGCGCCGCTGGCGATCGAAGGCCTGATGGCGTTCTTCCTGGAAGCGACCTTCATCGGCCTGTTCTTCTTCGGCTGGAAGCGCCTGAGCCCGGTCAAGCACCTCACCGTGACGTGGCTGATGGCGCTGGGCACCAACCTGTCGGCGGTGTGGATCCTGATCGCCAACGGCTGGATGCAGAACCCGACCGGTGCGGTGTTCAACCCCGAAACCATGCGCATGGAAGTGGTCGATTTCGCCGCGGTGCTGCTGAACCCGGTGGCGCAGGCCAAGTTCGTGCACACCGTCAGTGCCGGCTACGTGACCGGCGCGATCTTCGTGATGTCGATCAGCGCCCTCTACCTGCTGCGCAACAAGCACAGGGACATGGCCCGCCGTTCGTTCGCGGTCGCTGCAGCCTTCGGCCTGCTGTCCTCGCTGTCGGTGGTCGTGCTGGGTGACGAGAGCGGTTATGCCGCCAGCGAACACCAGAAGATGAAGCTGGCCGCGATCGAAGCGATGTGGGAGACGGAGCGTGCCCCGGCGGACTTCACCGCCTTCGGCATCCCCAACCAGGATACCCACACCAACGATTACGCGATCAAGATCCCGTACCTGATGGGCCTGATCGCCACCCGTTCGCTGGACCAGCCGATTCCCGGCATCCTGGAACTGGTCGACCGTGCAGAGCACCGCATCCGTGGTGGCCAGATCGCCTACGGCGCGCTGGAACGGGTGAAGAAGGACAAGAACGATCTCGAAGCACGGGAGATGTTCGATCGCCATTGGCAGGACCTCGGTCACGGCCTGCTGCTGAAGCGCTATCGTGAAGACATCCTCAACGCGACGCCGGAGGAAATCTCCAAGGCCGCGATGGATACCGTGCCGCGCGTGGCTCCGCTGTTCTGGACCTTCCGCATCATGGCCGGGCTGGGCTTCTACCTGATCGCCTTCTTCGCGCTGGCCTTCTACTACTCGTGCCGCAACAACTTCCAGGACAAGCGCTGGTTCCTGAAGCTGGCCGTGTGGAGCCTGCCGGCGCCGTGGATCGCGATCGAATGCGGTTGGTTCGTGGCCGAGTATGGCCGCCAGCCGTGGGCGGTGGATGGCGTGCTGCCCACCTTCTATGCGGCATCGGGCCTGGCACTGCATGAAATCCTGACCACGCTGGCGGTGTTCACCAGCCTGTACACGGTGCTGCTGATCATCGAAATCAAGCTGATGCTGAAGGCGGTCCGCAAGGGTCCTGATGACATCCTGCCGACGTTGCAGGCCGACATCCGCCCTGTTTCCCCCAATGCCGTTGCCCCCGGCCAGGCCTGAGGCAGGAGAATCCAGATGGAATTCATTGCACTTGATTACACCACGCTCCGCGTGATCTGGTGGCTGCTGCTCGGCATCCTGCTGGTCGGCTGGGCCGTGATGGATGGTTTCGATCTTGGCGTCGGCACCCTGCTGCCGTTCGTGGCCAAGACCGATGAAGAACGCCGGCTGGTGATCAATACCGTCGGCCCGGTGTGGGAAGGCAACCAGGTCTGGTTGGTGCTGGGTGGCGGCGCGATTTTCGCCGCATGGCCGCCGCTGTATGCGGTCAGCTTCTCCGGCTTCTACCTGGCGGTGTTTGCGATGCTGTTCGGGCTGATTCTGCGCCCGGTCGGCTTCAAGTACCGCAGCAAGCTGCCGTCCAAGCGCTGGCGCGACAACTGGGACCGCGTGCTGTTCGTCGGTGGCCTGCTGCCGGGCCTGATTGCCGGCGTCGCGGTGGGCAACGTGCTGCTGGGTGTACCGTTCCACTTCGACGACACGCTGCGCGTGACCTACACCGGTTCGTTCTTCGGCCTGCTCACGCCGTTCGCGCTCATCGCCGGCCTGATCAGCGTGGCCATGCTGGTATCGCACGGTGCGGCCATGCTGGTGCTCAAGACCGACGGCCCGGTGGCTGAACGTGCAGCGCGCTACGGCAGCATCGCCGCCCTCATCAGCTTCGTGTTGTTCGCCGCTGCCGGTGCCTGGGTAGCCTTCGGCCTGCCGGGCTATCAGATCACTTCGCAGGTGGTGACCGACGGGCCGACCAATCCGCTGCTGAAGACTGCCGAACTAGGTACCGCCGCAGGCGGCTGGCTGCGCAACTACAGCAGCATGCCGGCAACGCTGGTGTTCCCGGTGCTGGGCCTGCTGGGTGCGCTTGCCAGTGCGGTGCTGCTGCGCGCGCGTCGTGGCGGCCTGGCCTTCATCGCCTCGGGCGCGTCCATTGCCGGCATCATCCTCACCGTCGGTTTTGCGATCTTCCCGTTCCTGCTGCCGTCCTCCAGCCAGCCCACCTCCAGCCTGACCGTCTGGGACAGTTCGTCCAGCCACCTCACGCTGTGGGTCATGCTGCTGGCCACGGCCATCTTCCTGCCGATCATCCTCGCCTACACCACCTGGGTGTACCGCGTGCTGAAGGGCAAGACGACGGTCGAGGACATGGACGACAACCCCAACGCGTACTGATTGCCTGTGTGCCGGCCCAGGGTCGGCACACCCCTCGCACACAGGAGATTGACCATGTGGTATTTCGCTTGGATTCTCGGCGCTGGCCTGGCTTCGGTCGTGGCCATCCTCAACGGGATGTGGTTCGAAGCACGCGAAAGCGCGCGCGCCGACAAGGAAGTGCGTTGAAACTGTAAAAAAGGGTTGCCGATACGGCCTTCACACCGTATTCTTGGCGGCTCCTTCGGGGTGTAGCTCAGTCTGGTAGAGCGCTACGTTCGGGACGTAGAGGTCGCAGGTTCGAATCCTGTCTCCCCGACCACTTCGGTGGTCGCATTGAAGCCTGGTGAAGTCTTCCAGGCTTTTTTGTTCCCGCAGGAGTCGCTGCCACGGCAGCGAAGCAGAACGGTCTTCCCCCTTGCCGCCATCGGGGGAAATGGCTAGAATAGGCGGCTCCCTTCGGGGTGTAGCTCAGTCTGGTAGAGCGCTACGTTCGGGACGTAGAGGTCGCAGGTTCGAATCCTGTCTCCCCGACCACTTCGGTGGTCACCAAGAAGCCTGGAAGACATCAGTGTCCTCCGGGTTTTTTTGTGCCTGAAATCCGGGACACCCGGCTACGCAGTGATCGGCGACGCGCCATCCCGGAACGGGGTCGAGGACCTGACGCGGTCGTCCACGTACAATGGCCGCCACTCCCCCACCTGCCACACCGGCCCCGTCCGGTGCGGGCGCTGCACGCCATCTGCGCGGCGTGCGCCACCTGCAAGGAACACCGCATGACAGCCCCCACCTCCCCGTCGCCATCGTTGCTGCACGGTCGCTTGCTGGCGTTCGCCGCAATCCTGCTGGCCGCGGTCAACCTGCGTACCGCCGTCACCTCCATCACCCCGTTGCTGGACGTGCTGGGCCAACAGTTCGGCTTCGGCACCACCATGACCGGCGTGCTGGGCATGCTGCCTACCGCCTCGTTCGCGCTGTTCGGCGTCGCCACCCCGGCGCTGGCACGACGCCTGGGCCTTGAGCGCACCACCCTGCTGGCCATGCTGATGGCCGCCACCGGCCTGCTGCTGCGCTCCAGCGCCGGCAATGTCGGCACCCTGCTGCTGGGCTCGGTGATCGCACTGGCCGGCATGGGCATCGGCAACGTGGTGGTGCCACCGCTGGTGAAGCGCTACTTCGCCAACAAGGTCGGCACCATGAGCACGCTGTACATCAGCGTGCTGCAGCTTGGCACGATGATGCCGGCGCTGCTGGCGGTGCCGGTGGCCAACGCCGCAGGCTGGCGGGTGTCGCTGGGCATGTGGGCGCTGCTGGCGCTGGCGGCGACCCTGCCGTGGCTGTTGCTGGCGCGCCGTGCACCGAAACCGGTGCGGGACAGCAACGACCCCACCGTGCAGCCGCACGGCAAAGTCTGGCGCACGTCATTGGGCTGGAGCATGACGCTGATGTTCGGCATGACCTCGCTGATGACCTATTCGATGTTCACCTGGCTGCCGCGCATCGTGGTCGAAGCCGGTGCCACGCCCGCCTTCGGTGGGGTGATGGTGGCGGTGTTTTCGGCCCTGGGCCTGCTGCCATCGCTGGTAATCCCATCGCTGGCGGTGCGCCTGCAGAATCCCTTCCCGCTGGTGCTGATCGGCTTCTCCGCCTTCGTCATCGCCTTCGCCGGCCTGCTGTTCGCGCCGATGAAGGCGCCGTTGCTGTGGGCCTGCCTGCTGGGCGTCGGGCCGTCCACGTTCCCGCTGGCGCTGACCCTGATCAATCTGCGCACGCGCACTCCCACAGGCTCGGCCGCCTTGTCCGGCTTCATGCAGGGCGTGGGCTACAGCTTCAGCTGCCTGGGTCCGTTCCTGGTCGGCTGGCTGCATACCGTCAGCGAGGGCTGGACCCTGCCCTTCGCCTTCCTGTTCGGTTGCGCGCTGCTGATGCTGTGCGCCTCCTGGGTGGCCTGCAAGCCGCGCAAGCTGGAAGACCTGTGGTGACCGGCCCGGCGGGCTCACGCCTGCCGCCGTGAAGCTGGACCCGCACACCCCACTACCGCGATCTACACACCGCCACCGCGGTGGGTGACGTAGCGTGTCCAAAGCTGACCCGGTTCGTGTCCAGAACCGGCCCTGCCAGCGTGATGAATGGACGGGGACGGTCCCACGCCCCCCCCTGTGCCGTTACAGTCGACAACAAAAAAGCATAGGGGCGACAACGGGTTGCGGCAACGCTGGCCGGTCATCCAAGGACTCTCCGTCAACAAGGTACGGATAGGAACTAGGCGCGTTGGCAACGCGTCCGCTATAGTTGGCATGTGATGTGCGTCACACTTTTCAGCACATCGTTCAGCAATGGATGCTTAGGGGGTCTCATGGTCGTTCACCGTCCGCTGGCGCTTTGCGTCGGACTGGCCTGCGCCACGCTGGCGTGCTGGGCCCACGCGGCCTCGCCGCCCACCGCGACCACGCGCGCCGACCGGCTCGCCGAAATCGGCCACTACCGTGACCAGGCGCGCTGGGTCGATGCCCTGGCGGCAATCGAGCGGGCGCAGCTGCGCGAGCCCAACGACGACCTGCTGTACAAGCTGCAGGTATTGACCCTGGGCGACATCGGCAATGCCCATCGCGCCTGGCGGCTTTACCAGGCCCGGCCCAACCTGTTCGACCAGGACCAGAAGGCGCGGCTGGAAGCCAACTACGTGGCCAAGCTGGTCAACTGGAGCCTGGCCTACGGCGAAACCGAAGACACCCGGCTGGACGAGGCCGAGGCGTCGCTGGCGGAAATGGAGCAGTACGTCGAGCGCGACGGCACCGCGCAGGCGCAGGCGCCGCTGCGGATCCGCATGGACCGGCTGATCCTGCTCAACCGCCTGGCCCGCCACGCGCAGGTGCGCGACGAGGCGCGGGCGCTGCAGGACGAGGGCCATGCCCTGCCTGATTACGTGCTGCCGGCGGTCGGCGACTCGCTGATGTCCACCCAGAATCCTGAGGAAGCGATCCCGTTGCTGGAGGCCGCCGCGAAGAACGATCCCTCTCGCTTCCAGTCACGCTCGGAGCTGGCCTATGCCTATCTGGAAACCGAGCAGGCGGAGAAGGCGGTGGGCTACCTGCAGGCCTGGCAGAAGGATGAACCGGCATGGCGCTGGGGTGGCGGCAAGACCCCTTTCCAGAACTGGGCGCGCTACGAAGCCGACCTGAACCTGGCGATGGTGCGGGCCTACAGCGGCGATCTGCCCACGGCCCAGCGCGAGCTGGAAGCGCTGGTTGATGTCGGCCCGGGCAATGGCAGCCTGCAGACCTCGCTGGGCAGCGTCTACCAGATGCGCGGCTGGCCACGGCGCGCACTGGAACGTCACCAGATGGCCTACACCCTGGACCCACGTGACATCGCGCCACGCCTGGGCATGTACGAATCCTACGTGCAGCTGCAACGCGACGACCTGGCGCGACCGCTGCATGACGATCTGCTGGCGCGCTATCCAAGCCAGCCGTCGGTGCAGCGCATGGACCGCGACTGGCGCGCGCACCGCGGCTGGCAGCTGTTGGCCAAGGTCGAGGGCGGCCGCAGTTCCGGCGGTGGCGGCACCTCGCCGCTGGGCAACGACGACCTGCACTACGGCGTGGAAGTCGCCTCGCCGGTGCTCAACGACCGCTGGCGCCTGTTCGCCTTCGCCGACCGCCGTTCGGTCACCTTCCAGGATCAGGACATCAATCCGCAGTGGATCGGTGCCGGCGTGCGCTACCGCTTCGACCGCCTCGATGCGGAGGCGGCGGTGATGCGCCCCAACGACAGCATCGGCGACACCGGCCTGCGTGGCAGCGTCGGCTGGCAGTTCAATGATCGCTGGCACGCGGGTGTAACCGCGGCCCGCAATGACCCGGAAGCCTCGATGCAGGCGCGCGTCGCCGGCATCACCGCCGACAGCGTCGCCGTTGCCGTGGATTACACCCGCAACGAGCGCACCCACTGGAGCATCGGCGGCAGCCAGTTCCGCTACGACGATGGCAACCGCCGCGATACGCTGAACAGTGCGATCGAACAACGTCTGTTGACCCGTCCGCGCCTGTTGATCGATGGCCTGGGCAGTGTCTACACCAGCCGTGGCAGCCGCGACGATGCGCCGTACTTCAACCCTTCGCGGGACCGCTCGGTGGAAGTGGGCCTGCGCATCGACCAGCAGTTGTGGCGCCATTACGAGCGCCACTTCCGCCATCGCCTGACGGTGTCCGTTGGCAACTACTGGCAGGAAGGCTTTGGCAGTTCAATCATTCCGACGGTGGCCTACCGCCACGAGTGGCAGTTCGGCCAGGGGCGGATCCTCGAGTACGGCGTGAGTTGGTCGCGGCCGGTCTACGACGGCCAACGTGAACGACATATCGGCTTCGATGCCGCGCTGCGCTGGGGAGAATGAGATGGAACGGATGCTTCGCAACCTGACGACCGCACTGCTGCTGGCGCTGCTGTGCCTGGCCCTGCCCGCTGCGGCCCAGCGCGCAAGCTCTGCCGCGGAACTGGACGCGGCCGACAACGGCCTGCTGGTCCTCAGCTACCACGACGTGCGCGACGATGTGCTGGAAAAATCCGATGCCGACGCCTACGCGGTCAGCACGCAGAACTTCGCCGCGCACCTGGACTGGCTGTCCGCCCATGGCTATCACCCGGTGTCGCTGTCGCAGCTGATCAAGGCTTCGCGTGGAGAAGCAAAGCTGCCACCGCGGCCGGTGCTGCTGACCTTCGACGACGGCCTGCGCAGCGTGTACAGCCGTGTGTATCCGCTGCTGCGTGCGTACAACTATCCGGCGCTGGTGGCGGTGATCACCGACTACGTGGACATGGCACCGGGCCGCACCATCGACTACGGCTACCGTCCGTTCGGCCATGACGATTTCCTGACCTGGGACCAGCTGCGCGAGATGCAGGCCAGCGGCCTGATCGAACTGGCCAGCCATACCGACAACCTGCACCACGGCGTGCAGTCCAACCCGCAGGGCAACCAGACCCCGGCGGTGATCACCCGCATCTACGACCCCAAGGCGCAGCGCTATGAAAGCGCGCAGGAGTACGAGAAGCGCCTGCGCGACGATCTCGGCCGCAGCGTGCAGCGCATCGAGAAGGAACTGGGGGTACGTCCGAAAGCGATCGTCTGGCCGTATGCCGCCTACAACCAGTTGAGCAACGACATCGCCGAGCAGCTGGGCATGCCGGTGTCCTTCGACCTGGAAGGACGCAGCACGCCGGTAACCGCCGACCTGCACGGCCTTGCACGCCTGCTGGTGACCAGCAATCCGAACGTCACCTCGCTGGCCTTCGAGCTGCGTCGCAACGTCAACCTGGACGGTACCCGTGCCCTGCAGATCGACCTGGATTCGGTCTACGACAGCGACCCGGCGCAGCAGGCGCGCAACCTGGATGCCCTGATCGAGCGCGTGAAGCGGATCGGCCCGACCCATGTCTACCTGCAGGCCTTCGCCGATCCGGACGGCAACAACACCGCCGATGCGCTGTACTTCCCGAACCGGCACCTGCCGATGCGCGCGGACCTGTTCAACCGCGTTGCCTGGCAGCTGAAAACCCGCGCCGGGGTAAAAGTCTACGCGTGGCTGCCGGTGCTGGGCTATGAACTGCCCGACGCTGCGCAGCGCGCGGCGCTCGGCATCCAGAGCCCGGAACGCGATGGCATGTACCGCCTGGACTTCACCAAGGCGCAGGCGCGGCAGATCATCAAGGACATCTACGAAGACCTGGCGATCAATTCGTACTTCGAAGGCCTGCTGTTCCATGATGACGGCTACGTACGCGATACCGAACTGGCGCAGCTGCCACAGGAAGGCAGCGATGGTGGCCGCACCCAGGCGCTGATCGATTTCACCCTGGAACTGCGCGACAGCGCACAACGCTGGCGCCCCAAGCTGGGCACCGTGCGCAACCTGTACGCGCAGCCGGTGCTGGAACCGCAGAGCGCGGCGTGGTTCGCCCAGCGCCTGGACCTGTTCAACCAGGCCTACGACCGCACCGCGCTGATGGCGATGCCGTGGATGGAAGGCAGCCGCCGTCCCCAGCGCTGGATGGACCGCCTGGTAGTGGCAGTGCGCGAGCACGACCCGGACCTGAAGCACACGATGTTCGAGCTGCAGACCGTGGACTGGCGCACGCAGACGCCGATCAGCGGCGAACAGCTGCGCGCGCAGATCCGTCGCCTGCAGGCCCAGGGCGTGCGCCATTTCGCGTGGTACCCGGACGATTTCATTGCCGACAAGCCGTCGACCCAGGATGCACGCGCGGCGATGTCCGCGCGCAATTTCCCGTATCCGGAGAAGTGACGTGGACATGAACCCGTGGCTCAACGCCATGTTCCAGTTCGCCTTCTTCTATCCCATGGTGATGGCGTTCTTCTGGATGTCGGGTGGCCTGTACTACTTCTTCCGCCGTGAGCGGAAGTCGCGGCCGCGCAACGATCCACCGCCCATGGCGGAGTATCCGTTCGCCAGCCTGTTGATCCCGTGCCACAACGAATCGGCGAACCTGGACGACACCCTCGGCGCGGCCTTGGCCCAGCGCTACCCGGACTTCGAAGTGATCGCCATCAACGATGGCAGCAGCGACGACACCGGCGCCCGCCTGGACGCGCTTGCGGCCCTGCACCCACGCCTGCGGGTGGTCCATCTGGACCGCAACCTTGGCAAGGCGAATGCGCTGCGCATGGGCGCCCTGGCTGCGCGATCGGAATACCTGGTGTGCATCGACGGCGATGCCATGCTGGAAGAGTTCGCCATGCACTGGATGGTCTGGCATCTGACCAGTGGCCCGCGCGTAGGTGCGGTGACCGGCAACCCGCGCATCCGCAACCGCTCCACCCTGCTCGGTCGTCTGCAGGTGGCGGAGTTCTCCTCGATCATCGGCATGATCAAGCGCGCCCAACGCGTGTACGGCCGTATCTTCACCGTCTCCGGCGTCATCGCCGCATTCCGTCGCACCGCCCTGCACCGCATCGGTTACTGGGCCGATGACATGGTCACCGAGGACATCGACATCAGCTGGCGCCTGCAGCTGGATCATTGGGACATCCGTTACGAGCCCAACGCGCTGTGCTTCATCCTGATGCCGGAAACACTGAAGGGACTGTGGCGGCAGCGCCTGCGCTGGGCACAGGGCGGCGTGGAAGTGCTGCTGCGGCACGGCTCCTCGTTGTTCAGCTGGCGCAAGCGGCGCATGTGGGGCGTGCTGATGGAATACATCCTCAGCGTGCTGTGGGCCTACACCATGCTCGCGATCATCCTGCTGTGGGCGCTGGGCAAGTTCATCCCGATGCCTCCGCAGTTGTACATCGACACGTTGCTGCCGCAGTGGCATGGCGTGATCCTGGCGCTGGTCTGCCTGCTGCAGTTCGCCAGCAGCCTGATCATCGACAGGCGTTACGAAACGCATATCGGCCGCAACTATTTCTGGGTCATCTGGTACCCGATGGCGTACTGGTTGATCAGCCTGTTCACCACGCTGGTGGCATTGCCGAAGACGCTGCTGAGGCGGCGTGGCAAGCGTGCCACCTGGGTCAGCCCAGACAGAGGTATCCGATGAACGCACATCGCCAGACGGCGGCCAGCCGGCCGTCCAACCGCTTCGACTCGCGCCTGATCCAGAAACCGCGCCAGCAGCCCCGCCTGCAGCGCACCGCTTGGGGATTTGTGACCCTGGCGTTCTGGGGGTTCTACTTCTATCTGTGGGCGCCGCTGGTCACCCTGGTGTCCTGGCTGCTCGGTGGGCAGCTGGCGTGGCTGCAGCTTTACGAGCGCAAGCAGCACCTGGACCCGTTCGTGATCATTGCCCTGCCGGTGATCCTGGCCGGCTGCGCGCTGCTGCTGATCGCATGGGCCGAGTACAACCGCTACCGCTTCGCCGGCAAGGATCGTCGCCACCCGCGGGTGGACGCCAGCCGCTCGGAGATCGCCCATTCGCTTGGCGCCAGCGATCAGCTTGCCGAACAGATGTTCAATGCGAAGGCCATCACCCTGCACATGGATGAGCATGCGCGGCCGCTGGGCATGACTGCAGCGCTGTTGCGGTAGGGAGGGTCGGCCGGGCTGCGCCCGGCACTTGCAGAGGCCGAAGCAACAGCAACAGCTGGCAGTCAGTGGGATGGCGGGGCGGTGCCGGATTGCGGGGACGCCGCAAGTACGTCCCTGTAGGCTTGGCAGCCGCATCCATGCGGCTGACACCCCGCAATCCGACACCGCCCCACCTCTGACAGATTTCCGCAATCTGGTAGATCCACGCCATGCGTGGATGAATCTCCATCGGAATCGAGTATTTCGACAATTGACCGAAGAGCATCCACGCATGGCGTGGATTTACGTGTCAACCAAGGTCGACACCTACCAACAGCAGCACAGAACACCGTTCCGACAGCTCGCGGAAATCTGTCGAAGGCGGGGTGGGTCCGGTTGCGGGGGTGTCCGCGGCATGGATGCCGCGGCCAAGCCTACAAGGACGTACTTGCGGCGTCCCCCGCAACCGGGCCCACCCCGCCATCCCACGGGAACCCAGCTTTTGCCGTTGCTTCGGCTTTTGCCGTTGCTTCGGCTTTCGCCGTTGCTTCGGCCGTTGCCGTTGCCTCTGCGGGTGCCGGGCGCAGCCCGGCCGTGAACCTACCTTCTGACCTGGCCTTCGCCGCGTACCACGAAACGTTCGACCGTGAGCGCTTCCAGTCCCATCGGGCCATAGGCATGCAGGCGTGTGGTGGAGATCCCGATCTCGCTGCCGAGACCAAGCTGGCCGCCATCGGAAAAACGTGAAGACGCGTTGACCATCACCACCGCCGAGCGCAATGCGTTGACGAAACGTTCGGCACTGGCCACATCTTCGGTTGCGATCACTTCGGTATGGTCGGAGGTGTAGGTGCGGATGTGCGCGATCGCTGCATCAAGATCGTCGACCACGCGGACTGCCAGTACCAGATCAAGGAACTCGGCTGCATAGTCGTCTTCGCTGGCAGCAATGCTTCCCGGCAGCAACGGCTGCGCGCGCGCGTCGGCACGCAGCTGCACACCACGTTCGGCCAGCGCCTGCGCAGCCCGCGGCAGGAAGTCTGCGGCAATGTCCTGGTGCACCAGCAGGGTTTCCAGTGAATTGCACGCGGACGGGCGACTGCACTTGCCATCCACCAGCAGATCGAGCGCTTCGGCAGGGTCGGCACTGGCATCCACGAACAGGTGGCAGACACCCTTGTAGTGCTTGATCAGCGGTACCCGTGCGTGTTCTGCAACGAAGCGGATCAGGCCTTCGCCACCGCGCGGGATCGCCAGGTCGATCAATTCATGCAGCTGCAGCAGTTCCAGCATGGCTTCGCGGCGCAGGTCGGTCAGCACCGTCACGGCAGCAGGGGGAACGCCGTTGGCCTTCAAGGCTGCGGCCAACGCATGGGCGATGGCGGTGTTGGAATGGATGGCCTCCGAACCTCCGCGCAGAATCACGCCGTTGCCCGCCTTCAGGCACAATGCGGCGGCTTCGGCGGTCACATTCGGGCGTGCTTCGTAGATCATCGCGATCACCCCCAGCGGCACGCGCACTTTCTGTACGCGGATGCCGTTCGGACGCACGTCGTCCCGGGTCACCTGCCCGACCGGGTCCGGCAGGCCCGCCACCTCACGCACCGCATCGGCCATTGCCAGCAGCCGCGCCGGGTCCAGCGCCAGGCGGTCGAGCATCGCGCTGCCCACGCCCTTGTCGCGGGCGGCGGCCAGGTCGCGCGCATTGCCTGCAAGAATCTGCCCGGCATTGACCTCCAGTGCCTGCGCCATCGCCAGCAGCAGCGCACTGCGGGCATCGCTGTCGAGGCCAGCTACCACCTGGGCTGCGTCACGGCAGGCGCGGGCCTGCGATTCGATCTCACTCATCGGGACATCCTGCAATGGGTTCATGGCAGCACCAGATCGTCGCGATGGACGACGGTTCCGCCGTAGTTGTAGCCGAGCACGGTCTGGATGTCGCGGCTGTGGCGGCCGGCAATGCGGCGCACGTCATCGGCGGCGTACTGGCTGACACCACGTGCCACGCAGACCCGGCCGGCTTCGGTGTTCCAGCACACCTGCACCATGTCACCACGGCGGAACGCGCCATCGGCACCGGTGATGCCACCAGGCAGCAGCGAGGCGCCCTTCTCGCGCATCGCCTGCGCTGCACCGGCGTCGATCAGGATCACGCCTTCAGCCAGCGGCGCGTGCCGCAGCCAGTGCTTGCGGGCGGCCTCGCGGCTGCGCGCCGCATGGATGCGGGTGCCGAACAGGCGATCCTGCGACAGCGCGCGCACCACCTCGCCGCTGCGGCCGTTGAACAGGTAGGTTTCAATGCCAACACGGCCGGCCTTGGCCGCGGCCTCCAGCTTGGTGCGCATGCCACCGGTACCGGCGACTGAACCGGCACCACCGGCCATCGCCAGCACGGCATCATTCAACTCGGGCACGTCGTGCAGCGGCCGTGCATCGGCATGCGTGCGCGGGTCGGCACTGTAGAGGCCATCGATGTCGGTGGCGATGAACAGTGCATCGGCACCGACCAGCGCGGCCACGGTCGCAGCCAGGTTGTCGTTGTCACCAAGCTTGAGCTCGTCCACCGACACGGTGTCGTTCTCGTTGACCACCGGCAACGCACCCAGCCGCAACAGCTCGTTGAGGGTGGCCCGCGCATTGAGGTAGCGACGGCGGTTGCGCAGATCGTCATGGGTCAGCAGCACCTGCGCCACCGGGCGCTCGAAGAAGCGCTGCCACAGACCGATCAGCTGCGCCTGGCCAAGTGCCGCCAATGCCTGTCGCGCCGCCATCGCCGCACCAGGCTCATCGGCCCTGGGCAGGATCGCGCGACCGGCAGCCACCGCGCCGGAGGAGACGATGACCACTTCGCGCCCAGCCAGCACATTGGCCGAGACGAACTGGGCCAGGCCCAGCGCGTGACGCGGTGACAGGCCACCGCCGTCGGCCGCGAGCAGGCTGCTGCCGACCTTGAGTACGGCACGCCGCCACGACGGCAGCGCTTGTTCGGGGAACGGCGATGCAACGTTGGCGGCGTGGACGGTCATCAGGGGCGCCTCAGCGGGTATTCCATTCGTGGACGCTCAGCGCCGATGCCTGCATCGTCACCAGCGGATCGGTGGCGACGATGGCCTGTGCCTGCGCCAGGCTGTCGACGTTGCACAGCACATAGGCGCCGCCACTGCCATCGGCAAAGCCGCCGGTCAGCTGCAGCTTGCCCTCGGCCTGCAACGCATCGAGGAAGTCGCGGTGCGGTTGCACCACGGCGTCGGTGAAACCGGGCTGGCGCATCGCCAGCACCAGGTAGACGGTGCCGGCCATCAGGACAGCGCCTGCCAGCGCGCGCGCAGTTCATCCAGGCGCAGGTCCGATGCCGACCCCGGCGATACACGCGCCGCCAGGCTGCCTTCCGGCGTACGCCCCTGCCCTGCGCTGTCGGCGCCGGCAGCAGCGGCCTTGTAGGCCTCGCGGAACGGCACGCCCGCGACCGCAGCTTCCACCGCTACGTCGGTGGCGTACATGCCCGAATCGATCGCTGCGCGCAGCTTGTCATCGCGCCATTCCAGGTTGGCCAGCAGCGCCGGCAGCAGTTCCAGCGCGGCCAGGCCACGGCCGAAGCCGTGGAAGATCGCCCCCTTGGACGACTGCAGATCGCGGTGGTAACCCGACGGCAGCGACAACAGCTGCTCGATCTCGGTACGTGCAGCGGCGACGCTGGCATGGGTCGCCCGCATCAGCTCGATCACGTCCGGATTGCGCTTGTTGGGCATGATCGAACTGCCGGTGGTGTACTGCGCCGGCAATGCGACGAATCCGAATTCGGCGCTGGTGAACAGCGACAGGTCCCAGGCGATGCGGCGCAGGTCCAGGGTCGCGCCGCCAAGCGCTTCCAGTGCAGCCAATTCGAACTTGCCACGCGACAGCTGCGCGTAGATCGGCGAGATCTGCATGCGCGCAAAGCCGAGCGCGGCGGTGGTGTGCTCGCGGTCCAGCGGCAGGTTCACGCCGTAACCGGCAGCAGTGCCGAGCGGGTTGGCATCGACCAGCGCATGGGTATCGCGGGCACGCACCGCGTTGTCGATGAAGGCTTCGGCCCAACCGGCCCACCACATGCCGGCCGAGGACACCACCGCACGCTGGATGTGGGTGTAACCGGGAATCGGCAGGTGCTGTTCGGCCTGCGCACGGTCAAGGGCGACCTTGGCCACTTCGGCACTGACCTGCGCGACGCGCTGCAGTTTCTCCTTCAACCACAACCGGGTGGCGACCAGGATCTGGTCGTTGCGGCTGCGGCCGGTGTGGATCTTGCGGCCGGCATCACCAAGGCGTTCGGTCAACCGGGCCTCGATGGCCGAATGGCCATCTTCATACTGCGTATCCAGCACGAAGCGGCCTTCGCGGAAGTCCTGCGCCAGCACCTCCAGCTCGCGCAGCAACCCTGCCAGCTCGTCGGCGCTGAGGATGCCGATGTGCTGCAGACCCTGCGCGTGCGCGGCGCTGGCGGCGATGTCATGCAGGAAGAATTCACGGTCGAGGATCACGTCGTCGCCGGCGAGGAAGGTCTGGATCTGCGCGTCGACAGCGACGCCTGGCTTCTGCCAAAGAAGGTCTGCCATGGGGGGCTCCTGTACGGTTTCAGTGCGGGATCGACGTCAGTTCGTCGATGCCCAGCGCGAGATTGAGGTTCTGCATGGCCTGGGTGGCCGCGCCCTTGAGCAGGTTGTCCAGGGTCGCCACCACCACCACCCGCTTGCCGCCCGGGGCCAGCGTGAAGCCGCCGACCTGGGCGCCATGGCGGCCCGCGATGCGGCTCACCCACGGCGCCTCGTCCACGACCTCGATGAGTGCTTCACCGGCATAGGCCTGCTGGAAGCGCTCGACGATCTGCTCGCGGGTCTGCACACGGTTCAACCACAGGTTGGCGGTGAGGGTGATGCCACGGAAATGCGGCGCGACGTGGGGCATGAATTCGACCGCCACGCCCAGCTGCACGGACACTTCGCGCTCGTGCACGTGGTTGGTCAGCGCGTACGGCATCAGGTTGTCGGCCAGCAGCTCGACATTGTTCTTGTCCGACGGCGAGGTGCCGGCACCGGAGTAGCCGGATACGCCGAAGCACTGCGGCGGGCCCGCCAGAAGATCGCGCAGCGGATGGATCGCCAGCTGCATCGCGGTGGCATAGCAGCCGGGATTGCTGATGTGCTTCTGGCCGTTGTAACGGTCGCGGGTAAGCTCGGGCAGGCCGTAGTACCAGCTAGTGTCGAAACGGTAGTCGGCCGACAGGTCGACGATCACCGTGTCCGGCTTCGCCGTGCCCAGCGCCGCCACGAACGGCGCGGCCAGGCCGTTGGGCAGGGCCAGGATCACCGCATCCACACCCTTGGCGGCAACGGCATCGGCGTCGAGATTTTCGAACTGCAGTTCACCCTGCCACTGCGGGTAGTGATCGGACACGCGCTGCCCGGCCAGTTCGCGCGAGGACACGAAGCCCAGCTGCAGGTTCGGATGCGCGGCCACCAGCCGGATCAGCTCGGCGCCGGTATGGCCGCGGGCGCCGACGATGCCGACGGTGAACGAGGAGGAAGTACTCATGCGTGCGTGCTCATGCGTGCGTGCTCATGCGTGCGAGTCGAGGCGGTGCTGCAGGTGGCGTTTCACGCCCTGCCATTCCGCGTCGATGATGGAGAAGATGACGGTGTCGCGTGGCGTGCCGTCGGGATGGCGACGGTGATTGCGCAGCACGCCATCCTGCTTGGCGCCCAAGCGTGCGATCGCGGTGCGCGAGGTGAAGTTGAACCAGCTGGTTTCAAACACCACGCTCAGGCATTCCAAGCGCTCGAAGGCATGGCCGAGCAGCATCAGCTTGGTTTCGGAGTTGACCCCGGTGCGCTGTACCGACTCGCCATACCAGGTGTAGCCGATGCTGAGCCGCGGCACATCCGGTTGCAGGTCGTAGTAGCGTGTGGTGCCGACGATCTGGTCATTGGCATCGAACACCACGAACGGCAGCACCTTGCCCTCGGCCTGCGCCTGCAGCGCGGCCTGCACGTAGCCGGTCATGGTCTTCGCATCGGGCACCTGCGTGTACCAGAGCTTCGACAACGCACCGTCACCCAACGCACCGCGCAGGCCATCGATATGGCTCATCTGCAGCGGTTCCAGCCGCGCATGCGTGCCGGTCAGCGTGGGTACCTTGGTCCAGTCTGCGTGGTTCATCGCGCTCAGCCCTCCAGGCTCGGTGCACGCACGGCGCAGTGATCGACATAGGTCCTGATCCGGTCGATGCCATCGGCACCGTACCAGAACACCTTCCAATGGCCCTGCTTGTAGCAGCCATCGGATTCGGCATAGTAGAAATGGTTGATCGGGTTGCCGTTGCGCGAGCGCCAGAACAGCTGCGGGGTTTCCTCGCGCATCACGTTCCAGACCGCGCGGCCAAGGCCTTCGCCCTGCGCATCGTCGAGCACGGCGAACTTGTCCAGGTACACGCCCTCGGCCTCATCGGTGAGGATCACCGCCGTGCGGTAATTCTCGCTGACATAGGCGCGCAGCAGCGTGGTCTTCTCGAAATAGTCCGCCACCAGGGTACGACCGAAACTGGATTCGATCAGGCCCTTCAGGCGCGGCAGGTCCAGCTCGCTCCAGGCGGTTGCACGCAGCACCTTCTCGCCCTTGCGCACCAGCGTGCCGGAGCCCTTGTGGGTGAACAGCTCCTTGGCCAGGTCGGCCGGGCGGGTGATCGACACCGACGATTCCAGCGGCAACCGGTCCAGCAGCGATTTGATCTGTTCGATCTTCACCTTCATGCCACCGTGGATCCACGGTTGCGCGATCAGGTGGTCGTACTCGGTGGACAGGTTGATCGAATCGATCACGCTGCCCGCTTCGTCCAGCAGGCCGCCGGTACCGGTCAGGAAGATGATCTTGTACGGCTGCAGTTCCTGCACGAGTTCGTTGGCGGCGAAGTCGGCATTGACGTTGAGGATCTGCCCACCGGCGGTCTCACCGAGACTGGTGATGACCGGGATCGAGCCGGCACGCAGGCTGGCTTCGATCGGTGCCAGGTTGACCTTCTTCACCTCGCCGACCAGACCGTAGGTATCCAGGCCCAGGTACTCCGCCTCGAACACGCCACCAGTGATGGACGTGGCGCGCGCGCCGTTCTGCTGCAGGGCTTCGACCAGGCGCAGATTGGATTGCTGGAACACCCGGCGCACGATCGCCAGCGCTTCCGGCGACGTCACCCGCAGGCCGTTGACCGTCTGCTTTTCAATGCCGGCGGCCGACAGTTCCGCATCCAGCTGCGGGCCAGCGCCATGCAGCACGATCGGCGTCAGGCCGACCTCCTGCAGGAACGACAGCGAGGAGGTCAGCGCGTCGAGATCGTCGCGCAGCACGGCGCCGCCGACCTTGACCACGGCGAAGCGCTTGGCGTCCAGCTGCGAAAAGCGCTTGAGGTACTGGCTGATCTCCTTCGCGCTGGCCATGCTCGAGAGCAGGCGCACGATGGTCTGGCGGGTCTGGCGGTGGGGCTGGAGGGCAGGAGACATTTCGGTTTCGTCACAGGCGGCGGTCGCCGCGTTGCAGTTCCGCCGCGCAGAAGCGCAGCGGCGTTGTAGGTCGATCAGGCGCCGGCGGCGATGATCCGGTGTACGGCGTCGGCGTAGCGCTGCAGCTGCTCCAGCGTCACGAACTCGTCGGCGGTATGGGCCTGGGCGATGTCGCCCGGGCCGAACACCAGCGTGGTGTAGCCAGCGGCCGAGAACAGCGACGCCTCGGTCCAGAAGTCCACCGCGTTGCCGATCGGCAGATCCAGCGCATCGGCCACGTCGCGCGCCAGCAGGCGGCGGTTCTCGGCTTCGGCGATGTCACCGGCCGGCAGGCTCGGGCCACGGAAGGTTTCAGTGAACACCGCCGCTTCCGGTTCGGCGAAACCGGCAAAGGTCGCCAGCAGCGCATCGATATCCATCGACGGCAGCGGCCGGAAGCCAAAGCGCACTTCCGCCGCCGGCGCGATCATGTTGGCCTTGATGCCACCTTCCACGCGCCCGATGTTGAAGCGCAGGCCGGTCAGTCCACCGAAGCGTGCCGAAGCCAGCGACTCGACGTGGTCCAGCGCGCGGTTACCCCAGCGCATCGCCTGGTGCAACGCGCTGGCCGCCGCATCCTGCTTGCCCGACGCATGGCCCGCACGGCCGGCGAACTGCATCAGCACCGAGCTGATGCCACGATGGGCGAGCACCGCTTCGCTCATGGTCGGTTCGGCCACCAGCACCGCGTCGTACTTGATGCCCCGGGCCAGGAACGCGGCAATACAGCGCGGATCATTGGCTTCTTCATCGCTGGAGAACAGGAACGCCGCGTCACCATCACTGGCATTGGCTGCAGCCACCAGCGCCGCAGCCGCACCCTTGATGTCACACACACCGAGGCCGACCACGCGGTCGTCCAAGCGGCGCATCACGTGCGGGTCGGCACTCCAGTGCGGCGAGTCCGGCACGGTGTCCAGATGCACGTTGAACAGGTACTTCGGCGTACCGCGCACGGCGTACAGGCTGACCGCGCCGGCGCCATGATCGATCACCTCGACAGTGAACCCGGGCAGGTTGTCGCGCAGGTAGTCGAAGATGCCACCGGTGGTGATCGCACGCGGCGGGTTGCGGGTGTCGAAGGACACCAGCGCCTGCAGGTGATCGAGCGTCTGTTCAAGCATGAATCAAAGATCCTTCAGTACAACGTGTACCGGCTGGAGGAGAGCCCCCTTGATGTTCAAGGGGGCGCGCCAACGGCGCGGGGATTAGGTGGAATGCGCGGGAGACGCGCGCGCAATTCAATCGCTCAGCGATTGACTTGCGCGTAAAGCGTCGAACTCATGCCGAACAGCTTGATGAAGCCTTCCGCTTCTTCCACGCCCCAGTCGGCCGACTGCGCATAGGTGGCGCCCTTGGTGTTGAGCAGGTGCGGCGACTTCACGGCAACGGCGTCGACGCGACCACCACGGGTTTCCAGCACCACTTCGCCGTTGACCTTGGCCTGCGAGGACTTCAGGAAGGCTTCGATGTCGGTCTTCAGCGGGTCGTGGTAGAAGCCTTCGTACACCAGCTCCACCCACTTGCGCGCCACGTCCGGCTTGAAGCGGTTCTGCTGCTTGGTCAGCACCGCATCTTCCAGCGCGCGGTGCGCGGCCAGCAGCGAGACCAGGCCCGGTGCCTCGAACACGATGCGGCCCTTCAGGCCGATCACGGTGTCGCCGGTGTACACGCCACGGCCGACGCCGTAGGGGGCGAACAGCTTGTTGAGCTGGGCCAGGATCTGCTCGCCCGGCAGTACCTTGCCGTTGAGCTCGACGGCTTCGCCTTCGACAAACTTCAGGGTGACGGTCAGCGGTGCTTCCGGCCATTCGCTGCGCGGTGCGCACCAGCCACGGGCGCCCTCGCCCGGTGCTTCCCAGCGATCGATCTCGCCGCCGGACATGGTCAGGCCCAACAGGTTCTCGTTGATGGTGTAGGCCTGCTGCTTGGCGCGCACGCCGAAGCCACGCTCTTCCAGGTACTTCTGCTCGTAGGCGCGGGTCTGGGTGTGTTCCTTCTGGATCTCGCGGATCGGCGCGATGATCTGGTAGTCACCCAGGGCCTTCACTGCCAGGTCGAAGCGCACCTGGTCGTTGCCCATGCCGGTGCAGCCGTGGGCGATGATGTTGGTGCCCAGTTCGGCGGCGCGCTTGAGCGCGGCATCGACGATCAGGTAACGGTCCGACACCAGCAGCGGGTACTGGCCCTGGTAGCCTTCACCGGCCCACACGAACGGCTTGACGAAGCCGGACCAGATGGCCGGACCGCCATCGACGGTCTGGTGGCTGGTGACACCCAGCTCGGCGGCACGCTTCTCGATGAAATCGCGCTCTTCGTCATCCACGCCGCCGGTATCGGCGAACACGGTATGCACGTTGTAGCCGCGCTCCTGCAGGTACGGCACGCAGAAACTGGTATCAAGGCCGCCGGAGAAGGCGAGAACGACGTCTTTGTTGCTCATGGGGGTATGTCCTGGTAGCGCCGGGCCATGCCCGGCGGAAATGTTCGAATCGAAGAGAATCAGCGCCCGGCAACAGCGGCCATGATCGCCTTCTGCACATGCAGGCGGTTCTCGGCCTCGTTGATGGCGATGCACTGCGGCGAATCCATCACGCCATCGGTGGCCTTGACGTTGCGGCGCAGCGGCAGGCAGTGGCTGAACACACCGTTGTTGGTCAGCGCCATCTTCCGCTCGTCGACGATGAAGTGCTTGAACTGGTCGCGGATCGGCTTCTCCGGTTCCCAGTTGCCGAAGAACGGCAGCGCGCCCCAGCTCTTGGCATACACCACATCGGCACCGGCGTAGGCGCTGTCGATGTCATGGCTGATCTTCAGCGAGCCGCCGCTCTCGGCCACGTTCTGCTCGGCCCAGCCCATGTAGCGCTCGTCGAGGATGTAATCGGCAGTCGGGCACAGCAGCGTCACGTCCATGCCCATGCGGGTGGCGATGGTCAGCGCCGAGTTGGCCACGGCGGTGTTCAGCGGCTTGGGGTGGTAGGTCCAGGTCAGCACGTACTTCTTGCCGCGCAGGTCCTGGGTACCGAAATGTTCCTGCAGGGCCATCACGTGCGCCAGTTCCTGGCACGGATGGGTGATGGTCTCCATGTTGATCACCGGCACCGGCGAGTACCTGGCGAAGCTTTCCAGCACGACGTCCTGGCGGTCGTAGGCCCAGTCGACGAACTTCGGGAACGCACGCACGGCGATGATGTCGCAGTAACGGCCGAGCACCTTGGCCACTTCAGCGATGTGCTCTTCGGTATCGCCATCCATCACCGTGCCGAGGTTGAACTCGATCGGCCATGCATCCTTGCCCGGCTGCAGCACCACCGCGTGGGCACCGAGCTGGAACGCGCCCAGTTCGAAACTGGTGCGGGTACGCATGGACGGATTGAAGAACACCAGCGCGATCGACTTGCCCTTGAGCTGGTCGCCGAGCTTGTTGCGCTTGAACAGCGCAGCCTGGGTCAGCAGCGCGTCAAGTTCGCTGCGGCTCCAGTCCTGGGTGTTCAGGAAGTGCTTGGGGGACATCATCATTCCTTGCATGAGCGGCGCCGGTGGCCGACGCGGTGGAAGGTGGAAGGGAAAACCGGGAACCAGGGTGGTACGAAAAGGTTGCAGATGAAGCTTTCAGAACGCGAAAACGAAAAAACCCAGCCGGCGGGCTGGGTTTTTTTCGGACGAACAGCAGAAAGCTCCGGATTACCCAGCGAGAATGTGGGGTTCCGGTCGACGGGCACGCGACGTCATGCCAGTGGCCTGGCGGGCGGCGCTGCTGTCGTGCTGGAAGTCGGTAAGCTTCATTGGTCGGCAATCTTTACATGCAGCCGGGGCCGGCGCAAGAGGCCGGCGTCGCAGAATCAGGGGGTGCCGGCGGCAGCCTGCTCCGGGCCCACCCAGGGGGTGATAGAAACCCGGATCTTCAGCCGGTTGCCCGGGTCTTCCGGCAGCCGTGAACGGTACTTGGTGCCCTTGTAGACATAGTCCACGTCATAGGCGATGGGGCGGCGGAACTCGCGCCCGACAGGCACGATACGACAGTCCCGGGTCAGCATCGGGCCCGTGTTGGCCGGGGCCGGGGCGGGGGTTTCCGCCGGAAGCTCTTCCAGCACGTCCTCATCGCTGCGCTTGAACATCGAGCGCACCGAATCCCACAGGCGGCCGATGCGGCCCTTGTCCTCGACCGGCTCTTCGCCGGTGACGTTGACCGGGGCCAGGGTGCGGGTCGAGACCGGCTCGCAATGCTCCTCGGTACGGGTTGCGCGCAGGGTCTGGAACACCGGCTCCACGTTGAGCACCTGGGCGTAGTCGAACTTCACGTTCTCCACGATCACCACCCGGTTGCGGGGCTCGGCCTCCTGGGCCAGGACCACGGCGGGCAGCGCCGACAGGCAGGCCAGGGTCAGCAACGCGGTGGTTTTCATTGGCGAAGGGAGCAGGGACACGGCAATAGTGTAGGCAGTGGTGACCGCAAGGGGCTGAACATTACCCGTCCGCGCCGTTCCTGCCCACCCCACCCGGGCCGCCGGTGACGTCCACCGGTGGCAACGGTCCCCCCAAAGGGCCCCGACACGTTCTAAAATCACAGGCTTGTCCCCCAGTCACAGACCCATGACCCTGCGCCTGCACAACAACCTGACTCGCCAGCTCGAACCGTTCACCCCGCTCGATCCGGCCTGTCCGACCCTGTATGTGTGCGGCCCGACGGTCTACAACTACGTGCACATCGGCAACGCCCGTGGACCGGTGGTGTTCGGGGTACTGGCCGATCTGCTGCGGCGGCGCTTCGGCGCCCTGCGCTACGCCCGCAACATCACCGACGTGGACGACAAGATCAACACCGCCGCGCGCGAGCAGGGGGTGCCGATCAGCACCATCACCGACCGCTTCGCCGCCGCCTACCGTGAAGACATGGCCGCGCTGGGCGTGGTGCCGCCGGACATCGAGCCGGAAGTGACCGCGCACATGGCGCAGATCATCACCATGATCGAGCAGCTGGTCAGCAGCGGGCATGCCTACGCCGCCGAAGGCCATGTGCTGTTCGCCGTCGGCAGTTTCGAGGGCTACGGCAAGCTGTCGCGCCGCGATCCGGACGAGATGCTGGCCGGTGCCCGGGTCGAGGTCGCTCCCTACAAGCGCGCGCCCGGCGACTTCGTGCTGTGGAAGCCATCCGGCGACGACCTGCCCGGCTGGGAATCGCCCTGGGGCCGCGGCCGTCCGGGCTGGCACATCGAGTGCTCGGCAATGGCCGCCGCCCACCTGGGTGAGACCATCGACATCCATGCCGGTGGCGTCGACCTGCAGTTCCCGCACCACGAAAACG
The DNA here is from genome assembly GCF_040815575.1 of Stenotrophomonas sp. LST15-1-1.1. Classification (NCBI taxonomy): domain Bacteria; kingdom Pseudomonadati; phylum Pseudomonadota; class Gammaproteobacteria; order Lysobacterales; family Lysobacteraceae; genus Stenotrophomonas; species Stenotrophomonas sp. LST15-1-1.1. The sequence continues at coordinate 114,088 of NZ_JBFPNJ010000012.1, forward strand.
AGATCGCGCAGAGCGAGTGCGCGCACGGCGGCAAGGTGTTCGCGCGCTTCTGGCTGCACAACGGCATGCTCAACTTCGGCGGCGCCAAGATGAGCAAGTCGATCGGCAACATCGAGCGCGTGCACGACCTGGTGCGTAAACACGCCCCCGAAGCGCTGCGCCTGGCGTTGCTGTCGGCCCATTACCGGCAGCCGCTGGACTGGTCCGACGCGCTGATCGAACAGTCCGGGCGCACCCTCGACCGCCTGTACGGCACCCTGCGCGAGTTGGCCGATGTGGCCGCCACGGCAGTGATCCCGGCAGACATCGAAGCGGCATTGGATGACGATCTCAATACGCCGCAGGCGCTGGCCGAAGTGGCCCGTATCGCCGGTGAAGCGCGCCGCGCCACCGATCCCGGCGAACGCGCACGCTTGAAGAGCGAACTGCTCGGCGCCGGCCTCGCCCTGGGCCTGCTGCAGGCCGATCCGGCGCAATGGTTCGGCAACGCCGCTGGCGACAGCGACGACGACGCGCGTATCCAGGGCTTGATCGACGAACGTGCGGCGGCCAAGCAGGCGCGCGACTTCGCCCGTTCCGACGCCATCCGCGACCAGCTGGCCGCCGAAGGCATCGTGCTGGAAGACACCCCGCAGGGCGTGCGCTGGTCGCGCAAGCGCGGCTGACGTGCCCTGCCCCGTGGCCGGTCCGCCGGCCACGCCCCCACTGTAGAGACTGTTGTGATCGACTCCCCGTTCCCGCTTGAACCCACCGCCGCCGAGGCACAGACGGCCATCGCCGAGGAATTCGGTTTCTTCGGCGACTGGTCCGAGCGCTACCAGTACCTGATCGACCTCGGCCGCAAGCTGCCCGCCTTCCCGGAAGAATGGAAGACCGAAGAGCACCGCCTGCTCGGTTGCCAGTCGATGGTCTGGATCGTGCCGGAAGGCAATGCGCAGTCGCTGCGTTTCCACGCCATCAGTGATTCGGCCATCGTCTCCGGCCTGATCTTCCTGGCGCTGCGCGTGTACTCCGGGCGCACCGCGCAGGAGATCCTGGCCACCGAACCCAGCTATATCCAGGATATCGGCCTGTCCCGCCACCTGTCGCCGACCCGCAGCAACGGCGTGGCGGCGATGCTGGCCTTCATCCGCGAGACCGCGCAGGCCCAGCTGCAGCGCGATCCGTCGTGAGCGAACCTGCCACGGCCGAAGACACCGCGCTGGGCCTGCTGTCCCGGCCCGGTTTCGCCCGGCTGCTGGCGTATCGCATCTTCGCGATGCTGTCCTACCAGGTGGTCGCGGTCACCGTCGGCTGGCACATCTACGAGGTCACCCGCAATCCGTTCTCGCTGGGCCTGATCGGCCTGGCCGAGGTGCTGCCGTTCTTCTGCGTGGCCCCGTTTGCTGGTTATCTGGTGGATCATCTGCCGCGCCGCAAGCTGGGCATGGTCGCCTGTTCCGGACTGATCGCCACCGCGCTGGTGCTGACCAGCGTAGCCAAGGGCTGGCTGCCGGTTGAGGGCGTGTGGCCGATCTATGCAGCCATCGCCCTGACCGGCATGGTCCGCGCCTTCCTGTCGCCGATCTACAACGCGCTGTTCGCCCGCGTGTTGCCACGTGAACATTTCGCCCGTGGCGCCGGCCTCGGCGCCGTGGTGTTCCAGACCGGCATGATCGCCGGCCCGGCACTGGGGGGCGTGCTGGTCGGCGTCGGTGGCAAGGGCCTGTCCTATGCGGTGGCCACGGCCTTCGCGCTGGTGGCGATGGGCTGCCTGGCCACGCTGAAAGTGGAAGAACCGGTGCATGCCGGCCCAGCCGCGCCGATCTTCAAGAGCATCGCCGAAGGTGCGCGCTTCGTGGTTGGCAACCGGATCATGGTCGGTGCCATGGCGCTGGACATGTTCTCGGTACTGCTGGGCGGCGTAGTGGCGATGCTGCCGGCGTTCCTGCACGAGATCCTGCATCACGGTCCGGAGGGCCTCGGCATCCTGCGCGCGGCCCCGGCACTGGGGTCGGTGTGCGTGGGCCTGTGGCTGGCGCGCCACCCCCTGCACCGCAACGCCGGTCGCGTGCTGCTGTTCGCCGTGGCCGGCTTCGGCCTGTGCGTGATCGGCTTCGGCCTGTCCCAGCACTTCTGGCTGTCGGCGTTGATCCTGCTGTTCTACGGCGCCTTCGACGGCGTGTCGGTGGTGATCCGCTCCACCATCCTGCAGCTGGCCACGCCGGAAGAGATGCGCGGCCGGGTATCGTCGATCAACGGCATCTTCATCAGCTCGTCCAACGAACTGGGCGCGTTCTATGCCGGCACCATGGCCAAGGTGCTGGGGCTGGTACCGGCAGTGGTGCTGGGTGGGTTCGCGGTACTGAGCGTGGCCGGGATCACCGCGTGGAAGAACCCGACGCTGCGGAAATTGAATCTGCGTGATCTGCAGTAGCGTCGGCTCGTCGTTTCCGCGACAGCGGGTTTACGTGCGCCGACGCACTGGTAGCGCCGGGCCATGCCCGGCGGCCCTTTTCCGCGACCGCGGCGAAAACGCGCCGCCATCCGCGAGCCGGCGCTGCGCACCGGTGCCCTGCGCTCCTCGGTGAATCAGGGGACGGCACCGAACTCGCTGCGCTCAAACAGCGGTGCCTCTTCGCCCCTGATTCCCCTGCGGTGCTCGGCTCGCTACAAGGCGGACCCAACAGCCGCGAGCATACGCATGGCCGCTCCTGGTAGAGCCAAGCCATGCTTGGCTGCTCTTGCTCTTGCTCTTCCCTGCCCGCCGGCTTCGGCCTGAGCCGAGCGTGGGCTCGGCTCTACAGCGGCCGCACATGCAGGGAAGCGTCGAGAGCCTGCGGGCGGGTCCGGGCAGGACCGTCCGCAGCATGGATGCCGCTGCCGAGCTTACAGGGATGTACTTGCAGCGTGTCCTGCCCAAACCCGCCCGCAGGCTCACCCCGATACCCGGAAGGCGCTGCTCTACACAGCCAACTCGAACCCAACAAAAAACCCGGCCGAAGCCGGGTTTTTCGCATGACATCACAACGAACCGGAATCAGTCGCCCTGCTGCTTCTGCAGGTGCTCCCAACGCTCCTGGGCGTCGATGGTGCGCTCGGCGGTCAGGCGCGCTTCGAGGCGCTCCAGGCCGATTTCTTCACCGGTGTCCACGCAGTACCCGTAATCACCCGCTTCCAGGCGCTTGAGGGTGCTGTCGATCTTGCCGATCAGCTTGCGGTAACGGTCACGGGTGCGCAGTTCCAGCGAGTTCTCGGTCTCGCGGGTCGCGCGCTCGGCTTCATCGCCGATGTCACGCACTTCCTCACGCAGGTTCTCGATGGTCTGCTTGGACTCTTCCACCAGGTCGGCGCGCCAGTTCTGCAGGCGCTGGCGGAAGTATTCCTGCTGCAGCGGGCTCATGTACTCCTCGTCCGAGGCCGGCTTGTAGCCTGCCGGCAGGATCGGGCGGCCAGTGGCCTCGTCGGTCTTGTATTCGACGACCTTGTACTTGCTGCGCGGCGCAGGTGCCGACGAACGGGCGGCGACGGCCACAGCGACCTTGCCCACGGGGCGGGTCACGGTCTTCGGAGCGGAATCGGATTTCACGGCGGTTTTAGCAGGCGATTTCGAAACGGGCACGGGATTCTTGGATTGCGGGGCGGTCGATGCTGCAGAAGCGGCGGCCGGGGCCGGCTTGGGGGCCGGTTTGGCTGCTGCCACTGCCGCGGTCTTGGCCGGGACAGACTTGGCCGGGGCCGGCTTCGCAGCTGGCTTCGGTGCGGACTTCACTACAGGGGCCGGCGTCGGCTTGGCAGCCGGCGTGGCGACATTCTTGGCAGCCTTGGCAGCAGGTGCCGGCTTGGCAGGCACCACCTTCTTTGCTGCCGGCTTCGCAGCAGGCGCGGCGGCAACCTTCTTCACCACCGCCTTAGGCGCCGGCTTGGCTGCTGCCTTCTTCGGTGCCGGCTTGGCAGCGGCCTTCTTCACCGGCGCAGCCTTGCTGGCAACCTTCTTCACCGCCGGCGCCTTCTTACTGGCAGCGACAGGTTTGGCCTTGACCGGCGCAGCGGGTTTCTTCGCCACTGCCGGCTTGCCGGACTTGGCCGGCGCTTTCTTTGCGGTGGCCTTCCTGGCCGCCGGTTGTGAGGATGCCGCCTTGGTCACCGGCTTGCTGGCCGGCTTCTTGGCAACGGGCTTGGCCGCCAACTTCTTCACAACAGGCTTGGCGGTTTTCTTGGCGGCCTTGACGGCCTTCTTTGCAGTTTTTTTAGCAGCCACGAAACGCTCTTCCTTGGATTCCCCGGGGCCCGGGAAAGCGGGCCTTTATAGCCTACCCGACCCGCAGCAGCAACCTCGGGGGCCCGCTCCATTCAGTCCAGGAGTCAACGGGTCCAAGGCGCGGTCCGACGAACACGGACCGCCTTGCGCGGTACGGAACCTGTCCGGCACCTGGAGGGGTGCCGATAGCGGTCGCAGGCCATCTACGACATGCGACCAACGGCCCATCCTGCACAAATGCGGCCTTCATGCCAACTGGCTTAAGATGACTGAGTGATCTCGCGCCTGCTCATCGCCCTGCTGCGCTTCTACAAGCGCTTCATCAGCCCGCTGCTGGGGCCTCGCTGCCGTTTCGTGCCGAGCTGCTCTGAATACGCCATGGACGCCATCTCCCGGCACGGTCCGCTGCGCGGCAGCTGGCTGGCCGCGCGACGGCTGGGCCGCTGCCACCCGTTCCATCCCGGCGGCTTCGATCCAGTGCCCGAATCTCCCAACGCCCCTTCTTGCCGTTGCACAGGAAAACACTGACATGTCCTCCACGCTCATCACCAACGCCCGCCTGGTCAACGAAGGCCGCACCTTCGAAGGCGACCTGCGCATCGAGAACGACCGCATCGCGCAGATCGGCAAGGGGTTGACCCCGCGTGATGGCGAACAGGTGGTGGATGCGGCCGGGCGCTGGCTGCTGCCCGGGATGATCGACGACCAGGTGCACTTCCGCGAACCGGGCCTGACCCACAAGGGCGACATCGCCAGCGAATCGGCCGCGGCCGTGGCCGGTGGCCTGACCAGCTTCATGGACATGCCCAACACCAACCCGCCGACGCTCGACTCGACCATTCTTGAGGCCAAGTACGAGCTGGCCCGCGGCCGCGCCTGGGCCAACTACGGGTTCTACCACGGTGCCAGCAACGACAACCTGGAGGCCATCCGTGCGCTCGACCCGAAGAAGGCGCCGGGCGTGAAGGTGTTCATGGGTGCGTCCACCGGCAATATGCTCGTCGACAACCCGGAAACCCTGGACGCGATCTTCCGCGAGTGCCCGACCCCGATCATCACGCACTGCGAAGACACGCCGATGATCGATGCCAACCTGAAGGCCTTCCAGGAAAAATACGGCGACGCGCTGACCCCGGAGATGCACCCGGACATCCGATCGCGCGAAGCCTGCATCAAGTCGACGCGGCTGGCGATGTCGCTGGCGCGCAAGCACGGCACCCGCCTGCACGTGCTGCACATCTCCACCGCCGACGAACTGGCGCTGTTCGAGAAGGGCCCGCTGATCCGTGCCGACGGCACCCGCAAGCAGATCACCGCCGAGACCTGCGTGCACTTCCTGCACTTCGCCCGCCCGGACTACGCCACCAAGGGCAACCTGATCAAGTGCAACCCGGCGATCAAGGACGTGGCCGACCGCGAGGCGATCACCGCCGCATTGGCCGACGACGTGCTGGATGTGCTGGCCACCGACCACGCCCCGCACACCTGGGAAGAAAAGCAGAAGCCCTATGCGCAGGCGCCGTCCGGCCTGCCGCTGGTGCAGTACGCGCTGGTCGCCGCCCTGGAACGCGTGCACGAAGGCAAGCTGACCCGCGAGCAGGTGGTGCAGAAATTCGCCCACGCTCCCGCCCAGCTGTTTGATGTGGAAGAGCGTGGCTTCCTGCGCGAAGGCTACTTCGCCGACCTGGTGCTGGTCGAAGACGTGCCGTTCACCGTCAAGCGCGAGGACGTGCTGTCCAAGTGCGGCTGGTCGCCGTTCGAAGGCACCACGTTCCAATCGCGCATCGCCTCCACCTGGGTCAACGGCCAGCTGGTGTGGGACGGCAGCACGCTGGTGGGTCAGCCCGCCGGCCAGCGCATGACCTACGACCGCTGATGCGTTCGGCACTCATGTTCGGGGCGCTGCTGCTGGCGACGCCCCTGTTCACCGCACCGACGGCACAGGCGCAGGACGGCATCGGCGACCTGATCGACAGCCGCGTGGTGTTCCCGGCCAGCGCGTCGCAGGGCGCGCTGGTGATCGGCAAGGTTCCCGCCGGCAGCAGCGTGCGCTACGCAGGCCGCGACCTGCGCGTGAGCAGCTACGGCAGCGTGGTGTTCGGCATCGGTCGCGATGAGAAGGGACCGCTGCAGGTACAGATCCGCCGGCCGGATGGCGGCAGCGAGACGGCCACCATCACGGTGACCCCGCGCGACTGGCCCACCGAGCGGGTCAACGGCGTGCCGCCGAAGACGGTCAATCCGCCGCCGGCCATCGCCGAGCGGATCAAGCGCGAACAGGCGCAGGTCACCGCGGCGCGCGCGCGCGACGACAACCGCACCGATTTCACCCAGACCTTCATCTGGCCAGTGCAGGGCCGCATCAGCGGCCGCTTCGGCAACGCCCGCGTCTACAACGGCCAGCCCGGTTCCGGTCACTCCGGCATGGACATCGCAGTGCCGACCGGCACTCCGGTGAAAGCACCGGCTGCCGGGGTGGTGACATTCGCAGGCCCCGATCTGTACCTGACCGGCGGCACCCTGCTGCTCGACCATGGCTTCGGCGTCAGTTCGAACTTCCTGCACCTGTCGCGCATCGACGTGAAGGTCGGAGACCGCGTCGAACAGGGCCAGGTGATCGCCGCCGTTGGCGCCACCGGTCGCGCGACCGGCCCGCATCTGCACTGGGGCATGAACTGGTTCGACACCCGCATCGACCCGCTGCTGGTGCTGGAACGGAAATAACGCCCATCGCCCGTTGCGGTGGTGGGCCGCTGCCGTAGAGCCGAGCCCACGCTCGGCTGCTGTTGGCCATGAATAGCCGAGCATACGCTCGGCTCTACAGACAGCATGCAATCAACCCTGCAGGGGGTAGCGCCGGGCCATGCCCGGCGAGCGAAGCGGCCGAGGGCTCAGCCGCGCGCCGCCCACCACACACGCAGCAGCGTGCGCACCGGCGTCGCTTCAATCGGCTTGCCGGCGGCCTGTGCCGCCAGGCGGGCACGCGCCAGGCTCGACCACACGCGGCGCGCGCGCGGACCGGGCACACGGGCGCCCCACCCTTTCAGCAGCTGCTGCGCCCAACGCTGTTCGGCATTGCCGGCGTCCTCGTCCAGCAGGCTGCGCGGCACGCCGGCCACGCCAGCATCCTGCAGGCGCTGGGCCAGGGTCTGCAGCAGCACTGCACGGCCAGCGCCCTTGCGCGGCGTGTCGGCAAACACCACCGCTTCGACCGCAGCCACTGCTTCGGCATAGTTGCCCAGTGCGCGCTCGGCAGCGGCAGCGTCCAGAGCGACGGTGCGCGCCTCGACCAGATCCGGCAGCGCCTCGGCCAGCTGCACCCACGGTGCCCGCACCGGCTCCAGCACGCGTCCCAGCGGATGCCGCGAACGCTGCGCGGCCCAGCTGCGCAGTTCCTCGCCCCACCAGGCCAGCTTGGCGTCGGCCGGCAGCGGGTCGCCACTGGTGTTGAGCATGTCATCGAATTCCTGCAGCAGCGCGAACCACGCCAGCGCCACAGGGCGCTGCGGTTCGGCCACGAACGGCTCAGCCACCGACCATTCCGGCCAGCGGCTGCGCCACTTGTCGAGGAAACTGTCCAGCGCGGTACTGCTCACTACGTTGTTCCTTACGGCTGGGCCGGGGTCGCCGGCCGGGTCGGCCAGAGGCTGGCCAGTTGCAGGAGTTCGGCGTTCTCGACCAGCACATCGGCCTGCCAGGCCAACGGGTCATCGCTGTGCAGGCGGTAGCCCCACAGTGCCGCCACCGACGGCATGCCGGCGGCACGCGCGGCGATGATGTCGCGCTCGTCGTCGCCGACATACACGCAGTCTTCCGCTGCGATGCCGATCAGCTGCGCGGCGTGCAGCAGCGGCAACGGATGCGGCTTGCGCTCGGCCAGGGTGTCACCACCGACCAGCACCGCGCAGCGCTGCTGCCAGCCGTACTGCGGCGCGATCAGCCGCGCCAGGTACTCGGGCTTGTTGGTGACGATGCCCCACACCGTACCGGCCGCGTCCAGCGCATCGAGCATGCCGGCAACGCCGTCGAACAACACGGCGTGCTGGCCGATCGAGGCTTCGTAACGCTGCAGGAACTCGGGAATCAGCGCATCGCGCTCGGCCGCGTCCAGTTCTGGAAACGCGGCCGACACCATCGCCCGCGAGCCCTTGGACACCACCGGACGCAACTGCGCCGGATCGATCGGTGCACGGCCACGCTCGGCCAGCATTGCATCGAGCGTGGCGACGAAATCCGGTGCGCTGTCCAGCAGGGTGCCGTCCAGGTCAAACAGCACCGCACGCGGAAATGCTGCGGCGGTCACGGCGCCTTGACCGCGTGGGCCAGGTAGTTGATGTCGGTGCGGCTGCTCAGGCGGGCGCGGTTGCGCCACGGTTCGTAGGCCATGCCGCTGACATCGGCCAGCTGCAGGTCGGCCTCGCGCAGCCAGCGCGCCAGCTCGGCCGGCTTGATGAATTCCTGGTAGTGGTGGGTGCCCTTGGGCAGCAGCCGCGCCACGTACTCGGCACCGACGATGGCCACGGCAAATGCCGCCGCGGTGCGGTTGATGGTGGACAGGAACAGGTGGCCGCCCGGCTTCAGCAGGCGCTTGCAGGCCTCGATGATCGCGCCCGGATCGGGCACGTGCTCGAGCATTTCCATGCAGGTCACCACGTCGAAGCTGCCCGGCTGTTCGGCGGCGAGGTCTTCGGCGGCCTGTACCCGGTAGTCGACGCTGACACCACTTTCCAGTGCATGCAGGCGCGCGACCTTGACCAGCTCCGGCGCCAGGTCGATGGCGGTCACCTCGGCACCGGCCTGGGCCAGCGCTTCACTCAGCAGCCCGCCACCACAACCGATGTCGAGCACGCGCGCACCGCGCAGCGGCGCGCGGTCGGCAACGTACTGCAGGCGCACCGGATTCAGTGCGTGCAGCGGCTTCTGCGGGCCATCGGCGTCCCACCAGCGGTTGGCCAGCGCGGCGAACTTGTCCAGCTCGGCCTGATCGAAATTGGAAGAAGCGTGGGGGGCTGTCATGACGGTTGTCCTTGCGGCGCCTGTACTCAGGCGCGGATATGACGGATGCGCTCGCGCCACTGGCGCGCGTTGGCGATGATGCCCGGCAGGTCCATGCCGACCAGCTCACGCTGCACCAGCTTGGGCTTGCCGGCGATCCAGACGTCGCTGACCTGCTGGCGGCCGGTGGCGTACACCAGCTGCGACAGCACGTTGTGCAGCGGCTGGGTCTCCAGCGCGGACAGGTCGACGCAGACCAGGTCGGCCTGTTTGCCGACCTCGATCGAGCCGATGCGCTCGCCGAAGCCCAGCGCGCGGGCGCCACCCAGCGTGGACGCGCGCAACGTGGTCGCCGCGTCCAGCGCGGTGGCATCGTCGGCCACGGCCTTGGCCAGGATCGCCGCGGTACGGTTCTCGCTGAACATGTCCAGGTCGTTGTTGCTGGCGCAGCCGTCGGTACCGATGGCCAGGTTCACGCCGGCGCGCTGCAGGGCGCAGGCCGGGCAGAAACCGGAGGCCAGTTTCAGGTTCGATTCCGGGCAATGCACCACGCTGACACCGCGCTCGGCGCACAGGTGGATCTCGGCCTCGGTCAGCTGGGTCATGTGCACCGCGATCAGGCGGTCGTTGACCAGGCCGAGGCGATCCAGCCGCGCCAGCGGACGCTGGCCGTGCAGCTTGATCGAATCGGTGATTTCCTGCGCGGTTTCGTGGGTATGCAGGTGTACCTGCATGTCGAGCTGGTCGGACAGCATCCGCACCCGCTCGAAATTGGCATCGTTGACCGTGTACGGCGCATGCGGCGCGAACGCGGTACCGATCAGCGGGTCGGTACGCCACTGGTCGTGCAGTTCACCGGCCTTGGCGAAGTACTCGTCGTCGGTCTTGGCCCAGGCGGTGGGGAAATCGATGATCACCGCGCCGACCAGCGCGCGGAAGCCATGCTTCTTGTAGACCGCGGCCTGCACGTCACCGAAGAAATAGTTCTCGTTGGCGCAGGTGGTACCGCCACGCAGCATTTCGGCGATGGCAAGGGTGGTGCCATCGGCGACGAACTCGGGGCCGATCACCGCCGCTTCCACCGGCCAGATGTGCTGCTGCAGCCAGGTCATCAGCGGCAGGTCGTCGGCGACGCCGCGCAGCAGGGTCATCGGGTTGTGCGTATGTGCGTTGACCAGGCCCGGCATCAGCGCAGCTTCGGGGCGGCTGACCACCTGGGTGGCGCGGAAGCGCGCACGCGCTTCGGCACGCGGCAGGATGGCCACGATCTCACTGCCACGCACGGCGACGGCATGGTCTTCCAGCACCACCGCATGCGGCTCGATCGGAACGACATAACCGGCTTCGATCAGCAGATCGCAGGCTTCGGGGAGGTGCGGGCTATCGCTCATGCGGGCTCACTGGCTGAGGGGGAAGGACCGTACGTAGCCTTGGCTCCGACCTGGCGACTGATCACCGGTCAAACGGCTACCGCTGAGCTTCTGGAAGGCAAGCCCCTGAGTCAGGGGCGGCCGCGAAGCGGCGGGGTGTGGGTGCTGGTGAGCGGGGGTCCACGATCCGCATGGCGGATCGTGGGAGCGCCAGCGCGAATGCGCCGGCGCGTACCCGGATTACTTGACGCGCGAGGAGTACTCGCCCGAACGGGTGTCGACCTTGATGATTTCATCCTGGTTGACGAACAGCGGCACGCGCACCACGGCACCGGTTTCCAGGGTGGCCGGCTTGCCGCCGCCGCCCGAGGTGTCGCCGCGGACGCCCGGGTCGGTCTCGGTGATCTTCAGTTCAACGAAGTTCGGCGGCTGCACGAAGATCGGCGCACCGTTGAACAGGGTCACGATGCAGGACTCTTCGCCCTTCAACCACTTCTCGGCGCCGCCCATGCCGGCCTTGTCGGCCTGCACCTGCTCGAAGGTTTCCGGGTCCATGAAGTGCCAGTACTCGCCGTCGCTGTACATGTAGTCCATGTTGGTATCGACCACATCGGCCACTTCCACGTCGTCGGTCGCCTTCATGGTCATTTCGACCGTGCGGCCCGACTTGATGAAGCGATAGCGCACGCGGGTGAAGGCCTGGCCCTTGCCCGGCTTGATGAACTCGGTCTCGGAGATGACGGCCGGTTCATTGTTGACCAGGATCTTCATCCCGTTCTTGACATCGTTCATGCCCGCAGTGGCCATGCTCAAGCTCCTCAAATGGCGAAACCGCCGCGCGTGCGGCGAGCCGGATAGAATGGAAAGCCCACCGGAACCCCGGCGGGCAACTGTTTATGTGTCCATGATAACCGCAGGCCCCCTCTCCATGCAGCTTTCCGCCTTCCCCCGGACCCAGTCGCCAGCCGCGCCCGCGCGCTGGCAGCAGCTGTGGCGGCAGGCCCTGCGCGACCCGCAGACGCTGCTGGCCCGGCTGGATCTGGATGCTGCGGCACTGGGCGTATCCGAGGCCGCCATCGCCCAGTTCGCGCTGCGCGTGCCGGAGGGTTTCGTCGCGCGCATGCGCCGTGGCGATGCCTACGACCCGTTGCTGCGGCAGGTGCTGCCGATCGACGCCGAGATGCGCCCTGTCCCCGGGTTCAGCTTCGATGCGGTGGGCGACGGTGCAGCAAAGAAGGCCACCGGGGTCATCCAGAAGTACCGCGGCCGCGCCCTGCTGGTGGCCACCGGCAGCTGCGCGATCAACTGCCGCTACTGTTTCCGCCGGCATTTCGACTATGGCGCCGAAAACGCCGCCAAGGGCGGGTGGCAGGAGGCAGTGGAGGCCATCGCTGCAGATCCGGACATCGATGAGGTGATCCTGTCCGGCGGCGACCCGCTGTCGCTGGCCACCCACAAGCTGGCCGAGCTGACCGATGCACTGCGCGGCATCGCGCATATCCGCCGGCTGCGCATCCATACCCGCCTGCCGATCGTGCTGCCCGAGCGGGTCGATGACGAGCTGCTGGCCTGGCTGGGCGACCTGCCCTGGCCGCTGGCGATCGTGGTCCACGCCAACCACGCCAATGAATTCGACGCCAGCGTCGATACCGCGATGGCCCGCCTGCGCGGCATCGGCGCCCAGCTGCTGAACCAGGCGGTGCTGCTGCGCGGGGTCAACGACAGCGTGCAGGCGCTGCAGGACCTGAGCGAGCGCAGCTTCGCCGCCGGCGTTCTGCCCTATTACCTGCACCAGCTGGATCGGGTCGAGGGCGTGGCCCATTTCGAAGTGGACGACGTCCAGGCCAAGGCCCTGATTGCCGGCCTCACTGCGCGGCTGTCCGGTTATCTGGTACCCAAGCTGGTCCGCGAACTGCCCGGCGATCCGAGCAAGCGCCCGGTCTGACAGTAGATCCACGCCATGCGTGGATGGGCATTCCTGGCAGAAGCATCCACGCATGGCGTGGATCTACTCTCATGCGCCCGATTCGATCATCCGCACCACTTCAGTGGCAGTGACCGGGTGGCTCAACCGATAGCCCTGGCCCAGGTCGCAACCACGCTGGGCCAACAGCTCGAACTGCGCCTCCTGCTCGATACCCTCGGCCACCACCGTGATGCCCAAGGCGTGGGCCATGGCGATGATCGCCGTGGTCAGGGCCAGATCGTCGGGGTCGCGCTGCATGTCGGCGACGAAGCTCTTGTCGATCTTGACCCCATCCACCGGCACCTGACGCAGGTGGCTGAGACCGGAGAAGCCGGTACCGAAGTCGTCCAGCCACACCTTCACCCCTGCCCGGTGCAGGCGGTCCAGCAGCTGCGCGGCCAGCATCTCATCACCGATCACCGCCGTCTCGGTCAGCTCCAGGTGCAGGCGCGAGGCCGGCAGCCCGGATTCCTGCAGGCACTGCGCAACCAACGCCGGCAGCTCACCGCCGCGCAACTGCCGTGGCGACACATTCACCGAGACGAACAGCTCGTCGCCGGCCACGCCGCGCGGCCACTGCACCGCTTCCATGCAGGCGGCACGCAGCACCTTCGGGCCGATGATCTCGATCAGGCCACTCTGTTCGGCCACCTCGATGAACACCGATGGCGGGATCGTGCCCAGCGTCGGGTGCTGCCAGCGCAGCAGCACTTCCACGCCGACCATGCGGCGGTCGCGCATGCGGAAGATCGGCTGGTAGGCCAACCGCAACTCGCCGCGCTCCCAGGCGCCCCGCAACTCCTGCTCCATGTGCACGCGGCGCTCGACCGCGTGGTCCATGGCCCGGCTGTAGTAGCGGTAGCAGTTCTTGCCGGCCATCTTGGCCTGGTACATGGCGATGTCGCCGTTCTTCAGCAGCGTCGTGGCATCGGCGGCATCGTCGGGGAACAGGGTCACGCCGATCGAGGTGCCCAGGAACAGCTCCCTGCCCTGCACCACCAGCGGCTTGCCCAGCTCGCGCACCAGCACTTCGGCCAGCAACCGCGCATTGGCCGCAACGTCGCCATCACCAACCAGGATCACGAATTCATCGCCGCCGAACCGCGCCAGCACCGCGTCGTCGCCGCCCGCCTCGGTCACGGCACGGCCGATGCGCTGGGCAAACTGCAGCAACGCCTCGTCGCCGGCCTCATGGCCCAGCGTGTCATTGACCCGCTTGAAATCATCGATATCGGCGAACAGCAGGCCCAGCCGGTGATTGGACGCACGTGCGGCCATCAACCGGTGGTCCAGCGCCTCGCGGAATGCCAGCCGGTTGGTGAGCCCGGTCAACGCGTCGGTGTAGGCCATGCGCCGCACTTCGCGGTCGTGGCGGGCAATCGCATCACGCATGCGGGCAAAGCCGCGCACCAGTTCACCCACTTCGTCGTCGCGGGTATTTTCCCGCAGCGGCGCCTGGTAGTCGCCGGCTTCGATGCGCCGTGCCGCTGCGGCCAGCTCGCGGATCGGCGCGACCAGCGTGCGCTGCACGTACAGGATCACCACCACGCCGATCACCACCAGCAGGCCCAGCATCAGCAGCAACCAGCCCAGATGCCGGCTTCCCATCTGCTGCAGCCGCTCACCGAGGGTCGCATTGGCTGCCTGCTCGCGCTGCAGCACTTCGTCCAGCGCCATGCCGACGCGGACACCACCGATGCGCTGATTGCCCATCCTGATCGGCATTGCGTTGTCGAGCACCGTGGGCGACTGCTGCACCACCAGCGACTGGGCGGCAATCGCCCCGGCAGCCAGCGGATCGGCCATCGGCCGTCCGGCATCGGGCACCCCGGCCGAGCCGTCGTGGACCAGCCGTCCACGGTCGTCGAACACCAGTACGTAGCGCACCACCGGCTGCCGCGAAATGCTGCGCACCAGCGCCCCGACCTGGTCCAGATCGTTCTTGTGAAGCGGACCGGCAAGCGCATCGGACAGCTCGCGCACCATGGCCTCGCCACGACTGCGCACGCTGCGGTCGAACAGTTCGTGGATGACGCCGTTGCTGAGCGACCTCACCTCGCCCTGCATCGCCGCCTGCCGCCCCAGCAGCACGGCCAGGATCGCCACCACCACCAGCATTGCCCCGCCCATCGCAAGCAGGAATCGGGCCTGCATCCCGGAGCCGAGCAACTTCATTCCACTTCCATCCGCACGCGCGTCGACCTTTGTTTCAATTCATCCAACCACGGTTGCGCATGCGCAACGACGCGGCGGAAACCGGAAGCCCCCAACACCCTCTGCAAGGCACTCTGCACCCTTTGACGACAGACGACACGCGGCTGCACACCGGACGCACGACTGGACACCGTCGGCACCGGCCCGGCCCCCTGCCGGCCCACATGGCCAAGCGCATGATCCTGCGTCATCGCGAGTTGCCCCTCTTCGCTGCCCAACGCCCCCACTGTGGACCCGGCGCAGCATGCGCCGTGCCGGCCAGCAGGGCCAAGGCCAGGCTCAGCAGTTCCCCCTGCATTGCCCTACGCAGACCCGACACAAGCATCATCCCCCCCAGGGTATCCGGACAGACTACCCGAAAAAATGAGACCGTCGTCAGCTGTCCTTGCTGTTCTTCTGCGCCAGGCGTGCCATGCGCTGGGTATCGGCCAGGATGCCGCGCAGCAGACGCACTTCCTGCTCGCTGGGCTCGCTGCGCAGGAACAGACGGCGCAGCTTGCGCATCGCCGAATCAGGCGCGCGGCCTTTGTGGAAATCAATCTCGTCCAAGGTCTCGCCCAGCTGGGCGAAGAAGCTCTCCATCTGATCGTGGCTGGCGGTCTGCTCGCGACTGTCCGGCCCGGTTTCGGCCGCGGGTTGTGCGCCCAGCAACTGCATCCGCACTTCATAGGCCAGCACCTGCACCGCGGCGGCCAGGTTGAGCGAGCTGAACTCCGGGTCGGATGGAATGTGCACTGCGGCGTGGCACAGCTGCAGCTCCTCGTTGGTCAGGCCGGTGCGCTCACGGCCGAACACCAGCGCCACCTCGGCGCCTTCGCTGGCCTTGGCCACTGCGCGGGTGGCGGCATCGGCCGGCAGGAACTCTTCCAGCTGGACCCGGCGCGCACGTGCGGTGCAGCCCAGCACGAACCGGCAGTCGGCCACGGCTTCGGCCAGGGTGGCCACCACCGGTGCGTCGCCGAGCACGTCCTCGGCGCCGGCCGAGCGACGGAAGGCCTCTTCATCAAGCGGTTTCTCCGGCGCCACCAGGACCAGGCGGGCCAGGCCCATGGTCTTCAGGGCACGGGCGGCGGCCCCCATGTTGCCGGGGTGTTGGGTCCCGACCAGGACGAATCGGAGGCGGGTGGCGGCAGGAAACTGGGACATGAACAGGGAAAATGTCGAGCTGGACGAAGACCAATGGTAAACTGTGCGGCCGGCCACTGCGCCGGACCCGCTCTTTTCCCCCGCCAGCCCTTCTCTTCTGCCCTTCCGGGAGCCCATGCCATGCAGAAACCCGCCGTAACCGTCATGGTCAAGGCCGCCCGCCTCGCCGGCAACGTCCTCTTGCGCAACATCAACAAGCTCGAGGCACTGAATGTAGTCCAGAAGGGCCGCATGGACTACGCCAGCGAAGTCGATGCGGACGCGGAAAAGGTGATCGTCAAGGAACTCAAGCGCGCCTACCCCGAGTACGGCATCTTCGGTGAAGAAGGTGGCGTGCAGAGCGAGCGTCGCCACATGTGGGTCATCGACCCGCTGGACGGCACCAGCAACTACCTGCGCGGCGTACCGCACTACTGCGTGTCGATCGCCCTGGTCGAGAACGGCGAGCCGACCGACGCGGTGATCTTCGACCCGCTGCGCAACGAGCTGTTCACTGCCAGCCGCGGTGCCGGCGCCGTACTCAACGACCGCCGCATCCGCGTGGCCGACCGCAAGGATCTGGAAGGCACCATGATCCACACCGGTTTCGCTCCGCGCGAGCGCGCACGCGCCAGTGCGCAGCTGAAGTCACTGGACGCCCTGCTGGTGCACGCCGAGGACATCCGCCGCTCGGGTTCGGCCGCGCTGGACCTGGCCTATGTGGCCTGTGGCCGCGCCGACGCCTACTTCGAGGCCGGCGTGAAGGCCTGGGACATCGCCGCCGGCGTGCTGCTGGTGCGCGAGGCCGGCGGCAAGGTCTGCGACTTCAAGGGCGCGACCCCGGCCCGCATGGACAACCGCGGCCCGGACACCCAGCAGATCGTGGCCGGCAACCTGAAGGTGGCTGAGTCGCTGCAGAAGGTGCTGGTGAACACTGGCTACGCTGCCGAGTTCGACGCGAAGTTCTGAGGTTCCGCGTAAAGCGGTTCATGGAGACGGCACCTGCGAAGGTGCCGTTTTCGTTTGTGCGCCCACGCATCGGTAGCGCCGGGCCATGCCCGGCGGGCTCTTTTCCGCGCCTGCGGAGGGGTGTCACTTTCTTTGCGCGCAAAGAAAGTAACCAAAGAAACGCTCCGCCGGTCGCGAGCCGACGTGCTGCGCACGTCGGTACCCTGCGCTCCTCGGTCCGTCGAGGGACGGTGCGGGAAGCCAGCCGACTAGCAGTCGGCTCTACAGGACAGCGGCACCTCTTCGCCCTCGCCGGACCTGCGGTGCTCGGCTCGCTATAAGGCGGACTGGAAGATCAAGATCAACGGCAAGAGCATCCACGCATGGCGTGGATCTACTGGGTGCAGCTGTGGCCTTTGACGTTGGGTCCGCCTTATAGCGAGCCGAGCATCGCAGGGGAATCAGGGGCGCAGAGGCGCCGGTGTCTGAGCGCAGCGAGTTCGGCGACGTCCCCTGATTCGCCGAGAAGCGCAGGGTACCGGTGCGTAGCACCGGCTCGCGACTGGCGGCGCGTTTCTTTTGGTTACTTTTCTTTTCGCGCGAAAAGAAAAGTGACGCCCATGAACTTATCGGATCGCAACAACAAAAACGCCCGGCGCGAGGCCAGGCGTTCCTGCATCTCCATCGGTAGCCGGCACTTACGCCACCGTCGACGCCCGCAGCGCGGCAATGCGCTCTTCCAGCGGCGGGTGGCTCATGAACAGCTTCTTCGCGGTCGAACCGGCAATACCGAACGCGGCGATCTGTGTCGGCAAGGTGCTCTGCCCGTGGTTGAGCTGCAGGCGCTCCAGCGCCGAGATCATCTTCTGACGACCGGCCAGCGATGCGCCGCCGGCATCGGCGCGGAACTCGCGGTGGCGCGAGAACCACATCGAGATCATCGTGGCGAACAGGCCGAACACCATCTCCAGCACGAACACGATGATGTAGTAGGCAAAGCCACGGCCGCCACCTTCCCGGTTGCCGGACAATGCGCTGTCGATCACGCCGCCGACCACGCGGGCCAGCACGATCACGAAGGTGTTCAGCACGCCCTGCAGCAGCGCCATGGTGATCATGTCACCGTTGGCGACGTGGGCGATCTCGTGGCCGAGCACGGCTTCGGCTTCGTCCTCGCTCATGTTGTGCAGCAGGCCGGTGGACACCGCCACCAGCGCGTTGTTGCGGTTCGCACCGGTGGCGAACGCGTTGATCTCCGGGCCGTCATACACCGCCACTTCCGGCATGCCGATACCGGCCGCCTTGGCCTGGCGTTCGACGGTGGCCAGCAGCCAGCGCTCGGTCTGGTTGCGCGGCTCGGTGATCACCACCGCACCGGTGGAGCGCTTGGCCATCCACTTGGACAGCAGCAGCGAGATGAGGGAGCCACCGAAACCGAAGATGGCAGCCACGACCAGCAGGCCGCTCATCGAACGGGAGTCCACGCCCAGGATTGACATCACGATGCTGGCGAGGATCAGGACCGCGAGATTGGTCGCCAGGAACAGGGCAATGCGGGTAAACATGGGAAATTCCGGCTTGGAAGGGGTTGATATCCGTCAATTTGCGGTGCGGTCAGCTTGAATTCAAGCGCCAACCTGACCGACGATTCAGCCTGCATGACCTCCAACCTTCCCTGCGGCCGTTTCGCGCCCTCGCCCACCGGCCTGCTGCATCCCGGCTCCCTGCTTGCTGCCTTCGGCAGCTGGCTGCTCGCGCGCCACCATGGCGGCCTGTGGCGGTTGCGCATCGAGGACGTCGACCCACCCCGCACGGTGGCCGGCGCGGCACAGGCGCAACTGCAGACAGTGGCCACGTTCGGCCTGGCCCACGACGGGCCGGTGATCTGGCAAAGCGCGCGCGGCGACGCTTATCAGACTGCGCTGGACCGGCTGCTGGCCGATGGCCACGCCTTTGTCTGCCACTGCAGCCGCAGCGATCTGGCCGCCAATGGCGGCATCCATCACCACTGCGTTGCGCGGCAGCCGCGAGCGGACCCGGCCGTCCGCTTCCGGGTACCTGCGGGCAGCGTGGTGCATTTCGAAGATGGCCTGCGCGGCCAGCAACAACAGGATGTCCATGCCGAGGTGGGCGACTTCGTCCTGCGCCGTGCCGACGGCTGCTGGGCCTACCAGTTGGCGGTGGTCGTCGACGATGCCGCGCAGGGCGTGAACGAGGTCGTGCGTGGCGCCGACCTGCTCGATTCCACCGCCCGCCAGATCCTGCTGCAGCGGGCGCTGGACCTGCCGACGCCGCGCTACTGGCACCTGCCGCTGCTGCTGGATGCACCGGGCCACAAACTGTCCAAGTCACTGGCCGCGCTGCCGGTGGAGGCCCGCGAGCCGGTACCGGTGCTGCGCCGGTTGTGGGAACTGCTGGGCCAGCCGGGCACCGCACTGGAAGGCATCAACGATCGCGATGCGCTGTTGGCCGCCGCCCAGCGCAGCTTCGACCCCGGCCTGCTGCCACGCGCGGACATCCTGCTGCCGGCGGGCGCACTTTCCGCGCCGATGTTGCAGAATCCCCCTTCCCCCACCTGATATCCGGACAGCTTTCCATGACATCTCGCGTCGCACTGGTCACCGGCGGAACCGGCGGCATCGGTACCGCCATCTGCCAACGCCTGGCCGACCAGGGCCACCGCGTCGCCACCAACTACCGTGACGAAGCCAAGGCCCGCGCCTGGCAGCAGGCGATGACCGAACGCGGCTACCAGGTGTCGATCTTCCCGGGCGATGTCTCCGACTCTGCCAGCGCCGAAGCCCTGATCCGTGCAGTCGAAGCCGAACTGGGCCCGGTCGAGATCCTGGTCAACAACGCCGGCATCACCCGCGACACCACCTTCCACCGCATGCGCGCGGAGCAGTGGCACGACGTGATCAACACCAACCTCAATTCGGTGTTCAACGTCACCCGCCCGGTCATCGAGGGCATGCGCCGACGCGGCTGGGGCCGGGTCATCCAGATCAGCTCGATCAACGGCCTGAAGGGCCAGTACGGCCAGGCCAACTACGCCGCCGCCAAGGCCGGCATGCACGGCTTCACCATCTCGCTGGCGCGCGAGAATGCAGGCTTCGGCATCACCGTGAACACCATCTCGCCGGGCTATGTGGCCACCGACATGGTGATGGCGGTGCCCGAGGAAGTGCGCGCCAAGATCATCGCCGACATCCCGACGGGGCGCCTGGGCAAGCCGGAAGAAATCGCCTATGGCGTGTCCTTCCTGGTAGCCGAAGAAGCCTCGTGGATCACCGGCAGCAACCTGGACATCAACGGCGGCCACCACATGGGCTGGTAGACGGCGCCAGGGCCTGAGGGCCCGGCGCTGCACCCTGCCGTTGGTCATGCTGCGCAGCACGCAAAGCCTTGTTGCGCAACATTCCGGCGACGGAAAGCCAAGCCTGGCGGGGGCTGGGGCGGTTGCAACCGCTGCTGCACTGCGCCATGCTGCGCGTCTACTGTGACGAGTACCGCTTCATGGCTGCGACCCGCATCATCAAGAAGTATCCGAACCGCCGTCTGTACGACACCGAGATCTCCAGCTACATCACCATCGAGGACGTGCGCCAGCTGATCCTCGACGGCGAAGACTTCGAAGTCCGCGACGCCAAGAGCGGCGACGACCTGACCCGATCGGTCCTGCTGCAGATCATCGCCGACCAGGAGCAGGACGGTGAACCGATGCTCTCCACCCAGCTGCTGAGCCAGCTGATCCGTTTCTACGGCGATTCCCTGCAGGGCTTCATGGGCAACTACCTGGAGCGCAGCATGCAGGTCTTCCTCGACCAGCAGCAGCAGTTCCGCCAGCAGATGGGCAACCTGCTGGGGCAGACGCCGTGGGCGATGATGAACCAGCTGACCGAGCGCAACCTGGAGCTGTGGCAGGAATTCCAGCGCAACATGGGCAGCGGCTTCGGTGGTCCGCGTCCCGGTGGCACCGGAACGGGCACCGGCACCGGCACGGCCGGCAAGCCGAGCGACCCGACCAGTGGCGCGGGGACCAGCGGCAAGACCCGCCGCTGAGGCAACCGCCCCGGCTGATACGAAAACGGCGCGCCATGGGCGCGCCGTTTTGTTTTGAATGCCCCACGCGTGGCGTGGATCTACTTCCTGCAGCCCTTGCAGACACGCTCGACCTTGTAGCCCTTCGCGCGCAGCTTCTCCACCACGCCATCGTTGCCCAGCAGGTGCAGGCCGCCCACCACCACCAGGGTGCCGCCCTGCCCCGCCTGCAGGTACGGCAGCAGCTTGGGCACCCATGCATCGTTGCGGTCGGTATTGATGCGCTGGTAAAGCTGCGGATACTTCTGGCGCATCTCCACGCCCATCCGGTTCCACAACAGGCGATCGTCGCCACGGCGCCAGGCCTCATGCAGCATCTGCGCCTGGGCATCGCCCTTGCCTGCTTCGTCCAGCGCCTCGGACAGCATCTGCCGCTGTTCCTGCACGCTCATGCCATCGAGCAGGTTGATCTGGCTGGACATGTCTTCCAGGCCTGCAGTCTTCTTGCCGGCCTTCTGCGCCCGCTGCATGAAGTGGCGGTCCAGCCCCAGCTCCGGGTCCAGCCCCAGCTTCTGCATCTGGCCCACAGTGATGGTCAGGCCGACGAACCACGCTTTCATGCCCTGCAACTGCGCCAGTGGCAGTTTGTTCTGCGTCGCATAGGCCTGCAGCTTCTGCCAGGTCGGCGCATCCAGGTCACGCTTGAGTTCGCTGCCATCCTTGCGGGTAGCCACCTGCACCATCTGGCTGGCCATCTGCGGCGACTGCAGCTCCTCTGGCGTCACTTCGAACAGCACGCGCTGCGAGGCTTCAAATGCCTGCTCGACATCGCTCGACAGCGGATAGTCCTGCGGCTTCAACAGATGGAAGGAACCCAGCAGGTACAGCCGTGCATCTCTCTGTCCGGTGACCTTCCACAACAGCGGCACCGGCGGCTTGCCAGCCGACGTTTCAACTGGCGCATCGCGCGCGGTGGCCAATGGGCCGGCGGCGCAGGCAACCAGAAAAACCGCACTGCGCAACAACAGTTTCATCAACATGTTCAGCCCTCTCCTTCAGGCAGGTGATACGCCTTTTCACCCGCTTCCACGCGCAGATCCAAGCGGTTTTCCGGCGGCGCCAACGGGCAGGTCGCATAGGCGGTGAACGCGCACGGTGGGTTGTGGGCGTGGTTGAAGTCGATCGTCACGTGGCCATCGGCGGTGGGCGCATCGGTATCGAGATAGCGGCCAGCAGGATAGCTGCCGTGGCCACTGGTACGGTCAGCGAAGATCAGGAACAGCGGCTGCCCCGGCTCGCCGATCGCTTCCAGCCGCCAGCTGCGGCCGTCGCGATCGAATTCCACGGCACCGGCATTGGGCATCTCGGTGGTCAGGCCGGTGATGTCCACGATCGGCAGGGTCTTGCCTGGCGGATGCGCGATGAAACGCGCCTGCACCTGCCATTGCGGACCACCGGGCCAGTACTGCAGGCCGGCGAAATCGCGGCGTGCGGGTGCATCGGCGTGCTTGACCCGCAGTGCATCGCGCGCGCCGCGACGGATCAGGCTGAGCTGGCCCTTGCCGCCATCGAAGGCCAGCAGGGTCGGCTGCGGATCCTTGTCGGTATCCATGCGGACACGCCCGCGCACCGGCCGCCCATCAAGGGTGACATCGGTACCGGACTCCGGCGTGAACCACCACTGGTCGCCTTCGCGCCGCAACAGCCCCAGCTTGGCCGGCCCCACCGCCAGGCGGATGCCGCTGGTGGCACCGCTGCCGACGAAGTGTGACCGGTTCTGCAACCAGTGCAGGCCGACCAGCGCAGTCCAGCCATCGGGCCGGGTCAGGTCCTGGTAGCGCAGCACCCGCCATTGCTGTTGCTGCGCGGCGAAGGCCGGATCCTCAACCACGGCCGGTGCCGGCGTCGGCGCAGGGCTGCAGGCCGCCAGCAACAGGGCCGCCAGCAGGCCGCCCGTTCTCCAAAGTCGCATCGGTGCTCCCCTCAACGTCCGCGCAGGAACCAGCGGTCGATCTCCGCCAGCGAAAAACGGGCCCAGGTCGGCCGGCCGTGGTTGCACTGGCCGGACCGTTCGGTGATTTCCATGTCGCGCAGCAGCGCGTTCATTTCCGGCACGGTCAGGCGCCGGTTGGCACGCACGGCACCATGGCAGGCCATGGTCGACAGCAGCTCGTCGCGCGCCGTGGCGATGCGACGGCTCTGGCCGTGCTCGCGCAGGTCGGTCAGCACATCGCGCAGCAGGCCTTCGGGCTCGGCATGGGCCAGCAGCGCCGGGATGCTGCGCACGTGCAGTGCACCTGGTCCGGCACGGGTGATCTCGAACCCGAGCGCAGCCAGCGTATCGGCCTCCGCTTCTGCAGTGTCTGCCTCGCGCTCGCCCACCGCCAGGGTGATCGGCACCAGCAACGGCTGCGACTGCAGGCCGATGCCATCGTGTGCATTCTTCAACCGCTCGTAGCCGATGCGTTCGTGCGCCGCATGCATGTCGACCACGATCAGGCCTTCGGCATTCTCGGCCAGGATGTAGATGCCATGCAGCTGGGCAACGGCGTAGCCCAGCGGCGGCACCCCGGCGTCGGCACTGGTGACCGGCAGTCCGTTCTCCATCGGCATCGGCGGCAGTGCAGCACCACGCTCGGCACCGGCTGGCGAGGCATACAGCGCAGCATAGGCAGCGGGTGCATCGGCTACCTGCAGGCCCAGCGGCTGCTGCGGGCGCCAACCGGAAAAGCCACCACCACCGCCCTGCCCCGCACCGGGTGCCGGACCGCGCACGTAGCCGAAGCTGGAGGCCGTCGTGCCCGGCATCGCAGACGCGCTGCCGCCTTCGGCCGGATGCACCGCGCCTGCACCGATCTCCTGCGCGCTCATGCCTGCGCGGGTGTCGGCCAGCGCATCCTTCAAGGTTCGGTAGACGAAGTCATGCACCAGCCGCGAGTCACGGAAGCGCACCTCGTGCTTGGCCGGGTGCACGTTCACATCGACGCGCGTCGGGTCCAGTTCCAGGAACAGCACATAGGCTGGCTGCCGACCGTGATACAGCACGTCGCCGTAAGCCATCTTCACTGCGTGGGCGACACTGCGGTCACGCACCGAACGGCCATTGACGTACAGGTACTGCTGATCGGTACTGGCACGCGAATAATGCGGCTGCGCGATCCAGCCATGCAGGCGCAGGCCGGCACTGCTGTGGTCCACGCGCACGGCCTGGCTGGCGAAGTCCTCGCCCAGGGTCTCGGCCAAGCGCACGTCCGAATACAGGTCGCCCGGCTTGTAGCGACGCGAGGCCTTGCCGTTGTGCGAGACACGCAGCTCGACATCGGGACGGGCCAGCGCCAGCGAGCGCAGCCACTCTTCGATATGCCCCAGCTCGGTGCGCTCGGCGCGCAGGAACTTGCGTCGCGCCGGCACGTTGTAGAACAACTCACGCACTTCCACCGTGGTACCCGGCGCGTGCGCGCGCGGAGTCACCTCGCCGATCTTGCCGCCTTCGATCTGCAATGCCGAACCGTGCTCGTCGTGGGCACGGCGCGAGGCCAGGGTGAAACGGCTGACCGAGGCGATCGACGGCAGCGCTTCGCCACGGAAACCCAGCGTGGCCACCGCCTCCAGTTCGTCCAGGTTGGCGATCTTGCTGGTGGCGTGCCGCGAGACCGCGAGCGGCAACTGTTCGGCGGCAATGCCGCTACCGTTGTCGCGGATGCGGATCAGGCGCACACCGCCTTCTTCCAGTTCGATGTCGACGCGGCTGGCGCCGGCATCGATCGCGTTCTCAACCAGTTCCTTGACCACCGATGCAGGTCGTTCGACCACCTCACCGGCGGCAATCTGGTTGATCAGGATTTCCGGCAACGGCCGGATCGGACGCGGATCGGGCGCGTTCATGGGCAGGTGGGGCAGGCAGACGTCATGCCACGATGATAGCGGAGCGGCGACAGGTAGGGTCGAGATCCACCGTGTGCAGCGCCCAGCCAGGCAGGGCCAGGCTCCAGCAGAAGCAGGCGATCCAGCGGTTTACTTGCTGCCGCCAGCCACGGTGCTTGCAGCGTCGATCTCGGCCTGCGCGCGCGCGGCGTACAACGTGCCCGGCGGCGGTTGGCGGCTGAAGAACGTATGCACGCCATCCAGCACTGCACCGGCGACCTTGCGCTGGTAGGCCGGGTCGATCAGGCGGCGCTCTTCATCCGGGTTGGAGATGAACGCGGTTTCCACCAGCATCGCCGGCATGTCCGAGGTGCGCAGCACGGCGAAGTTGGCGCGCTCGATGTTCGGCTTGTGGTTGTTGCCGATCCGCTTCAGGCCGCCCAGAACGTGGCCGGCAGCATCCTCGGAGGATTTCATGTACCCGCTCTGCGCGAGGTCCAGCAGGACGTTGGCCAGCGTGCCTTCGGTCTGCTGCAGGCGCACGCCACCCACCAGATCGGCGGCGTTTTCCTTGTCCGCCAGCCAGCGCGCACGCTGCGAAGACGCGCCCTTGGTCGACAGCACGTACACCGACGAACCGGTGGCCGAACGGTTCTCGGCGGCATCGGCGTGGATCGAAATGAAGATGTCAGCCTTGTTCGCACGCGCCTTCTGGGCACGCATCGGCAGCGGGATGAACACGTCGCTGTCGCGGGTCAGGAACGCTTTCAGGCCGGGTGTAGCATTGACCTGCCGGGCCAGCTCACGCGCCACCGCCAGGGTGACGTCCTTCTCGCGCTTGCCGGTCGGGCCGATGGCACCAGGGTCCTGGCCGCCATGCCCCGGGTCGATCGCCACCACCAGGTGACGCATGCCCGGCTGCATGCGGATTCGCGACGCATCGCTGGGCATGGTCGGACGCGGCGACTCGGTCGGCGCAACAGGTGTCGGCACCGGCTTCGGCTGGGTGGTCACCACCGCGGTGGTGGCCTGACCGGCCAGGATCGCTGCCGGCGATGATGTCGGTGTGCTGCTGGCGGCGGTACCTGCTGCCGCCATCTGCACCGGCGTGGTGCTCGGCGCCGGCGTCGGCGCGGCCGGTGCCGCGGCGCTGGCGCTGGCCTGCTGCTGGACCTGCGCGGTCAACAGCGCGGTCGCCCGCGCGGCATCGCCACGGGACTGTGCGGTCTGTGCTGGGGTCGGGCTCGGGGTCGAAGCCGGGCTCACCGAAGATGCTGCAGGCGGCTGCGTCGGCGCAGGGGTCACCGCGGGTCGGCTGGCGGCCACGGCCGGACCATCGCCCGGCCACTCGATCACCAGCTTGGATTCATTGCCTTCGCGCTGCATCTGCGGGCGGAAGGGCGCGACCGTCTCGGCCAGGTCGAATACGACACGGAACGTTCCCGGCACCGGCTGCCCGGTGCGCACTGCCGTGACCACGCCCTGCGGCGAAGGCATCTTCAGGTTGCGCACCGCGCTGGAATCGGGGAAATCAACCACCAGCCGGTTCGGACCGGCCAGCGACAGGGTCTTGTAGCCGCCACTGCCGACCAGCGCGATTTCCGCACGGGTTCCGGTCGCACCGGTATTCAGCAGGACCTGACGGACCTCACCGGCCCACGCACTGACGCTCGCCAGACCAAGTCCGACGGCGGCACAGATGGCAATGAGTCGATTCCCCGGGCGCATGACTCAGGATTCAATCACCGCACTGAACGGAATGCAACACCTTTTTCCTTAATAATCCGTAACCTGCCGGTGTTTGTTCTCGTCAGCCGACAGAAAGGGCCTGCAAGTCGCCACCTTGGGGAAGCCGCGACAGCCATTCACGTCCCGCGTCGCTGATGCCAGTGAGACGCACGCGACGCCCCTGCCCTTCAATTTCCAGTGCCACGATCAGATCGGTGGGCGGCAACGCACCGGCGCCGCGCTCGGGCCATTCGACCAGCCAGAGCACCGCGCTGCCCTCGTCCAGCCCCAGGAAATCCAGCTCGCCGGCCTGGCCGATGCGATACAGGTCCAGGTGCCAGGCTTCGCCGCCACTGGACAACGGATAGCGCTCGACCAGCGTGTACGTGGGGCTGCGGATCGCGCCCTGCACGCCCAGGGCCCGCAGCAGCGCACGTGCTGTGGTCGATTTGCCGGCGCCAAGATCGCCGCGAAGTTCGACCAGCGCCTGCGGAGGACGGGTGGCTGCCAGCCACTGCCCCAGCAGTTCGGTGGCGTCGCTGTCAGCAAGGAAGAATTCGGTCATCGGGAACAGTCCGGGTTGGCCAGCCGCCGCAGGGGCGCCAGCAGATCAGTGGGAAGCAGGCCGCGGGCACCGTCGGCAGCGGCGACATCACCGGCCAGGGCATGCAGCAGCGCACCGCCGGCCGCCGCATCGAACGCAGGCAGACCCTGCGCGCGCAGGCTGGCGATGATGCCGGTCAACAGGTCACCCATGCCACCTACCGCCATTCCCGGGTTGCCGGCCGCAATCAATCGAGGTGTGCGGTTTGGCGCGGCGACGATGCTGCCAGCCCCTTTCAGCACCACCACCGCGTGATAGCGCTCGGCCAGCGCCTGCGCGCTGCCATAGCGATCGGCCTGGATTGCCGCCGTGGTGGTTTCCAGCAAGCGCGCGGCTTCGCCGGGGTGCGGGGTCAGGATCGCATCTGTCATCGCATGCGCGTCCTGCGCCAGCAGGTTCAGCGCATCGGCGTCGATCACCAGCGGCAGGCCCGACTGCAGCACACGCGCATACAGCGCGCGCGCCCATTCGTCCTGGCCCAGGCCCGGGCCGATCGCTACGACCTTGGCTTTTGCCAGCAACGCGGGCAGCGCAGCACCATCTTCCAGCGCATGCGTCATCGCTTCGGGCAACCTCGCCAGCAGCGGGCCGACATGATCCTGACGCGTACCGATGCTCAGCAGACCTGCGCCAGCACGCAGCGCGGCTTCGGCGGCCATCGCGATGGCGCCGCCGCTGCCATGGTTGCCGCCCACGCACAGCACATGGCCGGAATCACCCTTGTGGCTGTTGGCACGACGCGGCGGCAGCAGATCCGGCAGGCGCGACTGCGTCCAGCATTCTGCAGCGGCAACGACACCCTGCCAGGCCTCTTCGGGCAGCGTCAGCGGTGCCAGCTGTCTACACCCTGTGTATTCCAGCGCATCGCCGGTGTACAGGCCACGATGGGCGACGATGAACTGCAAGGTCAGGGTCGCGCGCACGGCGGCGCCCGGCACACAGCCGCGGTCGGCATCGACGCCGCTGGGTACATCCAGCGCCAACACCGGCGCCCGCTGCGCGTTGAGCGCCTCGATCAAGGCCTGCGCCGCACCGCTTGGTGCGCGGGCGAAGCCGAGGCCGAACAGGGCATCGACCCATACATCGACCTGGGCCAGTTCGCCATTGAAATCAGCGACGGCTCCCCCGGCGGACTTAAAATCCGTCGCGGCGCGCTGTGCCAATGGCGTGGAAGACGGCGAGCCCGGCAGCGCGACCACCTGGACCTGCAGCCCCGCCTGCAGCGCATGACGGGCCAGCACGTAACCATCGCCGCCATTGTTGCCGCTGCCAACGACCACGCCGACCTGGCGCGCCTGTGGCCAGTGCTGCAGCAGGCACTGCCAGGCCGCCTGCCCCGCCTGGGCCATCAGGCCCCAGCCAGCCTCGCCCGCCAGCGCGGAGGCCTGGGCATCGAGGCTGCGTGCGGCACGGGAATCGAACAGATCGGCAAGGTTGGCCATGCAGGGATTTTATACTGGTGCACATGTCCACCGCCCCTGCCCCCCTCGATCCGGCCCTGGCCGTACAGCGCATCCGCGATCTGGCGCGTGCGCATGGCTTCCAGCGCTGCGGTATCGCCGGCATCGAACTGGGCGAGGATGAGGCGCACCTGGCCGACTGGCTGGGCCAGGGCCTGTACGGCACGATGGACTGGATGGCACGCCACGGCACCCTGCGCGCGCGCCCGGCAGAGCTGCTGCCCGGCACGGTGAGGGTGATCTCGGTGGGCATGGACTACAGCCACAAGGATGACACCGAGGCCTGGGCCACGCTGGCTGATCCGGGCCGTGCGTATGTGGCGCGCTACGCGCTCGGCCGCGACTATCACAAGCTGATGCGCAACCGCCTGCAGAAGCTGGCCACGCAGATCAACGATGAGGTGGCGCCGTTGGGCTACCGCGTGTTCGTCGACTCGGCGCCGGTGCTGGAACGCGCACTGGCACGCAACGCGGGGCTGGGCTGGATCGGCAAGCACACCTGCCTGATCGACCGCCACGGCGGCTCATGGTTCTTCATCGGCGAGATCTACATTGATCTGCCGCTGCCGATTGATACGCCGGCCAGCGCCCACTGCGGCACCTGCACGCGTTGCATCGACGTCTGCCCGACCCAGGCCATCACCGGCCCGCAGCGGCTGGATGCACGCCGCTGCATTTCCTACCTGACCATCGAGCATGACGGTGCGATCCCCGTGGAGATGCGACCACTGATCGGCAACCGCATCTATGGCTGCGACGACTGCCAGCTGGTCTGCCCCTGGAACAAGTTCGCCAAGCGCACCGACGAGGCCGACTTCCGCGCGCGCAACAACCTGGATACCGCGCGCCTGGACCAGCTGTTCGCGTGGGACGAAGCTGAATTCCTGCGCCGTACCGAAGGCAGCCCGATCCGCCGCAGCGGCCACGAGCGCTGGCTGCGCAACATCGCCGTGGCACTGGGCAATGCGCCGACCACGGCAGAGACGCTGTCGGCACTGCAGACACGCGCCGAGGATGCTTCCCCCGTGGTCCGCGAACACGTGCAATGGGCACTGGCCCAGCACGGCCTGCGCTGACGTGCGATCCTGAGGCCCCTGCTCCATCTGCCCCACGCCGTAACCATGCAGCCACGCAACAATGACGTCCTCACCCCCAGCCAGCTCAACACCCTGGCGCGCGACCTGCTGGAAGGCAGCTTCCCGGCGATCTGGGTGGAAGCCGAACTCGGCAGCGTAGCGCGGCCGGCGTCCGGCCATCTGTACTTCACCCTGAAGGACGCGCGTGCACAGCTGCGCGCTGCGATGTTCAGGATGAAGGCGCAGTACCTGAAGTTCGTGCCGCGCGAGGGCATGCGCGTGCTGGTGCGCGGCAAGGTGACCCTGTACGACGCCCGTGGCGAGTACCAGATGGTGCTGGACCACATGGAAGAAGCCGGCGAAGGTGCACTGCGCCGCGCGTTCGAGGAACTGAAGGCGCGGCTGGAGGCCGAGGGATTGTTCGACCCGGCCCGCAAGCGGCCAATGCCGGCCCATGTGCAGCGCCTGGCGGTGATCACCTCGCCCACCGGCGCCGCCGTGCGCGATGTGCTGAGCGTGCTCGGCCGACGCTTCCCGTTGCTGGAAGTGGATCTGCTGCCGACCCTGGTACAGGGCGCGACCGCTGCCGCGCAGATCACCCGCCTGCTGCAGGCCGCCGATGCCAGCGGCCGCTACGACGTGATCCTGCTGACCCGCGGCGGTGGCTCGCTGGAAGACCTGTGGGCGTTCAACGATGAAGCCCTGGCCCGTGCAATCGCCGCCAGCGGCACACCTGTTGTATCGGCGGTGGGTCACGAAACCGACTTCAGTCTCAGCGATTTTGCTGCTGACCTGCGCGCACCGACGCCATCGGTGGCCGCAGAACTGCTGGTCCCCGATCAGCGCGACCTGGCCCTGCGCCTGCGCCGTAATGCGGCACGCATGGTGCAGCTGCAACGCCACGCCATGCAGCAGGCCATGCAGCGCGCTGATCGCGCCCTGCTGCGTTTGAATGCACAAAGCCCGCAAGCACGACTGGATCTTCTGCGCCGGCGCCAGCTGGACCTCGGGCGTCGACTGCATGCGGCGCACAACCAGCAGCAGGAACGTCGCGCGGCCCGCCTGCGCCACGCCGCCGCAGTGTTGCGTGGTCACCATCCGCAACGGCAGATAGAGGCGCTGCGACGTCGCCTTGCCGCGCTGGGCGGGCGCCCGCAAGCGGCACTGCAGCGCCTGCTGCAACGTGATGCACTGCGCCTGCGTGGCCTTGCACGTTCGCTGGAAGCAGTCAGTCCTCTGGCGACCGTCGCCCGTGGTTACAGCATCGTGACCCGTGCAGACGATGGCGCACTGGTGCGTCGTGTCGAGCAGGTGCAACCGGGTGACGCACTGCAGGCCCGCGTCGGCGACGGCGTGATCGACGTCCAGGTGACGGCGGTCAAGTAAGGGGTGTTCGGCAGGGCTGCGCCCTGCACCTGCAGAGGCCTTCAAGCCAAGGCAACAGCAACAGCAACAGCAACGGCAAATGCAACGGCCGGCTCTGGATTGTCTGTGGGTTTGGCGGGGCGGTGTCGGATTGCGGGGACGCCGTAAACCCGTCCGTGGGGGCTTGGCCGCGGCATCCATGCCGCGGACACCCCGCAATCCGACACCGCCCCACCTTCGACAGTTTCCCGGTGACGGTTGGCACATCCACGACATGCGTGGATGAATCTCTTTCAGATATCGAAATCAATCTGGGGTCAGATCCGTTTTCCGTAGGAAAACGGATCTGACCCCAAGAGCCATTCCAACCGATCGCGGAAATCTGTCGAAGGCGGGGTGGGTCCGGTTGCGGGAGTGTCCGCGGCATGGATGCCGCGGCCAAGCCCCCATGGACGGGTTCACGGCGTCTCCCGCAACCGGACCCACCCCGCCATCCCACCGATAGCCCGCTGTTGCTGTTGCTGTTGCTGTTGCTCCGGCTGTTGCTTCGGCGGGTGCAGGGCGCAGCCCTGCCGAACCACCCTTTACCTGGCCTGCTCGCAGAACTTCTGCCGGTACTCCAGTGCCTTCGGCATCAACGCCTGCAGATTCTGGATACGGGTACCGGGATTGGGGTGGGTCGAAGCGAATTCCGGCGGCGACTGACCACCACCCGCCTGCCCCATCCGCTGCCACAGCGGCACCGCCTCGCGCGGATCGAAACACGCCGCCGCCGCCAGCATCAGGCCTACTTCATCAGCCTGCGTCTCGTGGCTGCGCGCATACGGCAACAGATAACCGTAGCCCATCGCCGACATCATCATCTGTTGCTGCTGCGCATCCATGCCACTGGCGGCGCCGGCCACCTGGCCGATCTGGGTCAGCTTCTGCTGAGCCATGCGCTGTGCACCGTGGCGCAGCAACGCATGGGCGATTTCATGGCCCATCACCACCGCCATCGCATCGCGGGTGCGCGCCACCGGGATCAGCCCCGTGTACACGGCCATCTTGCCGCCGGGCAGGCAGAACGCATTGGCCTGCTCGGACGGAATCACGTTGACCTCCCACTCGAAGTCGCGCGCGAAATGCGCCGGCTGCAACCCGTGTTCCTGCGCCAGCGCGGTTTCGACCACATCGACCTTGGCGATCAGTCGCTCGGCAATCGCCCGGACATCCCGCGAGACCTGTTCGTTCGGTCCCAACGGGCGTTCCTGCGACAGGATCTGCTGGTAGGCCTGCAGGCCCAGTGCCTTCTCTTGGCTGGCGTCCAGGCTGCTGTCGATCAGCACTTTCTCGCCCGTATAAGGGTCGACCGCACGGTTGGAGAACCAGTAGAACGCGGCATAGCCGGCGGCCAGCAGCAGTACCCACCAGCGGATGTTGCCGAACAGGCCACGCCGTTGCTGCGGCGAGCGGGAAAAAGGATCGTTGCGCATCGGCTGGTCTTCCGGCTGACCCCGCCGGCCGGCGGGCACGGCGCAATCTTAGTGCGGCGCTGCCTGCGGCGGGTGAAGTCGGCGCCGGCCCAGGTGTGCTGGTCAGATCCCGCGGACCAGGCGGAAGCCGATGCGCGCGTTGGTGGTATCCGAATCCTGCGATTGCCGCCAGGCCGCCCGGGTCTGCTCCGGGGCATTGGCCCAGTTGCCACCACGGATCACACGTGAACGGCACCCCGGGTTGAACCAGGCCACACCATCGGCCGGCGCGCGCCGATAGCTGGCATGCCAGCAGTCGGCCACCCATTCGCTCAGGTTGCCGCCCATGTCATGCAGCCCGAAGCCGTTTGCCTGGAAACTGGCCACGGGCGCCGGCCCCCACCAACCATCGCCGTAGCCGACGAAGGCATTGTGCCAATGCCTGCCGGAGGGTGAAACGTCCTTGCTGCCGGTGTAATTGCCACTACCTTCCGGCGGCAGCCCGGCATCGCCCCAGGGGTAGCGGCCACTGCTGCCGGCACGCATCGCGTACTCGAACTCGGCCTCGCTGGGCAGGCGGTAGCTGCGGCCAGTCTGCTCGGACAGCCAGGTCGCGTAGTTCTCTGCATCACGCACGCTGACGTGCATCACCGGCGAATTGCCCAGCGCCCGCCCGCCATCATAGTCGGACCGCCAGTCCACGCCGCTGCGACGGATGAAATTGCCGCTGCGCTCGTCATAGACCACCGAATGTCCACGCCGGGTCGCGCGTGGTCGAGCATTGGTCGCCTTCACATAGCGCTCGAAATCAGCCACGGTGATCTCGGTGATCGCCATCGCGTAACCGCGCTCGAAACGCACATAGTGCGACGGTCGCTCTGCGTCGGTCGCGCCCGGTTCGGTATCACTGGCGCCCATCTGGAATCCGCCGTGTGGCACCACGATCATCTGCGGTCCACGGCCGCCATCACGCAGCGCGTCGCTGAACACCTGCCCCGGCCGGAAGCTGCCGTAATGGGTAGCCAGTTCGATGCGCTCGCGCAGCTGCGCCACCACTGCATCGCCCGGCAAGGCGATGCGCAGCGCTTCGGCCAGCTTCTCGCGCGCAGGCTTCAGTCCCTGCGGGGTGGTCAGATCATGCAGGCCGCCATCGCGCAGCTGGACCAGCGCCGCGGCACGGATCTGCTCGATGCGCTCGAACGCATCGGCGATGGTCGGTGACGAGTCACGCACCTTGCTGGCTTCTGCCAACCACGCGCCGGCGCTGGCGAAATCGCGGATGCGCGCGGCATCCTCGGCCCGCCGGATCAGTCCGCTTTCCGCAGCGGCCAGACCCTGCCGCGCACGCCGGTTTTTCGGGTCCAGCGCCAGTGCCTCGCGGAAATTGCCGATGGCGCCGTCGCCCGCCTCACCGATCCGGTCGGCACGCAGATCGTCCTCGCCCGCGCGGTTGTAGGCGACCACACGCTGCGCCGTCTCCACCCGGCCCTGCAGCGCGCGAACCTTCTCGTCCTTCGGCGCCAGGGTCAGCAGCACCAGCGCCTGGCGCCCGGCTTCAGCCAGTGCCTCACGCTGCTGCAAGGGCCGCTGCAGCAACGCATCGGCCTGCTGCAGCAGCTTCTGTTTCGCGCGTTGCAGCCCCTGCCGCGCCTGCCGATCGTCGGGTTCCTCTTCCTGCACCGCCAGCCACAGCGGCACCGCCGCATCGCCATCTTCGTACAGGTGCCCCTGCGCGAACGCCTGATCGGCCGCCCGGCGCAGCTGGGCCAGCGTACGTCCCTGGCGATCGACCCGCGGCGGCGTCCACTGCTGGATGTCCTCGGCCGCATCGTCACCGGCAATGGTCACCGTGCCCTGCCCGCGACCAGGCGCCCGATCGGCCTCTGGCGCGGGATCGGCCGGCTGGCCTGCGGTGCCAGCGGAGGTCTGCGCAGGGGGCGACGGCGTGCAACCGGCCAGGCCCACGGCCAAGGCGGTACACAGCACGGGCGACAGCAGAAAACGCAAGCAGGGCCTCCTTCGGCACGGATGCGGACCGACGTTAGGCTATTCTCCCCTGCCTGAGCAAACACGAGTAGTAGGCCCTGACCTGTGGCAACCTGGATCACCACCCCCGCCGAGCTGGACACATACCGCCAGCAGCGGCCGACCCGCATCGGCCTGGATACCGAATTCATCCGTGAACGCACCTTCTGGCCGCAACTGGCGCTGGTGCAGATGGCCGTCGGCGAGGACATCCTGCTGATCGACCCGTTGATTCCCGGCATGCCCGAGGCGTTGGCACCGTGGCTGGCCGATGAATCCATCACCAAGGTGATGCACAGCGCCAGCGAAGACCTGGTGGCGTTCAAATGGACCTGCGGCGTACTGCCGCGCCCGTTGTTCGACACCCAGATCGGCGCCGCCCTGGCCGGCATCGGTGCTGGCATGGGCTACCAGAAGCTGGTGCAGGAGATCACCGGCGTGGCACTGGAAAAGGGCGAAACCCGCTCTGACTGGATGCGCAGGCCGCTGTCGGACTCACAGCTGAAGTACGCCGCCGACGACGTCGAGCATCTGTTTGCGATGCATGACGCAATTTCCGCCAAGCTGGAAACGCTGGGGCGCCAGCAGTGGCTGCACGACGACGGCGAGCGCCTGCTGGCCAGCGTCGCCAATGACGAGGACCGCTGGCCCCACCTGGGCATGCGCTCGGCGCAGTTCCTGGACGCGCCCGCGCAGCGCCGCCTGCTGCGCCTGCTGCGCTGGCGCGACGTGCAGGCGCGGGCCAGCGACCGTCCGCGCAGCTGGATCCTGGACAATGAACTGGCCGCGACTCTGGCACGCACCCCGCCGACCGATGCCGCTGCATTGAGCACGCTGTTCGAACAGTTCCCGAAGGCGCCGCGCAAGCTTGCCGCTGCCGTGTGGCAGGCGCTGGACACGCCGTTGGCCGACGAAGCCGATGCCCCGCTGGCGATGCAGGCCAGCGACGCCAGCAAGCAGCTGCTGAAGAAGCTGCAGGATGCCGTAGCCGAACGCAGCCGCGAGCTCGGTCTGGCTGACGGCGTACTAGCCTCGCGCAAGCATCTGGAAAGCTATCTGGAACGTCGGCAGTGGCCTGCCGCATTGGCCGGTTGGCGCCAGCAGCAGCTGGAGCCGGTGCTGGCACCGCTGTTGCCCGCCGCCTGAGCATCCTGCCGTCGTCGCGCACGCAGCGCGGCGACGGTACACCCTGGCACTGCCATGAGATCTCGCAGCGCGTGCCTGCTGCGCGAGAAGCGTCGCGCTGCCGCCTCTCGAAACCCATGCGGCGCTGATTGCTCCCTGGGACGAGCCCTGCCGCGATCCTGTACGTCCGCCAACGCGATCGCGCCGCGCCGTTTACCTACATGACTGCAGACACATACGCCTGCGTCAGCGGCGTGCAAGAGTGAATCGCACGTCACTTTGTACGCCTGTTCAAGGCAAGAGTAGACGACGCACCCCGCAGGACCGATGCCGTCGGCGTAGTTCCTGCCCACGCTGCTGCGCAAAGGACTCCCATGCACACGATCATCTCCGAACGGACCGCAGCTTCCCCCTCCCGTCCCATGCGCCACCTGCGCCGATGGCTGGGCGTTTCACTCCTGTGCGTTGCCGCCAGTGCCAGCGCCGCCGATGACCTGCAGGCACGCATTGCACAGGCCTTGCAGGGCACGACGACGCCGGCCATGGGCGTGCTGGTGATTCGCGACGGAAAGATCGCCGAACAGGCCGTCAGCGGCGTACGCCGCAATGATGAAAAGGTGGCCGCCAGCACCGGTGATGCCTGGATGATCGGCTCGACCGGTAAACCAATCACCGTGGCGATGATCGCGCGCCTGGTCGAACAGGGCGTGCTGAAGTGGGATGCGCCGCTGTCGACGATGCTGCCCGACCTGGCCGCGCAGATGCAGCCGGCCTACCGCAATGTCACGCTGGTGCAGCTGCTGTCGCACCGCGCGGGCCTGCCGGAGAACCTCACTGATGGCGCCGCACTGGATGCGTTCTTCACCGACACGCGTGCCCTGCCCATACAGCGCGAGGCCTACATCAAGGCCGCGCTGTCCGAGGCACCGGTCCACCCGCCGGGAACGGAATTCGCCTACAGCAACAGCGGTTTCCTGATCGCAGCCGTGATCGCCGAACGCGCCACCGGCAAGGACGTGGAAACACTGATCCAACGCGAAGTGTTCCAGCCACTGAAGATGACCGGTGCTGGCTTCGGGCCGACCACTGCCGGGCAGCCGTTGGGCCACCGCGGCGGCAAGCCCGTCACCGGCGCGCCGCAGAAGGCTGATGATGGCGTACCGCCGATCTACACCGCTGCCGGCAACCTGCACATGCGCCTGCAGGACCTGGCACTGTTCGCCATCGACCAGCTCGCCGGCAGCCACGGCAAGGGCACGCTGTTGACGCCGGCGTCCTATACGCTGATGCAGAGCGCGCAACCGGGCAGCCCCTCGGGCCTGGACTGGGGCGTGCAGTCGTCGATCACTGGCCGCCAGGGCCCGGTGCTGGTGCACGGTGGCTCCGATGGCAACTGGCTGGCGTGGGTGGTGCTGTTCCCCGCACAGAACAGTGGCGTGATCGCCATTGCCAACGCCGCCGAAGACATGGGAGCCGACACGGCCACCATGGGCGTGCTCGGCGGCCTGTTTGCCGAACTGGCCCCTGCTGTCACGCCTGCCGCCAAGTAGACCCGTCACGACGCCCTGCACCTGCGGGGTGGCGATTCCGCATGTCAGTTCCCACAACGGCAAACGCCCTGCACAGGCAGGGCGTCTGGAGGGTAGTGCAAAGGTGTCGGTACCGCGTGCGGTACCGACCGATGCGTCTTACCAGTTCATGTTCAGCGACACACCCACGGTGCGCGGTTCGTTGTAGACCGCCGCCATGTAGTTCTCGATCACACCCTTGAGGTTCTTCTCGTTGGTGATGTTGCGCGCGAACAGCGACACTTCATACGCGCCGTAGTTGCCCGAGTAGCCGATCTTCAGGCCGCCTTCGAAATCACCCTTGGAGTTGAACTCCTGGCTGTCATACAGCACGAAGCTGGTGTAGCCCTGCTTGTTCCAGTCGGTGGACACGAACATCGTGCCTGCATCGCTGAGCGGGAAGTCGTAACGCGCAGCCAGGTTGATGTTGTACTTCGGCGCGTTCGGCAGCGGATTGCCATCGATCTGGGCGAAGGTGTTGGCACCGACCTTGATGGTCGGGTCATCGACGGTGCACACCACCTTGCCGTTCAGTGCGCAGACCTGCGCATACACGCGCTTGTCCTTGATCTCACTGTGCAGCAGGCTCAGGCCGGCGCTCAGGGTCAGGTTCGGGATCGGGCGCAGTTCCATGTCCGCTTCAAAGCCGTAGGCCTTGGCCTTGTCGGCGTTGAACAGCACGCCGTTGCCGTCCGAATCGTTGCCGTTGAGCTGGATGTCGTTGACGGTGTAGGTGAACGCGGTGGCATTCAAGCGCAGGCGGTTGTCCCACAGGCTGCTCTTCACGCCCGCTTCCCAGGACAGGATCGTCTCCGAATCAGCGGTGGTGAAGTCAGCGTTGAACACGGCCGAACGGCCCTGGATGGTCGGGCCACGGAAGCCGCGCGCGACCTTCGCATAGACGCTCACGTCCGGGGTGATCTGATACATCGCGCTCAGATCCCAGCTCGGGGTGGTGTCGGTCATCTTGACGTCGGTGCGGCCCTTGTAGGTGACCAGACCGGCGGTGGTATCAGCCGTCTTCAGCAGGCGGGTGTGCTTCTCATCGCGGGTCTGGCGCAGGCCGGCGGTGACGGTGAACTTGTCGGTGAAGGCGTAGCTGAGCTGGCCGAAACCGGCCCACGAGGTGTTCTTGTTGCGCAGCCGCACCCAGTTGTTCGGGTTGCGCGCCGCGCCCTTCAGGAACCAGGCGCGCTGGTAGAAGTCGGTGGTGTCGCTGCCGTTGAAGTAGAACGCGCCGGCCTGCCACTGCAGGGCGCTGTCATCGTGGCTGGCCAAGCGGAATTCCTGGGTCCACTGGTCCAGGTCACGGATCTGGCCCATCGACTGGCCATAGCCGTTCGGCACGCCATTGACCGGGAAGTTGACCGCAGCGCCACCGTCGGTGTCACCACGGCTGTAGCCGGAGGTGGTTTCGTAGGCGGTGATCGAGGTGAAATCGATCGCGCCGAAGTCATAACGCGCCTTCACCGAACCGCCGTAGGTCTTGTACGCCTGCGGGTTGTTGTCGGCCTCGTCATAGGCGACCTGGTCACGCGGCACGTCGGTCTTGTTCGAGCCCTTGGTCAGCGCATTGCGCAGGAACAGGGTCGAGGTGCCTTCGTAGTCGCGGGCGTGGGCCGAGGCGAGGATCGAGAACTGGTCGCTCGGGGTCAGCAGCAGCTGCGCGCGCACGTTGCGGTCGTCGAAGCCGCCCATGGCGTTCTTCTTCGGGCTGACCGTGCCGTCGGCGCTGGGGCCGGTGTAGGTGTTGTCGACGTAGTCGTCGCGGTGCTGGTACAGGGCCGACACGCGGAACGAAGCGATGTCGTTGATCGGGCCGCCGAAGCCACCGTCGATCGACACGCTGTTGTAGGAGGCATAGCTGGCGCTGACGCGGCCGCTGTAGTCCTGGGTCGGCTTGAGGGTGTCGAACTTGACGATGCCAGCGGTGGTGTTGCGGCCGAACAGCGAGCCCTGCGGACCGCGCAGCACTTCCACCTGGTCCACGTCATAGACCGGGTTGGACTTCAGCACCACGTGCTCCAGCACGACGTCGTCCTGGATGATCGACACCGGCTGCGAGGCACCCAGGTAGAAATCGATGTTGCCCAGGCCGCGGATGTAGAAGCGCGGGAAGATGCGGCCGGTGGTGGTTTCCGCATACAGGCTCGGCACGCGGCCGGACAGCGCCAGCAGGGTATCGTCGCCGCCGGCGGTGAAGTCGCGCATGCGCTCGCCCTGCACCACGCCAACCGACACCGGCACTTCCTGCAGGTTCTGCTCGCGGTGCTCGGCGGTCACGGTGATGGTGTCCAGCCCGGTCGGGGTCGGCGCACTGTCCTGCGCGGCAGCACCGAAGCTGGCTGCCAACGCCAGGCCTGCACAGGCCAGGGCCAGCGGATGGCGACGGAAGGAAACGAGGGAGGACGACATGCCCGACGAACGGCGGGAATCGGAATGGGAAGGCATCGAAAGCTCTGAGGAGGCGTCCGTGCGGCCTGCGCTGACCGGGCGGCAAATAGGAGGAAAACTGCGCAAGCGGCCATTATCCTCCAAATTGTTACAATTTCGTTGCGCCGGCAGACAGCGGGGGCATCAAGCCGTTTTCGGCACAGTCCGGCCTCAGCCCTGCTGCGGCAACGGCGCCAGCGCAACCTCGACCATCGCCAGCAGGCGCTCGCGGCTGACCCCATCACGCGCCTGCACCGAGATGCCATGCAGCACCGTGGCGAAATGATCGCCCAGGGCCTGCACGGACAGATCGGCAGACAGCTCGCCGGCTGCCTGCGCCTGCTGCAGCCGCGCGATGATCGCCGCCGTGCGCTGGCGACGATGGCTGGCCAGCCAGTCACGCACGCCCTCGCCCTCCGGTGACACGCTGCTGGCCGAGGACACCACCAGGCAGCCATGCGGACGACCACGACGGGTATAGGTCAGCACGGCATCACGCAGCATGCTGCCGATCGCATCGCGCAGTGATGCCTGTTCCAGCGCGCGCGGCGCGAAGCCGCCCTCGCCTTCTTCGTACAGCGCCACCGCTTCGCGGAACAACTGCTCCTTGCTGCCGAACGCGGCGTAGATGCGCGCCGAGGCAATGCCAAGCGCTTCGACCAGGGCCGACATCGAGGTGCCCTCATAGCCGTGCTGCCAGAACAGCAGCATCGCCCTGCGCAATGCCTGGTCCCTGTCGAATTCGCGCGGTCGCCCTGCCATCTGCCTGCCTGCCGTTCTGAGGCGCGCAGTGTAACGCGGGTGTTGACCATCCCGATGCACGCGCCTATTCTTTGTCGACCGACAAACAATTGGAGCAACACATGCAAACCCTCAAAGGCCCCAGCCTGCATCTGGCGCAGTTCGCTGGCGACCAGGCGCCGTTCGACAGCCTGTCCGGCATCGCCGCCTGGGCAGCCGGCCACGGTTTCAAGGCCCTGCAGATTCCGGCCTGGGACGCGCGCCTGTTCGACCTGGCCACCGCTGCCGACAGCCAGGACTACTGCGACGACCTGCGTGGCACCCTGGCCGAGCACGGCCTGCAGGTCAGCGAACTGACCACGCAC
Source organism: Stenotrophomonas sp. LST15-1-1.1 (assembly GCF_040815575.1). NCBI lineage: Bacteria > Pseudomonadati > Pseudomonadota > Gammaproteobacteria > Lysobacterales > Lysobacteraceae > Stenotrophomonas > Stenotrophomonas sp. LST15-1-1.1. The sequence goes on from NZ_JBFPNJ010000012.1 coordinate 154,795, forward strand.
ATCCTCGGCCAGCTGGTGGCGGTGCATCCGGCCTACGACGAACTGTGCGATGGCTTCGCCCCGCCGGCGCTGCGCGGCAATCCGCAGGCACGCAGCGAATGGGCACAGCAGCAGCTGCATCTGGCCGCCCGCGCCTCGCGCCGGCTCGGCCTGCAGGACATGGGCACCTTCTCCGGCTCGTTCGCCTGGCCCTACCTGTTCCCGTTCCCGCAGCGTCCGCCGGGCCTGATCGATGCAGCATTCGATGAGCTGGCGCGCCGCTGGCGGCCGATCCTCGATACCTGCGAGGACAACGGCATCAACCTCTGCTACGAAATCCATCCCAGCGAAGACCTGCACGACGGCACCAGCTTCGAACGCTTCTTCGAGCGCGTGGGCCAGCACGAGCGCTGCCGCATCCTGTTCGATCCCAGCCACTTCGTGCTGCAGCAGCTGGATTACCTGCAGTTCCTGGACATCTACCATCCGCTGATCCGCATGTTCCATGTCAAGGACGCGGAGTTCCGCCCCAATGGCCGCCAAGGCATCTACGGTGGCTATGCCGACTGGACCGAACGCGCGGGCCGCTTCCGCTCGCTGGGCGATGGCCAGGTCGATTTCAAGTCGATCTTCTCCAAGCTGGCGCAGTACGACTACGCCGGCTGGGCAACGCTGGAATGGGAGTGCTGCCTGAAGGACCAGGAAGCCGGTGCGCGCGAAGGCGCCGCCTTCATCCGCGACCACATCATCCCGGTCACCGACAAGATCTTCGACGACTTCGCCGGCGCGCCGATCAGCAGCGCCCAGATGCAGCACATGCTCGGCATCGCCTGAGCCCCCACAGGAACATTCCCATGAAGAACATCCCCACCGCTGGCACCTCCGGCGACGATACCCTGCGCCACCACTACCTGCGCATCGACGGCCAGCGCGTGCATTGCGTCTCCGCCGGCAGCGGGCAACCGGTGCTGTTGATCCCGGGCTGGCCGCAGACCTGGTACGCCTGGCGCCACGTGCTGCATGCGCTGGCCGAGGCCGGCTTCGAAGCGATCGCGGTCGATCCGCCCGGCATCGGCGAATCCGATCGTCCCGCGCACGGCTATGACACCGGCAGTGCCGCCGCGGTACTGCACCAGACCATGCAGGCCCTCGGCCACGAGCGCTACCAGGTGGTCGGCCATGACATCGGCATGTGGATCGCCTATGCGCTGGCCAGCGACCAGCCGCAGGCGGTACAGCGCCTGGCCGTCACCGAGGCGGTGATTCCCGGGCTGGCACCTGAGCCGGGCATCTTCGCCGCACCGGCCGACAACATCTTCCTGTGGCACTTCATGTTCAACCAGGTGGCCGATCTGCCCGAAGCACTCATCAGCGGTCGCGAGCGCGCCTATCTGGACTTCATGTTCGACCGCTGGTCCTACCGGCGCGATGCGGTGGCCAGCGAAACCTACATCGCCGCCTACAGCCGGCCCGGCGCGTTGCGTGCAGGGTTTGCCTGGTACCGCGCGATCCCGGAAACCATCCGCCAGAACCAGGTCCGCGCACAACGCCGGTTGACGATGCCGGTGCTGGCCATCGGCGCCGAGCACGCCACCGGCAACGCCCCGATGCTGACCCTGCAACCGCACGCCGATGACCTGCGCGGCAGCGTCGTTCCGGGCTGTGGCCACTTCATCATGGAAGAAGCACCGCAGGCCTTCCTCGCCCAGCTGCTGCCGTTCCTGCAGGAGGCTGACCATGCCGCTTGAACCTGCGTTGCAGGCGTTCGTGGATGCAGTGGCGGCGCAACCATTGCCGGACGATCTGCTGGAACTGCGCGCACTCAGCGAGCAGGCGCTGCCCACGCTGCAGGGTGCCACCGAGGCGGTATCGCATGTCGTGGAGCACGTCATCAGCGCGCGCGACGGCCATGCGCTGGTCGTGCGCCTGTACACGCCCGCTACCAACAGCGCCGAACCGCGCCCTGCCCTGTTGTTCGCCCACGGCGGTGGCTGGTTCCAGTGCTCGCTGGCGGTCTATGACGGCCCCTGCCGGGCCTTGGCCAATGCCAGCGGCCATGTCATCGCGGCCGTCGGTTATCGCCTGGCGCCGGAACATCCGTTCCCGACGCCGCTGCACGACGTCGCCGATGCCTGGCTGTGGCTGCAGGCCAATGCCGCAGACCTGGGTCTTGATCCAGCGCGCCTGCTCATCGGTGGTGACAGCGCGGGTGGCAATCTCGCCGCCGCGTGCTGCCTGCTGCTGCGCGATCAGGGACTGCCGCTGCCATCGCATCAACTGCTGCTGTACCCGGCACTGGATGCCACCATGGCCAGCAGCAGCTACCGCGAGTTCGCCGACGGCCACTACCTCAGCGCTGAACTGATGCAGCGCTGCTGGCAGGCCTATCTGGGCGACGGTGACCGCCTACAGGCGCTGGCATCGCCCCTGCACGCCCGCGATCTGCGCGGGCTGCCGGCGGCCACGGTACTGAGCTGTGAGTTCGACCCGCTGCGCGACGAAGCTGAACAGTACGCTGCGCACCTGCGGGACGCGGGCGTGGACTGCACGCTGGAGCGCCTGCCGGGAATGATCCACGCCTGCATCCACCTGCATGGCGTGTCGGCTGCGACCGACATCGCGATCCAGCGCGCGGCGGCCCTGCTGCCCTGAGCCAGGCCTGCAGCGGCGCAGATCATCTGCGCCGCTGTATTCGGCCTGCCCCTTTGCAGCCGGCACCGGCCAGCGCTATGCTAGGGACGTCACGTGGCGCCAGCTCCGCTGCCCACGGGATGCAACAACCCCTTGGGGCCATAGCTCAGCTGGGAGAGCGCGTCGTTCGCAATGACGAGGTCAGGAGTTCGATCCTCCTTGGCTCCACCATATGAAAAACAGAAAGCCCCGGCACTGCCGGGGCTTTCTGTTTTGGCGAACCGCTCAGGCAGGGTCCTGCCCGCCGTCCTTGCGCACCGGTGCACGCGAATGCGCGTCACGTACCTTCTGGTCCTGCTGGCCAGGGCGCTGCTTGGCCACTTCATCCTGCTGCCGGTCCTGCCGACTTTCCTGCACACCTTCGTGGGCGTTCGAGGTCTTCTTGTCGTGTTCGGTCATGAATCGCTCCCACAACGCCGGCAACAGGCCGACGTAACGAAGACAACGCTATCCGCGCCTGCGTGATGCGGCGGTCGGCTGCCCGCGAACAGCGCGTGCAGCCTTCGCACCGATGCAGCGCCGACGCCATCCTGTAAGCGGCATGCGTCCAGATCCAGGTCCGCGAAGCAGTCGCTCAATCCAGCTTCACCACCAGCTTGCCGAAGTTGCGCCCCTGCAGCAGGCCAAAGAAGGCTTCGGGTGCGCTCTCCAGCCCCTGCACGACGTCTTCGCGGTACTGGATGCGCCCATCGCGCAGCCACTGCGGCATGTCGCGCTCGAAATCCGGCCACAGATGCTTGAAGTCGTGGACGATAAAGCCACGCACGGTCAGCCGCTGACGCAGGATCTGGCTGAACAGCGCCGGCAGCCGATCCGGCCCAGGCTGCGCGACGCCGCGGGCGTTGTAGGTGGCGATGGTGCCGCACACTGGAATGCGCGCGAAATCATTGAGCAGCGGCAGCACGGCGTCGAGCACATGCCCGCCCACGTTCTCGAAATACACGTCGATGCCATCCGGTACAGCAGCACGCAGCTGCCCGGCAAAATCGGAGGCGCGATGGTTCAGCGCCACATCCACGCCCAGTGTTTCGAGGTACGCCCGCTTGGCCTCGCCACCCGCGATGGCGACCACGCGCGCGCCCTGCAGCTTGGCCAACTGGGCCACGGTGGCACCGACCGGCCCACTTGCAGCGGCCACCACCAGGGTCTCACCGGGTTGCAGCTTGCCGATTTCGATCAGGCTGGAGTACGCGGTGAACCCCGGCATGCCGTACACGCCCAGCGCCGTGCTCAGCGGCAGCCCGGCCGGATCCAGGCGCCGGCTGATCGCATCGCCCGCCACCACGGCATGGGTCTGCCAACCACCCGGGGCCAGCACCAGGTCGCCCACCGCCAGGCCAGGCGCCTGCGACTGCAGCACTTCGGCCACGGTCTGGCCCTCCATCACCGCATCCACGGCCACCGGCGGCGCATATGACGGGCCCTCGTCCATGCGACCGCGCATGTACGGGTCCAGCGACAGGTAACGGTTGCGCAGCAGCACCTGGCCCGGGGCCAATGCTGGCAGCGGTGCCTGCTCGAGGCGGAAGTTGGCGGCGACCGGCGCACCTTGCGGACGCGAGGCAAGCACGATGCGGGTGGTTGAATCGGACATGTCCAATGGCTCTGCTGCGGGCAGCGTCGGGGAGGGGAACCGAGACAGTACGCCGTGCCCTGCCGCCGTGGGTGCGATGAAAACAGCGTTCCATCGGCGCCTTCCCCACTCCACCACTGCATCGCTTGCCCTGTCAGCTTTGGTGTCAGCCACGGGTCGCTGTTTTCCGCGTCCAGCATTTCCGGCCAAGCCAGCTCAACGCAGGATCAACCACTTGCAGGGCCTTCCACCGGCCGCAGACACCAATGTGAAGGTTTTTTTCCAAAACGCTTGCCGAACCTGTCCTACGTCCGTAATATGCGCGTCCTCGGCAGCGACATCGCTGCAACGAAACAAGTGGCCGAGTAGCTCAGTTGGTAGAGCAGGGGATTGAAAATCCCCGTGTCGGCGGTTCGATTCCGTCCTCGGCCACCACTTTCGAAGACCTGCAGAAATGCGGGTCTTTTTTTTCTACATGGCCGAGTAGCTCAGTTGGTAGAGCAGGGGATTGAAAATCCCCGTGTCGGCGGTTCGATTCCGTCCTCGGCCACCATGTTCAAAGACCTGCAGAAATGCAGGTCTTTTTTTGTCTGTGACTTTCCGACCATGCAGCACGTGGATCGCGCCGCATCGATCCTGCGCGGATGCGACACGTGGGTTGACGAAACATTCACACCTCCGCGTGCCGGGCAACCTACGCTCCAGAGTCCTGCCCGGAGCCGACCCATGCATCTGCGCCCTGCCCTGCTCGCCTGCCTGCTGCTTTTCGCCGCACCGGCACTCGCTGCCGAGCCCGTGCACGCCGTCAGCGAACTGGACATCGATCGCTACGCCGGGCAGTGGCACGAGATCGCACATCTGCCGGTGTCGTTCCAGAAGCAGTGCGTGGGCGAGATCACCGCCAACTACGGGCTGCGCCGCGATGGCCGCATCAGCGTCACCAATGCCTGCCGCAAGGCGGATGGCGAGCGGGTTGTCGCCGAAGGCGTGGCGCGGCCCGTTGCGGGACAGCCCGGCCAGCTGCAGGTGCGCTTCGTTCCCGACTGGCTGAGCTGGGTGCCGCTGGTCTGGGCCGACTACTGGGTGATCGCGCTGGACCCGGATTACCAGTGGGCGATGGTCGGTGAGCCCGGCCACAAGTATCTGTGGATCCTCGCGCGCCTGCCGGAGATGGACCGCGCCCTGTTCGACCGGCTCAAGGCCAAGGCCGAAGCGATGGGCTACGACCTCGCACCGCTGCGCATGATGGCGCCCCTGCGCGACACCCCCGCCGACTGAGGCATCGCCCAACCGGCGCACGCCACGTCCGCAATCCGGCATCGCGCACGCCTCGCGTACATCTTCACGCGCTACCCTCTGTGGCCGGTCGCCGCAGGCGACCCATTCAACCATACGCCGTAGTATGCTTATCCCACGCACCGCCCTCAGAGGACCTGCGCCCATGCTCCACCGCTTCCGTACCGTCTTGATCGTCCTGTGCACCCTGGCCCTGGCCGCTTGCGGCGATGGCATCGTCAAGCGTGTTTCGGAACCGGCCGCGAGCCTGCAGCAGCTGACGGTGCAGGCCAATGGCGACTGGACCGTCGCCCTGCGTCTGCAGAACTACAGTTCGATGCCGATGAGCTTCGACGACGTCGCACTGGCCCTGACCATCGGCGACACCGAGGCCGGCCCGCTGTCGGCTAAGCCGGGCATCTCCATCGGCGGCGTCTCCGCCGATGTCATCAACGTGAACTTCAAGCCCACCCCGGCCGCACGCTTGGTGATCGCCGACGCGCTGGCCAGCAACCGTACCCTCGCCTACAGCCTGAAGGGCACGGTGTCGGCCACGCCGCAGGAAAAGAAGCAACGCACCTTCGATATCAACAGCCGCAGCACGCTGAACCAGGCCCCGGGCCTGCCCGGCGTGCTGCGCTGATTTCCGCCTTTCGCCGCGACGCATCGCGCCGCTCCCCCTGTTACTGATCAAATCGAGACGCACCGATGAGCAGCTACACCGCCCCGCTTTCCGACCTTCGTTTCGGCCTGCACGATGTGCTGAAGGTCGAGCCGCTGTTCGCCCGCCTGGGCTTCACCGACGCCACCGCCGATGTCGTCGATGCTGTGCTGGAAGAAGCCGGCCGCTTCAGCGCCAGCGTACTGGCCCCGCTCAACAGCGTGGGCGACGAGATCGGCTGCGTGCTCGACCAGGCCAGCGGCGAAGTGACCACTCCGCCCGGCTTCAAGCAGGCCTACGACCAGTTCGTCGACGGCGGCTGGACCGGCCTGACCGCGTCACCGGAACTGGGCGGCCAGGGCCTGCCGCACACGCTGGGCGTGCCGCTCAATGAAATGATCAACGCCGCGAACCTCGCCTGGGGCAACTTCCCGCTGCTGTCGCACGGCGCCATCGAAGCGCTGAAGCAGCACGGCGAAGCCTGGCAGCACGAGGCGTTCCTGAAGCCGCTGATCGAAGGCCGCTGGACCGGCACCATGTGCCTGACCGAACCGCATTGCGGCACCGACCTGGGCCTGCTCAAGACCAAGGCCGAGCCGAACGCCGATGGCAGCTATTCGATCAGCGGCACCAAGATCTTCATCACCGCCGGCGAGCACGACCTGACCGGCAACATCGTGCACCTGGTGCTGGCCAAGCTGCCCGACGCTCCCCCGGGCGCCAAGGGCATCTCGCTGTTCGTCACCCCGAAGTTCAAGGTCGACCGCGACGGCAACGTCGGCGAGCGCAACGCGCTGCGCTGCGGCTCGATCGAGCACAAGATGGGCATCAAGGGCTCGGTCACCTGCGTGATGAATTTCGATGGCGCGCAGGGCTACCTGGTCGGCCAGCCGCACAAGGGCCTGCAGGCGATGTTCACCATGATGAACACTGCTCGCCTGGGCGTCGGCCTGCAGGGCATCGGCCTGTCCGAGCGCGCCTACCAGAACGCGCTGAAGTACAGCCGTGAGCGCTTGCAGTCGCGCTCGCTCAGCGGCGCCAAGTTCCCGGACAAGCCGGCCGATCCGATCCTGGTGCATCCGGACGTGCGCCGCATGCTGCTGACCATCAAGTCGCTGGTGGAAGGCAGCCGCCTGCTGGCCCTGCACGCCGCCACCCTGATCGACGTCGCCCACCATGCAGACGATGCCGGCGAGCGCGAGCGCGCGGACACCCTGGTGAGCTTCCTGACCCCGATCTCGAAGGCCTGCCAGACCGAATGGGGCATCGAGAACACCTACAACGCGTTGCAGTGCTTCGGTGGCCATGGCTACATCCGCGAGCACGGCATGGAACAGCTGGCCCGCGATGCCCGCATCACCACGCTGTATGAAGGCACCACCGGCATCCAGGCGCTGGACCTGATCGGCCGCAAGACCGCGTCCAGCCAAGGCGCTGGCCTGAAGCTGATGCTGGCCGAGATCGAAGCGTTCGCCAAGGCAAATGAAGGCAACGAAAGCCTGGCCGAGTTCATCGGGCCGCTGCGCGCCAAGGCCGCCGAGTGGGGCAAGCTGACGATGGACGTGCTGCAGCGTTCGGCCGCCAACCCGGACGAACTGGGCGCAGCCAGCTACGACTACCTGTTCTATTCGGGGTATGTGGTGCTGGCCTACTGGTGGGCCCGCAGCGTTGCCGCCGCTGATGCCAGCGCACACGGCGCAGCGTTTGCCCAGGGCAAGCGCGAGACCGCGCGCTTCTACTTCGCCCGCGTGCTGCCGCGCACTCTCAGCCACGCCGCCGCCATCCAAGCGGGTGCCGCACCGCTGATGGCAATGGACGACGAACGCTTCGGCGCCTGAGCCGGGCCGCGCCCGGCACCCGAGGTAGTGCCGGCCGCTGGCCGGCAACTGCGACAGCAACAGCAACGGCTGGTTTCCTGCGGGATGGCGTGGCGGTATGGGCTGGCAGGACACGCCGTAAACCCATCCCTGGGGGCTCGATGGCGCCATCCATGGCGCCAACGGTCCTGCCAACCCACGCCGCCCCGCCCCTGACAGTTCCCCGCGGCTGTTGGTAGGTGTCGACCTTGGTCGACACGTAGATCCACGCCACGCGTGGATGCAAACCCCCGAAATCCATCTGGAGAAGAGCCCCCTTTTGTTAAAGGGGGCGCGCCGAAGGCGCGGGGATTAGGAGGAATGCGTGGACCTGAATTGTTGCGTTTTGGGTATCGCCCAAGTGGCGATACCCAAAACGCAACAATTCAGGTATAAGCTGTTTTCCCGATGGAGACAGACACTACACGCTTGGGTCTGATCGAAGCCGGAGCTCCGTTTTCTGCTCCGGGCGCCGAAGCATCGCCCAACGTCACGACGCTGCATCGCCCCGGCACGGTCCGGTTGCTCTCACTTGATGGCCATGGGCGGGTCCTGGACTGGATCACCTGGCAGGACGCCGCCTGCCTCTACGCCCGCGATGCAGTCGCCTGGACACTCGGCGACCCCTGCCTGCACATCCACGGTGGGACAAATCGTCGCAGTGGCATGCAGAGCGGGATGGACCTGCACCCGATCATCGCCGCGCGCGGCCACGCCCGCTCACGCGCGCTGGACCCGACACCGAACCTGACCAACCCGGCCTTGTTCGCCCGTGATGCCCATCTCTGCCTTTACTGCGGCCAGCAGTTCGGACGCCCGACCCTCACCCGCGACCACGTCATGCCCTTGTCCAAAGGCGGCCTGGATACCTGGGAAAACGTAGTCACCGCGTGCTTCCACTGCAATTCGCGCAAGAGTGACCGCACCCCGCAACAGGCCGGCATGCCGCTGCTGGCAGTGCCTTACCGGCCGAGCTGGATCGAGCACCTGATCCTGTCCAACCGCAACATCCTGGCCGACCAGATGGCGTTCCTGAGGGCCCAGCTGCCCAAGCGGTCCAAGCTCTGCACCTGAACACCTGAAATTGCAACCCTCACCGTCCTGTCACGGACCGCGGCGTTTGCTTGCCCCACCCCCGTTTGAGGGCGAAAATGGGCGTTCAGAACAAGTGCGAACATGATGATCGACTCTGCCCGCTATCCCCGCCTCGCGCGCATCCAGACACCGGATGACCTGCGCACGTTCGACGAATCCGAACTGACGGCGGTTGCCGATGAACTGCGTGCCTACCTGATCGAATCGGTTGGCAAAAGCGGCGGCCACTTCGCCGCCGGCCTGGGCGTGATCGAGCTCACCGTGGCCCTGCACTACCTGTACCAGACCCCGGTTGACCAGCTGGTCTGGGACGTCGGCCACCAGACGTATCCGCACAAGATCCTTACCGGTCGCCGCGACGAGATCCACACCGTCAAGCAGAAGGATGGCGTCGCGCCGTTCCCGAAGCGCGAAGAGAGCGAATACGACACCTTCGGTGTCGGCCACTCCTCGACCTCGATCTCGGCAGCGCTGGGTATGGCCATCGCGCGCCAGACCGAAGGTGACGACCGCAAGGTCGTGGCCGTGATCGGCGACGGCGCGATGACCGCCGGCATGGCGTTCGAAGCGCTGATGCACGCCGGCGGCATGGAACCGGAACCGAATCTGCTGGTGATCCTAAACGACAACAACATGTCGATCTCCGAGGCAGTGGGCGGGCTGACCAAGATGCTCGGCCGCGCCACCGGCAGCCGCACGCTCAATGCGCTGCGGGAAGGCGGCAAGAAGATCCTCGGCGACAAGAAGAACAACCCCGCACGTTTCGTGAAGCGCTGGGAAGAACACTGGAAGGGCATGTTCGTGCCGTCCACGATGTTCGAGGAAATGGGCTTCCATTACACCGGCCCGATCGACGGCCATGACCTGCCGGCGCTGCTGTCCGCGCTGAAGACGCTGCGTGCCTCCAAGGGCCCGAAGCTGCTGCATGTCATGACCACCAAGGGCAAGGGTTACGAGCCGGCCGAAGGTGACCAGATCGGTTACCACGCAGTGGGCCCGTTCGATCCGGACAAGGGCCTGGTGGCCAAGACCGGCGCGAAGAAACCCACCTATACCGATGTGTTTGGCGACTGGTTGTGCGACGCCGCCGCCGCCGAGCCGCGTCTGTATGGCATCACCCCGGCGATGCGCGAAGGCTCGGGCCTGGTGCGCTTCAGCAGGGAATATCCGCAGCGCTACTTCGATGTGGCCATCGCCGAGCAGCACGCGGTGACCCTGGCTGCAGGCATGGCCACCCAGGGTGGCAAGCCGGTGGTCGCGATCTATTCCACCTTCCTGCAGCGCGCGTACGACCAGCTGGTGCATGACGTGGCCATCCAGGATCTGGATGTGCTGTTCGCGATCGACCGCGCTGGCGTCGTCGGCCCCGATGGTGCAACCCACGCCGGCAACCTCGACCTCAGCTTCCTGCGCTGCGTGCCGAACATGGTGGTGATGGCCCCGTCCAACGAAGCCGAGTGCCGGCAGATGCTCAGCACCGGCCTGCAGCACCCCGGCCCAGCGGCGGTGCGCTACCCACGCGGCAGCGGTACCGGCGTGGATGCCGGCAGCGATCTGTCGACCCTGCCGATCGGCAAGGGCGAGCTGCGCCTGCAGGGCAACCGCGTCGCCCTGCTCGCCTTCGGCAGCACCGTCGCCGCCGCCGAACAGGTGGGTCGCGAACTGGGTTTGAGCGTCGTCAACATGCGTTTCATCAAGCCACTGGATCGCGAGCTGGTGCTGGCCATGGCCAATCAGCACGACGCACTGGTGACGATTGAAGACAACGTGGTGGCCGGCGGCGCCGGTTCGGCCGTGGCCGAACTGCTCAATGCCGAGGACGTGCTGCGCCCGATCCTGCACCTGGGCCTGCCCGATGCCTTCCAGCATCACGCCAGCCGCGAGGACCTGCTGGCCGAGGCCGGCATCGATGCGGCCGGCATCCGTGCCGCCCTGCTCAAGCGCTGGCCGCAGCTGGCCGCCGGCAATCCGCCACTGAGCGCGGCGGGCTGAGCACCGCCGGGGTTATGGGGCCACGTCATGCGTGGCTCCCCACGCCCCTCATCCACGCATGGCGTGGATCTACCAGGGTGCTGGTGGCGCAAAAGTAGATCCACGCCATGCGTGGATGCCGCAAACCCCGCCGGCAAGCGGCGCTCTCAGCCGTAGCTGATCGCCTCGACAAATGCACCGCTGGACTCCACCCGCACCGAGGCGCGCTGGCCGGTATCGGTGAAATGCAGGCGGGCCAGGGTTTCGGCGAAATCAAAGGCACGGACGCCATCGCGGAACTCGATCGGTTCCGGCTTGTCCGGGTGCAGCACGCGCCATTGGCGATGCTCACATTGCAGTCGGATCAACATGCGTTGCTCACTCCTTGAACAGCGTATCGACGACGAGAGAATGACCGCACCAGGCACGACAGGGATGGCCAGTGCGAACCAGGACGCGCAAGGCGTCCCGGGAGTCGACAATACGAGGAAAGAAGTGTGATCGCTATCAGATTTTTCTGATCTTGAGCCGATTGCGGCAGCCGCTCAGTTCACCTGGAACTGGGCCCTGCAGCCATTGCTGACCCAGATGCCACGACGGTCCCAGCCCCAGCTCTGGCCTTCGATGCAGGCACTGCGCGATTCCTGCCGTACCAGACGCACGCCGCGACGAACCTGTGCATCGCAGTACTGCTGACGCCGGTCATTGGAATGGCAGGCGATCACCTGGCCGCCGCCACCCCACTGGCTCCCGCCCCAGCCGTTGCCACCACCACCGCCCCAACCACCGCCGCCACCGCCCGGTCGCCGGTATTCACCGACGAATTCGGCACGGCAGCCCTGAGTAACCCAGACACCGTAACGGGACTGGCCCCAGGTCTCGCCTTCCACGCAGGGGGAGCCTGACAGCTGGCGGATCATGCGCGCGCGCCCTTCCAGCCGGCACTCATTGCTGCGGTTCTTGATCGATTCGCAACGCACGATGCCATTGCCGCCACGATCATCGTAGCGATCGTCGTAGCCATAGTTCTGCGCATGCGCGCCGCCAGCGGCAGCCATCATCGGCAACAGGGTGCACGCCACGGTGCGCCAAGTGAGTCCCTTGCCCATCCCTCGTCTCCAGGTGAATACGGTGGAGGCAAGCATCGGGGATTCCGGGCGTGGCGCACAGAGGGAGCTGCGACGGCGGTTTTTCCCCCATTCAACCAACCCAACCGCAACTGACTGCGGCTGCGGCGGCTCAGCGGCCGAAGTGCAGCGCGTCGACCGCCGTGCCCAGTGCTTCCACGCGCACGGTGCTGTGCTGGCCTGTACGGCAGTGATGTTCGCTGGCCCGCGAGGCAGCGGCGTCGAAGGCGGCCGCACCGGTGCTGAACTCTTCGGTCGCGCGTGTCTGCGGATCCATGACGGACCAGCGCTGGGCATTGCATTGGACAGTGATGACCATGGGGGCTCCTGCGGTTCCGGGAAATGCGGGACCGGCGAAAGGCCGATCTCCGATGCCCGACCAGCCTAGCCAGCGCCCCGGGCAAGACCTATCGGATTTATCCGAAAACTCCCTGCCGGCACCTCAGAAAGCGCCCTCCATCACATCCCTGAGGCCATTTAGGAAACCAATTCCGTGACCCTTGTCACGGAGTCAGCCGCGCTTCACACTACCGTCATCAACAGGGGCCCCTTCCACATGCGCACCTCGCTTCCACTGCAGCGTTCGACGCTGCTGAAGTTCTATTTTGCCGCCAGCTACGTGGTACTGATCGAGGAACTGGTCCGCGCATCGCTGAGTTGAGGCTCGGCCAGCGAGACTTGCCGCTGCTACGGGGAGCGCACAGACTATCGGTTTACGGCACGGAGCCGAACCCATGAAAGTCCTGTTCCTGATCCCGCTGCTGGCCCTGGCCGCGTGTGCCAGTCCGGAAAAGCCGGTGTCCCATGACGCCGCCACACCCGTGGTCGGTGGTGATCGTGATGCGCACGGATGCATCGGTTCGGCCGGCTATCAGTGGTGCGAGCGCAGCCAGCGCTGCGAGCGCCCGTGGGAACTGGCACAGGCACAGGGCCTGGCCAACACCGCCGAAGCCATCGATGCCTACTGTGCCACCCCGGCGTCGCCGGCGCGCAAGTAACGGATGCCGCCAATGACCGATCTGTCCCCGCTGCCGGCGCTGGCACCCGGCCGCTACCGCCACTTCAAAGGTGGCGAGTACGAGGTGATCGACATCGTCCGCAGCAGTGAAACGCTGCAGCCGATGGTGCTATATCGCGCGCTGTACGGCGAAGGCGGACTGTGGGTGCGTCCCTATCCGATGTTCATTGAACAGGTGCCCGGCGAGCACGGCCCACAGCCACGCTTCGCCCGCATCGGCGACTGAACGGCGCGGCTCACACCGCGCGCACGGTATCGCCGCGCATGCTGAAAACATCCTTGCGAAACGGAGCCCGCATGCGTCCCACTCTCTTGATCGCCCTGTCGCTGGCCAGCACCCCGGTGCTGGCCGCAGACGCTCCCAGCTTCGACCGTCCCGGCATCGGCTTCGGCACCGACACGGTGCCGCGTGGCGGCCTTGCCGTCGAAGTGGGCCTGCCCAGCTATCAACGTGATCGTGATCGCGACGGCCTGCGTACGACGTCGCTGTCCAGCGACCTGCTGCTGCGCACCGGGCTCGCACCAGGCTGGGAACTTCAACTGGCATCCACCCCGTGGCAGCGCCAGCGCGAACGTGGCCCTGACATGCCGCGCACCCAGCAGCGCGGCGCCGGCGACAGCACCGTCGGAGTGAAATGGGCCGGCCCCGGCAGTACCGAGCGCACGGCCTGGGCGCTGCTGGCCAGCGCTGTGATCGCGCGTGGCGATGCCGCCTTCAGCGACGGCCGCCAGTACGCGCTGGGCGGCAGCGTCGAGCACACCTTCAACGACCGCTGGAGCGGTGCGCTGTATGGCAGTCATCAGCGCGGCGCGGGCCAGCGCAGCACGACCTGGTCGCCAAGTCTCGCGTTGAGCGTGACCGATCGGTTTGGCACCTACATCGAAGCCGGCTTCACCCACGCCAACCAGCAACCGGACCAGGCCATCGCCGGCGCAGGCCTGACCTGGATGCTGCGGCCGAACGTGCAGCTGGATGCCTCTTTCGATCTGGGCCTCAATCGCAACAGCCCCGACCTGCAGCTCGGCACCGGCATCGCGTTCTATCTGCAGTGACCTGCTGAACTGATCGTGCGCGTCGGGCGCATCGCCCCCGCGCTACAATCATACCGTCCAGTCGGTTTCGTTCCCCCATGCCAGCATCCCCTCCCCGCTCCCGTCGCAAGGCGCCCGACAGCGTGCGCCAGGCGCTGCTGCACGCGACCGCCCAGACCATCGGCCAGAATGGACTGGCGGCCCTTACCGTGCAGGACGTTGCCGACGCGGCCGGTGTCAGCAAGGGCGCGCTGTTCCATCATTTCAGCAGCAAGCAGGACCTGGTCGAGGCAACGCTGACCTCGCTCATCGCCGACTTCGAGGACAGGGTGCGCGAGGTGCTGCGACAGTCCCCGCCTCGCCATGGCGGCTTCAGCCGTGCCTATGTGCAGGTCAATTTCGACCATCTGCTGCAGCAGGAGCAGATCAACGATATCGGGCTCACCATGGGCAACATGCTGGAGCCAGCGCTGCTGGTCCATTGGCGCACGTGGATGCGCGGCATGCTGGCCGAGTTTCCGGCTGAAGCCTGCGATCCGCGTTTGTACGCTGCGCGTTGCGTTGCCGATGGTTATTGGGCTACCGCCTACGGGCGGCCCTTGGACGAAACCGAACGCCAGAATGCCCAGGCCATGGCCCTGGAAGCACTGAAGCTGTGCGAACCGGCATGAACGGGAAACTGCGATGAACCCCTATTTCTACCTGGCCGGCGCGATCGTGCTGGAAGTGATCGCCACCTCCCTGCTCAAGGCATCCGAAGGCATGACCCGCCTCGGTCCGACGCTGGGCGCGCTCGCCGGTTACGGTGTGTGCTTCTACCTGCTGTCGCTGACGATGAAGTCGATCCCCACCGGCATTGCCTATGCCATCTGGTCCGGCGTCGGCATCGTGTTGATCTCGCTGATCGGCCTGCTGGTCTTCAAGCAGCGCCTGGATGCACCGGCACTGATCGGCATCGGCCTGATCTGTGCCGGCGTGCTGGTCATCAACCTGTTCTCGCACAGCAGCGCGCATTGAGCACGCCGCTGCACGAACCGCAACTGCGGCGCTAGGCCACCTTCTTCGCGACGGTCATGCCGAGCACGAAAAGTACAACGGCAATGATGATGCCGGCCCAGAACAGGAACTTGGCGATGCCCACCGCGGCGCCGGCAATACCGCCGAAACCCAGCGCACCGGCGATCAGGCCGATGATGGCGAAAATGATGGCCCACTTGATCATGTCGATCCTCTCCCTGACGGGAATACTGAAGGTGTGATCAGGTTAGGCAGGCCGCGATGCCACACGTGTGAACAGGTCGCAGGCGCGGCGTGAAACGATCCGGCTCAGCGCGGCCGGAAGCGCAGCAGCGCCACGGCGAAGGCGAGAAACACGCTGCCGACCAGGCGTTCGAACCAGCGTTGCGCAAAGGGCTTTGCCAGCCAACGGCGCAGCCCATGTCCACCCGCCGCGTACATCACGTACCAGAACAGTTCGCAGGTAGCGAAGGTGGCCACCAGCACCGTGTACTGCACGGCCTGGCCACGCGCGGGGTCGACGAACTGCGGCAGGAACGCGGCGGCGAACAGCAGCAGCTTGGGATTGCTCAGCCCAACCAGCAGACCACCACGGAACACTGCCCAGGCACCGTGCACCGGCGCCAGCGCTGCATCGACGTCTGTCGCCACCGGCGCCTGCCGGCAGCTGTCCCGCCAGGCCTTGATGCCCAGCCAGGCGAGGTAGGCCACACCCAGATAGCGCAGCACATCGAACAGCATCGGCGACGAGCGCAGCACCGCACTCAGGCCGGCCGCGGACGCCGCGAGCACCAGCAGCATCGCCAGCAGGCAACCGGCCATGGCGGGCACGCTGCGACGGAAGCCCAGGCCGACACTGCGCCCCAGGATGTGCAGCATGTTCGGACCCGGCGTGCCGCACAGCACGAACACTGTCGCCAGGAACCACCACCAGGTATGCAGGGCCATCACTTCGTCCACCGGAATAATGCCTGCAAGGATAGTGTGCAGCGGCTGTCACCACCATGCACAGTCCCGGGTCGATTCGACGGTTACAGCTGCTGCGGCTCAGCCGCTGGCAGCACGTGACGCGCGCAGCTCGGTCATCGCGATGCGCAGCACCCGCAGCGCCGAGCGCAGGAACACGACCAGCAGTGCGGCCGCGACCAGCAGGTCCGGCCAACCGGCACCGAACAGCGCCACCAGCGCCGCCGCCAGCAGCACCGAAATGCCCTCGAAGATATCGTTGCGCGCGCATTCCCAGGCCGATGCAAGGTTCACGTCGTCATTGCGATAGGGCGTCAGCAGCCAGAGGCAGAAACCGTTCGCGGCAAGATTCAGCAGCGCGGCCAGGCCCATGCTTTCGAACAGGGGAACCTGCGGATGCGCCAGCCGCCATCCGATCTGTACCGCCACTGCCACCGCCGCCGCCAGGATCAGCACGCCCTTGAACAAGGCAACCCGCGCCTTGGCCGCCACGCCGGCGCCCACCACCAGCAGGCTCAGCAGGTAGGTGGTGGCGTCGCCCAGGTTGTCCAGCGCACCGGAGAGCAGCGAGGACGAGTGGCTGTACCACGACGCAGCGACCATCATCAGGAACGTCGCCAGGTTGATCAGCAGCACGATCCACAGCACCCGCCGGTGGCGCGCCTGCATGGCTGCCACATCCAGCGTCTTGCCGCAGCCACAGCATTCGCCCATCGCCCTGCCCTCTGCCTGTCGTACCCCATTATCACGCCGATCAGGCGTGCCGGCAGCTGCGGCGGCGGGTCCGCCTGCGATGGCGCGCCCCGATCACGCCGGCACGCAGCGTCCTGGCCTCGGTTGTGCTGCAATGGCACTCCCCGGCACGGAGACACGCATGAAGACGCTTGGCCTGATCGGTGGCATGAGCTGGGAAAGTTCGGCGCAGTACTACCGCCTCATCAATGAAGAAGTACGCGCACGGCTGGGCGGCGCGCACTCGGCGCCGCTGCTGATGTGGTCGCTGGATTTTGCCCGCGTCAAACAGCTGCAGCACGACGGCGACTGGGATGCGCTGGGCAACGAGATGGTCGATGCTGCCCAGCGGCTACAGGCGGGTGGCGCCGAACTGCTGCTGATCTGCACCAACACCATGCACAAGCTTGTTGGTGAGATCGAAGCAGCCTGCCCGCTGCCGCTGTTGCACATCGCCGACCCGACCGCCACGGCGATCGTGCAGGCCGGTCTACAGCGCGTCGGCCTGCTCGGCACGGCCTTCACCATGGAGGAAGACTTCTACCGTGGCCGCCTGAGCGAGCGCTTCGGCCTGGACGTACTGGTTCCGGAGGCCGACGACCGCCGCGATGTGCACGCAATCATCTACGAGGAACTGATCGCCGGCGTGGTCAACGAGCGATCACGGCAGGTGTACGTCGAGGTGATCGAACGCCTCGTTGCCCGCGGTGCCGAAGCGATCATCCTGGGCTGTACCGAAATCATGCTGCTGGTACGTGCCGAAGACAGCCCGGTGCCGCTGTTCGACACCACGACGCTGCATGCGCGCGCGGCGGTGGACGCGGCGTTGGCATGACGCACGGTCACGCGGGCGATTCCGGCTGCACCGCCAGCGAAGTGACCAGCCATTCCACTACCGCTGGCGAATCGCACAGGAAGAATACTGCGTCGCCGCTGCGGGCTTCGGTCAGCATGCGGTAGACACTGATGGCAACGCCCGATTGGCTGGCGATGAAAATCTCGCTGCTGCGCGGACCGTCGGCCTGACGGGAAACCAGCCGCAAGGCATGGCGGGCCGCGACCGTATCTTCTGGTTCGGCTTCGCGGGTCAATTCCAGGCCACGCAGGCCCCAGGCAACAAAAATACGCTTGCCCTTGAACGTCGTGTCCAGGACCTGCACTTCGGCCGCGCCTGTGTCGGCCGACCGATGAATGACGATACTGCTGATCAACGCAACCCCCTGTGGTCGTCGTGGTCCGCACATCCTTGTCCGCACCCGCACCAGCGGCCCCGGGCGATGCCCGAGGGCTGCATCCGAAAGCGCTGGAACGTGTAAAAAACTGTAAACCGATGCAATCGGATGTGCCCGGGATGATACGGGATGTAAACCCCTGCATGCGCCGCTGGACACTTATAAATCTGTCCTGAGCCAGCGCAGACCGCGGTCGTCGCAGAGCGCCGCACGTGCGCCATTCTTGCGTCCCATTCCCAATCCGAGGTTTCAATGAGCCTTCGCCTGTTACTGCCCCTGGGCGGTTCTGCGCTTGCCCTGCTGCTGGCCGCCACCACTGTCTCGGCCCAGGATTACGACATCGAGTCGTCACCGCGCATCACCTGCGAATCGCACTTCAACAAGACCCAGCAGTGTCCGTTCGAGGGACGCGCGCGCCTGGCGCGGCAGCTGTCGGTGACGCGGTGCGTGGAAGGTGACAACTGGGGACAGCGCCGCGGCATGCTGTGGGTCACCGACGGCTGTCGTGCCGAATTCGTTGCCGAAGAGCGTGGGCGTGGACGCTGGCCCGGGCGTGACCGTGATCGCGATGGCGAGCGCCTGGTCTGCGAATCCTACGAAAACAAGGAGAAGCAGTGCCGCATCCGCGTCCGTCATGACGTGCGGCTGGTCAAGCAGAAGTCGGTCACCACCTGCACCGAGGACCGCAACTGGGGCTGGGACCGACGCGGCGTATGGGTCAGCGACGGCTGCCGCGCCGAATTCCGCGTCTACTGAGTGCGATGGCTGCGGGCCCATCCTCGCTAGAATGAGGCTCTCACAGCAGGAAACACCGCATGGAACGCTGGTATCTGGCAACGATGATGTCCTTGCTGCTGCGCAGCCGTCCGCGATGACCCGGCAGGCTCCAGCACTTCAGATACGCGCGGCCGCATGCACGGATCTTCCGGCACTGATCGCCGTCGACAGCGTTGCGGCGCATGACCCACGACGTGCGGTGCAGATCGGCCAGTGGTTGGCGGACGGCCACATGCACGTTGCCGAGCTCGATGGCACGCTGGCCGGCTACCGGGTCCAGCATCGGCACTTCTTCAGCGAGGCCTTCATCGAGATGCTGATGGTGGCCGCGCCGCTGCGTAGACACGGCATCGGCCGTGCGTTGCTTCTGCATGCCACGTCGATCACCGCGGGCACCCGACTTTTCAGCTCGACCAACCAGTCCAATACCAGCATGCAGCGTCTGCTGGCAGCGGCTGGCTTCGTGCAATGCGGGATCGTGCACGGCCTCGACGAAGGCGACCCGGAGCTGATCTACCGCTTCGCCACTGACGATGTGAGGTAAGGCGCGACCTTCGCTTCCAGCAGCGCCATCAACGCCGGATCCATGCAGCGATAGTCGTCGGGGATATCCAGGCAGTGCAACGGCGTATGTTCAAGCAGGCGCGCGAAATTCGCCTGCAGCCGGTGCTGGTGCTTGGGCTCCATCACGAAGATGACGTCAGCCCAGCGGATATCCGCTGGGCTGATGGGCCGGCGCGCATGCGGGCTGGTGCCGGCAGAGCGCGCACTGATACCTGGCCGGCGTTGCCACATCGCTTCGGCGGTGGGGCTGCGCAACTGGTTGCGGCTGCAGACAAACAACAGGTTCAACATTCCAGATCCAGCAGTTGCCGCGGGCTGAGGACCGGATAGGTGAAGCCCAGCTGGCGCGCCCGCAGCAGCTTGTCGCCACGCGTATACATCAGCTTCCAGTTCTTTTCCGGCTTGAAGATCGGCACGGGTGCCGTGTGGTCGCCGCCGTGATGGCGCGACTGCGAGCGCCTCCAGGCGCGGTTCCTTTGCGTTTCCATGATCGTATTCTCGTGGGTACCGGGTTCAGCAGCCGCGGTAGTACGAGTGCGCGCAGGATACAACGCTGCAACAAAAAAGCCCACGCATCGCTGCGCAGGCTTGTCTGTTTCATCACAGTGGTCGGGACGGCCGGATTCGAACCGACGACCCTCTGCCCCCCAGGCATGGCGCCAGATAGGCCCAAGCGGTTGATCTGCAAGGAATATGCCCCCGTTTTTCCGCCGCCAGATGTGCCGGTTCGTGCGCAATAGGATCAATCACTTACGAGTGGATAGGGTGCATCAAACCCCGCGCCGCATCTGCTGCAGCGCCGCTCTCACCCGCGCCTTCTGCGGGTCCCTCGCCCTGGGCTTCGTCGCTGCCGGCGGCTTGCGCGGCTCGAGCGCTTCCTTGACCCGCTCCAGCTCCTTCGTCCCTGCCTCGGCCAAACGCCGCGCCTGTTGCTGCTGCTCGCGGGTCGGCGGCAGGCCGGGCAGTGGCGGCGGCAGTTGGATCGGGATGGTGTCCGCCAGCAGGGCTACAGCTTCCCGGAGCCGCAGGTGCGGGTAGAGCCTGGCGGCGCACCAGCGTTCGGCGTAGCGCTTTGCCTGCCGGACGCTAGCCGCGCGTACTTCCTTCACGTGCCAGAACTTCTGACCTTCCATCCACAGGCGCACCCCGGGGCCGCCGTCAGGGGTGATGCTGGCCGTCTCCCGCCCGTTGTACCAGAGCGCCCAGCGCTCACCCGTCTGGACCCAGCCAGAGGGAATCGGGGCGGAGCGAAAGCCGTGGGAGGACTGCATGGCCAGAAGGATACGGCCGGCGGTCGCAAAGGCTGCGACAAGGGATCGTTCACCGGCTGAACCGTTCGGGGTCCGGGGCGATCTATGACTGGGCGAGGTTGCGCTGCATTAGGCTATCGGCCAATGCGGAGATCTCGTCGCCACGGTGAAGGCGGTCGAGCCATGAGGTGGGAATGCCAGTTTCCCCATAGAAGGCGCCGGCCAGCTGCCCGACGATAGCGGCGGTAGTATCCGCGTCGTCACCAAGGTTGGCAGCCTCGAGCACCGCACCGTCGAAGGTGTCATGCCGGTGGAAGCACCACAGAGCAGCTTTCAGACTTTCTACGACGTACCCGGTGCCGTGGATCTGGTCCCGCGTGGCATCCAGATACCCGCCGCAGGCGACGTCGCGCAGCCGAGCAGTGGCGACGTCGATAGAGGCAAGATCCAATATCTCGGATTTACTGCGCCCTGTCAGAGCGCGCTCTATCGCGACGGCGAGGATGCGACAGGCGTCCAGACACTCCACCGCTGCATGTGTGGTACGAGAGCTGAGTGCCGCCATGTCCTGCAGCTCGGGCATGCCGGCATACCTAAGCACCACGGGCGCCAAGCGCATTATCGAGCCATTGCCGGCGCTTTTCGGGTGTGGGCTGCCGGAAAGCGGGTCCCCTGTCACCAGGTAGCTTTCAATGGCCCGGCGCGTGGCCACGCCAATATCGAAGCAGGAGCCCGTCGAGCTCCAATAGCCATGCTGATACCAGTTCGCGTATCGGTTCATCTGGTCCCGAGCGTCGAAGTCCTCGCAGCGGACTAGGCTCTCAGCTAGGCATAGAGCCATGGAGGTGTCATCCGTCCACTGCCCTGCCTCGAGGTTAAATGGACCGCCGCCCACCATGTCGGTAAGTGGCTCGAATCGACCGCGCGGCTTGAACTCAAGTGTTGTGCCAACGGCGTCACCGGCAGCCAAGCCTAGTAGCGCGCCACGATAGCGGTTCTGTGCGTCCATGCGGGCAGTATAAGCTCGCCCGGGGGCACCTCCCTGGTGTAGGCGGCGCGAAGAGTTCAGCCGAAACAGTGGAGTAGAGTCCGGCTATGTGCGGCCGATTCGTCCAGGTTCCCGTTGTCGACTTTGGCCAGCCCGGTCTGGCTGACCTTGCCCCCGGCCTGGCCGAGATCCAACCCAGCTTCAACCTGGCGCCGACGCAGCGCGCATCGATCATCCTGGACCGCGGCGAAGGCCGGCAGGTCACCCGGCTGGCGTGGGGACTGCTGCCGTTCTGGGCGAAGGCCAAGGGCTTGCAGGGATCGACCATCAACGCCCGCATCGAGACGGTGGCCACCAAGCCCGCGTTCCGGTCGGCGTTCAAGAAGCGCCGCTGCGTCATCCCGATGGCTGGGTACTACGAGTGGTCGGTCAGCCCCGAGGACGGGAAGAAGGACCCATGGTTCATCCACGCCACCGGGCCGCTGCTGGCCGCCGGCCTGTGGGAAGACACCAGCCCGCTCCTGCCCGACGGGAACCTGGGCACCTTCACCATCATCACCGGTGACAGCAGCGGCGTGTCGGCTGATATCCACGACCGCATGCCGGTGTGGCTGCAGGCCGGCCAGATCGACGAGTGGATGGCCGCCAGCCCGGACGATGCCATGGCCATGCTGCTGGCGAGCGAGACACCGGCCATGGAGGCCTACCGCGTCAACCGCGCGGTGAACACGCCGCGGAACAACCGCGAGGATCTGCTGCAGCCCGTGGCGTGAGATCACGTTCGCGGCGGCCAAACGCGAACGACTTTCTGTAAGGCGCAGACTCCGCTTTGGAGGTAACCTCGGCTCTGTTCGCAGCACAACACAGGGAGAGCGTCATGCGCGTATCGATCTTTTTTGCAGTTCTGGCCGCCGCCGGCGCCAGCTCAGCCCTCGCCGCCTCAGCGCAGGGCCCCACCCAGCTTTACGAAGAAATTTCGACGTCGGGCGAGACGATGGATGGGTTCGTCGCTCGAATCAGCCCGAAGGCTATCGAGGTCACGGAACAGCGGCGCGTTTCCATCTGCGGTGTGATCGGGAAGTCAGGGGACAGGTTCGGCATCCGCTTAGGCACGAGCAACACCTGGAAGAAATGCGACATCGACTTGGGCAACACAGTGGCCGGCTTCACGTCGACGGGCATCACCTTCCACACCACCACCAGCGATGAGGGAAGCCAGCGCGGGTTCTCAGCGGAGAACTTCAAGCGACCCGGCGGATACGTCGCGTTTGGCAATGTGGTTCGCTATCAGGAAGGCCGCACCAAGGATCGACCGGTCAGTACCCGGTGATATCCAGCGCCAAATAGGCGGCCACGCCGTTGGAGATGTATCCGATGTCGGCCGGCGTGCCTGGTGAGGATTGTGTCACATCCACGCGCATGCTCAGGCTTGACAGAACCCCATTGAGCACGCGTGCGCCGATGATGTTGGTCGTCTGAGCCACCACTGCCGGCTGTGTCTCGGGTTGATTCTGCCATTGCCTGACCTGATTCATGGCTGCCGCAGCGAACGCGACGGCATAGGTCCGCGATGGGTCGGGTAGTTGCACCGAAGCATCGGCCCCCAAGAGTTGCCCCGCCACCCGCATCCAGCTCATCCCTGTGTCGAACACCAGGCGCCCGTCGCTGGGGCGCCACACCTTCATGCCGACGGTGCTCGCCGCAATGTATGCAGGGATGGTGAAGATGTACCAGCTGAAATCGACCGGCCCACCCTGCGTTCGAATCAGGAAGCTGTAGATGTTGCCATTGGCCGACGCTCCCACGATCCCGATGTACTTCGAAGGGTCGTGGGTCCGCAATGCCAGCTGAGGAATGGCGGCGCTTGGCAGCGTGAGCGTGAGCGTGTACAGGCCATAGGCCAACGATGCATCCGCGGCGGATGTCTGCCCTGTTCCCGAGCTGTATAGCGACAGGTTCTCATACGACTCATCGATTGTGAGGACGCTTCCATTGTTGGTCCAGACCTTGAAGCCAATAGCCATCACCAGAGTCCATAGTAGAGAGTGCAGGGTGTGCGGACGTTTTCCATGAACGTCCACGACAGGCGATTGCCCGAGACGCCGATCACCGGTATCCCGCGAGTTGGCTGCGCCGGGTCGTTGGAGATGATGAAGAAGAAGATCTGGTTTCCTTGGTTGGGAACATCCAGATAGCCGTCTTGATTGCCAGTCTGCACCTGGCCCAGAAGCCGGGTCAGGCGGGTCGTGATTTCGAACTTGATGGACCCATCGGGGTTCCAGACCCGCATTCCGGTTGCCATCAGATTCCATCCCCGAGGGCGACCAACGGCTGCCCGCCGGCAGTGCGGACGAAGATGTTTCGGTCATTTATCGCCAATGACCCGCCACCGACCGGCCCGTTCATCGTCAGGCTGCCGTTCTTGTCCAGCTTCCACCGCGGCAGTCCGCCAGCACCGACAGCCGTCGACTGGATCACGTCCCCGATCATCGCGTTCTGGATCCAGCCGGTGCCGATCAGGGCCTGGCTGATGAAGGTCTGGCCGTTCTGTACGACGAACGGTGCGGTGGTCACATTGTTGGCGATGTTGATCAGGGCAAACCGGTCCACCTGGAACAGTGCCTGGCTCTGGAAGCTGCCATCGGGCTGCTGCTCGACACCCAGGCCGAAGCCGGCACCGTAGATGCGTCCGTCGGAGGTGACCTGCGCGCGCAGGGTGTAGGTGGCGCTGATCTTCCCGTTGATATCGACCAACGCCAGTGAGGTCTGCTCGACCGATGCCTGCGTCTCCCCCACCTTCGCCTCAACGGTATCGGTTCGCTTTGCAAGAGCATAGTCACCCTCGGCGATGACCGTCTGGATGGTCATGGTGCCGGCGAAAACAGTTTCGTCACCGGCGCCCCAGTCTTCATCACCAGCAGCCTGCACATCGAGTTGCACGAACAGGCCCTCAGTCTTCTGCCCGATCGCCTGCAGGCCCGTTTCAGGATCGTTGATTTCCAGTTCCAGCGTGTCCACGCGCCCCACGATTGCGCCGGCCTGGGCGATCGCGTCGCCCACGTCCTGCCAGTTCGTGCCAGGTGGCTCCTCGTTGCCGGGCTCGGTTCCCTGCCAGCTCCAGATCTTCCCGTTGTGCACCACGGTCTGGCCTGGTTCGTAAGTCGCTGCAGCGTCCCAGATCAACGGAACAATCTGGTCGATGCTCTCGATCTTGTCGCGCAGCGCTTGGCCCAGCGCGCTCTCGCTGATCTTGCCGGCGAAGTAGGCATCGTAGTCAGACTGGTTGGTACTGGCCTCGCCCATCACGCCAGTACCTTCCGGATACCAGGGGCCAATGTTGCCGGAGCGATCCACAAGCCGCGCCCAGAAGAAGAATCGAGCACCGGCGGCCAAGCCATCCAGTTCAAGACGGTTCTGCGGATAGGCGTAGTCGCCCAGCTTCGTTGCAGTCTCCCGGTTCGGGCTAGGGCTGCGCCAGATCTCGGTGCGCTGCGTGTCCGTCGCCCCAGGCGGGAAGGCCCAAGCCAACCGGATGCCGAACACGATGGACGTGGCGGTCAGCGAGGTCACCGCCGGCGGAGGCTCGGTCTTGCCCGCGATCGTGGTGAGCGGGCTCATGGCAGGCAGCGACACGGCATTGAGCGCGTTCACCGCCCGCACGCGCGCGAGGTACTGGCCAGCGTAGATGCCGGGCACCTCGATGCTGGTGGTGGCCACCCGACCGGCGCGCACCCAGTTGAGGTCGTCTCGGCGCCACTCCACGTCGTAGGCGATGGCCTTGTCGGCTGCGTCCCACTGGATGGTCAGCGTTGGGGTGGCGATGCCCTGCTCGATCACCACGTGCGAGGACAGCGCCACGTTGGTCGGCGGCGGCTGCACGCTCGGCGGGATGATGCTGATCGGCGGCAGCTCCAGGCGGGTGCCGTCGTCGATCGCCGCATACTTGCCTGGCACGTGCTTCAGCGCTGTCACGTTGAAGGTCAGCCCCTCGCCTTCCTGGATTCCGATCACCCGGAACAGCTGCAGCACCAGGTCACTAGACTCGGTCGCCCACACCGACTGCGCTACCGGCAAGGCGCTCCATGGCGCCGAGACCGTAACCAGACCGGTCGCGGCGTCTACCCCGTTGATCGTCCGGCCTTCCGTCCGACCGCTGGGCAGCGTCGCGCGCAACGTGTCGCCCACAACCATCGAGTCAGGCACCAGGTCAAGCGTGAGGCTGCTGGCGGCCGCTGCACGGATGCGGCCGGCATTGCGACGGCCGGAGCGATTCGGGTCCGCCACCTGAATCACGTCGCCCGGCATGCAGTTGAGGGCGTCCAACCCGACCGAGAAGCTGACGGTCTCCGTCTCCAGGCTCTCGGTGTAGAGAATGTGGTTGCCCACACGCTGCGCCTGCGCGCGTGAATGGCAGCCGATAGCCGTCACCTCGGTCTGGTTCACCCCATATCGGGCGATGGCGTCAAGGTTCTGCACGACCTCCACCTTCTGTCGACCGAAATCGTCTGGGTCAGTCCATGAAACCAAGGCAACGGTGTGACGCGCCTTGCGAGCACTGCCCTGGTAGAGGAACCGCCCTTCAACGACGTTGGCCTGGCTGTAAGTGGGGCCAGGATCCATGGGCATATCGGACGAGGCCATCACCTGCCCCGCCGCATAGAAGCTGATGCCGCGGAACATGCTGGCCATGTCCTGCAGCACCTTGTAGGCATCCGCCCTGCTCTGCAGGTACAGGCTGCAGGTGAAGCGCGGCTCTTGCCCGCCCATGCCGTCGCTCACCAGCTGATCGCAATACTGCGCGATCTGGTACAGCCGCCACTTGTCTACCCAGTCCAACGGAATGCGGTTGCCGAGGCCGAACCGGTCGTTGGTGACGATATCGAAGAATACCCAGGCCGGGTTGTTCGTCCAGGCAGCTTTGAAGGTGCCATCCCACACGCCGCTGTAGGTACGGCCGATGGGGTCGTAGTTGCTGGGCACGCGGATGATGCGGCCCCACACCCGGTAGGACCGCGACGGGATGTTCTGGAACTGGCTCGCGTCAACCTGCACCGCGCACAGCGCGCTGTTGGGATAGCGCAGCTTGACGTCGATGATCTCGGTCATCGAAAGCACGTTGACCGTGTCCGATATCAGCGCAGTGTTCTGATTGGGAGTGAGCCGGCGGATTCTGACCTGCCACTGGGAGCCGGGCGGCAGATCAATGCGCCGGCTGCGCTCGTACTGCGTGGTGGTCTTGCCGGTGATCGCGTCATTGAGCACGGTCGTGTAGGCGCCACCATCGACGGCGAGGTCGATCGCGTAGCTGATGGAATAGCCGTTGCGGTCACCATTCTCCTCGTCCACCTTCTGCAACGCTGGCACGGCGAGACGAATCCGTACGGCCGACAAGTCCGACCCGCTGACGACGCGCACCACCGGCTGGTCACTTCGAAGCTCCACGTTCACGCCGATCTCGTTCTCGACCGACGGGAACCCCGGGATGTACTCCTGGTCCTGCGTTCCGGAGCGGGTATCCACCGTGACGCCAGCGAAGTTCAGCCCGCCATCCGGGTTCTGGATCGGAACCTGATTCAGGTAGATCGACTGATTGCCGGCGACCAGGCCACGGATTTCGCCCTCGCTGACCAAGTCGATGATCCTGGCAACAGCCATCGAGTGCAGGCTGTCCGGCGTCTCTACCGGCGTGCGGCCGTTGCTGCCGCTCTTGCCACCGGCGCCAGCCAATGCCACCGCACGCGCGATAGGAGTTGCGACGGGAATGTTCAAAGCTGGTCCTCCGCCATGATGCCGCCGCTGATCACTGCCGAGCCGACGAGCATGCCTTTCTGGTCATGGCCACCGTAGGCCACAGGAACCGGAACACCTTGGGCTTGTGTGTTGACGGTTCCATTCATGCTGTAACTGGGGCGATTTTCTACGCTGTCCTGCGATCCCATTCCGTTGGGCTGCGGACCCAGCATCTGCGCCACGCCTCCCAGCACCAAGCTCACGCCCAGCTGCGTAAGAGGCTGAATACCGGTCCACAGGCCGACAACGATGAGGACCACACCAACGATGGTTTGGAGGATGCCGCCGCGCTTGCTACCGAGCAGCACCGGCGCAATGCGGATGTCCTCGCTCCCTGGAGGGTCCTGCAGCTGATCCTTCGTCAGGTTCTGCTTGCCGACGAAGACTGCGAAGGCCATGCCGTTCTCCTTCGCACGGGCCAGGTACTGCTGGAAGCCCGGCAGGATCGCGCACAGCGCGCGCACAGCCTCGGCAGGACTGTTCACAGCCAGGCGGAAGGAGCGGCCGAAGCGGCTGCCCAGCTGGCCGTACAGGCGGACGGTGCGCAGGCGCTCAGACACGGACTGCCTCCTTGTGGCGGACGATGTAGCGGGTGCGCTCGGTCCACATGCCGCCGTAGGTGATCTCCTCCGACAGGCGGCCGTGCATGTGGTGCAGCATCTGGCCCTCGCCGAGGTAGACGCCGGCGTGGTTCGGGACCGGCGAGCGGATCTGCATCAGCACCATGTCGCCGCGCTGCGGCTCGCCGTCTATCAGGTCGAAGCCCTCGGCGCGCAGTCGGTCCAGGCTGTAAAGGTCCTGCCCCTTCTCCCACCAGTCATCGTCGCGGTCGTACTGGCTGAGCGTGATGCCCAGTTCACGGTCGTAGAAGTCTCGAACCAGCGTGTAGCAGTCGAGGATGCCGTGGGCGAACTGCCGTCCCACCAGCGGCGCGACGTAGCCGATGGGCTGGATGGTCTGCAGGTCGCCGCACTCGGGATCTGCACCGGTGACCTGGCCCACGCTGACGATGTGCCACGGCAGGCCACTGGCTTCGCACATGACGCGATCGGCATCCGATGCAGTCGCCGGCGCGTTCGGATGGCTGTGAACGACGGCGAGCACCTCGCCCACGTCCTCAGCATCGGCATAGTCCTCGGCCGGCAGCCGGAAGTGCTCGCTGGGCGTGGTGGCCACGTTGCGGCACGGCAGGTAGGCCTCGCCATCCGGACCGGCCACGATCAGGCCGCAGCACTCGCGCGGGTACTCGGCCACGGCATGCGCCTGGATGGCCTGCAGGGTGCTCTGTTGCATCGGTGTCGCCCATAGAAAAGGCCCGCACTGGGCGGGCCTGGGTAATGAACTCTGGTTTGAAGCGCGGGGATTCGTCAGCTCAACCTGACCACATCAACCCTGACTTCAGGCGCGGCATCAACCACAACCTCGCCGGAAGGTGCGTCGACGCTGAAGGTGTAGTTGCTTTCATGCTCATGGCCTGCTTTTCCGTTCAGATTGCGGACAAAGTGCAGCCGACCGCAATTCATCCGTACGTAGACATTCGCTTGGGCAGCGATGAAATCACCGCGACCCTGCCGATACAACCGCTTCACCATGAAAATCGACATCAGTCAGGTCCTCAGTAGACCGGCGGCCGGGAATCCGCCGTAGGGCAGCGGCTTGTCGGCTCCGAAGCGCAGCTTGCAGCTGTTCACCCTGCCGCCGCACTGGTCACGTGCGGGATCGGTAGTGGGCACGTCGTTGGCATCGGCCACCGCCGGTCCGTTGTAGCCGCAGTAGGGGCCGCGGTATCCCCCACGGATCAGCCAGCCGCAGACACCGGCGATGACCTGCCGGCCGGGCAGCTGCTCGCCGTTGAGGTCGATGGCGGTGGTCAGCTCGAACTCGACCGTCTGCTTGTCCTCGGCCACCTTGCGCTCGATGAACCAGATCTCGTCCAGGAAGTGCTCATTCGGGTCAGCCGTCGGGTTGCCCTCGGCGAAGTTCGCCGCGTCCAGGTACTTGGCCAGCGTCTGCCGGCGGATGACACGCGCACCGACCAAGTCGTCGAACAGGAGGCACAGAGCGGTGATCCGCCCATCGATGTTGCTGACCTTCAGCCGGGGGTTCGGGGGCTGATCGCTGGTGCGCGCGAAGCCGGTGGCCTCGATCGGCCAAGGACCGTACTCCTGGCCCTGCCACCAGATCAGACCCGATTGCAGGTGGGCGTGAAAAAACAATTGGTCAGCGCCAAAGCTGCTGGCATCCAGTTCAAACAGCGTGATGCGGCCACCGGGTTCGAGCTGCTGGGCATCGGCGGTGATCATACCGAAGGCTCCACAGGCCACTCCACGTCTGGAAAGTCGGGGTCGTCGGTCAGAGCAAGCAACAGCGACCGATATTCCAGCCACTCCTGAGCTTTGTCAGCTGGAAGTCCAGAATCCATCTGCGTCCAAACGCTTGCGCGCAGGATGGAATCACGGCGCCATATCGCTTCCTTCCTTGCAATCGCCTTAAGAACCTCTGGTGGCACGTCTTCGCCGAGCTGCTCTCCTGGCATTGGTGTTCCACTATTCCCGACGTAGCGAAAGGAATCACTGGTGTATGCGTACATTGGTCACCGTTCGAAGTAGTAGCCGTTGATTCTGTGGTAGGTAGATCCCGACGGCGTGGCGTCGTACGCGTACGTATAGGCCTGAGATCCATCCACTGGCATTGCAGTGGCTGTCACGCTGCTTGGCGCAACAAGCGACATGTAACCGCTCTGCGCCGCCGGCCCTTTGCTGTTCGAGAGCCTTACATATGCGCCGTTAGAAACTGCGTTCAGAGCTACCAATGAAACTGCGTGCGCGGTCACAGGAGCTACCTGCCCTGCGCTCACAGTGGCCGTGCTCGTAGAAGATCCTGCTGCCAGAACCAAGAATGGTGCCGCGCTGGTGTCTTCCAGATAGATAATCTGGGAGCCGTGGTGCTCGAACTTCAGCACGCCGCTTGCGCCAACCCGGATGCTTCCGATGTAGCGACGAGAGTTGTCGCCAGTCTTGATTCTTGCCGTGCCGAAATAGACTGCAGGCGCAACTGTGACAACCTCAAAGTCCGGGGATCCATCTGCCTTTGCAAAGAGATAGATGTGATACCAGGTGTTTGGGGTCATCCCGCTTAGCGACTTCGACAACGCTACAGTGACTGCCAGAAGCTGGTTCAGCGATGGAATGAATGCCACGCCTGGCGAGAGGGTGAGCGTTGCTCCCAAGAATGAAAGAAGCAGACCGTTACTGCTGATCGCTCCCTGATCTAACGATTTGCGGATAGCGCCAGCGGCCGCCTGCTTAATCTCTTCGACCTCCGCGTAGAGTTCCTGGTCGTTGTGATTGGTCTTTTCAAACGCAACTTTGGCCGGGTCGCCTTTGTAGGTTCCATGGTCGGTAGTGGTGTCGATTACTTGCTGTGCCATGGGGAATCCTTACGGCTGGAACGTCTGTTCGAACGTGGCATTGAGCGTGTAGACGCCATTGCCATGCGGGGTGATGGTGTAGGTCTTGCAGAGGTACAGGCCCTGCACACCGAGCGGCGGCGTCCAGAGGAAGGACACCGCGCCCTTCCGCGCGCGCAGGAAGGCCAGCGCCGGTCCGACTTTCGACTCGCGGCCCACCATCGAGATGGGCCACTGCTGCGTTTCGTTGTTCAGGCCGTCGGCAGCGGTCTGCCGGTAGCCATCGCCGAACTGCGCATCGCGGGTACGGAAGTCGCCGGTGCCGGTGATCTCGGTGCGCACGCACCAGGTGAATACCTCAGCCATTGCGCACGCTCATCTGATGGAAGAGACCGCCCGGGCGAGACTGCTGCACGGCCCACTGATTGATCAGTGTCAGGAACGCCCTCTGGATCTGCTGGCCCTGTTCGTCACCGCTACCCTGCTGGCTGGTGCTGGTGCCCTCAGACGTGACGTTCAGGGTGGTGTTGAACTGGTTCGTGGGTCCGCCGCCACCGGCCATCGACGATGCAGGCAGCCCTGCGGTGATGGGCCGGACAGAGCCGGCATCACCAGGAATCAGGTAGGTCTTGCCGCCCTGGTCGAACAGCTCAGGCCGACCACCCTCGCCCACGCGGTACATGCTGCCACCAGCCACCGGGCCGCCGCCGGCGCGGCCGCCTGCCGAGCCAATGGCGGTGCCGATCGCATTGACCCAACCCGCGCCAGCGCCGCTGTAGCTGCTGGCCCAGCTGCCAATCATCTTGAAAATCTGCGAAGCGGCTGCCTGTGCGGCCATCTTCTGCAGGGCCTTGGCGAAGCCCTGCACCATGCCACCCACCCCTTCGGAGAACGGATCGAAAAGGAAATCGGCGAAGGCGTCCTGCATGTTGCGGGCGGCCTGGTCCGCGTAGGTGCTCCACTGCCCGAAGGTCTGCTCAACCGACGAACTGGTGTCGTCGTCGATGCCGAACATGCCATCGAAGGCATCGGCAAACTTCTGGGCGCTCTCGCCCATGATCGACTCGGCTTCGTCGATGTTGCCCAGCATGTCGAGCAGCGAAGCGCTGGATCGGATCGCGGCCTGCGCAGCACTGTCGATTCCCTTCAGGCCGCCCGCCTGAATCTCATAGTTGACCCGGCCCAGCTCCGAGCTATCGTCGAAGAGAGCGATCTGGCGCTCCAGCTGGTCGTTGGTGGACTTGTAAGCGTCCTGCAGCTTCTTCGCGCTTTTGTCCTGCTCGACAGCCGCGGTCTTCTGCTTCTTGGCGCTCTCCGACCACGACGCCTGCAGCTTGGCCTCCCACTCGGCGGCCTTCTGCCGCTGCTCCGCCTGGTCCTTCGCCGCCTGTACCTCTTCAGCGGTCGACCTGGTGCTTCTGCCCCGTGGTCCGCTGCGGGCCCCGTCGGGGATCGCAGAGCCCATTCCCTGGGACGCCGCCCAGCCGTTGTCAGCATAGGCAGTACCGGCCTGGTAGTCCTTGACGAAGCCACCCCACCCTCCGCCCTGAGATCCGAACAGCCCGCTGTACTGTCCCGTCGCGAGCTTGATGACTGCGTTGCCCTGCTTCTCGACGGCGACGAGGCCGCCACGTAGGCGGTCCAGCCAGTTCTCCACCACTCCGAAGATCTCGGCCGCCTTGCCGATCTCACGGAACGCCGTGGCGATGCCGTGCGCCACGTCGCGCACACCGCCGCCTTCCTTGGCCACGTCGACAAGTTGCGTGGTCAAGTCCGTCAGCGTCGGCAGCAGCTCGCCGGCCAACTGGGTGAACCAGCCCTGCGTTGCCGCACGGAGATCGTCCAGGCGGTCATTGAACTCCGCCGCCGCGCCGGCAGTGTCCGAGTCGATCACGATCCCCAAGGTGCGGGCCCGTTCCTCCATGGTCCGCATGCCGTCGGCGCCGAGGCTCAGGAACTCCAGGAATTCCGAGCCGGACTTGCCAAACAACTGCATAGCCAGCGCAGTTTTGGTGGTCTCGTTGCTGATGCCGGCGAAGCGGGTCTGCACTTCGGGCAGCAGGTCTTCGAAGCTGCGCAGGTTCCCGGCCTGGTCCTTGACCGAGATCCCCAGCGCCTTGAACGTCTTGTCCGCC
Organism: Stenotrophomonas sp. LST15-1-1.1; assembly: GCF_040815575.1. Lineage (NCBI taxonomy): Bacteria > Pseudomonadati > Pseudomonadota > Gammaproteobacteria > Lysobacterales > Lysobacteraceae > Stenotrophomonas > Stenotrophomonas sp. LST15-1-1.1. The sequence continues at coordinate 187,933 of NZ_JBFPNJ010000012.1, forward strand.
TCGCTTCCGGCCTTCGAAGCGTCAGCGATGTTCTTCGTGAACTTGGGGATGATGCCGACCAGGCCCTCCAGGTCAGAGCCGGTCATCTTCGCGGCGTAGCCCCAACCGGACAGGGTCTCGGTGGAGATACTGAAGCGAGCCGACAGTTCATCAATACGGTCGGCCGCGTTGATCGCATTGCTCAGGCCGGTGATCGCGGCATCCACACTGGCGAACGCCGCCACTGCTCCGCCGATCACGCTACCGATCGCGGTGAAGCCAGAAACGATGCCCTTGCTGACGCTGGCCGCGGTGCGCTCCATGGACTTCATGGACTTCTCTGCGCGCTGGGTGTCCGTGACGAACGACCCCGTCTTCATCAGCAGGTCGACGACGATGGAGCCGGCAGTTGCCATGTGATCAGCCTCGTGGGGGTTTCAAGCCGAACGCTGCGAGGGTGCGCAGGTCAGCGTCGGGGAACTCATGGGCAGCCGGCGTCGGCTGCAGGAAGTCGAGGTTCTTCTGGAACGACCCACCGAAGCTGGCGCCGATCAGTGCCGCAGGCCGGTGGTAGCGGTGAAGGTCATCGAAGGGATACAGCTGGTAGAAGGCCAGCCACCGTTGAAACTCTGGCTCGGGGAGATCGTCAATCTCCCCCAGCGTCTTGCCGAGCGCGAGGCCTAGGATGCAGGCGAAGTATTCGCGTCCACGCTCGGCGAGGACTTTTTTGCGTCGTCACCGATGCCGGCCACCGCCATCACGTGTGGGAACAGATCGGTCAGGCCGTTTGCCGTCAGGTTCTGCGATTCCGCCTCGGTCAGCACCAGCTTCCCGTTGGCGTCGCAGAGGCTCGCGGCGATCAGGCGCTGCATCGCAAAGCAGGTTTCGTCGTCGTTGCCAGAGGCCTCCGCAGCGCGCCAGCGGCGCATCTGACCGGCGCTGACCTGGCGGAAGTGCACAGTCTCGGTGGTGCCGTCGCTGAACTTCACCTCGCGCGCGACGGGGGCATTGCTCGTCAGGATCTTGCTCTTGTCCATCAGCCGTTCTCAGAAGGTGGGGGCCGGATGCGCGACGGCTGGACGCGCAGAGCCGGACACCCCGAAGGTTTATGTGTGTGCCGTCAGGCCGAGTACGGCCCGTTCCAGTGGGGGGTGACGCTGCCGCTGCGCTGGATCGTCAGCGTCCCGCGCACGATCTCGTTCGTGGCGATGTCGATGTTCAGATCGGCGACGTAGCCACGGAAGCCGATCGAGGTGCGCAGGGGCGACGCCGGCGCGACCAGATCGTCGTTGGAATCCAGCGACGGAGCGGCCACGCCATCGCTCAGGCCGATCAACCAGTCCACGACCTCGCGCGACTCCTTCAGGTCGAAGAGGATCTGGTGCGACTGGCTGCGCGGGATGAAGTTGAACGGGACACTGACCTGGCCCGGGTTGCCAAGGCCGCCTTCATACTCCTTGTCGCCGACGGTGCTCAGGCAGGTGGATTCGATCTGGTCGGCAGCGCCGCCCAAGCCGGTGATGCCAGTCGGGCACTCGAACTTCAGGACCGAGGCGACGCTGGAACTCAGCTTGTCCACGGTGAAGAGCTCGGACCCCTGGGTTTTGATGACGCCCTCGGTCATTGCAAAGTCCTCTGGTCAAAGAAAAACCGCCTTGCGGCGGCTGGTTGGGGTGGTGCCAGCGGCTCAGCGCTGGTCGATGAAGTCGGCCTCCATGCCGACCCGGTAGAGCTTCGTTTCAGGATCGCGGCTGTTCAGCACGACCCGGTTGCAGATCAGGCCGGCGTCCAGCGCCTCGCGCACAGCCAGGGCCAGCTGTTCGGCGCCGGCATCGGTCGGGTGGTAGCAGTCCAGCTGCACCGTGGTGAAGTCGCCGCCAGGCGCGCTGCTGAGGTTGTCGTAGGGCTGGCCGCTGATGATCTGCCAGGTGATGTACGGCCGCGTCTCGGTCTGTGCGACAAAGCCGTGCCGGCCTATGCGATCACCAACAATCGATGACACCGCCGTCGTGTGAATGGCGCGGAATACCTTGGGGAACATCAGCGGCCTCCCCGATTCTGCTGCGCCAGCTTCGCGATGATGCGATCCACGCGCGCCAGCAGGTCGCTGACGATCAGGTTGATGGTCTCTTCGCCATGCTGGTTCACGGTGCGGCGGATGAACGACCTGGCCGGCTGCTGGACGGAGCCGTACTCCTTCAGCTGAGCCGACTTCAGGGTGCTCACCTGCTCACCCTTGCGACCGGGGTACATCTTGCGTTTGATGCGAACCACGTAGCGCTCGCCGTTGCCGCCGCTGGGCGCTTTACCGCGGCTGGCGATGATGTTCTGCGCCAGCAGACCGGTGGACTCGTCGCCTGGCTCCAGCACTGCCTGCAGGTTCTGGCGCTCCTTGTCGCGCAGGAAGCGCGCGCCTTTGGCCAGTGCCAGCTTCACCGCCCCCCCCTTCTTGCTCACGACCTCGGCCGGCAGACTGCTGAGCGTACGGATGATGCCCGGGATGCCAGTGATGTTGAACTCGACTTTCACAGGTATACCTCGGCGTCTTCGCCAACCCAGTCCCGCAGCAACGCGCCATTGGCGTCGGCCTCACCACTGAACTCGGGGTCATGCCCCATGCCGATACCGCCGCGGCCCGGCAGGCCCTTGATGCCTACCACGCGGTGGCCACCGAACAGGCGCCGGTCGCGCGGGCGGCGCCACAGCTCCAGGTCGATGAACTTCGGCCGCGCCCGGCATGCACCGGCGAAGTCCTGCAAGGCCGAGCCGCGCATGGCCGTGCTGCACAGGCTGGCGTGGCCGGTGTTCACCAGTTGGCGTCCGCGTCGCTGCTTCACGTTGTAGTAGCGGGCTCGGTGCTCGCCTACCAGCTCGGCGTGTTGCAGCTCGGCGGCGACGGTGGTCAGCCAATCCGGCGCATACCAATCGTCGTCCTCGATGATCACCAGGCTGTCAGCCGGATCGACTGCGGCCAGCCCCTTCAGCAGGTTGCGAGCCTGCGTGTTCTGGCCGGGCGCCCAATGCGGCGAAGGCCGGACCAGCACCAGCTGCCAGCCATCGCGCCGGAAGGTCACCGGCTGCGGTTCCGGGCCGTCGTCCACGATGATCCAGCGCACGGGGCCGCTGTAGTCCTGTCGCGCCATCCATCGCTCGCACAGCGCCCAGGCAGCGGGCCGGGCGCCAGTGGCCGTCAGCAGCGTCAGCATCGCGCCACCGCGAAGGTGTGCATCGGCAGCCGGCGACGGGCCACGCCGCGCTCGCCATGGTCGTTCAGTTCAATCGGCACCTCGCCGGCGTACTCGGTGGCGATGTCGCTGAAACCGGCATCTGCCAGCAGCAGCCGCAGGCCGCTCTGGCTGTAGCGGTAGTAGTCGTCGGGATAGCCGTGCTCCGGGAACGCGAACAACGTGGTGATCACCAGCAGGCCGCCCGGCTGCAGCACCCGGCGCAGCTCCGGCAGCGCCAGCCATGGCCGCGCGACGTGCTCCAGCACCTCCGAGCACACGATGCCGCTGAAGCGCCCCGACCATTCGGCCGGCAGGTCGTGGATGTCGGCCACCTGGTCGACGCCCTCGCCTGCCTGCATGTCGATACCCGTCCACTGGCCGGTAGCCAGATCGCGGTTCGTGCACCACCAGGCCGCCGGGTCATGGATGCGGCTGCCGACCTCCAGCACGTCATCGCCCAGGGCACCGGCATGGCTCTCGATGTAGGCGCGGATGCGACCGCGCACCGAGTTAAGCGGCAATCTGTTCATCGAATTCGAAGCACCTGAGAGCTGAGCCGGCCGTGCAGTTCACGACGCGAACGTGGGGGTTCTGCCTCGCCCACTGGGCGAACTGCAGCTGATGGATCTGGCGACGGGCCGGCGCGGTGTTGCGCAGGCCGTTGGTGTATGGCCCGAAGAAGTGGGAGCCGTGCAGGTCAAACCCGTGGAGCCGCACCAGCGTGGCGCCCAGCGACGCCGCGACGGCCAGGCCAAGCACGCCGCTGTTCCAATTGGTTCGTGCACCGGCCAGTTGCTGCAGGCCTGTCTTTCGATGGGCTGTGTATCGCGTGCCCTGAAAGCGCATCGCCTCGGGGTGCTTGTCCCACCACTGCACGTCGCTGGCGGCCAGGAACTCCGCCCAAGGCGCCAGTTCGAAGGCGTTTCCGACCACGCCGACGCGGCGGCCGCGCAGCGTTTCGGCCAGGCTTGCCGATGCGCTCGGGCCTGGTCCAAGAAGGTCGATCTCGATCATTGGCCGTCGTTGACCCCGGACGAGACGGGAATGGTGATGTACTCCAGCCCCGAGGCCTTGTCCGGCAGCAGGCCGGCAATGTTGAAGATCTCGCCGCGGTGGATCAGCCGCATTGTCGGCAGCATGCCCTCGCGGTAGCGCATGGTGATCCGCGCGGTTACGGCGGCCTGCGTCTGCCCGGACTGGATGAACTCTCGGGCCGACAGCGGCTCCACAGAGGCCCACACGGTGGCCACGTCGAGCCATGCCGTCTGCGACACGCCGTCGCTATCCCTGGTCGTCACCTGCTGCTGGATCAGCACTCGGTGCCGCAGGGTCCCGGTCGCTACGTTGCTCATCAGGCCACCGTCGTGCGGCGCAGGGGCGCCAGCTGTGCGGTGGCGGCCTTCGACAGAACGTAGCCGTGGCCAGCATCGGCCGGCACCACGTTGTCGCCCTCGCCTTCCCGGAACCGGTACTGCGAGGCCAGCTCCAGCAACGTGGCGGCGATCACCGCAGGATGCAGGATCGGCTCGCCGTTGCTGTCCTCGGCCCGCACCGGCCAGCCGGAGCTGTCGCGCACCAGCTCGCCGTCGGAATCGCGCTGCAGCACGTACAGGCGCCACTCCTGTTTCAGCCACGCCGCCACCGACGCGGAGACGGCCGGGATCCACATCGCCAGCCAGCGGTCGTCGGCGTCGCTGTCGATACGCATCTGCTCGCGGGCGTCGTCCCGGGTGACGAACTCACGCATGGCTGCCACCCAGCTGCACGGGCTCGGCCGGTACGCGCACGCTCTTGCCGTCCTTGCCGTCCCGGCCCTTGCGCGCGGCAAGGATCCAGTCGTCCGCGTTCTCCAGGCACGGCCGCGAAGCGTTATCGCGCTTGGCGATCCACAGCGCCCCGTCGTGCGTCACCGACTGGCCCGCCTTCATGCCAAGCCCGTCGCGGTGGAAGCCGCGGTGCACCATGTACGGCAGCACCAGCTCGGCCCGGCGCTCGCCAGCGCCCAGGGTAATCACGAAGCCGCGCTCGGCGTCGTACTCGCCGGCGGCCGTTTCGAAGCTGAGCCCGTCCCGGCCATCTTCGCCGACGACCTTACCCAGCCTGACCGCCTCGCCCTTGGTGGTGGTGATCACCAGCTCGCCGGCACGATCGATCATGGCGCCGGCAAGGCCGACACCGTCTGCACCAGCCTGCGGCGGGTTCTCGGCCAGGTGCTTGGCCACCGCGGTAGACAGCTGCTGCTCGGTGACGGGATCCGCGTCGCGGCCATCCTTCGGCACCGGCAGCGCATCGACGGCGGACTTCACCGCTGCCTCGATCACCGCTGGGTCTGCGTCGCGGCCGTGCTGCACCGGGTTGGCTTCGAAGTGCTTGGAGACGGCGTCTGCCGTGGCCACGTCGACCAGCGTCAGAAGGCGCGGCGATTCCAGCAGCTTGGCCACCACCAGGTCGGCCAGCGCATCCACGTCCACCGGCTCGGCGTCCTGGCCGGGGTCGCCCTTCTCCGGAGCACGCTCGCGCAGCTCATCCAGCTCCCGCTTCACCGGTGCGATCGCCTCACGGATCAGGCCGCCGATCTCCTTGCCGAAGTCGATGGGGTCAGTCATTGCGGAATACCTCAGCTCGCGCGGCATGAAGGGCCTTCATCATGAAATTCTCCTGCTGCAGCGCGCGCAGTTCGTCGCTGTCGTCACGCTGCGTGTCATCGTCTTCGGGCACCGGCACTGCAGGCTCCGCCGCCAGCGCGGCGCTGATCTTGTTCTGGCTGACCTGGTCCAGCGGGTAGTCCTGCTGCTGCATGTAGACGGTGTCGCCACCATCCAGAGGCGCCAGGTTGAAGGCGAGCCGTGCTTCGTTCGGGGTCTTAACGTTCCCGCCCACCAGCTTCGTCTCGACATCCGCCTGCTTGCCAACGTCCATGCGCAGGAGCGGCCCCAGATCCAACTCGACGCCCATCGGACGGGAAATACCCAAGCCCTCGTCCAACAGGTTCTCCATCGCCTCGATGTGGGTCTGCAGCGCATCGCCGTAGTACATCTGGTTCACCTCGTCCGGCTTGGTGCCGGCCGGGATGATGCCGATGCCGACTTTGAACGGGGGAATGCCGAATGGCTGGCAGACCTGCTCGTCCGAGTAACGCATCTGTTCGACCAGCTGGTTGTCGGCAGACTTGAACGCGAACGGGGTGAACTTCATGTCCGCGCCGATCACGGCCACCTTGCCCGCATTGGAACCCTGGAAGCTGCTGTTCCAGTATTCCTTCACCGCCAGTGCGTCGTCTTCGGACATGCCGGCCGGCGCGGTCAGGATGCCGCCCGGGTTGGCGCCGTTCGAGAAGAACGTGGTCGAGTCCTTCAGGATCTTCAGGTTCTTCACAGCTGGCCAGTTCGCCGCACAGAGAGGTGGGACGCCGATGAGCTGATGGTGGAAGCAATTCATCCGGTCGTGGATGATTTCGCTGGCCGGCACCATCAACTGCTCGCCCGGGTATTTATCCGGCAGCATGTTCGACGCGCTGCTGTAGTTGATCTGGTAGAAGACATCGCCACTATCGGCCACCATCGGCTGTACCCGGCACGGGTCAAGCACCCACAGCCTGGTAACCACGTTGCGCTCGTCGCGCCCCTTCAAGACGTAGGTGTTGCCCTGAAGCAGCTTTGAGAGCATCCAGGCCTCCCGGAACTGCTGAGCGGTCTGGTACGCGTTCGGCTTGCGGAGCACCGGCCAGTACGACGTGTTCTTGTTCTCCAACCGCCAGATACCGTCCTCGTTCTCCGCCTTCAGTTGGAACGGCAGCTTTCCGATATCGGACGAAATCCGATTCAGGCACGCGTATAGCGTGGGGTACGACAGAATCGTGTCATGCCGCTCTTCCATGTTGCGCTGCCAGGCGCCGGTGAACGGCTCGCGCACCAACGGCTGCCAGCCATCTCGCCCCGGACCAGCAGCTACCGGAGACAGCGATTTCAGGTAGTCGGTGCCGTACTTGCGCACGCCGGCCTCGGTGGCCAGCTCACGGGGCGAGAAGCCAGTCATTCAGTGGCATCCTTCTTCGGCGCGGCCTTCTTGGCCGTAGCCTTCTTCGCGGCCGCCTTCGGCGCGGCCTTCTTGGCCGTAGCCTTCTTCGCGGCCGCCTTCGGCGCGGCCTTCTTGGCAGGCTCCGGATTCGGCACATGCTGCTGCGCGACCATGTCGCGACGGAGATAGCCTGAGTTCTTTTCGAGAAGGGGGGCGAGGCGATGGTCCACCATCACTACGCGGTTCCCCCTGACCAGTTCGACCTTACGCATTTCGCACCTCGCGATTGAGCAAGGACGGGGTCACATGGACCCCGCCCTGCAACACAGTTACGGGCTGGTCGGAGCGCTGTTGCTCCAATCCACACCACTGAGGTAGGCCACGGCCTGCGGGCGGCGCTTCTTCCAGTTGACGAAGCGCTCGGCACGGATCGCGAGCTGGTTGGTCTGGAACATGCTCTGGATCTGCGCGATCGTCGGCGTGGCGGTCGCATCATCGTCCATGATGATGGTTGCCTCCTTGCTGATGTCGATGGTGACGACGCCGTCATCCGCCAGGTAGATCTCGCTGGTGAAGGCCAGGATGAACATGCCCGACGGCACGTAGTTGGACACCACCAGCGGCACGCCGTCGATGTCGCCGCCCGTCATGGTCACGTTGGGGAACTCACGCGCCATCAGCGGGTTGCGCAGGCCAGCCAGCTGGCGAGCGGTGGCGCTGTCGGTGATATAGACCGCACTGGACACCGGCAGGTTGGTGTCGTCTGCGGTTGCCCACAGCGCCTGGATATCAGCGTAGACGTCACCAGTCGAGGGGATAGCCGTAACGCCATTGGTGATGGACGCTGGCGAGAGACCCGCGCCGGTTCCGGCGGCCTTGGCCGGGTCGACGAAGTCCTCGTCCATACGCTCGATCACCGCATCCGACAGATCGTCGCGCACCAGGATCTGGATGGACGGGTCGGAGAAGCGGGCGAGCTCTTCGGTGATCACCGAAATGCCTGCGATCTTGGACCACTTCAGCTCCGCCGCATCGTAGCCCGACTTCGTAACTGGCTTGCGGAAGCCTTCACCAACCCACTGCGCGCGGCCCTTGGCGGTCTTGCCCGGAATTCGCACGTTGAAGGGGACACGTCGCAGGCCCGGCACGTTGCCTACACCCAGCTGGCCGATGATGGTACGCGGACGCAGGAAATCAACGAACTCGCTGGACAGGTTCTGGTACTGAACCAGGTTGCCAGCCCAGGCCGGATCAGTGGTGTTGCCCGCCGCGACAGCGGCTTTCATGATCTCGTTCAGGCGCACGTCGTCGCGGAAGGCGTTCTCGGCAAACGCCTTGGCGCTGGAAACGTCGCCCTTACCGGCGTACATCGCCATCGCGAAGCGGGCGAAGCCGATGCCCTGCTCTTCGTTCTTACGGCTATGGATCAGGGCCGGGCCCTGGCCGTTGGCGGCAGAACGCTTCGGATCGGTCGCGGAGCCCTGATCCTGGATGATCTGGGCTGCGGGCACGGCAGACTTGGCCTGCACGGCCTGCAGGCGGGTCAGGCGGTCGATGTCGCCGTCCAGCGACTTGATCTGGCCTTCCAGGTCGTCGAACTCTTCCTGCTCGGCGGTGTTGAAGGAGCGGCTCTCGTCCATGGACTTCTGGGCGATCTCGCCCAGCTTCTTCTGGTGCGCTTCGCGGGTAGCGCGCAGCGCTTCCAGCTGTTCGGCGATGTTCTTCATTTCGTGTCCTTGATGATGGCGCAGCCGTTCGGCCCGGGTTCCACGCCGGGCAGTGCCTGCAAGATTGGGAAGCGGGTTCCACCCCGCAGGGCCATTCGGCCCGAGGCTTCAGTGCAGCAGCTTCACCGCGCCATCGGCCGGTCGTTCGACCTTTTCCGCCTGGCGCTGGATGAGAGGGACGCCGTAGTTCACCGGGCGCCGGGCGCCGGTATCCATGGCCTTGATGGTCTGGATGGTCGCCGCGGCGTTGGCCGGGATGGTGACCAGGGAAAGCTCATAGATCTCGGTCTCGGTGAACCGGATGCCGCCGCCGTCCATGTAGCTGTACTCCAGCGCGCGGAAGCCGATCGACACGCCGCGCACCAGCTGTTCCTTCACCGACTGCCAAGCGAGGTCGCAGAGATCCTTCAGCGCGCCGGGGGTGGCGATCTTCGCCACGCTGGCGGTGAACGGGATTCCCTTCGCCGTCGGCTTGCCGAACTTCACGATGCCCACCGGGCTGTCGTGACGGTGCTGCCACAGCAACGGCAGCTCGGCGGCAAACTTGGCGCCCAACGGCTCGACGATGTCGCCGTAGCGATCCGGCTCCGGCGTGGTGGCCAGGCCGGTGATCACCTGCTGATCGTCGTCGTAGTTCTTCACCTCCAGCAAGCTGTAGGCGCGGTTCTCGTTGTTCATCGGGCTCCACCCAAGGTCATGAGGACGAGTTTCTTGTTCTGCGGCTCGGGGTTCCGAGACATCAGCTCGACGGCATTCATCGCCGCCATCAGGGGGTCGATCTTCCCGACCCCGCTGGCCGCCTTGGTCACGTACAGCGCGTTTTTCGACGCCTCGACCTTGGCATTGCCCACGCACCAGTCCATCAGTCGCGAGCCGTCATGCGTCAGCAGGCCATCGGCCAGCCAGCGCTCGAACACCTTGCAGGTGCCGGTCAGCTGCCAGCCCTGGCGGATGCCGGTGATCAGGTCCGCGTCGATCTTCTCGGTGGCCAGGGCGTCCAGCACGGTGCCCAGCCCTGATGGGTCGACGCCGATGCCGGCCAGCAGCCTTGCGTTGGCGACCTGCTTCACCATCTTGGCCATGTCGCGCAGGTCGGTCGCGCCTTCCTCCGCCTCGCCGCCGACCATCAGGTGGCCGTCGGCAATGAAGTCGGTGTACCGGGATTCCTCGCTCTTCCGGCGCTTGAGCGCCTTGGGGTGGGCGAAGGCCCGGCTCAGCAGGAGCTTCCGCTTCGTGTGCTTGTCTCGACCGCAGAAGGACAGGCCCAGCAGGTCGTCCAGGCCGCCGCCGTCGATGCCGACGGTGATCGCGTCACAGCGGCGGATCATCGCTTCCAGCGTGAGCCGTTTGTCCGCCTGCGCCTCCCAGAATTCAGCACCGGCCCAGCTGCCCTGATGCAGTGCCACGCCGATCTGCACGTTGAGGTGCTGCGATGCCCAGCTGCGAAGCTCGGCCTCGCTGGTGCCCACCGCATCGTCGAACTCTTCGACCATGCGCTCCAGCGTCATGGCTCGACCGATGTTCGGGTTCAGTAGCGGCCACAGCTGCGGATCCTTCCACCGCTGGTCCTTCGATTCCTGGATCTCCTGCGGGAACTCAAACAGCACCGGCAGCATCTTGCCGACGCGCTTGCCGTCGCGGATATCCCGCGCCTTCTGCAGTTCGTCGGCGAACACCCCGACCGGCTGCTCGTCGCTCTGCGTAGTGATGAACCACAGGAACGCTTCCGGGTAAGGCACCATGCCGCCGCGGATCTGGCGCAGCGCCTGGGCGGCCTTGGCCTTCTTGGCGCACACGTGCAACTCGTCTATCAGCGCCCCGCCCGACACCTTCACGCCGGTCAACACCGCGGGGTCAAACGTCATGATCTCCAGGGAGGCCTTCGTCTCGCGGTGGATGATCGTCTTCAGGTGGTGGCGGATGTGGAACTTGGCATCCAGCACCGGGTCCAGCTCGATCGCGCCGGCCGCTGCATCGAACGCCAGCTGCGCAGTGTCCTGCACCGGTGCCGTCATCAGGAACGTGGCACGTGGGCGCTGGTTGATCAGCGTGGCCGTCACCATCCCCAGCGCCCCGAATGTCGTCTTGGCGTTCTTCTTCGGTACCAGGGCGAACAGGTCGCGAATCTCGCGGTCTCCGTTCTCCGGGTTCACCGAGCCGAACATGCAGCGCGTCACGTCCTGAAACCACTCCCCGCCCGCCTCCGCCAGCGTGGGCGTCCCCGGAACGTCAGCCAGCCGCAGCCGCCCGAGAATGTTGGCTGCGCGTTCGGCCTGCGGCGTCCACAGCGGCAGGTTTCCCACCGGCAGCTGGCCGGCCTGAAGACGCTCCCACCAGTCCCGACAGGAGAGGTCCCAGCTCACTTACCCGCTGCCCGATGGATCGGTGTGACGTTCTCGCCCAGCAGGCCTTCCCACCCGGTACCAACCTCAGCACCGACCGCCTTCGCGTTGGCCTGGGCCTTCTTCCCTTCCGGCTTCGGGGCTTCCGGCGCCTGCTGCTCAGGCGCTGCCGGCGCCACTTCGAACTCCGGCGAGTGCTGCAGGTACAGCCTGGCCGCCGACGTGTTGCCCTTCTTGGTTGCCGACCGGAAGGCCACCGCAAGGACCTCCATTCGCTTCAGGGACGCGCCCGAAGAAAGCTCGGTGGCGTAGTGCTTGCGCAGGGTTGGGATGGTGATGCCCAGCGCGTTGGCTATCTCTTCGTGCCGCATGCCACCACCGGCAGCGACGGCGACCTTCAGCTGCGTGGCCTTGGTCGGCTTGTGTGCGGGTCGTGCCATGTCGGGTCAGCCGTTAATTGCTGCGGGAAGCGCTCCGGTGAAATCTCCGGCGCGAGAAAAAAACCTCTGAATGAGTGGGCGGCGGGTGTCCGACCCCTCGACCGAAAAATCGAAGTTACCCCCCCCGTTCATGTTTCACGTTCATGTTCGTCATTCATGTTCCACGGTTTCGCCGTTCAGCTTCGCGTTCACCCTGTTGGGTTCCACACTCACCGCCTTGCGGCTCCACGTCGTGCCTCTGCCTGGGTCTTCAGCCCATGGCATTCGGTGCAGATGGCCTGCAGGTTCGTGTCATCGTCGCTGCCGCCCTCGGCCACATTGACGATGTGATCCACCTCAGTGGCTTCGGTGATCCTTCCCTGCTGCTTGCAGGGCTGGCACAGGTACTGGTCCCGCTGCATGACTGCATCCCGCTTCCTGCGCCATGGCCTCCCGCCTCTGCCCTTCCCGTACGTCGGCGCCACAGGTGCGGCGGCCTTCAACCTGCTGGGTGCGCTGGCGATGCGCGGTGCCAGTGTGGTGACCCGGGCCATCAGATGAACTCCACCTCGACTTTCCCGTGCTTGGTGCGCTGCACAGCGCGCTTGCCATGGCGGTGGATCCGGACAGGGCTGTCGTAATGCCGGACCACACCCTTGCGGGTATCTGCGTACACGACCTTTTCCACCACGTGGCCATCCAGCAGAACGCGGCGACGGCCACGGCCATCGGACGGTGTGTGGACGTGCGACATGCTCCTCATCAGCCGAGGCTCTGCGACTGGTCCCGCTCACCGGGCACCAGCTCACCGTCCAGGCTGCGGGTTGGTTCCTCCTGCTCTTCCTCACCCTCGGCAGCCAGCGCTTCCAGCAGGGTGTCGAGCTTGCCTTCCACACGGGCGGTGGCCAGGCGCTGCTCTTCGTGCTGCTGCTCGATGCGGCGCAGGCGGTCGGCCAGGCTCACGGACTCACCTCGGCACGGTCTGCTGCGATGACGGCTTGGCTGGCGCGGACGTGGTCGTCTGCGTCTCGGCCGACTTGAACAACAGCTGCCGCAACCTCTGCTCGTAGTTCGGCGTGCGCATCACGTTCGATGGTGCCGGCGACAGCTTGGGACAGGAGGCTGGTGCTGCAGGTGGCGAGGTCGTCGCGCAGCTGGAGGTTGCCAGTGCGCAGGTCAGCCACAACAGCAGCAGGGACGGCCTCGGCCGAAGTCCGGTCTTCTTCATGCTTGGCTCCGATGGTGGCCAACGCCTCGGCCTGGTTGTGTTCGGTGGCACGGGTCTGGTTGACCTGCTGCACCTGGGCGGCGCTGGCGCCGGCCTGCTGCCGGGCTTCAGTGCCCTCGGCACGATCGCCGCGCCACGCCCAGCCAGCACCGAACATGCCGGCCGACCAGGCGACGAACACCAGCACCACGATCACGGTCCGATTCACGTCAGGCTCCTGCGCCGCGGCGGCCGATGTTGAAGTAGAACTGGATGATTCCGCCCATGGCCGTGTTCAGCCCGCCGATGAGCATGAGGAAGGCATCCTTGTTGCCCTCGGGGATGGCCACAGCGAGCATTGCCGCCATGCCCATGCCGATCAGGAACAGGATCAGGATGGCGATGCCCGCGCGCGCCGCGCCGACGTTCCGGGTTGCGAAGGTCATGCAGCACCAGCCAGTGAATGGATTTCTTCCAGCGCCCAGTGATACAGGGGCTGGTCGATGATGGTCACGCGGGTGAGGCGCTTGCCGCGCACTTCCTTGATGGCTACCTGGGTGGACTGCTGGACCGCCAGCAGCACGAATGCGATGCGCTGCTTGGTCGGGTCCGGCTCCTGCAGCACCGCAAGCGCGTCGCTCACCATCTCGCGGATGGCTGTCAGCAGCTCGGCGGTGGGGTTCTTGGCCTTGCGGCTCTCCAGCACCACCAGCACGCCCTGCAGCTGGCTGACCGGCGAGAGCTTTGCCGCCTTGGCCTTGGCCGCCGGCATCAGTTGTCCTTGGCGGCGTACCGCAGGTTGCCGGCCACACGCCGGGTCCAACCCCGCCCGAAGGTGTCGAAAGTGCCCAGCTTGGCGTAGAACTCCAGGCGCTCAGCGTTGAACAGCAGCACCAGGTCGGCAGGATCGGCTGCAGCCACCGCGGCCAGGGTGCGGGGCCCGACGATCCCGTCGTCCGCCACACCGGCAGCCCGCTGGACCCAGCGAACAGCGTTGCCGATGCCGTGGTTCACGGCCGCATCCAGCGCCTGGAAGGCGAAGGCCTTCGGCAGCTGGTCGCCGCTCACCCGCTGCCAGAAGTCCCGGCGGTAGATGGCCACGGCGTCCGGCCGGGTCAGCGCCCTGATGTTGAGCTGCGGATACGACCGCTTGCTGATGCCCCACTGGGTTTCGCCGCCTGGGTCGCGCGGGTCGTTGACGTAGCCGCCCTCATGGGCCAGCACCCGGTCGATGATCTGGTCGAACTGGCTCATAGGGATTTCCGAATAGGTGCCCGCCACCGCAGCCCGGAATTTCAGGGCGGTGTGGTGTGTCCGGTAAGGGTTGACGGGCGTAGGTGGTTGCGGGGCCCGGATTCGAACCGGGGACTTTCGGGTTATGAGCCCGACGGCTTAGACCACTGGCCCACGCCCGCAGTAAACGGCGTCCCGGAAACGCAGAAGCCCCGACGCAGGGCCGGGGCTTCAGGGACAATTCTTGACGTTGGCAGAATGATGCAGATCAGTGACGTTACTGTCAACCGTGCTCAGTGAACCACTTCAGATCCTTCGAGTACGGGGGGAAGCTTGTCCCATAAACATCGGTGTACTCAACAACGATCTTGAACTCGGACAACTCCACCCTGGTGAGGTGCATATCGGTTCCCCGTTCCTCTGGTATCCCCTTCACTTTTAGCACTGCGATTCGCTTGTTGGGCGCCAGCGCAGTTCCATCCGCCGAGGTTATGAAGTCCGCGTTCCGTGTCGAAACCACACTCTGAGCGCTCTCGAACGATGTTCCATCATTCTTAACAAAACGCAGTTTCAACACACGCATTGGCCCAATACCGTTGTTGGCCAACACAATTCCCAGCCGATCGTTGTAGGAACTAAGGCCAAGCGACGGGAAAGGGGTGACCGACAGGCGGTTATGAGTCCTCTGAGACTTCCAGGCCAACAATGCGATGAAGGCTGCCAGTAACGCTACGATCACTTCCATGTTTCCCCCTTATGCGGCAATGGCGCCTCGGAGGGAGTCTAGACCACGCCCAAGCTCGTATCGATACTGCCTAACCGTCAGCACCCCACCGTACTTCTCTGCGACCATGCGCGCCTTGACTGCCTGGCTGGCGGAAACCGTGAACTCGGTATGGACGATCAGTGCCCGCAGCGGGTACTGCCGCATCATCGAGGCCAGCGCCCTCTCGACCCAGCGCAGTTCGTCCGGGATGCCCACGTCGACGGCGATCTCGGGATTGTCATGGGGCTTGTCGGCATCGTTGCTGGACCGGATCGGGTCCACTGCCCACGTCGGCAGCATGGCCAGGCCCTGCACCCCGCTCCGCTCGGCCATGAAGCGCCGGCGGCTGCCACCATCCCTGCCGACCAGATCCCGCAGCGCCCGTTCGCGGGTGCCGGGAGCCATGTCCCGAGCCTTCTCCAGCACGTGGGTGCTCCGGTCCGCATAGGTCAGCGCAAACCGGTTGGCCTGGGCGAATCCCCAGGCGCGCAGCTGCGCCGTCAGATTGTCATCGGTCGCCATCGCGCATCCCCTTCAGTACGTTTTCGTCAAATCGGAACACCGGCAGCAGCCCGTCAGTGTCACAGCCGCCCTGCCGGTCTGGCCGGCGCTGGCAGTGCGCCGGGCTGCTGCCGCGCTCGCGCATCGTGCAGACCGAGCAGACGCCATGCCGGCGCAGGTAGGCGTTGTAGCGTTTCCGTGTGCGGGCCTCTGGCGTGGTCAAGCTGCGGCCTCCCCGAACAGGCTCGGCGCCGCTGCCAGGTACTCGATGGCCACTTCCAGCCGCGCGCCCTTCTCGTCCGGCTCCATGCGTTCCAGCAGCGTCCGTCGGATCTGCTTGTCGTCCACCCAGGCGATGCCGTTCAAGGCGTCGGAGAGCACCTTTTCGCAGTTGCCGAGGTCGATGCACTGCACCGTGTCGTCCCAGGTGTGCGGATCCTTGCGCGCGCGCTTCGCCCAGTCCTGCGGCCGGTTCGGGAACAACTGGATGTGCAGCACCACGCGGCCGGTGGCCGGCACGCGGATGCCGGCAGCCTTGGCCAGGTGGCCGACCGCCGCCTTGTAGGCCTTCGCCTCCTCGGTCACGTAGGTGATCGCCAACGGCTTGGGCTTCTTCGGGATCACGCGCACGGCCCAGTAGCGGTTCGCGCTGATCGGGTACGGGAGGGTGAGGTGGATCATCGTGCGGCCTCCTGTAGGCGCAGCCGGGAAAGGGTGACGTTGAGGGCGGCCAGCTCGTCCATCTTCATGACGAGCCACATGCGCTTCTGCCCGTGGACGCCGTTGAAACTGCCCTGGTGGCAGTCCTTGCACAGGGCCACGGTCGTGAAGTGCTGCCCTTGGTTGATGTGGTGGGCATCGCTCGGCCCTGGCCGGCTGCAGACGCTGCAGGGAAGCAGCTTCACCGCGTCCACGTGGCGCTTCTCGGCGGGGGTGAATGCCTTGGAGTTCTTCGACCTCATCGTGCCCCCCCACGGACGTCCTGCACCACCTGGTCGATCACGGCCGCAATGCGCGAGGACTGGCCCACTGCCTTTCGCTGCGCCTGCGCGGCCATGATCAGCAGCTGCTCAGCGCTCAGGCCATGCAGAGAAGATGGGTTGCATTTCTGCAGGCAGCGGCCCTGTATGAAGCACTCACCGCTGGCGACCATGCACTGACGATGGGGAATGAAACCCGTCCCGCTCATGGCTTCACCTTTTCGGCATGGCCAGCACGTTCATCCACCACTTCGAAGGCATACGCCCGCCACTGACGCGCGCATTCACAGGCCCACAGGGTGGCCATCCAGCGCCACCAGTGGCGAGATATGAGGCGGCGGTCGCCGTCGTGGAGAAAGACCGAATAGACCGAATATCGCTTCTTCACGCCACTCTCCTGTTCTGCCCGGCCATGTCCCAGAACTCGGCTCGCACTTCGTCGAGCATCACGTGGGTGTAGCGGCGGCCGATGTACTCGGTCAGGCCGTCGAACAGTTCTTGGAACCGAGCCTGTTCCATCTCGTCGAATGACAGGCTCTCGGCGCGCTTGACCGGGATGGTGCGGATCTCCGGCAGCACACCGGCCAGCACCTTGCGGGCGCCTGCACCCAGCAGCGCCTCGCAGGCGTCCAGCACCGCGGCTATGACTGGGGTGGCGTCCATTTCCACGGTCTCACAGCACACGTCGGCATCCAGCTGAAGGCGCTTCACAGCGTCGTGCGCGCCCAGCTGCTCCCAGCCTTCCACGTTGTCGACCATCAGGTGCCCGATCTTGTGGATCAGCCGGTGCTGCCATTCCTCGCGCGGCTGCTTCAGCTCGCCGCGGATCTCCCGGCCCACGCGGAACTTGCGATCGCGCAGCAGGCGCTGGTCGACCTCATGGGCCGGCACCAGGGCACCCACCAGCTCGCCGGTGTTCGGGTCGATCAGCTTCGCCACCACCAGGTAGATCGGTCGGCGCGCGCGCTTGGCGCGGATCTTCTTCGCTGCAGCGGTCAGGGTCATTCCTGGTCACCTCTCGGCAATGCGGCGGCGAGTCCTCGGCGAGCCCTCGGCGCGGCCCCAGCAGCCGGCGCCGAGGCGCTGGTCTGCTTCGGCTCCCACCATTCGGGCAGGTTGTCGAAGCGGAAGTACTCCGGCGTGTAGCGAACACGGGCCATTCCGGGCGCCCCGTCACGCTGGATCGCAACGATCAGCTCTGCGGTGCCTTCCCACCGGCTGTCCTTGTGGTAGATCTCGTCGCGGTAGATGAAGATCACCGCGTCCGCGTCCTGCTCGATCGAACCTGAGTCACGAAGGTCCGCTACGATCGGACGCTTGTCGTTCGTGCGCTTCTCGACGTCACGGTTGAGCTGGCTCAGCAGCAGCACGGCGATATCCAACTCGCTTGCCAGCAGCTTCAGGGCGCGGGTTATGTCGCCGATGCCGGCAGAGCGGTTGTCGCCAGAGACGTGCATCAGCTGCAGGTAGTCGATTACCACCAGCGCCAGGCCAGGGTCCTGAGCCTTCATGCGGCGAACCTGAGCACACACGTGCTGCACTTTGGCGACGCGCGGGCGGCTGATCCGCAGGGACGCTTCGCCAATCTTGCGCGTCCAGTGGGTGACGTTCTGCCAGTCCGCCTCGTCGAGCCTGCCGCTACGCAGCTTCCCGCCGCTGATCCCGGCAAGGTTGGCGAGCATGCGCTTCCCAAGCTCCTCCGGCTTCATTTCGAAACTGAAGAATGCAACGGACCGGCGAGCGCGCAGCGCGACCTGCTCGGCGATGTTCTGCGCCAAGGTGGTCTTTCCCATCTTC
Organism: Stenotrophomonas sp. LST15-1-1.1; assembly: GCF_040815575.1. NCBI lineage: Bacteria > Pseudomonadati > Pseudomonadota > Gammaproteobacteria > Lysobacterales > Lysobacteraceae > Stenotrophomonas > Stenotrophomonas sp. LST15-1-1.1. The sequence continues at coordinate 206,128 of NZ_JBFPNJ010000012.1, forward strand.
GGGCGCGCAGCCAGCACATACAGGCGGCCTGCCTGCAGCCCGTCCAGCAGATTGTCCAGCTCCTCCATGCTGGTCGAAAGGCCGGTGATGCCGGCAGCGCTGTTGGACGCATTCGACAGCTGGTCGAACACCCGCGCCATCACCGGGGCGACCGGCTCCAGGTCACAGGGCTCGTTATCGAGCAGACCTCCAATGCGGCTCTGCGCGTTGCCCACCAGGTCCAATGCGCTGCGCCCTTCGGGGCTGTAGGCCGCATCGATCAGGTCGTGCCCGGCATCGATCAGCGCCCGCAGCTTGGCCTTCTCCGCCACGATCTCGGCATAGGCCCGGACGTTGGCTGCGGACGGCGTATTGTTGGCCAGCTCGATGATGTACGCGCCATCGCCCACCAGCTCCAGCTGGCCAGCAGCCTCGAACCATTCGCCGATGGTCACCGCATCGAACGGCTGGCGCTTCTCGGCCAGCTGCAGGATGCAGCGCCACAGCAGCTGGTGGTCACGGCGGTAGAAGTCCGTCTCGGCCAGAACGTCCTGCACCTCGACCAGCGCACGGTTGACCAGCATCAGGCCGCCCAGCACCGCCTGCTCAGCCTCGACGCTGTGCGGAGGAAGGCGCAGTGCCTGCTGGTCGCCATACAGGCCCGACAGCCGGCTCACTTCGTCGCGGGCGGCGTTCATGCTGCCTCCGACAGAGCGCGGTCGGCAAGCTTGGCGATCACGCTCTCGCGCAGCAGGTACTCGAAGTCGGGCTTCCAGTTTTCATGGCCTGGGCCACCCGGCTGCCTGCCGGCGTGGAAGTCGTCCTCGGCGGCCGTCTCGAAGTACAGCTGCCAGAACTGCGGGGTGACCTTCTCGCTGCCGAACAGCCGAACGCACAGCTGGCGAACTGTCGGCAGCGCCTTCTCCACGGCCTTGACGCGAGGCTTGTTCAGCACAGTGCAGGCGGGCAGCAAGCCTTCCGGCTTGGCCATGATCGCGTTGTACGCGGTTTGCGCGTCCTCGGCGATCTGCTGGATCCGGGCCGTCTTCCGCTGCTTGGGGTCCAGGACCTGGACCTGCGCGTCGGTGCCGCCGTCGAGGGTCAGCGCCGAAGGTGCGGACGAATCCGAGCGAAGCGAGGATAGATCTTGTCCATTCCCTTCCTCTCCTCTCCCCTCCTCTCCCTTCCCTTCCGGGGGTGAGGACTCGTCGAGGCCTCGTCGAGCATCATCCGAGAATGGAGGATGTTTGTAGGTAGGACGGTCAATTTTCTGGTGCTTCCTCCAACCTGTGACGTGCAGATACTGCTTGTCACCGTTGGCGTAGAAGGCGATCAGAGAATTCGACGACAGCTCGTCGAGCATTCGCTGAACATCCGACGAGGAGATATCGTCACCGGGGAAGATTTCGGCCTTCACGGTCTTGGCGCTGGCAACGTGGTTGCCACCGTCGTCGCAGAAGTTCCACAGGCCGATGAAGAGCAGCCGAGCCATCGGCGAGCATTCCATCACCTGCTCGCTGGACCAGAATTCGGGTTTGATTGAACGGATGCGGGCCATCACGCACCCCGCAGCAGTTGAAGGCAGCCGGCGATGTGCCAACGCTGCTGGACGAGCCAGATGGCCCTGGCAAGCGGATCGGTCAGACGCTTCATGCCACCGTCCTCGCTGCCACATGCGCACGCTGAGCGAGGTCAGCGGCGTCGGCCTGGATGGATGCGCACAGGCGCCCGATCTCGCTGGCCTCGTTCTGCGAGATCTTCCCGTCCTCCAGCGATTCGGAGACAGCCTGGGCGAGATTTCCCTGCCGTGCGGCAACCGCCAGCAGCGCTGTCACCACGCTGCCGCCCGGCGAGCCCTCGGTGCGGCGCAGGACATAGCCATGCTCGGCCGCCAGCGCGTGCAGGATCCGGTCGTCACCTGTAACGCCCATGATCTCGCTGGCTTCGGCCAGGGTCAGGTGGTGGGTGTTGTTGTTCGGGTTGACCTTGTTGCGCAGCACCGCGGCGGACATGCCGATGCGGACGGCCAGCGCTTCACTACCACCGGGGTAGTCCTTCACGGTCTTGTGTGCGGCGTCTGTGATGTTCATGGGCGGTCTCGGTGAACGTGGTTTGCGTTACGACGCCGGCGCAAGATGCGCGGCATGGAGAAGCGAGCGAAAAAGGAAGAACGGCTGCTGTGGGCGCCGAACGTGGTTCGGCTGGTGCACATGGGCGGGAGGTCGTACGCGGTCAGGAGGGTCAAAGGCCGGGATGTGGTGCGGTGCCTGCGCCAGACCCGCCGAGCGCCACGGATGGCGCTGGGGGAAGTGCTCCCCTTCCCTGTCGGGGGGCACTGAGGTGCGCATTTCAGGCTGCAGCGAAGCTCTTGGGGACGGGTCCGAAAACGTCCGTCCGCTGATGGCGGGTCAGCGCAGGGATGCCCCGCGTCTTCCAGTTGTGGACGCGCTGAGTGCCGCCAGGCATTTCGAAGCCAAGGGCGCGAGCGACAACGGCCGGACCACCCAGTTGATCGATCAGCTGGGCGTCGGGGTGCACTTCGTGGGTGGGTTTGGCGTTCATGGCGCCATTACACGCCATGTTTAATCCACAGTCAACACCACGTGTAACAACGCCATGTTTAGCAGCGGGACAATGGGCCATGGCCTCTATGCACCCATCTATGAAGCGTCTGTACGACGCCGCCCAGCGCCTTGAATCCCCAATCAGGGGTCAATCGGAGCTGGCCCGAGCCATTGGCCAATCTCCGCAGACCGTGAAGAATTGGGAAACCAGGGCAACCGGCGTGAGCGCTGGAGGCGCTTCAAAGGCCCAACAGGCCCTGGGAATCAGCGCTACGTGGATTCTCGAAGGCGCCCTGCCGATGTTCGTAGGAGCACCCGCACCGTCCCCGTCTCAGTCTGCGGGACTGCAGCGTCAGATCATCGCCACCACGGTGAGGTTGATCGACTACGTGAACGACATGGTCCTGGACCCCATCCCCGATGAAGAACGCGATCGACTGATCGACATCGCCACGGCCGAAGTGATGGACCGCTGGGCATCAGGGATAGAAGGCGAAAAGGATCTGGCATCTGCTGGTCGCAACGTCATCGCCCGGTTCCGATCAGGAGGGTGAGACCGATGTCAGTGAGCGAACAGGAAATGCGTGGTATGGCCGCAGCTGTAGCAGCTGCAATGGGTGCAAGGACAGGTAAGCGCGCCCGACGGTTGACCCTGGTGGAGTCCAACCAAGCAGGACCTGGCCGCCTCAATGCGCTCCAGCGCGACGTGCTGTATTCGCGTATTCGTGACCTGGGTCGCATGTACTGGTTGATGTGGCTGGTGCGGCAGGAAACCGCTGCCGTCAATGGCGTTCTGGAGTGTTTGTCCGACGAGGAGCTTGATGCGCTCCTGGTCAAGATGGAACGCGGTCGGGAGTGCAGAGTCGAAGGTATCGCTTTCGACGATGCCGGCCTTGTTCGGGACACCATCGAGTTCGACATCGAATAGGAGACTGACTATGACGTCTGGCAGCAGTGTGCTTGTCCTTCTGTGGGTGGTTCTGGCGATCCTCTGGCTGGTCGTTCCATTCGCCATCTTCGCCATCAAGCGCATCCTGCTGGACATCCTTGCCGAGCAGCGGCGCACCAACGAGCTACTGGCGAGGGGTTCCAAACCGACCGACACAGGGGCGCACGTCGACATCCCAGAGTTCCGTCCGAAGGGTGGATTCTTCGGGAGCTGACTGGCTCCATCAACAACAAAGAAGCCCGGGCCGCAGCTCAGCCGCCCGGGATTTTTTTGCCCGATGTTTAAACATGGTGTTGACTTGCGCTTAAACACGGCGTTTAATGGCTTCGACCCGCCAGCACCCCGCTGGAACGTCGGAGGCCCAGATGTTCGAGAACCTGCCAAGGAACACAACGCGGTCCGGCTACCTGGGCCTGCGGTCGCACCTGCGGTGCCAGGACGAGAGCCGGGAAGAGCGCGCCCTGCCGCTGCACCCGGTTAACGGCTGGGCCAGCTGCCCCGACTGCCTGGGCACCGGCGAGCACGCACACAACGACAGCGGAACCGGCAATCCCCAGCGGGATTCCGGAGTGGCCTGCGGTCGCTGCTGCGGCGAGGGCGAACTGGCCGATGGCCTGATCGACCCGCTGCTGCTGGTGGCGAAGTACCGCAAGGGCCGCTTCAGCTGGGCCATGAGCGCCCGCCGGGCAGCTGACCGCCGCCACTACTACGACCTGTACCGCCTGCGCGCCATGCGCCCCTGCAGCGGCCTGCTGCTGACCGACATGCGGGCCCTGGTGCAGATCTGCGCCGACGACACCGCCCGTGCCGTGAAGGCCATGCAGGTGGCGGCATGAGCGACGAATTCAATCCGTTCTCGTTCTCGGTCTTTAGCTACCTCCTGGCAGGTGCGCCGGAGCCCATGACCAACGCTGGCCGCTATCTGCGCCAGCTGGATACAGGCGATCAGAAGTTCGCGAGGAACGAAGAGGCGGTTAGCGAGGAAATCGCGGCTGCATTGCGCCGCATCCAGATCACCACCGCGAAGGGACAGCCATGACCGCCGCCCATCGCTACGCGCTACGCCACACCGTGATCTACGGCTTCTGCTTCTGCCTTGGCGTACTGGCGACCGTCACGGCACAGGCGGTGTTCGCATGAAGCACTTCGAACGTCTGGATGCGGCCTTCGCCGAGCAGTTCGGCCGCCTGCCCCCTATCACCCCGACCGCTGGCCCAGCCGACCTGGTGGCCACCGACTGCACCGGCCTGCTGCTGGGCAACGCGGATATCGAGATGAACAACCGCGAGGCGATCTACGGCCTGTGCGTGGAGGAATCCGACGATGCGCGCTGACCGTTATGGCGTCTTCTCCGTATGCCCTGTTACCCGCACCGAGCAGCTGGTGACCGTTCACCGCTGGGTGTGGATGGCCACGCTGTGGGCTGCGCACCTCGACCACGTGGGCGTGCTGTTCGTGCACCTGGTGCGGCCGGTGCGCGTCCCTGTCAGTCGGCGCCGCCTGCTCGCACGCATCGGCTGCTGCAACGTCGCCGACTTCCTCGCCTTCCTGGGCTGCGTCGCCATCGTCCTCGGCCTTGGCTGGGCGATGTGCTGGCCGCTGGCCTGGTCCTGACTTCCCGCCGGCGCGGCCGGCTCCTACGAGAGGCACCACCGATGTTCCAACTCGATCAACACGATGCGGTGTTCTCGCATCTGAACCTGCGGAAGGAAAAGCACGGCGACGAAGACGCGGCCGCTGCGGACCTGAAATTCACCCTCACCGCACAGAACACAATCCTCGACACGATCGATCCCAACATCGTGCGGGCGTTCTGGAAGAAGGCCGAGAAGGGCCAGCAGCAGTCGCTGCCGATGGAAGGCAGCACCGACCTGGTGGCGCTGAACCTGCCGCTGCTGGGCGAGCAGGACATCACCGGGAAGTTCGAAGGGTACGAGCTGAACATCGGCTCCCTGATGGACCACATCGAGGCGGTGTTCTTCGCCGACGCAAAGGTGAAAAAGATCACCTGGAAGCCGCTCGAAGGCGGCAGCGTGGCCATGAGCTTCACCTGCTCGGTGCTGCTGGACGAAGACGAAGCAGCCGAGCTGCTGTCGGCATGGATCCGCGGCGAAGTCCGCCTGACCCTCACGCCGCCCAGCGCGCCCGCGCAGCAGGAAGACCTGGCCGCGTAACGCATTCCCCCGCCCGCCCCCTGCGGGTGCCTGCGCCGGCCAGGCCTTCCACAAAGCCGGCATTCACCCATCGCGCAGGGATCGATCGTTCCCTCCGTGGCCCCGGGATGACGGGGCACCTCATTCCCACATCGCCGGCCATGCCGGCCGGAGCATTCAATGAGCAACATCGCACCCATGAAGCCGCGCGGCGGGGAGCTGGTGACGGCCGAGCAGGCCGAAGCCATTCGCACTGCCCTGAAGACCAGTCTGTACCCGGGCGCCACCGATGATTCCGTGGACATGGTGCTGGCCTACTGCCGCGCCGGTGGCTTGGACCCGATGACCAAGCCCGTGCACATCGTGCCCATGTGGGTTCCCGAGAAGAAGCAGGGAACCCGGGTCATCAGCCCGGCAGGCATGCGCGACGTGATCATGCCGGGCATCGAGCTGTACCGGACCAAGGCGCACCGGACCGGCGAGTACGCAGGCCAGGATGAAGCCACGTTCGGCCCGACCATCGAAGACACCCTCAACGGCGTGCGTGTTCGCTACCCGGAATGGTGCAGCGTTTCCGTCTACCGCCTGGTGAACGGGAACCCCGTGCGCTACTCGGCAAAGGCCTACTGGCTGGAGAGCTACGCGACCGCCAAGCGCGACAGCGATGCACCGAATGCCATGTGGAAGAAGCGCCCCTTCGGGCAGCTGGAGAAGTGCGCTGAAGCGTTGGCCCTGCGAAAGGCCTTCCCGGAAGCGGTGGGCGCCCAGCCGACCGCAGAGGAGATGGAAGGCCGCGTTATCGAGGGCGAAGCCGCGCAGGTTCGGCAGGAGCCGCAGCAGCAGCTGCCTCGCGAGCTGCCGCCCTATCCGGCCGACAAGTTCAAGGAGAACCTGCCGGCCTGGGGCGCACTGATCGCCGCTGGCAAAAAGACGGCCAGCCAGATCATCAACATGGTCAAGACGAAGGGCTCCCTGACCGAGGAGCAGATGATCGCCATCGAGGATTACGAACAGATGGACGACATCGCCACTGATGCCACCGATGCCGCCTCGACCACCACCAGCACCAGCGAAGACACCGGCCCCATCGACTGGGATGCGCCGGGCGAAGGAGAGCGCGCATGAAGACCGTGGAACTGATCCAGGGCACCCCGGAATGGCATGCCCACCGCGCCGCCCACTTCAACGCCAGCGATGCGCCGGCAATGATGGGCTGCAGCCCTTACAAGACCCGCACCCAGCTCGTGCGCGAGTTCGCCACCGGTGTGGTGGTCGAGCACGACGCTGCGACCCTGCAGCGCTTCGCCGACGGCCACCGCTTCGAAGACCTGGCAAGGCCGCTGGCCGAGACCATCATCGGGGAGGAGCTGTACCCATGCGTTGGCGTGGACGGCAAATTCTCAGCCAGTTTCGACGGCCTGACGCTGCTGGAGGACACCGCGTTCGAGCACAAGTCGCTCAACGAGGACCTGCGGCTGGCCATGCACGACGGGAATGATGACCTGCCGCTGCCCTACCAGGTGCAGATGGAACATCAGGCCATGGTCAGCGGCGCCGAGCGCGTGCTGTTCATGGCGTCGAAGTGGTCGGGCGACGAGCTGGTCGAGGAGCGCCACTGCTGGTACATCCCGAATCCCGAGCTGCGCGCCAAGATCCTTGCCGGCTGGGCCCAGTTTGAGGCCGACGTTTCCGCCTATGAGCCAGCGCCAGCGGCTGCGCCCGTGGCTGCCGGCCGCGCGCCCGACCAGATGCCGGCCTTGCGCATCGAGGTGACTGGCATGGTCACCGCTTCGAACCTGGCCGAGTGGAAGGAACAGGCCATCGCCGTGTTCCAGGGCATCAGCACCGAGTTGGTCACCGATCAGGACTTCGCCGATGCCGAGACCACCGTGAAGTGGTGCGGCAGCATCGAGGAGCAGTTGAAGGCCGCCAAGCAGCACGCCCTCAGCCAGACCGAGAGCATCGACCTGCTGTTCCGCACCATCGATGCGATCGCCGAGGAAGCGCGGTCGAAGCGGCTGGCGCTGGAGAAGCGCGTCAAGACCCGCAAGGACGAGCGCCGGACCGAGATCGGCAATGCCGCCCGCCGCGCGGTGCAGCAGCACGTGTTGGCCATCAACGAGACGCTGGGCGAGCACGCCATCCCGATGCCGACCACGCTGGTCGCTGACATCGGCGAGGCGATGAAGGGCAAGCGCTCCTTCGCCAGCATGCAGGAAGCCGTGGACGTGGTGGTCGCCAACGCCAAGATCGACGCCAGCCAGTACGCCGATCGGATCCGCGCGAACGTGGCCATCCTTGCTGGCCATGCCGAGCACGCGACGCTGTTCGCCGACCGCGTGCAGCTGTGCGCAAGCAAGGCGCCGGAGGATCTGCGCAACCTGGTCGCGGCACGCATCGCCGAGCACCAGCAGGCCGAGCAGGCGCGGCTGGACGCTGAGCGCGAGAAGATCCGCGAGCAGGAGCAGGCCAAGGCACAGGAAGCGGCGGCTGCAGCCCAGGCGGCACAGGTCCAGCAGGTGCCGGTTGCGGAAGCAGTACCGACGCAGGCCGAGCCTCCCACCGTTGCCAGCGCGCCGGCGGCAGGTGCAGCGCCGCGGCAGATCGTCCGGATCAAGCTGGGCCAGGTCGTGGATCTGATCGCACCGCTGAAGATCGACGCTGAGGGCCTGCGGCAGCTGGGCTTCGAGCCGGTGGCCACTGAACGCGGATCGAAGCTCTACGACGCCGATCAGGTCGACGCCATGCGCACCGCCATGATCCGCAGCCTGCAGCGCCCGCTTCCGCAGAGCCTGCGCGCTGGCGATCACCACCAGGTGGCGGCATGAGGGGCCTCAACTACGACTATCCCCACGTCGGCACGAAGCGCGGCGGCAGCAACCGCGCCCGCCAGTTCGACCACGTGATCGAGGGTAAGCGCGTCACCACCATGGAAGTGGCCGAGGCGCTGGGCCTGACGAAGAAGCAGGCCGCGGCTCGGCTGAAGCTGGGCCCGTTCCCGTTGACCTGGGCCGGCCTGCGCGGGGACCCGCCGGCATGAAGACCTGCACGAAGTGCCAGGCCCGGCTGCCGCTGCGGTTCTTCCCGCTGGTCAACGGCAAGGCCACCGCCGCGTGCGCGCCCTGCCGGAACACCGAGCGCCGCCTGCACGACCCGCTGAAACCCCTGCGCGCTGATCCGCTGCAGGTCCGCCTCAACAACGCAGCTTGCACCTGGTTCGGTCCAGTGCGGCGCGAGCCTTTCAGGAGCCACGCATGACCACGGAACGTTTGACGGCCGCGATGGCCGAGAACATCACCCGCTCGAAGGATCCGACCTTCGCTGTTGAGACCATCCTGAAAGGGATCAGGGCCGCTGCCGAGAACGGGAAGCGCGAGTACATCACCCGCGAGTACGGCTTCGGCGACGGCTCCTGCTATACCGCCGAAGACAACTACCCGGCGCTGTGCAAGGCGATCCTCAAAGAACTGCGCGACCTTGGGTACAAGGCCGATATCGGCTCCAGCTGCGGCCAGTTCGTGGACGTGTGGCTGTACGTGCGTTGGGGTGAACAGGCATGACCCACCACCGCTACGAGCGCCGCATGCCGAAGCGCACCGAGGGCTTCGCCTGGGGCAGGTCCATCGACAAGGTCATGGGAGGCCACGCCCTCACCTACCGCTTGTTCCGCCGCGACCTGCGCGGGGCGCTGCACATCAGCACGCTGTCGTTCTCCCTCACCGACCACCGCCGGCACATCGCGCTGCAGCTGCTGATCGCACGCCGCCAGCTGCGCGAGAAGGTCGAGGCCATCGGCTATGCCCTGATCGAGGCCGAACAGGCCTCCCAACTGCAGGAGGTTGCATGACCACCGACAAGACCCCCGCCACCCTGGCTGTCGATGTGCTGGCGTTTTTCGATGACCTAGCCCACTACCTGAGCGGCCAGGAAGACTTGGCCGGCTACGAGATTGAGCAGACCGAAGCTGCCCGCGAAGCAGTCGCCGAGCTGATAGGGGCCGTTGATCGTCTCACTGATTCTGCCAGTTCAATGAATAACGGCTGGGATGAAGCTATCGCCGCCCTCGCCCGCGTCAAAGGAGAATCAGCATGAGCAACGACAAGACCCTGGCGACCGTGAAGCACGGCGGATGCGTGCAGTTGGGCACACCCGGCTCTCGCTGGGCAGCATCTGGTGAGCCGGACCCGCATGGAACGCGCTACGACTGCGAGCGCGCTGCGCTGGTCATGGGCGACCTGACCGACGACGAGCTGGCGAATGCGGTGTTCATGCACGGCAACGAGCGGCAGACCATGGCCGATCTCGTCGGCGGCGCCACCCCCGCAATCGCCTACCTGACCGCCGCCAAGGACCGCATCCGCTGGCTGTCGCGCGCCCTCGCGGCAGCTGAGTCCCTCTCCGCCCAGCCCTCCCCGGGTGGTCAGGATGCGTCCGGCTTGATCCAAGATTTGCGCGCAGCCGTCTCACTTGGCCGCCCTCTGCTTCATAGCGACGTGGACGAGATTGCCGCAGCCCTCGCCGCCCGTCAGCCGGTGGGGGAGCCGGTGGCCCACGAGTACACGTTCACGGGCATGGGCAAACGTGACGCTGTGGCACACGTCGGCCCCGAGTTTACGCCTGTCGCTCCGAAAGGCATGCAGCTTGCGGCAGTCCGCCCGCTCTACGCCGCCCCGACCGCGCAGCAGTCCGCGCAGGCCGTGGCCGCAGATGGATTCTGGCTTGCAGTTGATGACGATGGATTCGTTCATTTCGGGCAATCGACCGATGACGGCAACGGAGGCGTCGGCGTCCGCGAAAACGTCGAGTCCCGTATAAACGACTGGCTCGACAATGATGGCCGGTCCGTTGATCTGGTGTGGGCCGGTTCGGCGCCCGCGCCGGTCGTGGACCTGAGCAAGTCGCTGCCCCTGATTGCACGTGTTCTGGCCGAATGGCACGAAGACGATGGGAACGTACTCTGGTGGGCTTGGTGCGGCAGGGAATGGGCCGGCGAGCCCGCTTGGTGTGGCACGCCAAACGACAGCGACTGGCCCGGCTATCACACGCACTGGACTCCGCACCCGAGCCAGCCGGCCCTGCTCGACCGCCAGGCGGTGGGCAAATGATCACCAAACTCTCCAACAACCCGCACGTGCTGTTCCAGCCCACGGACGAGAACGGATTCAACGAGGTAGCCATCGGGGCATCAGTGGACGGTGGCGGAATGATCGTCCTGGAGCAGGAAGGTAGGCACATCGTCATCAACCCGAGGGCTGTGCCCGAGCTGTGCCGGCTGCTGCGACAACTGCAGAAGGAAGGCGGCAATGGCTGACCAGCTGCTCACCGCTGCAATGGTCCACGTGTTCGCCCTGGCCGGGTTCCTGCTGACGCTCAGCGCCCTCTGGCTGGCGATGCAGGCATTCCGCGCCGCGCGCGCAGGGCTGCGCTGGTGCTGGCGCAAGGCGGTTGCCTGATGCGCTACCTGTCCCTGTTCTCCGGCATGGAGGCCGCGCACCTGGCCTGGGCCCCGATTGGCTGGGAATGCGTAGGCGTCTCCGAGATCGAACCGGCGCCGTGCGCCCTGCTCCGCCACCGGTTGCCCGACGTGCCGAACCTCGGCGACGTCACGGCCATCACCGACGCACAGATCGCCAGCCTTGGTCGGATCGACGTGGTGATCGGCGGTAGTCCGTGCCAGGACCTGTCGGTTGCCGGGCGCCGCGCTGGCCTCGCCGGTGCGCGCTCCAGCCTGTTCCACCACCAGATGAGGATCTTCAATGCAGCTCGACATTTTTGCGGAGCCCGTTGGCTCGTATGGGAAAACGTCCCAGGAGCATTCAGCAGCAACCAGGGGCGAGACTTTGCTGTCGTGGTTGGTGCAATGGCAGGATCCGAGCTCCCTGTCCCCGCAGGTGGCTGGGGATCCGAAGGCGTTGCGCTGGGTGACAACGGCCTCGTCGAATGGTCCGTCCTTGACGCGCAATGGTTCGGAGTGGCGCAGCGGCGCCGCCGCGTGTTCTCTGTCCTCGATTCTGGAAACTGGTCAGATCGAGGCCCGGTACTTCTTGAGCGCGACGGCATGCGCGGGGATTCTGCGCCGAGCCGCGACCAGGGGGAAAGCGTTACCGGCACCCTTAGCGCGCGCACTCAAGGCGGCGGCGGACTCGGAACCGACTTCGAGTGCCAGGGCGGCTTAGTCGCTGGCACGTTGAGCGCAAACCCGAAGGCCGCAGGTAGCGCCACACAACAGGATGCACATGCTGGTCTTCTGATCCCGGCGGTCGCGCACACTCTGCGTGCTGAGGGCTTTGACGCAAGTGAGGATGGGACTGGGCGCGGTACGCCACTGGTGCCAGTCGCCTTTGCGCAGAACCAACGTGATGAAGTTCGCGAGGTGGCCGTAGCGGGAGCTCTCGCCGCACAGCCAGGAATGAAGCAAACGACCTATCTGGCGTTTGGCTGCAAGGACAGCGACCCAGCCCGAAGCGTGAGCGACCAGGTTGCCCCGACTCTTCGTGCCATGGGGCACCAGGCCAGCCATCCGAACGCAGGTGGCCAGGTCGCAGTCGCCTTCCCTGGAATGAGCGTCCGCCGCCTCACCCCGCGAGAGTGCGAGCGCCTGCAGGGCGCGCCGGATGATTGGACGCTGGTGCCGAAGCTTGGCAAGCCCCGCAAGCAGCGGAAGAACGAGCCTGATTCGCACTATGCCGACTACCTGCAGCGCCACTCAGGCGGAACGGATGGCGGTCCCATGATGGCCGACGGACCACGCTACCGGATGCTCGGCAACAGCTTCGCCGTGCCGGTCATCCACTGGATCGGCCAGCAGATCCAACACGCGCACGACCGATCCACCGAGATCCAGCGCCTGCGCGACGCCGCAAACCAGGCCACCGAGCAGCTCCGCGCTGCGCTGGCCACGAACTGAAGGAGGACAACATGCAACTGATGACGGCCGAGCGTTGGCTGGAACGCTATTTCGAAGAAGGCAGCCGGCCTTCCACGCAGGTGCTGCAGCGGCTGCTGCGCGAGGGCAAGCTGCCCGGCCGCAAGGTCGGCGGCGCCTGGTATATCGACGAACACGAATGGCTCGCCGGCGGTGATGATCTTGTCGCCCGGGTTCTGCAGGCAGCATAGAAATGGCACCGAGACCGCGAAGCAAGAGCCGGCAGGGATGGCCGGCCAACCTGTACCCCAACCGGGACGGGTTCAAATACAGGCACCCGGTGACGAAGAAAGAGACGTGGATGGGGACCGACCAGGCGCGTGCGTTCGCTGCGGCGAAGAAGCTCAACGCACTGCTGATCCCTACCGACGACCTGGTGGCCAGGGTCATCACGCCCGGCGAGACTGTGGCCGATGCGATCGTGGTGTTCCGCCGCGATGACGTGCCCGGCCGGAAGTGGGCACCCAAGACGGCCGAGGTCTACGAGAGCGTGATTCGCCGCATCGAGACGAAGCTGGGGCAGACGCCGGTGGCCGACGTCACGGTGAAGGTCTGCGCGACCTTTATCCGCGAGGTCACCGAATCCGACCGCGCGCGCCAGCAGTTCCGGTTGGTGCTGGGCTGGATCCTGGCCTGCGCCGTGGAGGAAGGTTGGATCGACACCAACCCCGCCCTAGCGACTCGCCGATTCCAGCACGAGCGGAAGCGCGTGCGCCTGACGCTGGACGTCTACCGGGGGATATGGGATCAGGCCGCGCCATGGCTGCGCAACGCCATGGACCTGTCGCTGGTGACGCTGCTGCGGCGCGAGGACGTGGTGACGGTGAAGTTCGCCGACGTGCGCGATGGACACCTGTGGGTGGTGCCATCGAAAACCGAGGGCTCGACGAACGTTCGACTACAGATCGCCGTGGCCGGCCCGCTGCTCGACCTGCTGGCCAGGTGCCGCGATGACGTGGTTTCGCCGTTCGTGATCCACCGCCTGCCGGAGAAGGCCAGGCCCAGCGACAAGCGCGCGAAGGACCGAGCGCACCACACGCAGGTGCTGCCCGAGCAGCTGTCGCGTGCGTTCGCAAAGGCGCGTGATGCTGCCGGCGTGGGTGGCGATGCGCCGCCAACCTTCCATGAAATCCGCAGTCTTGGCGGTGCGCTGCTGCGCGATGCCGGTTGGACCACGGAACAGATTCAAGCGCTGATGGGACACGGCAACGCGTCGATGACCGAGCATTACCTGGGTGGCCACGAAGCGCCGTGGCAGCCGGTCACCACGGGTATCGCGCTACCTCGATAGGGTGGCGATAGGGTGGTAATAGGGTGCACAACGAAAAAGGGCCTGCACCGAATGGCGCAAGCCCTTGTTCTATCTCAGCTATTGGTCGGGACGGCCGGATTCGAACCGACGACCCTCTGCCCCCCAGGCAGATGCGCTACCAGGCTGCGCTACGCCCCGACTGATGCTGCGATGTTCCCGCCAGTGCGGCGGGCCGTGAAGTATAGCGGATTACGGCGGAAATGGGTCAGCGACGCAGCAGTTGCAGCACTTCTTCCAGTTCCATCCGCACCTGCTTGATGATCTGGTTGCTCAAGGCCGATTCCTCGCGTGCATCCGGACCATCCAGGCGCAGGCGCGCGCCACCGATGGTGTAGCCCTGTTCGTACAAGAGGCTGCGGATCTGCCGCACCATCAGCACGTCGTGGCGCTGGTAGTAACGACGATTGCCACGGCGCTTGGCTGGCTCGAGACTGGGAAACTCGGTTTCCCAGTAGCGCAGCACGTGCGGCTTGACGTCGCACAGTTCGCTGACTTCACCGATGGTGAAGTAGCGCTTGGCCGGAATCGGCGGAAGTTCGCGGTTACTGCCCGGATCCAGCATAAGCTTCCACCCTCTCCTTGAGCTTCTGGCCCGGACGGAAGGTGACCACCGTACGGGCGGAAATCGGAATTTCCTCGCCGGTCTTGGGGTTGCGACCCGGGCGCTGGTTCTTGCGCCGCAGGTCGAAATTGCCAAAGCCCGACAGCTTCACCTGACGTCCCTGTTCCAATGCTTCACGCAGCACATCGAAGAACGCGTCGACGAATTCCTTGGCTTCCCGCTTGTTCAGACCGACTTCGTCGAACAGCTTTTCCGCCATCTCCGCCTTGGTCAATGCCATTGCCTGCTACCCCCGAGTGCTGCCCGCTCAGCCGCGGATCCGGGCGTGGTGTTCACGCTCGATGGCAGTGACCGCCTCGGCCACTACCGCTTCCACGTCGCGGTCCGTCAGAGTGCGCGACTTGTCCTGCAAAATCAAGCCCATAGCGAGACTCTTGAATCCCGGCTCGACGCCCTGGCCGACGTAGCGGTCGAACAGGTTCAGCTCGCGCAGCAACGGGCCGGCCGCCTGGCGGATGGTCGCGGCCAGGTCACTCCAGGTGACCTGTTCAGGCACCAGGAAGGCCAGGTCGCGGCGCACCGCCGGGTAGCGCGACAGTTCACCGGCGCGCGGCAGCGCACGGGCCGACAGCGCTTCCAGATCCAGCTCGAAGGCGTACACGTCCACGCCGATGTCCATCGCCTTGGCCAGGCGCGGGTGGATCTGACCGATCCAGCCGATGGCCACGCCGTCGCGGAAGACCTCGGCCGAACGCACCGGATGGCCGTAGGCACGGGTGGACGGGCGGAACTCCAGGACCGCGCCACTGGCAGCGGCCAGCGATTCCAGGTCACCCTTCAGGTCATGGAAATCGACCTTGCGGGTCGGCAGGCCCCACTGCACTGCCTGCGCGTCACCGCAGACCGCAGCGGCCACGCGCGAGGTTTCCAGCGGCGCCGGCCGGCTTTCGCCGAGCGACGCGTCACTGGCCTGCTGGGCGAACACCCGGCCGATTTCGAACAGGCGCACGCGGCCCAGCTGGCGGGCGGCATTGCGGCCCAGGGTGGCGACCAGGCCCGGCAGCAGCGCCGGACGCATCACCGCCAGCTCGGCCGACAGCGGGTTGGCCAGCGGCACCAGGTTGTCGCGCAGCTGCCACTGGCTCAGCAGTGCGTCGTCGACGAAGGCGAAATTGACGGTTTCCTGCAGGTCGCGGGCAACCAGTTGGCGGCGCACGCTGAGCGTGTCCAGCTGGGTCTCGGTCGGCATCGCCACGCGCGAGGCACCGCCCGGCAGCGTGGTCGGAATCTGCTCGTAACCGTGGATGCGGGCCAGTTCCTCGATCAGGTCCTCTTCGATGGCGATGTCGAAGCGGCGGCTCGGCGCGGTGACCTGCCAGCCTTCGCCAGCGACCACCACCTGCATGCCCAGCGCGCGCAGGATGCGCTCGACCTCGGCGTCTTCGATGGTGATGCCCAGCACGCGGGTGATGCGTGCACGGCGCAGCAGGATCGTCGCCGGCTGCGGCAGATCGGCCGCGTTCACCGCCTCGGTCACCGGCGCCGGGGTACCGCCGGCCAGGTCCAGCACCAGGCGGGTGGCGTATTCGATGGCGGTACGCGGCAGCGCCGGGTCGACGCCACGCTCGAAGCGGTGACCGGCATCGGTGTGCAGGCCCAGCTTGCGGCCACGGCCCATGATCGCAGCCGGCGCGAAGTGCGCCGCTTCCAGGAACACGGCGGTGGTGGCATCGGTGACGCGCGTATCGAAGCCGCCCATCAGGCCGGCCAGGCCGACGGCCCGATCGGCGTCGGTGACCACCAGGAAACTGTCGTCCAACGCAGCATCGCGACCGTCCAGCAGCTTCAGGCTTTCGCCGGCGCGCGAACGACGCACACCGATCGTGCCCTGCAGGGTGCCCAGATCGTAGGCGTGCATCGGCTGGCCCAGCTCGAGCATCACGTACTGGGTGATGTCGACCAGCAGCGACACCGGGCGCACGCCACTGCGGCGCAGGCGCTCGGCCATCCACAGCGGAGTCTTCGCCGCAGCGTTGACACCTTCGATGACACGACCGAGATAGCGCGGCGCTTCAGCACCGGCATCGAGCTGGATTGCCAGCTCGCGGCTGCCGTGGGCAGCGATCGGCTCTGCGATGAAATCCAGCACTTCGCTGCGCGTGGCTGCAGCAACGTCGTAGGCGATGCCGCGGATGCTGAAGCAGTCGGCGCGGTTGGGGGTCAGCTTGATCTCGATGCTGGCGTCCGGCAGTCCGAGGTACTCCACCAGGGTCTGCCCGACCGGCGCGTCGTCCGGCAGTTCCAGCAGGCCGGAGGCATCGTTGTCCAGGCCCAGCTCCTTGGCCGAGCACAACATGCCATTGGATTCGACGCCGCGCAGCTTGGCCGGGTTGATCTTCAATTCACCGATCTGCGCACCGACCATCGCCAGCGGCGCGACCAGGCCCGGGCGCGCATTCGGCGCACCACAGACGATCTGCAGCAGCTCAGCCTGTCCCGCATCAACCTTGCACACCTGCAGGCGGTCGGCTTCGGGATGGCGCTCGGCTTCGACGATGCGCGCGACGACCACCTGCTGCAGGCCATCGCCAAGCGCGGTCACCTCTTCCACTTCCAGGCCGATGGCAGTCAGCACCGCGCTGAGCTCATCGCGCGAGGCAGTGGTCGGGACGTGGCTGCGCAGCCAGTTTTCGGAGAATTTCATGGGGTCACCCTGGTGGGCCCGGCGCATGCGCCTGGGCTTCGGATTCAAGTGCAGCCGGGCATGGCCCGGCACGACATGGTTGTGGCTTACGCGAACTGCTTCAGGAACCGCACGTCGTTCTCGAAGAACGCACGCAGGTCGTTGACGCCGTAGCGCAGCATCGCAAAACGCTCCACGCCCAAGCCGAAGGCGAATCCGGTGTAGCGCTCCGGATCGATGCCGACGTTGCGCAGCACATTCGGGTGGACCATGCCGCAGCCGAGCACTTCCAGCCAGCGGGTGCTGCCGTCGGGCTGCTGCCAGGCGATGTCCACTTCCGCGCCGGGTTCGACGAACGGGAAGTAGCTGGGGCGGAAACGCATCTCGAAATCACGCTCGAAGAACGCACGCACGAACTCGGACAACGTGCCCTTCAGATCGGCGAAGGTCGAGTGTTCGTCAACCAGCAGGCCTTCGACCTGGTGGAACATCGGCGAATGGGTCTGGTCGCTGTCGCTGCGATAGACCTTGCCGGCGGCGATCATGCGCAGCGGCGGCTGGTGTTCGCCCATGTAGCGCACCTGCACACCGGAGGTATGCGTGCGCAGCAGGCGACCGTCACCGAAGTAGAAGGTGTCATGCATGGCGCGCGCCGGATGGTGCGGCGGGAAGTTCAGCGCCTCGAAGTTGTGCCAGTCGTCCTCGATCTCCGGCCCTTCGGACAACTCATAGCCCAGCCGGCCGAAGATGCCGGTGATGCGCTCGAGGGTGCGGGTGATCGGGTGCAGGCCGGCGCGTTCGCCGCTGCGGCCCGGCAGCGTGATGTCGATCGCCTCGGCGGACAGGCGCGCGTCCAGCGCAGCGTCTTCCAGCACCGCCTTGCGCTCGCCCAGCGCGCTGCTCAGCGTATCGCGGGCCTGGTTGATGGCTTCACCGGCGGCCTTGCGCTCGTCGGCCGGCAGCGCACCGAGCTGCTTGAGCTGCGAGGTGATGCTGCCGCTCTTGCCAAGCAGGGCCACGCGCAGCTGCTCCAGCGCGTCAGGGCTCTGCGCGGCGGCCACGTCGGCCAGCGCCTGGGAAGTGAGGGATTGAATGTCGCTCATGGGTAGCCGGAACTCCAGTCGGTCTGCCATCGCGATGCGCGAAGGGCCGCGCCGTCGCCACCGCTTGCCGGTCGCCCGCCATCTGCACAGCTGCGCCCGGCACAAAAAAGAATGGGGAAGGACTTGCGCCCTTCCCCATGCATTGCCTCTACCTGACACCGTTCTCCGTGAACGGCAACGGCATCGGGAAGGACTTATGCCGCCAGTGCGCCCTTGGCCTTCTCGGCCAGTGCAGCAAAGCCAGCTGCGTCGTGCACGGCGATGTCAGCCAGAACCTTGCGGTCCAGGGTGATGCCAGCCTTCAGCAGGCCGTTCATGAAACGGCTGTAGCTCAGGCCGTTGATGCGGGCAGCCGCGTTGATGCGGGTGATCCACAGCGAACGGAAGTTGCGCTTCTTCTGCTTACGGCCGATGTAGGCGTACTGCTGTGCCTTGATGACCGCCTGCTTGGCGACGCGGAAGACCTTGCGACGGGCATTGTAGTAGCCCTTCGCCAGATCAAGAATTTTCTTGTGGCGGCGACGCGCCTGTACGCCACGCTTAACTCGTGCCATTTTTCAGTTCCTCAGAGGTAAGGGAGCATGCGGTCCAGACGGCCTGCGTCTTCTGCGCGGACGTGATTCGTCTGACGCAGGTTACGCTTACGCTTGGTCGCTTTCTTCGTGAGGATGTGGCTACGGTTGGCGTGGCCGCACTTGTACTTGCCCGAGGCGGTCTTGCGGAAACGCTTGGCCGCCGCCCGGTTGGTCTTGATCTTGGGCATTGCAATGTCCTTGATGGGATATGACCCTGGTTTCTGACTGATCTGGCGGCGGCCTGGGCCGCTCTTTCCGTCCTGCCATGATCGGCGTACGACCCGTCCTGGGTGGGTCGAGCCGGGCATGATACAGGCAAAATCGGCCTGTAACCAGTCCCCATACAGCTTTTCATCCGCAAACCGGCTGCGCCGGACCCGGAAAAGCAAAAGGACGCCAGCGGCGCCCCTTCACCTTCATCCATTCAGCCGCCAGGCGCCCCGCGAGGCAGCCCGTCAGGCCTCAGGTCTTCTTCTTCGGCGCGATCATCATCACCATCTGACGCCCTTCCAGGCGCGGACGGGATTCGATGACGATGTCCTCGCCCAGATCACCCTCGATCCGGCTGGCCATCTCGCGACCCAGTTCCTGGTGGCTCATTTCACGGCCACGGAAACGGATGTTGACCTTGATCTTGTCGCCTTCTTCAAGGAAACCGCGCATCTTGCGCAGCTTGATCTGGTAGTCGCCCTCGTCCGTAACCGGACGGAACTTCACTTCCTTGATCTCGACCTGCTTGGTCTTCTTCTTGGCCTCGCTGGCCTTCTTCTGGGCTTCGAACTTGAACTTGCCGAAGTCCATGATCTTGCACACCGGCGGGTCGGCCTGCGGCTGGATCTCGACCAGGTCCAGGCCTTCATCTTCGGCCATGGACAACGCTTCGTCTCGCGTCAACACGCCGATCATTTCTCCGTCACTGCCGATCACGCGGACGCGCGGCACACGGATTTCCTGATTCTTGCGGTTCTGTTTGTTGTCAGGGGTACTGATATTGCGATCTCCCAAGGGTGTCGAACCCGGCCCGGGCGCCAATGCGCACGGGCCGGACCTTTGTTTACGCGCCCTCGGCCTGGAGCCGCTCGGTGAAAGCCTGGAGGCTCATGCTGCCGAGATCTTCGCCAGAACGCGTACGCACCGCCACAGCGCCGTTTTCCTTCTCGCGGTCACCAATGACCAGCAGGTACGGCACGCGCTGCAGCGTGTGCTCGCGAATCTTATAGCCGATCTTCTCGTTACGCAAATCGGCGCTGACGCGGAAGCCTTGATCCGCAAGGCTTTTGGTCACGGCAGAGACGTATTCAGCCTGCGCATCGGTGATATTGGCCACCACCACCTGGGTCGGCGCCAGCCAGGCCGGGAACTGGCCGGCATGGTGCTCGATCAGGATGCCCAGGAAACGCTCCATCGAGCCGACGATGGCCCGGTGCAGCATCACCGGATGCTTCTTCTGGCTGTTCTCGTCCACGTATTCAGCGCCCAGACGGCCGGGCATCATGAAATCGACCTGCATGGTGCCCAGCTGCCAGGTGCGGCCGATGGCGTCCTTCAGGTGGTACTCGATCTTCGGGCCGTAGAAGGCGCCCTCGCCCGGCAGTTCCTGCCATTCCACCCCGCAGCTGGACAGTGCCGAGCGCAGCGCGCCCTCCGCCTTGTCCCAGGTGGCGTCATCGCCCAGGCGCGATTCGGGGCGCAGGGCGATCTTGACCTGGATCTCCTCGAAGCCGAAGTGCTTGTACACCGCCAGTGCCTGCTGGTGGAACGCGGTCACTTCCGCCTCGACCTGGTCTTCGGTGCAGAACACGTGACCATCGTCCTGGGTGAAGCCACGCACGCGCAGGATGCCGTGCAGCGCGCCGGAGGGCTCGTTGCGGTGGCAGGCGCCAAACTCACCATAGCGGATCGGCAGGTCGCGGTAGCTGTGCAGCCCCTGGTTGAACACCTGCACGTGGCCCGGGCAGTTCATCGGCTTGAGCGCGTAGGTACGCTTCTCCGACTCGGTGAAGAACATCGCGTCCTGGTAGTTGTCCCAGTGGCCCGATTTCTGCCACAGCGACACGTCCAGGATCTGCGGGCAGCGCACTTCGCCGTAGCCGGTGCTGCGGTAGACCTTGCGCATGTACTGCTCGACCACCTGCCACAGCGCCCAGCCCTTCGGGTGCCAGAACACCAGGCCCGGGGCCTCTTCCTGCAGGTGGAACAGGTCCTGCTGCTTGCCGATGCGACGGTGGTCGCGCATCTCCGCTTCTTCGATGCGCTTGATGTACGCATCGAGCTGCTTCTTGTCGGCCCAGGCGGTGCCGTAGACACGCTGGAGCTGCTCGTTCTGCGCGTCGCCGCGCCAATAGGCGCCGGAAATGCGGGTCAGCTTGAAGGCCTTCAGGAAGCGCGTGTTCGGCACGTGCGGGCCGCGGCACATGTCCACGTATTCCTGGTGGTAGTACATGCCCATCGCCTGGATGTCAGGCGACATGTCCTCGATCAGGCGCAGCTTGTAGTCCTCGCCACGGGCCTTGAAGATCTCGATGACTTCCGCACGTGGCGTCACTTTCTTGATGACGTCGTAGTCCTGCGCGATCAGCTCGCCCATGCGCTTTTCGATCGCCGCCATGTCTTCGGGGGTGAACGGGCGCTCGGAATAGATGTCGTAGTAGAAGCCCTCGGCGATCACCGGGCCGATGACCATCTTCACATCGGGATAGAGCTGCTTGACCGCGTGGCCGACCAGGTGGGCGCTGGAGTGGCGGATGATTTCCACGCCCTCCTCGTCCTTGGCGGTGATGATGCGCAGGGAGGCGTCGTGGTCGATGACGTCACTGGCATCGACCAGCACGCCATCCACCGAACCGGCGATGGTGGCCTTGGCCAGGCCGGCGCCGATCGACTGGGCGACGTCCATGACGCTGACGGGATGTTCGAATTCGCGGCGGCTGCCGTCGGGAAGGGTAATCGTGATCATTGCAATGGCTTCATGCAGGGCCCGTCGTGGCGGGCTGGAAAGCGCTCCCGGGGCAACGCCCGGGCAATAAAAAAAGCGCCGCGAGGGCGCCTGGAATACAGGGCCTTCGGGGCAGGTCAACAGTAGGCGGTGGTAGTGCTCATGTCGCACGCTCGGCCGGCGCTGGGCGCGGGCCACCTTGTTCCAGGCAGTGATTGCCCATGATCTTAAACCAGCGGCGGACAAAGCCCAAGCGGTGCCTGAATGGCGGTGGCTGGCGGCGTGAAAACGCAATGATTACCATGTCCGCGCAGCCGGCCCCGTGCCAGCCTGCCCGCTTCCCCCCAGGACCCTGCAATGCGCCACCCGCCCCGACCGGCGCCTGCCGGTCCCGCCCGTGCCCCGCGTTCACCGGCCATATGCCGGGCCCGGAGCCCCCGATGATCACCGTTGGCCTGTCGACCCTGGGCTTCTGCAGCCTGGGCATGCTGTCAGCGATGTTCTCCGCGCTGGCGTTCTATGCCGCCTCCCCGCACTGCCGCTGGCCACGGCTGCGCCGTGCCGGGCGCCTGGGCCGGCAGATCGGCCTGGTCGCTGCCGTTGCCGCGCTATGGTTATGGATGGCAGAACTGGGCTTTGCCGCCGGCCTGGTGGCGATGCTGTGCACCTGGATGCTGGCCGCCATGCTGCTGCCGGCACTGGCCGCATGGCACCGCCCCGATGTGGAGCCGCGCTGATGTGGTCGCGCGCGCTGGCCGGCATCGTCGCCGGCTTCTTCCTTGCCGCCGCGGCGACCGGCCTGGTCGCCTGGCTGCCGCCGGGTCCCTGGCAGAAGGCCCTGGTACCGAGCCTGATCGCGTTCGTCCCGTTGTGGATGCTGGCCGCGCTGTGGGCCTTCAGCTTCCGCAGCCCGCTGCGCGCCTGGCTGACCCTGGCCGGTTGCGCGGCCCTCGGCTTCGCCGTACTCGGCCTGCTGCGCCTGACCGGCGCGGTGCAATGAGATCGACCGCATGAAATTCAGTTCACAGACGCTGCGCACGTTCACCACTCTGCACACCTGGGTCGGCCTGGTCGCCGGTTTCGGGTTGTTCGTGGCGTTCTATGCCGGCGCGTTGACCCTGTTCCACCACGACCTTCCTCTGTGGCAGACGCCTGGCGCGGCAACCGCATTGCCCGCCGGCCTGGATGACGCCCAGTACCTGCTCGACGACGTGTTGGCTACGCACGCCGAAGCGCGCCGCCACGTCGGCATGACCTTCCCGGGCGCCGATCATCCGCAGCCGCTGGCCTACTGGCAGGCCGAGGACGGCAGCTGGCGCTACGCATGGCCGGGACAGATCGGCGGCAGCCCGACGCCACCGCAGACCGGGCTGGCCGAACTGGTCAATGAACTGCATTACAGCCTGGGCCTGCCGGTGGCCGGCATCTACGTGATGGGCATCGTCAGCCTGCTGTACGGCATGGCCCTGCTCAGCGGTCTGGTGATCCACCTGCCCAAGCTGCTGGGCGATCTGTTCGCGCTGCGCCCGGGCCGCAATCTGAAGCAGCAATGGCAGGACGCGCACAACGTGATCGGCGTGCTCAGCCTGCCGTTCCATCTGATGTTCGCGGTGACCGGCGCCCTGCTCTGCCTGGTGTTCATGCAGATGGCCGTGCTCAATCCCCTGATATACGACGGCAAGGCGCTGCAGGCGGTACCGACGGCGATGGATACCGCGCCGCTGCGCGAAGCCAGTGGCATTCCGGCTGCACCGGGCAGCCTGCGCGAACTGCACGCGCGGGCGCTGGAAGTGGCGCGCGCGCAGGGGGTGGCCAACTTCGAACCGGCCTACCTGAAACTGGCCAATGGCGGTGATGCCAACGCGACCATCGAGATCACCGGCGAGGCCAGCGGCACGCTTGGTCCGCTCGGTGCTGTTGCGCTGGATGTCGAAAGCGGACGCGTGCTGGCCAGCCAGCTGCCCGGCCAACGCGATGCCAACCACGCCACGCTCAGCGCCGCCTATGCCCTGCACTTCGGCGAGTTCGGCAACGGCGTGGTGGTCTGGCTGTACTTCCTGCTCGGCCTCGGCGGCGCCTTCCTGTTCTATTCGGGCAACCTGCTGTGGATCGAGTCGCGCCGCAAGCGCCGTCAGCCGCAGCAGTCACGCGCTGCCGTCAACATGGCGCGGGCCACGGTGGGTGTCTGCATCGGCCTGTGCGTGGCAATCTCGGTGGCCTTCGTCGCCGCACTGGTGCTGGAGCGGGTCGCCCCTGCCCAGGTCGACCACGGCATCCGCTGGGCCTGCTTCGTGACCTGGGCGGCGTGTGCGCTGTGGGCAGCCCTGCGCCGCCCGGCACAGGCGGCGCGCGAGCTGCTGTGGGCCGCAGCGATCAGCACCGCGCTGGTGCCGGTGGTACACGGCGCCCTCAACGGTGACTGGTTGTGGTTGGCCGCCGCACGCGGCCACTGGCCGTTGTTCTGGATCGATGCGATGGCACTGGCGATGGCGTTCGGCTTTGCCCGCTTGGCGGTGGCCAGCCAGCGGCGAGCCCGCAGGGGCGACCCCAACAGCGTGTGGGCAAACTGACCAGGCCTGCTCGCAGCCTGCGCGGTTACGTGGCGTCCACGTAGCGTGCAACTTCGATCAGGTTCCCATCCGGATCACGGAAGTACACCGACTCGATCGGCCCAAGCGCTCCCGTACGCGGCACCGGCCCTTCTTCAACCGTCACCTGCTCTGCCTGCAGGTGGGCCAGCATCGCCTGTATGCCCATCGAGGTGATCAGGCATAGATCGGCACTGCCGCGGGTAGGCTGCAGCGCGTGGGGCTGCAGCGGCGCGCTGGCCGGGTGCAGGTTGATCTTCTGCTGGCCGAACTGCAGGGCGACGCGACCGGCGCCGAAGCGCACGACCTGCATGCCCAGCACGCGCTGGTAGAAGTCACAGCTGCGTTCGATGTCGGCAACGGTAAGAACCAGATGGTCCAAGCGGTCGATGATGATCATGCACGCAGCTTAGCGCTGCGTGCGTGGCGCAGATGTGCGGTTTCGGGCCGCAGGCCGTGCCTGGAACCGCCGAACCCGTACTGGCTGAACATGTTGGAGCGGTCAGTCGCCAACGCGGGCCTTCTGCCAAGGAGCCAGCATGGCGTTGAGCAGGCTGGCCTGCTCGTCGTCACCGGTCAGCTCCCACATGAAGACACCGGCCAGGCCCTGCTCGCGCGCGAACTGCGCCCGCAGGCCGATCGAACGCGGGTCTTCATAGCTGATGAAGATCTTCTCGGTCGGGTTGTACAGCCACGGGCTCTGCGCCTGCGGCTGCCAGTGCTTGTTCCAGCCCGGCTGGTCGAGATAGCGCGCCTTGATCACCCGCCAGTCGCCGGCATCGGCCGGAGCGCTGTAGGCCTGGTACAGGCCATCTGCCGACTCGCCGGTGACCTTGAAACCGCGCCCATAGAACGGCACGCCCAGCACCAGTTTGCCCGCCGGTACCCCGTGCTCGCGGTAGTACTGCACCGCACCGGCGACGTTGTTCCAGCGCCGCAGTTCCGGCGCCAACGGGTCGGAAGGCACTTCATGCAGGGGGGCATTGAACGTCGAGACCGACGAGAAGCCGGTGCCCATGTCGTAGCTCATCAAGTTGATGAAATCGAACACCTTGGCCAGCGCCGGCAGATCGTAGCTGGCGACGGGATCGTACGGACCGTCGGTCTGCAGGCGACCCGCGGCCAGCGCCGCAGTCAGCAGCATCGGCTGCCCCGCTTTCCTGCCGCGAGCATCCAGCGCCACGCGGAAGGCCTGCGCAAGCTTGGTCAGGTTGGCACGGTCCTGCGGACGGTGCGCCAGTTCCTTCGGTCCACCGCTGACCGGGAACTCCCAGTCGATATCCACACCATCGAAGCTGCCGGCATGACGCTCGAAGAACAACGCCATGCACGAGTCGACCAGGCGCCTGCGGCTGGCCTCGGTCAGCGCAGCGTCGGAAAATCCGCCCGCGCCCCAGCCACCGATCGAAATCAACGTGCGCAGATGCGGATGACGGCGCTTGAGCTCGGCCAATGCGGCGAAGTTGGCCGGCGCCTCGGCTCCGATCGCACAGCGCCCGTCCTCGATGGTGGAAAACGCATAGAACAGATGGGTGAGTCGTTCGGCTGGGATGCTCGATACCGGATAACGCTCGGCCGAACCGCCGGGATAGTACGCACCGAAAATCGGTGGTTGCGCCGGCGCTGCCTGCGCTGCACTGGGCAGGGCGCTGGCGATCAGCACTGCAAGTACGGCCATGGTCTGGCGGAACATGGAAACTCCCGGGTCGAAGGCGCAGCCACGTTAGCAAACAGATCACTCCAGCGTGCGGATGTCCGTGCAAGTCGTCCGCTGGACAGTGGCCGGGCAAGGGAAGCTGACACCGACGTGGCTGCGCTATGTCGAAAGCACTTCGCTGCAGGACAACACACGACCTGCCTGAGCTAAGGTGGCGCTGGAATTTCACTGGCACACGGACATGACCACAGACCACGAGGCAGACGGCACACTGCTCGACGACGAGACCCTGGAGAAGCTGCAGGCACTGGAGGCAAGTGCCTACGCGGCCTTCGACGAAGGCGAACTGACTGATGCAGCGGCCCTGTTCGGCCAGCTCGTCGAATGGACGCCCGACATCCCGCACCTGCACTACATGCGCGGGCTGGCACACAAGTACCTGCGTGACTGGCCTGCGTCGCTGCAGGACAACCTGCGCTCCGAGCAGTTGCGCGATGGCCTCGATGAGGCCACCACATGGAATGCCGGAATTGCCGCGACCGGCGCCGGTGATTGGGCCGAGGCGCGCCGGCAATGGACCCGTTGCGGCATCACACTGCCCGAAGGCGAAGGCCCGATCGACGGCAATTTCGGCGTTGCCTGTGTCCGCCTGAATCCGTGGTCCGGCGGCGAGACCGTGTACATGCGCCGGTTGGATCCGGTACGCGCACGGCTGGAGAACGTACCGCTGCCTGAGAGCGGATTCCGCTTCGGTGACATCGTCCTGCACGACGGTGCATCCACCGGGCGTCGCGCATACGGCGAGCGCGAAGTACCCGTGTTCAATGCCATGCAGCGCCTGCAGCAGTCGGACATGGCGACCTACGCGGTGTTCGTGCAATGCGATTCGCAGGACGACATCGCCGCGCTGCGGGCGCTCACATTGCCCGGCATCGGCCTGGTCGAGGATTGGACCCGTTCGGTACGCCACCTGTGCCTGCGCTGCAGCTATGGTGCACCTCACCAGCACGATGACGACAGCCCCGATGATGACCAGGGCTGGGCGCGCGAACGCAATCTCGGTATTGCCGCGCAGGGTCGCGCCGCGGTGGAGAAGCTGATGGCGGCATGGACGGCAGCCGGCAGCGGGCGCGTGCTGGAGGCGATTGAACAGCGCGAGCATCCACTTCAGGACCCGGAGCCCGGCCAGGTGTGGTGGCTGGGGCACGAAGAAGAACAGCCCATGTAGCGCCGAGCCTTGCAGCGCAAGGCTTTCAGAATTCTTCAGGGCAATTTCCAGCACTTCAGCCGGTGCTCTGGCCCAATCGGGCTCCTTTCGATGGAGCCCGATCATGCGTTCACTCCTGGCCCTTTCCGGCCTGCTGGCATCGCTTCTCAGCCTGCCCTGCACTGCCGCCCCGCCCGACCCTGCGCGTCTACAGGCGCTGCAACACGCCATTGCCAGCGATGAACTGAAGCAGATCCGCAGCGTGCTGCTGCAGGTGGACGGCAGGGTCGTCTACGAGGGTTACTTCAACGGTGCCGATGCGCAGACCCTGCACGACGTGCGTTCGGCCAGCAAGAGCGTGACCGCCCTGCTGGTGGGGGCCGCCATCGGCGAGGGCAAGCTGCCGGGCGTACACGCGCGTGTCTACGACTATTTCCCCGCTTACACCGCCCTCCATCCGGTGGACCCGCGTCTGCGCCAGACCACCGTGGAAGACCTGCTGACCATGAGTTCCCTGTGGGAGTGTGATGACGAGAATGCGTTCTCGGCAGGCAACGAAGAGCGCATGTACGTGACCGAACGCTGGCTCGATTTCACCCTGGGGTTGCCGGTCAAAGGATTTGCACCGTGGATGCAGCGTCCGGCGGACAGCCCGCACGGGCGCGCCTTCGCCTACTGCACCGCCGATTCCTTCGTGCTCGGCGCGGTGCTGGAACAGGCGACCGGTCAGCCGCTGGCAGACTACGCCGCACGCGTGCTGGAGCGGCCGCTGGGAATCACCGCAAGCCACTGGAACCGTTCACCCGAGGGCATCGGCATGGGCGGCGGCGGCACCCGCTACCGCAGCCGCGATCTGGCCAGGCTGGGCCAACTGGTACTGGATGGCGGCCGCTGGCAGGGCCGACAACTTCTGCCGCCCGACTACATTGCCGCCATGATCCAACCGCAGGCACAGGCCGGTGATGGCAGTGACTACGGTTATCAATGGTGGGGATTGAAGCTGGTGGTCGACGGCCGACCACAGACGGTGTGGGCAATGTCCGGCAATGGCGGCAACTATGTCTTCGTGCTGCCGCAGCATCGCGCGGTGGCGGTGATCACCAGCCAGGCCTACAACCGCAGCCTGGCCCACCCACAGTCGCGACGGATTCTCACCGAGTTCCTGTTGCCGGCGCTGCGCTGAGGCCAGAGAGGTCGGCGGGACGCCAGTCAGCAGCCAGTACCTGGCTGCGTTGGCGTGCAATGTCGGCATCGATGCGCGCCAGCAGTGGCGCCCATCCCAAAGTGCTGTGCAAGGGCGCGAACAGCGGCGTGGCGCGCAGCCATGCCGCATCGCGGAAGCCATCATTGACCGCCTGCTGCAGCGCGGTGACGGCAGCCTCCGGGTCGCCTTGCGCCTGCAACAGCAGGGCCCGCTCAAGCGCCGCATCGGACCAGCCGTCGCCGCGCTGCGCCTGCAGCATTGCAAGACGCGAAGCCAGCCACTCCGGCGATGCCGCGGGCTGCGCGTACAAGGCCGCCAGCGATTGACCGAGCGATTGCTGTGGACGCAGCTGCCGCGCGCGCTCGAAGGCATCGGCAGCACCGGCGTGATCGCCTGCCAGCAGCGCCAGCTCCCCCTGCAGCCGCAGCAACTGCGGGTGTGGCGTGCCACGTGCCAGCGCTTCGGCCAACGCCTGCCTCGCCCGGCCAGGGTCACCGGCCGCGAACAGACTGCGCGGCCACGCGATATTGGCGAAGACGTTGTCCGGATACAGCTGGAAATTACGCGCGTGACGTTGCGCCGCCGCGTGAGTGAAGCCGAGCAGCTCCAGTTCGCGCGCCACCTGCACATCACGGAAGCGCACGCGCTCGGGCGCCGCCAATGTAAGATTGGCACGCAGGGCCAGGGCAAGGTGGCCGCGCTCCTGGTGCAGGTAGGCCAGCGAGGCACGGGTGCGCTCATCGCCCGGATCCAGCGCGATCGCCCGCTCGTAATCGGAAATGGCGTCCAGCATCTGCCCGAGGCAGTCGTAGGCATAGCCTCGAAGCGCGTACACGGCGCCGTCCCGTGGCGCCAGGTCGCGTTCGATGCCGGCCAGTGCCAGACCTTCCCGGACCTGCTCGGGCGATCCATTGAACAGACACCCCTGCGCGGACAACGCTCGTGACAGGCCGCGGCGTGCCGGACTGGAATCGGGGTCCACCTGCAACGCCTGCCGGTAGAGGGCGATGGCGCGCTCGTTGTTGCTGGCCTGGCCGATGCCGGCGTAATAGTCGGCGCGCTGCAGCAACGGCAGCGGGCCACTGGCCGCCGGCGTGCGCGGCCAGAACGGCGCGGCAGCGGCCAGAACGACGACACCGGCGCCTGCAAGCCATGGCCACTTCTTCCGGTGCGCGGTAGCGGGCACCGCCGCTGCCGGCGGTGCGATGGTCGGCGCTGCACACAACTGGTAGCCCCGCCCGCGTACCGAACGGATGTAGCGCGGGCGGCGGCTGTCATCGCCCAGTGCCTGCCGCAGCAGCTTCACCCGCTGGCTGATCGCATCTTCGCCGACGACCGCTGGTGCCCAGACCTGTTCTGCCAGGGTGTCGAAATCGACGATGTCGGTGCCGTGTGCCAACAGCACTCCGAACAGGCGCCAGCTCAGGCCATGGACCGGCAATGCGACGCCTGCGCGGGTGACCCGCTGTGCAGGGCGGTCGATTTCAAGGTCGAGCAGACGCAGGCTGTCCATGCGCGAAGCATAGCGGCCGGCGTGGCCGGCGCGACAGCAGGCAAAGAAAAAGCGGGCCGAAGCCCGCTTTTTCATTTCGGTGTGTCAACCAAGGTTGACACCTACCGCAATCGACCGGAGATCGATTACTCGGCGCTGGCGCCTTCGCCTTCTTCGACGGCCTTCATCGACAGGCGGATACGGCCCTGCTTGTCGACTTCCAGCACCTTGACCTTGACCACATCGCCTTCCTTCAACACGTCGCCGACCTTCTCGACGCGGTCGCTGGAGATCTGCGACACGTGGACCAGGCCGTCCTTGCCCGGCAGGATGGTCACGAACGCACCGAAGTCCATGATCTTGGCGACCTTGCCTTCGTAGATGCGGCCCGGCTCGACGTCCGAGGTGATCTGCTCGATGCGGGCCTTGGCAGCCTGCGCAGCGATGGCATTGACCGACGCGATGACGATGGTGCCGTCATCCTGGATGTCGATCTGGGTGCCGGTTTCCTTGGTGATGGCCTGGATGGTCGAACCGCCCTTGCCGATCACTTCGCGGATCTTGTCCGGGTGGATCTTGATGGTCAGCAGACGCGGCGCGTAGTCCGACAGCTCTTCGCGCGGAGCGGTCAAGCCGTGGGCCATTTCGCCCAGGATGTGCAGACGGCCAGCCTTGGCCTGCTGCAGAGCCTGCTTCATGATCTCTTCGGTGATGCCTTCGATCTTGATGTCCATCTGCAGGGCGGAGATGCCCTCAGCGGTACCGGCAACCTTGAAGTCCATGTCGCCCAGGTGATCTTCGTCACCCAGGATGTCGGACAGGACGACGAAGCGATCGCCTTCCTTGACCAGGCCCATGGCGATACCGGCAACCGGTGCCTTCACCGGCACGCCGGCGTCCATCAGGGCCAGCGACGAGCCGCAGACCGAGGCCATCGACGAGGAACCGTTCGACTCGGTGATTTCCGAGACGACACGGATGGTGTACGGGAAGGATTCCAGCGACGGCATCACTGCCAGCACGCCGCGCTTGGCCAGACGGCCGTGGCCGATCTCGCGACGCTTCGGGCCCATCATGCGGCCGGTCTCACCCACCGAGTAGGGGGGGAAGTTGTAATGGAACAGGAAGTTCTCTTTGTACTCACCGGAGACGGCATCGATGACCTGGCCATCACGGGCGGTGCCCAGGGTGATGGTCACGATGGCCTGCGTTTCGCCGCGGGTGAACAGCGAGGAACCGTGGGTACGCGGCAGGATGCCGGTCTTCACGGCGATCGGGCGGACGGTGTCCAGCGCACGGCCGTCGATGCGGACCTTGGTGTCCAGCACCGAGTTGCGCATGGTGCTGTATTCCAGCTCACCGAATTCCTTCGACAGCTCGGCCGGGTTCCAGCCGTCGGCGGCAACGCGGCCAGCCAGCGACTCGGTCACGTCCTTCTTGATCGCCGAGATGGCGTCGCGGCGCTGCAGCTTGTCGCGCACCTGGAAGGCTTCGCCCAGACGCGGGCCGATGGCTTCCTGCAGGGCGCTGATCAGCGCGGTGTTCTTGGCCGGGGCTTCCCAGGTCGACGGCTTGGTGCCGGCTTCCACGGTCAGCTCGTTGATGGCGTTGATGACCTTCTGCATTTCGCGGTGACCGAAGGTCACAGCACCCAGCATCACGTCTTCGGACAGCAGCGCGGCTTCGGATTCCACCATCAGCACAGCGTTGGCGGTACCAGCGACGACCAGCTCCAGCTCCGAATCCTTCAACTCGGTCACGGTCGGGTTGAGGATGTACTCACCGTTCTTGTAACCCACCTTGGCGGCGGCGATCGGACCCTTGAACGGGGTGCCGGCCAGCGACAGCGCAGCCGAGGCACCGATCAGCGCCGGGATGTCACCGTCGATGTCCGGGTTCAGCGACATCACCGTGGCGATGATCTGGACTTCGTTCTTGTAGTCTTCCGGGAACAGCGGACGGATCGGGCGATCGATCAGACGCGAGATCAGGGTTTCCTTCTCGGTCGCGCGGCCTTCGCGCTTGAAGAAGCCACCCGGGATACGGCCACCGGCGTAGAACTTCTCCTGGTAGTCACAGGTCAGGGGGAAGAAGTCCTGGCCCTCACGCGCGCTCTTGGCGGCAACGGCGGAGACCAGCAGCACGGTATCGTCGAACTTGACGATGACGGCGCCACCGGCCTGGCGGGCGATTTCGCCGGTCTCAAGCGTGACGGTGTGCTTGCCGTACTGGAAGGTTTTGGTGATTTTTGCCACGGGGGTGTCCTTGGGGATGCTGTCTGCGAATGGACCGGGGGCGACCCTTGCCGCCAACGGATGACCGGTCGTTCCGGTCTGAAAAAGGTATTGCGGTGCTACAAAACAAAACCGCGGCGCATCGCTGCGCCGCGGGGGATTCGTTGCTTAGCGACGCAGGCCAAGCTTCTCGATCAGGGCCTTGTAACGCTCGACGTCCTTCTTCTTCAGGTAGTCGAGCAGGCTGCGGCGGCGGTTGACCATCTGCAGCAGACCGCGGCGGCTGTGGTGATCCTTCTTGTGGGTCTTGAAGTGGCCGGTCAGCAGTTCGATGCGGGCGGTCAGCAGTGCAACCTGGACTTCCGGGGAGCCGGTGTCAGCCGAGCTGCGCTTGTTGTCTTCAATGACCTTCTGGGTGTCGATCGACATGTCTTTTTTTCTCTGTGATGCGTGGCCGGCAGAAACGCGCTTTCGCGCACCGCCTGGCTCGCCGTGAACCAACAAATGGATGAAACCCGCCTTCGGCAGGCTGCCGTAAAACGGCCGCGGAATTGTAACGGCCAGGGGGCTTTGGAACAAGGTCCGGGGCTGAACCGGGCTTCCCCGTTCAGAGGTTGAAGCGGCGCTGCGGGGCCAGCAGACCGCTATCGTCGACCTGGCCCAGGCCCTGCGCCGCCGATCCGGGACCGAACACGGCCACCAGGCCGCGCGGCCAGGAAGGGTCGCGCTGGCGCTGGCCCACGCAGAAACGCTGGGTCTGCTCGGCGTCCAGGTCAATCCGGGGGTACTCGGACAGACCCGCCGCCAACGGCAGCAGCAGCGCGTCCATGGCGGCCTCGTCCTGCGCCTCCACCAGCGCCCTCAGCTGATCCAGGGTGACCATCGCCGGTTCGTGGAACGGCTCCACCCACAGCCGGCGCAGGGCGCTGATGTGCGCGCCGCAGCCCAGCGTTTCACCCAGGTCACGGGCCAGACTGCGGATATAGGTGCCCGAGCCGCAGGTGACCCGCAGCCGCAGCCGCTCGGGCTGCTGCTCCAGTATCTCGATGGCGTGGACCTTGACCTGGCGCTCGGGCGCCTCGATGGCGTCGCCACGGCGGGCTTTCACATAAAGCGGCTCCCCGCCCTGCTTGAGCGCGGAATAGATCGGCGCACGCTGCAGGATGTCGCCCAGCAACGGCGCGATCGCCGCCTGCAGGGCCTCGGGACTGATCGCGGGCACCGGCCGTTCAAGCAGCACCTGCCCCTCGGCGTCGTCGGTATCGGTGGTCTGGCCCAGCACGATCTCGGCGTCGTAGGCCTTGGCCGAGCCCAGCAGCAGGCCGGCGATCTTGGTGGCCTCGCCGAAGCACAGCGGCAACAGGCCGGTGGCCAGCGGGTCAAGGCTGCCGGTGTGGCCGCCCTTTTCCGCACGGAACAGGCGACGGGCGACCTGCAGCGCGGCGTTGGAGCTCATGCCGGTCGGCTTGTCGAGCAGCAGGATGCCATCCAGGCGGCGGAACTGAATTCGGGTCATGACAGGTACGGGTAGCGCCGGGCCATGCCCGGAGAGCGCGCAGCGCGGTCTGCATCAGACATCGCGCAGCCGGAATGCAGCAACGCCGGGCATGCCCGGCGTCGCGCGGTTATTCTTCGTCGCCTTCGCGACGCTTTTCGGCGGCCACGGTATCGGGCAGGTCGCGCAGCAGGTTGTCGATGCGCTCGCCACGATCGACCGAGTCGTCGTAGTGGAAATGCAGCTCCGGCACATGCCGCAGCTTCATCGCGCGCGCCAGTTCCATGCGCAGGCCCCAGGCCAGTTCCTTCAGGCCCTTGACTGCTTCCACCGAACGTTCCGGCATCAGTGCGGTGACGAACACCTTGGCGTGGGCCATGTCGCGGGTGATTTCCACGTCGGACACGCTCACCGAGGGCAACCCGTGCTCGCGCACGGCGTTGTGCACCAGGGTGCCGAGTTCACGGCGCAGCTGGGCGGAGACACGGTCGGTTCGATGGAAAGTCTTGGGCACGCGGCAGGCTCTTGTTGGGTTTCGTTGTTGCAGTCTACGGGTTGAAACCGGACCGGCCCGTGAGGGCCGGTCCGTTGCAGCATTACAGGGTGCGCGGCACTTCGATACGCTCGAAGCACTCGATCTGGTCACCCGGCTTGACGTCGTTGTAGGCCTTCACTGCGATACCGCATTCGGTACCGTTGCGGACTTCCTCGACGTTCTCCTTGAAGCGACGCAGCGATTCCAGCTCGCCCTCGAAGATCACCACGCTGTCGCGCAGGACGCGGATCGGCTTGTTGCGCTTGACCACACCCTCGATGACCATGCTGCCGGCGACGGCACCCAGCTTGGAGCTGCGGAAGACGTCGCGGACCTCGGCGATGCCGATGATCTCTTCGCGGATCTCCACGCCCAGCAGACCGGAGGCCACCTGCTTCACCTGATCGATCACGTCATAGATGATCGAGAAGTAACGCAGGTCAACACCGTTGGATTCGATGATGCGACGGGCCGAAGCATCCGCACGCACGTTGAAGCCGATGACGGTGGCCTTCGAAGCGGCGGCCGAATTGGCGTCCGATTCGGTGATGCCGCCCACGCCGGAGTGGATCACGTTGATGCGGATGTCGTCGTTGGACAGCGCCACCAGGGCCTGGCTCAACGCCTGCACCGAACCCTGCACGTCGGCCTTGATGACCAGGTTGAGGACCTGCTGGCCCTCGCCCTTGCCCAGGGTCGCCATGATGTCTTCCATGCGGCTGCCAGCGGTGGCGACCAGGCGCGATTCACGGCGCTTGGTCTCACGCTGCTGGGCAACGTCCTTGGCCAGACGCTCGTCGTCGACGACGACGAAGTCATCACCGGCTTCCGGCACGCCGGACAGGCCCAGGACCTGCACCGGAATGGACGGGCCCGCGAACTCCGGCTGCTTGCCGGTTTCGTCGAACAGCGCACGCACGCGACCGTACTGGATGCCGCACACCAGGTAGTCGCCCTTCTTCAGGCGGCCCTGCTGCACCAGCACCGTCGCGATCGGGCCACGGCCCTTGTCCAGCGACGACTCGATGACCACGCCGTTGGCACGGCCGTCGTCGACCGCCTTCAGTTCCAGCAGTTCAGCCTGGACCGAGACAGCTTCCAGCAGATCGTCGATGCCCAGGCCGGTCTTGGCCGAGATCTCCACCATCTGGGTGTCGCCACCGAAGTCTTCGGCCACGACCTGCTCGGACAGCAGTTCGTTCTTGACCCGCATCGGGTCGGCACCGGACTTGTCGATCTTGTTGATCGCCACGATCAGCGGCACACCCGCCGAACGGGCGTGCTGGATCGCTTCCTTGGTCTGCGGCATGACGCCGTCATCGGCCGCCACGACCAGCACCACGATGTCGGTCAGCTTGGCACCGCGGGCACGCATCGAGGTGAACGCGGCGTGGCCCGGGGTATCCAGGAAGCTGATGACGCCCTTCGGCGTTTCAACGTGGTACGCACCGATGTGCTGGGTGATGCCGCCGGCTTCGCCGGTGGCGACCTTGGTGCGACGGATGTAATCCAGCAGCGAGGTCTTGCCGTGGTCGACGTGGCCCATGATGGTGACCACCGGCGGACGCTGCACGGCCTCGCCCTGGTTCTCACCGGCCGATGCCAACAGTGCGTCTTCGGCGTCGTTGTCGCTGGCGCGGATCGCCTTGTGACCCAGCTCTTCGGTGACCAGTGCCGCGGTGTCGTGGTCGATGGACTGGGTGATGGTGGCCATCACGCCCATCTTGAACAGCGCCTTCACCACCTCGCCGCCCTTCAGCGCGAGCTTCTGCGCCAGGTCGGCCACGGTGATGGTGTCGCCGATCGCCACTTCACGCACGACCGGTGCGGTCGGACGCTCGAAGGCATGCGGACCGGAGTTGCCACCGCCGCGCGACATGTCGCGACGGCCGGACGTCGGACGGCTACCCGGGCGACCACGGTTGTTGCTGTTGTTGCTGTTGCCACGGCGCGCACGATCGGCGGCAGACAGGTGCATCTGACCGGCAAAGCGGTCACCCGGTCCACGCTCGTTGCGCGGCGCGTTGCGGTTGTTGCGGTCGTCGCTGCGCGGCGGCGCTGCACTACGCGGAGCAGCCGGGGCTGCGGCCGGAGCGCGCGGCGGGCGCGGCGCGGTTTCGTCGATCGGAGCACGCACCTTGGGCTTGCTGGCAGCCAGGGCCTCGGCAGCCTTGGCGGCAACTGCAGCTTCCTCGGCCGCCTTCTTCTCGGCCTCGGCACGCTCCTTGGCAGCGACTTCTTCCTCGCGTGCACGGACGATGGCCTCGTCACGCAGGCGGTCCTTCTCGGCCAGTGCCTGCTGCTCGGCAAGGTTGCGTGCGCGCGACTCTTCCAGCTTGCGCAGGATGTCGGCACGCTCTTCGTCCGGGGTCATCGCGCGACCACCATCGGCCTTGACGTAGGTGCGCTTCTGGCGCACTTCCACGTTCACGGTTGTCTTGCTGCGACCGGAATTGACCGTCACTTCCTGTTGCTTGCGACGGTTGAGGGTGATCTTCTTGGCAGACTGATCAGTCTCTTCCGGGGCCTGCTCGGGCTTGCCGTGCGAGCGACGAAGGAAGCCCAGGAGCTTCACTTTCTCGGAACTGGTCACGACCTGGTCGGGACCGCTGAACTTCATGCCGGCACCGGCCAGCTGTTCCAGCAGTTTTTCGACCGGTGTATTGACCAGTTCAGCAAGCTTGCGGATGGTGGTTTGCTGCGACATTCGGATCCTATGATCTTGTGGGCGCCCCCCCGCATCTGGAGGTGGCGCGGATTCTACGCCCTGATCGGCTCAGGGCCCTGTTCATTGCCGGCTCATTCGCCGCGTTCCAGTCGGGCGATTTCCTCGGCACGCGCGGCCAGGATCAGCGCCGCGGCGCGCTCCTGGTCCAGCCCTTCGATGCCGAAGTCCATGACCTCGTCGGCGGCCAGGTCGGACAAGTCCTCACTGGTACGCACGCCGTGGCCGGCCAACGCATATGCGGTGGCTTCGTCCATGCCCTTCAGGGACAGCAGGTCCTGCGCCGGCTGGCCGTCCTCCAGGCCTTCCTCGACTGCCAGGGCCTCATTGAGCAGCGCATCGCGGGCACGTGCGCGCAGCTCTTCGACGATGTCTTCGTCGAAACCTTCCACGGCCAGCAGTTCGCCGACCGGTACATATGCAATTTCCTCGACCGTGCCGAAGCCTTCGCTGACCAGGATGCCAGCGATTTCCTCGTCCACTTCCAGCTTGTCCATGAACAGCTGGCGGGCCGACGCCTGTTCGGCTTCCGACTTGGCGGTCACCTGGTCCTGGGTCATCACGTTCAGCTGCCAACCGGTCAGGCGGCTGGCCAGGCGCACGTTCTGGCCGCCCTTGCCGATTGCCTGGGCCAGGCGGTCTTCGGCAACGGCCAGGTCCATCGAATGCTTGTCTTCATCGACGATGATCGACTGCACTTCGGCCGGCGCCATCGCGTTGATGACGAAGTTGGCCGGGTTCTCGTTCCACAGGACGATGTCCACGCGCTCGCCATTGAGCTCGTTGGACACGGCCTGCACGCGCGAACCACGCATGCCGATGCAGGCGCCGATCGGATCGGTGCGCTGGTCGTGGGCGAGCACGGCGATCTTGGCGCGGTCGCCCGGATCGCGGGCACAGGCCTTGATTTCCACCAGGCCCTGGCCGACTTCCGGCACTTCCAGCTTGAACAGCTCGATCATGAATTCCGGGGCGGCGCGGCTGATGAACAGCTGCGGGCCACGCGGCTCCGAGCGCACTTCGGCCAGGTAACCGCGGACGCGGTCGCCGGCACGCAGGACGTCACGCGGAATGCCCTTGTCCTTCGGAATGAAACCTTCGGCGTTGCCGCCAAGGTCGACATAGATATTGCCGCGCTCGGCGCGCTTGACCACACCGGTGATCAGCTCGCCCACACGGTCGGCCCACGCATCAACCACCTGCTGGCGCTCGGCTTCGCGCACGCGCTGCACGATCACCTGCTTGGCGGCCTGGGCGGCGATGCGACCGAAGTCGGGGTTCTCGATCTGCTCTTCGATGTAATCGCCGACGTCCACGCCTTCGGCTTCGTCGATCGCGTCCATCAGGCGGATCTGGCGATCCGGCGATTCCATCACTACGTCATCGGCCACCACTTCCCAGCGGCGGTAGGTTTCGTAGTTGCCATCCTTGTGGTCGATGACCACGCGGGTCAGCACTTCCTCGTCGGGATAGCGCTTCTTCGCTGCCGAGGCCAGGGCGGCCTCGATGGCATCGAAGATCACTTCACGCGGCACGCCCTTCTCGTTGGCGACCGCGTCCACTACCAGCAACAGTTCCTTGCTCATTGGCTCACTCCGCGCGCGGCTTCTTTGCCGCCGGCTCGTTGGAAGAAGAATTCTTGTTCGGCTTCGGACGCTTCGGTGCCGGACCGGTCGGCTTGCTCGGGGCCAGCCCCAGCGCCACCCAGTCAGGCATGATCCGCGCCTTGTCGATGTTGTCGGCCGACACCACCAGTGCGGTGTTGTCGACGATGAAAGTGATGCTGCCCTGCGCCTCGTCGATCGCGTCGATGCGACCCTGCAGGCGGCGGCGGTTTTCCTGCGGCAGTTTCAGGGTGACCTTGGCCGATTCGCCGAGGTGACGACCGAACTGCTCCAGGTTGAACAGCGGGCGATCCACACCCGGCGAGGACACTTCCAGCGTGTAATTGCCGCTGATCGGGTCCTCGACGTCCATCTGTGCGGAGACTTCGCGGCTTACCCGCTCACAGTCGTCCACATTGATGATGCGCTCCGGCTGTTCCGCCAGCGGCACGTCGATGTAAAGGCGAAGGGTCGCACCGCCGGGGGCCGGCAGATACTCAACGCCCAGCAGCTCCAGGCCCAGCGACACAACGGTCGGGGCGAGCAGATTCGCGATGTCGGTTGCCTTGTCGCTCACAGCCTGCCTTGATCTCTTGGTTGGGTGCCGGCCGTGGCCAGCATGGAAACATGACGCCCCGAAAACGACGAAGGGCCCGCTGGGCCCCTTTTCCGGAAAGACTCCGGTGACTGGATTCCGGTTGCAACGCGCTGAACAAGCGTGCTGCGGCCCTCCTTCCGGGTGGATCTCCGAGGGGGAGCGCCGCCGTCAGGGGTACTTCTAGGCCGCTGATGATAGCCCCTGCACCGCTCTGGTGCAAGGCTGCGGCCGGCCTGAAACCCTCCGCTGCGCTCGCCGGGCATGGCCCGGCGCTACCGGGTGACCGCGCGATGGCAGCGCCGCGCCACGCCCGGCGGATCGACGGAAACCGCAAAGAAAAACGCCCTCGAAGCAGAGCTTCGAAGGCGCATTCTTTACTTGGTAGCGGGGGCAGGATTTGAACCTGCGACCTTCGGGTTATGAGCCCGACGAGCTGCCAGACTGCTCCACCCCGCATCAGAAGCGGAATTATGAGGGATAACTTCAAAACCTGCAAGCTTTTCCTCATTCATCGAATTGGTTGGCGCCGACTCGATGTGTTGGTAGCGGGGGCAGGATTTGAACCTGCGACCTTCGGGTTATGAGCCCGACGAGCTGCCAGACTGCTCCACCCCGCACCGGAAGTGCTTGAACTGCTGGCCCACTCTGGCGAGGGGGCGCTCCGCAACGATGTTCTGGCTGAACCGCTGCAGTGACAACTCAAGCTGCGTATATTACACGAATCGCGCAGCTTTGTGTCAACTTTTATGCAAGATGCGCAAATGCCTGCTGGCACCAGACCATGATCGGGTTCCAGGCCAGGCCCAGCGCCAGCAATGCCAGTGCGTTCACGCCCAGCACCACGCCCAGCACGCGGTCCTTGCTGCGCGGCATGGCCTCGCCCACCGGCTCATCGAAGTACATGACCTTGATGACGCGCAGGTAGTAGAAGCAGCCGACCACGGCACACAGCACGCCCAGGATCGCCAGCCACAGCAGGCCACCGTTGACGGCTGCGCCCAGCACGGCCAGCTTGGTCCAGAAGCCGAGGAACGGCGGGATGCCCGCCAGCGACGCCATGATGCACAGCACCAGGCCGGCCATCCACGGGTTGCGGGCGTTCAGGCCCTTGAAGTCCTCGATGTTCTCCGCCTCGAAGCCGGCACGCGACAGCGCGATGATCGCGCCGAAGGCCGCGGTCGACATGATCGCGTAGGCCAGGGCATAGAAGAGCGCCGCCGCATAGCCCTGCGAACCGCCGCCGGCGATGCCCATCAGCAGGAAGCCGATGTGCGACACGGTGGAGAACGCCAGCATGCGCTTGAGGTTGCTCTGCGCGATGGCCATCAGGTTGCCGATCACCAGCGACAGCGCCGCCAGGCCTGCAATCATCAGCTGCAGTTCGGTCGACAGCGGGCCCACGCCCATTTCCAGCAGACGGTAGGCCATGCCGAAGGCAGCCAGCTTCGGCGCCGAGCTGATGAACAGCGCGATCGGTGCCGGAGCGCCCTGGTACACGTCGGGCAGCCACATATGGAACGGTGCGGCACCCAGCTTGAAGGCAACACCGGCAATCATGAACACCGCGCCGGTGATCAGCAGCACGCGCTCTTCCGAGTGCGGAATGGCGGCCTGGATGGCATCCAGGTGCAGGCTGCCGGTGGCGCCGTAGATCAGCGACATGCCGTACAGCAGCAGGCCCGAAGCCAGCGAGCCGAGGACGATGTACTTCATCGCCGCTTCCGAGGCCAGGCCGCTTTCGCGGTTGCTGGCGACCAGTGCGTAGGAGCACAGGGCCAGCAGTTCCAGGCCCAGGTACACCATCAGCAGGCTGCCGGCGGAGACCAGGATCATCATGCCGGCGGTGCCGAACAGGATCAGCACCGGAATCTCACCCTGGAACAGCTTGCGCTCGCGCAGGTAGCCCCAGCCGTAGATCAGGGTCAGGCCGCTGAGCAGCACGATCCCGGTCTTCATCACGTCCGCGGCGGTATCGCGCACGAACATGCCATGGAAGACCTCCCCCTGCCCGCCCACGCCGGTGGCCAGCATGAACAGCACCACGGCCAATGCGGCGACCGAGAACAGGTGGGTGACGATCTTGTTCCGCTCGCTGACGAACAGGTCGAGGATCATCAGGGCGAAGGCGCTGCCGATCAGCACCAGCTCGGGAGCGAGCGGTGGCAGGTCAGCGGCGGTCAGTGGCAGCAGCGGCGAGGTGGTCATCATCAAATCCTGGAATTACAGCAGCTTGCTGGATGCGATCTGCATCGCCAGCTTCGCGATCGAGGGCTCCATCAGGTCGGTCAGCGGCTTGGGGTAGATGCCCAGGGCCAGCACGCCAATGGCGAACACGCCCAGCACCAGCCATTCGCGGCCGTTGATGTCCTTCAGTTCGGCGACGTGGCCGTTGGCCACCTCACCGAAGAAGACGCGCTTGTACAGCCACAGGGTGTAGGCCGCGCCGATGATCAGGGTGGTGGCTGCGCCCAGGGCGATCCACGGGTTCCGCTGGAACGCCGCGAGGATCACCATGAACTCGCCGACGAAGCCGCTCGTACCCGGCAGGCCTGCATTGGCCATGAAGAACAGCATGGCGAAGGTGGCGAACCAGGGCATCACGTTGACCACGCCGCCGTAATCGGCGATGCGGCGGCTGTGCATGCGGTCGTACAGCACGCCGACGCAGGAGAACATCGCGCCGGACACGAAGCCGTGCGAGATCATCTGCACCATGGCGCCCTGCAGGCCCAGGCGGGCCGCATCGACGTTGCCGGCTTCACGCACCAGCCACAGGGCAATGAAGGTGCCCAGGGTGACGAAGCCCATGTGCGCGATCGACGAATAGGCGATCAGCTTCTTCATGTCGTCCTGCACCAGGGCGACCAGGCCGACGTAGATCACCGCGATCAGCGACAGCGCGATGACCAGCCATGCCCATTCCTGCGACGCATCGGGGACGATCGGCAGGTTGAAGCGCAGGAAGCCGTAGCCACCGATCTTCAGCGCGATGGCGGCCAGGATCACCGAACCGGCGGTCGGCGCTTCCACGTGCGCGTCCGGCAGCCAGGTGTGCACCGGGAACATCGGCACCTTGACCGCGAATGCGATCAGGAAGGCGAAGAAGATCCAGGTCTGTTCCTTGCCCGACAGCTGCAGTGCATAGAGGTCGGCCAGCTGGAAGCTGCCACCCTTCATGTACAGGTAGATCAGCGCCACCAGCATCAGCACCGAGCCGAGGAAGGTGTACAGGAAGAACTTCAGCGCGGCGTAGATGCGGCGCGGGCCGCCCCAGACACCGATGATCAGGAACATCGGGATCAGCATCGCCTCGAAGAACACGTAGAACAGCATCGCGTCCGTGGCCGAGAAGATACCGACGGTGACACCTTCCAGGATCAGGAAGGCAGCCACGTACTGGTTCACGCGCTTGTCGATCGCGCTCCAGGCA
Organism: Stenotrophomonas sp. LST15-1-1.1; assembly: GCF_040815575.1. Taxonomy (NCBI): domain Bacteria; kingdom Pseudomonadati; phylum Pseudomonadota; class Gammaproteobacteria; order Lysobacterales; family Lysobacteraceae; genus Stenotrophomonas; species Stenotrophomonas sp. LST15-1-1.1. The sequence goes on from NZ_JBFPNJ010000012.1 coordinate 248,637, forward strand.
CCGATCAGGGCGAGCACGCTGACCAGCGTGGTCAGCAGGATCAGCGCTACGGCGATGCCGTCCACGCCCAGGTTGTAGCCGATGTTGTAGGTCGGGATCCAGGCGTGGGTCTCGACGAACTGCAGCGCGTCGATGCCCGGGTTGTAGCCGCCCAGCAGCGAGAGACTCGCCACGAAGGTCAGCACCGCGACGCCCAGCGACGCCCAGCGGGCGGTCTGCGCATCACGGATCGCAAGGATCAGGGCACCGCCGAGGATCGGCAGCCAGATGAGGACACTGAGTAGAGGCCAGTTCGACACGTCTTCTTATTCCGTACAGGTCATCAACGCAGGTAATGCATCAGCACGCCCAGGAGGGCAATCAGGCCGATGATCATCGCGAAGGCGTAGTGATAGAGGAAACCGGATTGGGTACGGCGCAGCACGCTGGCTGCGACGTCCACAACACGTGCCGAGAGATTGACCACGCCGTCGACGATGTTGCTGTCGATCCAGCGCGAGACCTTGCCAAGCTTGACGCTGCCACCGGCGAGGCCATCGATCCACAGCTTGTCGAAGCCGTACTTGTTTTCCAGCACGGACACCACCGGGGCGAAGGTCTTGCGCGCCTTGCCCGACAGGTCCGGCTTCCACAGGTAGAACAACGCAGCCAGCAGGAAGCCTGCCAGGGTCAGCCAGAACGGCGGCAGCATCATGCCGTGCAGCGCGAACGCCACCGGACCATGGAACTCCTCGCCCAGGAAGGCCACGGTGTTCTTGGCCGGATCGTAGAAATCGACGATGCCGGTGAAGAACGTGTTGACCTGGCCCTTGATCGCCGCATGGGCGTGGTGACCAGCCCAGTCGGTGCCATGCAGCATCGGACCGATGCTGAAGAAGCCAATGGCGATCGACGGGATGGCCAGCAGGATCAGCGGCAGCGTCACCACCCACGGCGTTTCATGCGGCTCGTGCGGACCGTGGCCATGGCCGTGGTCGTCATGTGCGTCGGCATGATGCGCGTCGGCAGCATGATGGTCGTCATGGCCATGGCCGTGATCATCGTGTGCATCGCGGAAGCGTTCCTTGCCGTGGAAGGTCAGGAACAGCAGGCGGAAGCTGTAGAAGCTGGTCACCAGCACGCCACCCAGCACGGCCCAGTAGCCATAGGTGGCCACCCAGCTGTTCTGCATGTGCGCGTGGATCTCGGCGGCCTCGATGATGGTGTCCTTCGAGTAGAAGCCGGAGAAGAACGGCGTACCGACCAGGGCCAGGGTACCGATCCACATGGTGATGAAGGTGATCGGCATGTACTTGCGCAGGCCGCCCATCTTGCGCATGTCCTGCTCGTGGTGCATCGCGATGATGACCGACCCGGCACCCAGGAACAGCAGCGCCTTGAAGAAGGCGTGGGTCATCAGGTGGAACACGGCAGCGGAATACGCCGACACGCCCAGTGCCACCGTCATGTAACCCAGCTGGGACAGCGTGGAGTACGCGACGACGCGCTTGATGTCGTTCTGCACGATGCCGATCAGGCCGGTGAAGAACGCGGTGGTGGCACCGATGAACAGGATGAAGTTCAGCGCGGTCTGCGACAGCTCGAACAACGGCGACATGCGGGTGACCATGAAGATACCGGCGGTCACCATCGTCGCGGCATGGATCAGTGCCGAGATCGGGGTCGGGCCTTCCATCGAATCCGGCAGCCACACGTGCAGCGGAACCTGGGCCGACTTGCCCATGGCACCGATGAACAGACCGATGCAGATGACGGTGGCAATCGACCAGATCACCGGCTCGTTCAGCAGCTGCATGCCGAACATGGTGCCGTCCCAGATCTGCAGCTGGGCGCGCGGATCGGCGAGCATGCCGGCCTGCGAGAACACCTGCGAGTAATCCAGGGTACCGAACACCCACAACACACCAGCGATACCCAGCAGGAAGCCGAAGTCACCGACGCGGTTGACCAGGAACGCCTTCATGTTGGCGAAGATCGCGGTCGGGCGCTTGAACCAGAAGCCGATCAGCAGGTACGACACCAGGCCCACTGCTTCCCAGCCGAAGAACAGCTGCAGGAAGTTGTTGCTCATCACCAGGGTGAGCATCGAGAAGGTGAACAGCGAGATGTAGCTGAAGAACCGCTGGTAACCCGGATCGTCCTGCATGTAGCCGATCGTGTAGATGTGGACCAGCAGCGACACGAAGGTCACCACCACCATCATCATCGCGGTCAGCTTGTCGACCATGAAGCCGACGTGGGCCGAGTACTGGCCGACTTCGAAGAACGTGTACAGGTTCTCGTTGAACGGCTGCGCCCCGCCCCACAGCAGCTGGTAGAGCGTGTGCATCGACAGGCCGCAGGCAACGGCGACACCGAGGATGGTGATGGTCTGCGCGCCGAAGCGCTTGACCTGGCGACCGAACAGGCCGGCGATGATGCTGCCGAACAGCGGTGCAAGCACCACTGCGATCAACAGACTCTTGGAGAGAGTGATTTCCATCTGTGGATCAGCCCTTCAACGAATCGACTTCGCCGACATTGATCGTTCGGCGTGTACGGAACAGGGTCACCAGGATCGCCAGGCCGATGGCGGCCTCGGCTGCGGCGACGGTCAGGATGAAGAACACGAACAGCTGACCGGACGGATCACCCAACTGACGCGAGAACGCGACGAAATTGACGTTCACCGACAGCAGCATCAGTTCGATCGACATCAGCAGGACGATGACGTTCTTCCGGTTGAGGAAGATACCGGCCAGGCTGATGGCGAACAGCACCGCGCCGAGCGCAAGCATGTGGCCAAGGGTAATCACGGCTGGGTCTCCTCGCCGGCAACCGGCTTGCTGTTGCTGTGCACGACCGGCACTTCGGCGCCCATCTTGACCATGCGCAGGCGGTCGCCCGCCTTGACCATGGTCTGCTCACCCGGGTTCTGGCTCTTTACACCGGTACGACGGCGCAGGGTCAGCATCACCGCGGCGACCACGGCCACGGTCAGGATGACGGCAGCGAACTCGAACGGCAGCAGGTATTCAGTGAACAGGGTGCGGGCCAACCAGGTGACGTTGGAGCTGTCGGCGGCGAGCGCAGCGGCGTTGTCGGCCGGGAACGGAGTGACCGCCCTGCTCTTCACGCCGATCAGGGTCAGCATCTGCACCAGCATCGCCACGGCAACGATGAGGCCGACCGGCAGGTAGCGCACCCAGCCTTCACGCATCTTCGTAGGATCGATGTCCAGCATCATCACCACAAACAGGAACAGCACCATCACCGCGCCGACGTAGACCAGCACCAGCGCAACACCGAGGAACTCGGCGCCGACCAGCAGCCACACGCAGGCGATGGAGAAGAAGGTCAGCACCAGGCACAGGACAGCATGCACGGGGTTGCGCACGCTGATCACTGCAGCGGCCGAAACCGTCGCCGCGATGGCGAAGACCCAGAAAGCGATATTTACCCAATCCATCTCTCGACCTCAGCGGTAAGCGGCATCGGCGGCACGACGCTCGGCGATCTCGGATTCGAGACGGTCGCCCAGGGCCAGCAGCTGCGGCTTGGTAACGATGTTTTCGCCACGATTCTCGAAGTGGTACTCGAGGATGTGGGTCTCGACGATCGAGTCCACCGGGCAGCTTTCCTCACAGAAGCCGCAGAAGATGCACTTGAACAGATCGATGTCGTAGCGCGTGGTACGGCGGGTGCCGTCCTCGCGCTTGGCCGAATCGATGGTGATGGCCAAAGCCGGGCACACCGCTTCGCACAGCTTGCAGGCGATGCAGCGCTCTTCGCCGTTGGGATAACGGCGCAGCGCGTGCAGGCCACGGAAGCGCGGCGACTGCGGGAACTTCTCCATCGGGTACATCATCGTGTACTTCGGCTTGAAGCTGTACTTCAGCGTCAGCCAGAGACCGGCCAGCAGTTCGAGCAGCAGCAGGCTCTTGAAGTAATGGGTAATCCTGTTCATCACTTAGACGCCCTTTTGAATCACGCCGAAGAACACCATGACGGCGGTAACCGCAATCCACAGAATGGCCAGCGGGATGAAGACCTTCCAGCCCAGGCGCATGATCTGGTCATAGCGGAAGCGCGGGAAGCTGGCACGGAACCAGATGTAGGCACTGGCGAAGAAGAACACCTTGACGAACAGCCACGGTGCGCCGCCCTTCCAGATCCAGTCGACCAGCGGCGAGACGTTGCCGAAGTCGACCCAGCCCTGGATCGGGCTCAGCCAGCCGCCGAGGAAGAAGATCGAGATCAGGAAGCTGATCAGGATCATGTTCGCGTATTCGGCCAGGAAGAACAGGGCGAAGGCACCGCCGGAGTATTCGACCATGTGGCCGGCAACGATTTCCGATTCACCTTCCACCACGTCGAACGGCGCGCGGTTGGTTTCGGCAACGCCCGACACCCAGTAGATGACGAACAGCGGGAACAGCGGCAGCAGGAACCAGTCGAAGAAACCGGAATTGCCGGCCTGCGCCATCACGATGTTGCTCAGATTCAGGCTGCCCGCAGCGATCATCACGCCGACCAGGGCGAAGCCCATGGCGATTTCGTAGCTGATCATCTGCGCCGAGGCGCGCATCGCACCCAGGAACGCATACTTCGAGTTGGATGCCCAACCGGCCAGGATGATGCCGTAGATGCCCAGCGAGGTCATCGCCAGCAGGTACAGCAGGCCGGCGTTTGCGTTGGACAGCACGATCTGCGAATCGAAGGGCACCACCGACCAGGCCGCAAAGGCCGGGGCCAGGGTGATCAGCGGCGCCAGCAGGAAGATCGCCTTGTTGGCGCTGCTCGGCTGCAGGACTTCCTTGAACAGCAGCTTGAAGACGTCGGCGAAGGCCTGGAAGATGCCCATGCCCACATACATCGGGCCGTGGCGGACATGCATCCAGCCGATCAGCTTGCGTTCCCAGACCACGTAGAAGGCCACCGAGACGATCACCGGAACGGTGATCACCAGGATCTTCAGGATGATCCAGATCAGCGCGCCGATGTCACCGAGGCCAAGCAGCCACTGGTGCAGCGGATCGACCGCGTTAATCAGCAATTCGTTCATGCAGCCACCACCGAAACACGAGCGGCACCCAGCGGCGCGGTTGCGCCGTGGCCCGATTCAATCCAGACCGAACCCGCAGCGACGCGGGCGTCGACCACCACCGGCAGGGTGGCCTTGCCGGCATCGGTGCCGACCTTGGCCATCTGCCCTTCCTGCAGCTGCAGGCGGGCGGCATCGTCAGCGTTGAGCACGATGCGCGGAGCGTTGTTGAGCGGATGCGACTGCAGCGCCGGGGCGCGACGGACCACCGCATCGGTGCGGTAGATCGCAGCGGTCGAGGCCACTTCCATGCCCTCGCCCACCAGCACCGGCTGTGCCGACGCGGACACCTGCACCGTCAGCGGTGCCAGGCTTGCGCGCAGGCCGGCCAGGTCGATGAACTCGAAACCGGCGACGGCCAGCTCAGCGCCAAGCGCACGCAGCACTCGCCAGCCCTCGCGGGCCTCGCCCGGCAGCTTGCCGCCGGCACGGGCCGACTGCTCGCGACCGTCGAGGTTGGTCAGGGTGGCGTCGATTTCCGGCAGCGCACCGATCGGCAGGATCACGTCGGCAACATCGCGGGTCGAGGCGCAGGCGAACTGGCTGAAGGCAACCACCTGTGCGCCAAGCAGCGCCTTGCGCGCGGCCGGAGCATCGGCGAAGTCCAGGCCCGGTTCCAGGCCATAGACCACGTAGGCCTTGCGCGGATCGGCCAGCATCGCGGCGACGTCCTTGCCGGCCGGCAGCACACCGGCGCGGGTCAGGCCGATGGCGTTGGCGCCCTGCGGGATACGGCACAGCTTGGCACCGGTAGCGGCGGCGAAATCACGCGCAGCGGCACGGATCGCGGCAGCCTGCGGATGGTTCTCGGCGATGCCACCGACGATCAGCACGGTGTTGGTACCGCCCTGCACCGCCGAACGCAGCTCGGCATTGGCCAGTGCATCGGCGAACTTCGACGGGGCCACGATCTGCTTGCCTGCAATGCTGAACGCGAAGTCGAAGTCGACCGGGTTGACGACGTGGATCTTCGCGCCGTTGGTCGTCTGCGCCTTGCGCAGGCGGGCGTGCAGCAGCGGCAGTTCGTGGCGGATGTTGCTGCCCAGAACGACGATGCGGTCGGCGCCTTCGATCTCGGCCAGCGGCAGGCCGAACACTTCGGCGGTGGCGGCGTCGGAGAAGTCGCGGTTGTTGATGCGGTGGTCGATGTTGCTCGAACCCAGGCCGGTGGCCAGGCGGGCCAGCAGTGCGCCCTCTTCGTTCGAGGTCGACGGGTGCACCAGCACGCCCAGGTTGTCACCCTGGTTGCCCTTGAGGATCTCGGCGGCCGCGGCCAGGCCTTCGGCCCAGCTCACTTCCTTCCACTCGCCATTGACCTTGCGCAGCGGCTTGACCGCACGGTCTTCGCTGTACAGGCCCTGGTGCGAATAGCGGTCACGATCGGACAGCCAGCACTCGTTGACCGACTCGTTGTCGCGCGGCACGGTGCGCAGCACTTCGCCGCGACGCACGTGCAGGAACAGGTTCGAGCCCATCGCGTCGTGGTAGCCCAGCGATTCGCGCGCAGTCAGTTCCCACGGACGGGCGCGGAACTGGAACACCTTGTTGGTCAGCGCGCCGACCGGGCACACGTCGACCACATTGCCCGAAAGCTCGGTGGTCAGCGGCTTGCCGTCGTAGGTGCCGATCTGCAGGTTCTCACCGCGGTACATGCCACCCAGCTCGTAGGTACCGGCAACGTCGGCGGTGAAGCGGACGCAGCGGGTGCACTGGATGCAGCGGGTCATCTCGGTGGCGACCAGCGGGCCCATGTCCTCGTCGGCCACCACGCGCTTGCGCTCGTTGAAGCGGCTGACCGAACGGCCGTAACCCAGCGACACGTCCTGCAGTTCGCACTCGCCGCCCTGATCGCAGATCGGGCAATCCAGCGGGTGGTTGATCAGCAGGAATTCCATCACCGAGCGCTGGAACTTCAGCGCCTTTTCACTGCGGGTGGCGACCTTCATGCCATCCATCACCGGCGTGGCGCAGGCCGGCGCCGGCTTCGGCGACTTTTCCACGTCCACCAGGCACATGCGGCAGTTGGCAGCGATCGGCAGCTTCTCGTGGTAGCAGAAGCGCGGAATCGAAATGCCCGCCTTGTCGGCGGCCTGGATGATCATCGAACCCTTGGGCACGACCAGCGACTTGCCATCGATTTCGATGGTGACGTGATCCGGTGGCACGCTGGGATTTATGGGTTGCGCGCTCATGCAGCGGCTGCCTCCACCTTCTTGCCGTCAACCATCGAATGACCGTTGACGATGTAGTACTCGAATTCGTCCCAGAACTGGCGCAGGAAGCCCTGGATGGGCCACGCCGCCGCTTCGCCGAACGCACAGATGGTGTGACCTTCGATCTGACCGGCCACGGTCTTCAACTGGTGCAGGTCTTCCATCGTGGCCTTGCCGGCGACGATGCGCTCCAGCACGCGGTGCATCCAGCCGGTACCTTCACGGCACGGGGTGCACTGGCCACAGGATTCCTTGTGGAAGAACTGGCTGATGCGGCAGGCGAACTTGACGCAGCAGACGCTGTCATCCAGCACCACGACCGCACCGGAACCCAGGCCGGAGCCCAGCGCACGGATGGTGTCGTAGTCCATCGGCAGGCCCTTCAGCTCGGCCGCGGTCAGCACCGGCATGGACACGCCACCCGGGATCGCGCCCTTGAGCTTGCGGCCCGGCTTGAGGCCGCCAGCCATTTCCAGCAGGTCGTCAAAGGTGGTACCGAGCGGCACTTCGAAGTTGCCACCCTTCTGCACGCAGCCGGACACCGAGAAGCACTTCGGACCGCCATTGGCAGTCAGGCTCAGGCCCTTGAACCACTCGGGACCATTGCGGATGATCGCCGGCACCGAACCATAGGTTTCGGTGTTGTTGATCGTCGACGGCTTGCCATACAGGCCGAAGTTGGCCGGGAACGGCGGCTTGTAGCGCGGCTGGCCCTTCTTGCCTTCCAGCGATTCCATCAGTGCGGTTTCTTCGCCGCAGATGTAGGCGCCGGCACCGAGGGCGCCGTAGATGTCGATATCCACGCCCGAGCCCAGCACGTTCTTGCCCAGCCAGCCGTTTGCATAGGCATCGGCCAGGGCCTGCTCGAAGTGCTCGAACGGCTCGTGGTGGAACTCACCGCGCAGGTAGTTGTAGCCCACGGTCGAACCGGTGGCATAGCAGGCGATCGCCATGCCTTCCACCACCGAATGCGGGTTGTAACGCAGGATGTCGCGATCCTTGCAGGTGCCCGGCTCGGATTCATCCGAGTTGCAGAGGATGTACTTCTGCACGTTGCCCTTGGGCATGAAGGACCACTTCAGGCCGGTCGGGAAACCAGCGCCGCCACGGCCGCGCAGGCCCGAGGCCTTGACCATCTCGATGACCTGCTCCGGCGGGATCTTCTCTTCGAGGATCTTGCGCAGGGCGGCGTAGCCACCGGTCTTCAGATAGCTTTCGTACGACCACGGGGTGTCGTAATGCAGGGTGGTGTAGACCACCTGGTGCGGCAGCGGCGCGGGGCCGACCGGACCCTTGGATTCGTGGTGATGTGCCATGCCCTTACTCCAGCCCGTCCAGAAGCTCGTCGACCTTTTCCAGGGTCAGACGCTCATGGTAGTGACCATTGATGACCATCATCGGTGCACCCGCGCAGCCGGCCAGGCACTCTTCCTCACGCTTGAGGTAGACGCGGCCGTCAGCGGTCGACTGACCGTTCTTGATGCCCAGCTTCTTCTCGCAATGGCGCACGATGTCTTCGGCGCCATTGAGCCAGCAGCTGATGTTCGTGCAGATGGCCACGTTGTTGCGACCCACCTTCTCGGTCTCGAACATCGAGTAGAAGCTGGCAACCTCGTAGGCCCACACCGGCGGCAGGTCCAGGTACTTGGCCACGCCGGCGATCAGCTCGTCGGTCAGCCAGCCCTGGTTCTGCTCCTGGGCAGCATGCAGACCCTGCAGCACGGCAGAGCGCTTGCGGTCCGGCGGGAACTTGGACAGCCAGTGATCGATGTGAGCGCGGGTTTTGTCGCTCAACACCACCATCGGGTCGACGTCGCGCGCCGCCTCGAAATTACCTGTCGCCTTCATCGGCCGACCTCAGCGAAATGCATAACGTGAAATTGCAGAAACTGCGGCGCCGGCTTGCGCCGGCTGCCTGCAGCGGGCGTTGGCGTGGCGGACGGCATTACCGGTCAACCTCGCCGAACACCAGATCGTAGGTACCGATCATCGCCACCACGTCGGCCAGCATGTGGCCGCGCACGATCGAATCGATCGAGGACAGGTGGGCGAAGCCCGGCGCACGGAGGTGTACGCGGAACGGCTTGTTGGCGCCGTCGGAAACCAGGTAGCAGCCGAATTCGCCCTTGGGCGCTTCAACCGCGGCGTAGGTCTCGCCGGCCGGCACGCAATAGCCTTCACTGAACAGCTTGAAGTGGTGGATCAGCGCTTCCATGTCGTCCTTCATGTCCTCGCGCTTGGGCGGAGCGACCTTGAAGTTCTTGACCATGACCGGGCCGGGGTTGGCCTTCAGCCATGCCACGCACTGCTTGATGATGCGGTTGGACTCGCGCATTTCGGCCACGCGGCACAGGTAGCGATCGTAGCAATCGCCTTCCTTGCCCAGCGGGATGTCGAAATCGACGGCATCGTACTTCGCGTACGGACGCTTCTTGCGCAGGTCCCAGGCAACGCCCGAGCCACGCAGCATCACGCCGGTCATGCCCCACTGGTGGGCCAGTTCCGGGGTGACCACGCCGATGCCAACGGTACGCTGCTTCCAGATACGGTTGTCGGTCAGCAGGGTCTCGTATTCGTCGACACGGCCGGGGAATTCATTGGTGAAGTTTTCCAGGAAGTCCAGCAGCGAACCTTCGCGCGAGGCGTTGAGGTTCTTCAGGGCCTTGCCCTTGTGCCAGCGCGATTCCTTGTACTTCGGCATATGGTCCGGCAGGTCGCGGTAAACGCCGCCCGGACGGTAGTACGCCGCGTGCATGCGCGCGCCGGAGACCGCTTCGTAGCAGTCCATCAGCTCTTCGCGCTCGCGGAAGGCGTACAGCATCACCGCCATCGCACCCAGGTCGAGCGCGTTGGAGCCCAGCCACATCAGGTGGTTCAGGATGCGGGTGATCTCGTCGAACATCGTGCGGATGTACTGCGCGCGCTCCGGCGCCTCGATGCCCATCAGGGTCTCGATCGAGCGCACGTAGGCGTGCTCGTTGCACATCATCGACACGTAATCCAGGCGATCCATGTAGCCGATCGACTGGTTGAACGGCTTGGACTCAGCCAGCTTCTCGGTGCCCCGGTGCAGCAGACCCACGTGCGGGTCGGCACGCATGATGGTCTCGCCGTCCATCTCCAGGATCAGGCGCAGCACACCGTGCGCGGCCGGATGCTGCGGGCCGAAGTTCATGGTGTAGTTGCGGATTTCCTGCCGGCTCTCGGCAGCATTGCTGGCGAATGCTTCGCCGGCCTGGTGTACGTGACTCACTTCACTGCCTCCTGCGAGCGCTCGCCGGCAGCGGTCTGCAGGCGGGCGTCGTCGCGGATCACGCGCGGCACGCCGACACGCGGCTCCACCGAGGTGACCGGTTCGTAGATGACGCGCTTCTTTTCTTCGTCGTAGCGGACTTCGACGTTGCCGATCAGCGGGAAGTCCTTGCGGAACGGATGGCCGACGAAACCGTAGTCGGTCAGGATCCGGCGCAGGTCCGGGTGACCTTCGAAGATCACGCCATACAGATCGAACGCTTCGCGTTCGAACCAGTTCAGGCCCGGCCAGATCCCGGTCAGTGAGGACACCACCGGCAGCGCTTCGTCAGGAGCGAAGCAGCGCAGGTGCATCATCAGGTTGTGCTGGTACGAACGCAGCTGTGCGACCACGGCAAAGCGCTGGGTCGGCATGTGCTGCGGACGGGCACCGTCGGCGCTCTCTTCGCTGGGGAATTCACCCCAGGCGAAGCGGCCCTGGGCCTTGCCTTCGACACCGCGGCTGAAGCCCTGCGAGGACACGTCGGCGGTGTCCCACTCATCGGAGCCATAACCGAGGTAATCGACGCCGCAGAGGTCCACGGCCTGCTCGAAACCAAACTCGTCACGCAGCGCGAGGGCGGTGGCGTGCCACTCAGCGGCAGGCACTTCCAGCGTCACTTCGCCGCGGGGTTCGACCACGATGACCTTCGCACCTGCGAAACGTGCGGAGAGTCGGTCGATGAAGGATGCTTGCTCTGCCATGGGGGCTTGGCGCGCTCTTGTCAGGTGAAGGGGTCAGCGGGCGATGGTCTGTGTACGCCAGATCTTCTTCTGCAGCTGCAGGATCCCGTACACCAGCGCCTCGGCGGTCGGCGGGCAGCCCGGGACATAGATGTCCACCGGCACCACGCGATCACAGCCGCGCACCACAGAATAGGAGTAGTGGTAGTAACCACCGCCGTTGGCGCAGCTGCCCATGGAGATCACCCACTTGGGGTCGGGCATCTGGTCATAGACCTTGCGCAGCGCCGGGGCCATCTTGTTGACCAGGGTGCCGGCGACGATCATCACGTCGGACTGACGCGGCGACGGGCGGAACACCACACCGTAGCGGTCAAGGTCCAGGCGCGCCGCACCTGCGTGCATCATTTCGACCGCACAGCAGGCCAGACCGAAGGTCATGGGCCACATCGAGCCGGTACGTGCCCAGTTCAGCAGGGCATCGACGCTGGTGGTGACAAAGCCCTTTTCCAGCAGCGGGTTGTCGCCTTCCGGCCGCAGGATGTCATCAACCCGTCCTTCCGGGACAGGATTGGTCATCAGGCCATCGAGAGTCTGAATCACTCCCATTCCAGCGCTCCCTTCTTCCAGACATAAATGAAACCGAGGAACAGCATGCCGACGAACAGACCCATGGTGACGAGCGAACGCGCGCCCAGCTCCATGAAGACCTGCGTCCACGGCACGATGAAGATGATTTCCAGGTCGAAGACGATGAACTGGATCGCGATCAGGTAGTAGCGCACGTCGAACTTCATGCGTGCGTCTTCGAACGCTTCGAAGCCGCACTCGTACGGCGACAGCTTTTCCAGATCGGGGCGGCGGGGACCGAGGAATCGACCAACCAGCATCAGCGTAATGCCGATACCGGTGGCAACGATCAGAAACAGCAGAGACGGCAAATATTCGGCCAGCACAGCGATTCTCTCTTGCCTCTGCCGCTGCGCCTGCAGGCGCTTTGGCATGGGGGAGTGGACGGGAATCTGCCTGGCGCCTTGCGCGCCAGACGAACCCGCTTTACTTACTAAATGGTGCCCAAGAGGGGACTCGAACCCCTACGACCTAAGTCGCTACCACCTCAAGGTAGTGCGTCTACCAATTCCGCCACCTGGGCAAACGATCACATCAGACTATCTTCCCGATGCGCCGCGTATTGTAACCGGCTTCAGTCTTTCTGGGAGCCTTCCGAAGGCTTTTCTTCACCAGAAACCGAAGATTCCGCCTGAGCCGGCACAGTTGCGGCCGGAACCGGGGCGGCCGGGACCGCATCAGCCTTCGGAACGGCCGGCAATTCGCCCGCCGGAGCGGCCGGAGCACTGGCTGCAGGGGTGGACATCAGACCCAGATCCTGATCGGCGGCCGGGCGGTTGCCATGGCCGGCGTACCAGGCCATGAAGAGGCTGATGCCGAAGAACACCACGGCCAGCCACTTGGTCGACTTGGACAGGAAGTTGGACGCGCCACGCGCACCGAACACGGTCCCCGAGGCGCCGGCGCCAAAGCCCGAACCTGCCGCCGCACCCGAGCCACGCTGCATCAGGATCAGCGCGACCATGGCCACGGCAACCAGCACGTAGACGACATTGAGGATCAACATCAGCATTGGAAATCCGCCCTCGGACTAGAGTGCCGGCGGCTAGCCGGCAACCGTAACTAATTGTTTGCCGCCGCCTCTGCGATGGCCAGGAAGTCGGCGGCCACCAGGGAGGCACCACCAACCAGCCCACCATCGACATCCGGCTGCGCGAACAGTTCCCCGGCATTGTCGGGCTTCACGCTACCGCCGTAAACAATGGGCAGTGAATCAGCAATTCTAGCATCGATGCGCGCGACTTCGCCACGAATGAACGCGTGCACCTGCTGCGCCTGCTCCTTGGTGGCAGTACGGCCGGTGCCGATCGCCCAGACCGGCTCGTAGGCGACCACGGCATTGGCGAAGCCCTTCGCCCCGACAAGCTCCAGCACCGGGGCCAGCTGGCTGGCGATGACCGACTCGGTCTGCCCGGCCTCGCGCTGCTCAAGGGTTTCACCGACGCACAGCACCGGCACCAGGCCGGCATGCAGGGCGGCAGCGAACTTGCGCGCGACCAGCTCGCTGCTCTCATTGTGGTACTGGCGGCGCTCGGAGTGGCCGACCAGGCCATAGCGGGCACCGACCTCGTGCAGCATGGCCGCGCACACCTCACCGGTGTAGGCGCCCTTCTCGTTGCTGCTGACGTCCTGTGCACCAAAGGCCAGGCCGGTGTCGCCGAAGTCTTCGACCAGCTCACCCAGGTAGGGCATCGGCGGCAGGATGACCACCTCCACCCCGCGCTTCGGCAGCCCGGCGGCAACCTGCCCCAGCAGTTCGGTGGCGAATTGACGGCTGCCGTGCAGCTTCCAGTTTCCAGCGACGATCTTGCGGCGCATGAGCGGGTGGCTCCTGTGTGAACTCAGCCGCCCATGATACCTGCTGCGGCAAAAAACCGTTTCTTTGTAAGCGGTTACATGGATTTTCAGCCAACGGCGCAGCCCCTCGTGGCGGGGTTTGGGCTGGGTTGGTCGCGGAAAGCCCGGTGGGATCTGGGGGGTTGGCCGGGCGGGTGGGACTGGCGAGGGACGCCGTGAACCCATCCCTGGGGGCTTGGCCGCGGCATCCATGCCGCGGACACCCTCGCCAGCCCCACCCGCCCGGCCCCTGACACATTCCGGCGGTTCCGCCCGCCACGGAAAGAAAAAAGAAGATCAAGAGCAGAAACCGAGCCCCCTGCCCCGCTTCGAGGCCTGACAGATCTCATCCACGCATGGCGTGGATAGATCGTGTCGACCAAGGTCGACACCTACCAACAGCCGCGGGGAGTGTCGAAGGCGGGGAGGTGTCGGATGGCGGGGTGTCCGCGGCATGGATGCCGCGGCCAAGCCCCCAGGGATGGGTTTACGGCGTCCCCGCCATCCGACACCTCCCCGCCTCCCCACGGAACATCCCAGAGCCGCTCTGGCTTTGGCTTTGGCTTTGGCTTTGGCTCTGGCTTTGGCTCCGGCCTCTGCGGGTGCAGGGCGCAGCCCTGCCGAACACCCTCCGCCCCCGTAATGAAAAAGCCGCCTTTCGGCGGCCTTCTCATTCGTTACTTCAGCTTGATCTCGCGCAGGCGCTCTTCGAGGAAGCCGTGCGCGGTGATCGGCTCCGGGTACCGGCTCGGATTCTCCTCGGTGATGCACGAGGGCAGCACGTCGATCAGGAAATCCGGGTTCGGGTGCAGGAAGAACGGCACCGAATAGCGCGGCTGGCGAGCCAGCTCGCCCGGAGGATTGACCACACGGTGGATGGTCGACGGATACACGTGGTTGGTCAGGCGCTGCAGCATGTCGCCGATGTTGACCACGATGGTGTCCGCATCCGAGGTGAACGGCACCCAGTCCCCGTCATGCGACTGCACTTCCAGGCCTGCCGCGCTGGCACCGACCAGCAGCGTGATGAAATTGATGTCGCCGTGCGCACCGGCACGCACGTTCGGGATGTCATCGGTGGTGATCGGCGGGTAGTGGATCGGGCGCAGGATCGAATTGCCGAAATTGGTCTTGTCGGCGAAGAAGTGTTCCGGCAGGCCGATGTGCAGGGCCAGGGCCGACAGCACGCGTGAGCCCAGGTTGTCCAGCGCCTGGTACAGGCCGTAACCACGCTCACGGAAGCCCTCGACCTCGGACGGCCACAGGTTCGGCGCCATCACGTCACGGTACTTGGAGTCGTCGGCGATCTCGCGACCGATGTGCCAGAACTCCTTCAGGTCGAAGTGCTTGGAGCCCTTGGCGGTCTCCACACCGAACGGGGTGTAGCCACGGGCGCCGCCGCTGCCCGCCACGTGGTACTTGCGCTTGGTCTCGTCCGGCAGTGCGAAGAAGGCCTTGAAGACGTCGTAGGCCGCATCGATGTCGGCCTGCGGGATGCCGTGGTTGCGGATGCCGGCGAACCCCCATTGGCGATATGCCGCCCCCAGCTCGGCCACGAAGGCGTCGCGGTCACTGTCGAAACGGGTGATGTCGAGGGTGGGGATCTGGCTCACAGCGGTTCCTGGCTTGTCGTTGAGTCGGTACGGGCCCGCCATGTCATGGCGACCGATCTGAACATTGTGACAGATAGATCGGGACACGCCACCGACATGCTGAAACAAACCGATACAATGCGCCACCCGCGCGCGGTTTAACGACTTCGTCACGCTGGGAAACGCCACCCGTTACCCGATCCCAACCCGCCTTCTCCATGGACGCCGCTCTGACCGACGCCACCGCCGCCGCTCTTCCCGGCCCTGCCCGACGCTGGCGCCGGCTGGCCTGGTGGTCCCTGTTCATCGCGGCCAACGCGGTGTTTGCCGCGCTGATCGCGCTGGGCAACGTGCCGCTGCGCGACAACCCCGGCGGGACACTCGGCCTCGCCTATCTGGCGATCGCCCTGCCCGGCCACCTGCTCGCGTTCGGTGCACTGGCCGGCCTGCTGCCGCTGGTCATCGGTCTGTGGCCGCGCAGCGCGCGCGCATTGAGCGTGTCGGCTGTGATCTGCCAGGGCCTGTGGCTGTGCCTGCTGCTGGTGGATGCCAAGGTGTTCGCGCTGTATCGCTTCCACCTCAACGCGATGGTCGCCAACATGGTGTTCGGCGGGGCCCTACAGGACCAGGTGAGCCTGTCCTGGAAGACCTGGCTGCAGGCGGCAGCCATGGTGTCGGCGATCTTCGCCGCGCAGGGACTGCTGGCCTGGGCATGCTGGAAGCTGCTGCCCGCGACTCCGCGGCGGCGACGGGTACTGCAGGCCTGGGCCGTGATCGCCCTGCTGATGGGCGGCGGCCAGGTCGCCACGGCCTACTACGACGCGCTCGGCGAACGTGCAGTGATCAGCCAGTGGAATTACCTGCCATGGGCGCAGCCGATCACCGCCAAGAGCGCGATGCGCCGCTTCGGCGTGGTCAGCCAACACCAGGTCGGCCTGCCCGATCCGCGCCATGCCCAGCTCAACTATCCATTGCAGCCCCTGCGCTGCCAGAGCCACCAGCGGCCGAACGTGCTGATGGTGGTACTGGAATCGTTGCGCCATGACGTGCTCACCCCTCAGTTCATGCCCAACGCATCGGCACTGGCCGGGTCCTCGCGGGTGTACGAGCATCATTTCAGCACCGGCAACGCCACCCGCTATGGCCTGTTCGGACTGCTGTATGGCCTGCCGGGTGGCTACTGGCCGAGCATGCTCGACGAGCAGCGCGGCTCGCAGCTGTTCAAGGTGCTGGGACAGCAGGGCTATGACCTGCATCTGTATGGCAGC
Organism: Stenotrophomonas sp. LST15-1-1.1; assembly: GCF_040815575.1. NCBI lineage: Bacteria > Pseudomonadati > Pseudomonadota > Gammaproteobacteria > Lysobacterales > Lysobacteraceae > Stenotrophomonas > Stenotrophomonas sp. LST15-1-1.1. Next base: position 265,234 of record NZ_JBFPNJ010000012.1, read on the forward strand.
GCGCCGCTGTACAGCCCGGAATTCGATCGCACCGCGTTCGCCGATGTCCGCGACCAGCTGCACCAGGGGCCGTCCGAACTGACCTCCGATGGCCGCGATGCCGCCATCGTCGCTGGACTGCAGAAGGACATCCGCGCCAGCCAGGCTGCGCAGCGCCCGTGGTTCGGTTTCGTGTTCCTCGATTCCACCCACGCGCCCTACCACATGCCGGCCGGCTATCCGCCGCTCGCCACGCCGATGGCCGATGCCATCGATTTTCTCAAGTTCGGCCCCGAGCACGATCCAACGCCGGAATTGAACCGTTATCACACCGCGGTGCATTACGCCGACAGCCTGATCGGATCGCTGCTGGACGACCTGCGCGCGCAGGGCCTGGAGCAGGACACGATCGTGCTGGTGACCGGTGACCACGCCGAGGAATTCAACGACCTCAAGCTCAACTACTGGGGCCACAACGGCAACTTCTCCAACTACCAGTTGCAGGTGCCCTTCGTGCTGCATTGGCCCGGCCAGGGTGGCAGCCGCGACGCACGGGTCAGTTCGCATGAAGACTGGGTGCCGACGCTGATGCGCCACGGCCTGGGCTGCGAGAACGCATTGACCGACTACAGCACCGGCCACGACCTGCTGGCTGCACCGACCGGCAAGCGTGCGCTGGTGGTGGAAAGCTGGTCGCAGCGCGCGGTGCGCAACGGCGAGGCGATCTACGTATTCGACAAATTCGGCAACGCCACCGCGCTCGATGCGCGCTACCGCCCCCTGCCGCAACAGACCCCCGACGCCGCCAGCATCCGCGCGGCATGGGAAGCGCTGACCCGCTTCCGCAACCGCTGAATCCAAGGACCGATCCACCATGAACCGTCCGCTGCGCATCCTGCATACCGAAGCCGCCAAAGGCATGGGTGGGCAGGAGATCTACATTTTCCGCCACATGCAGGTGATGCGCGCGCGCGGCCATGACGTCGCCCTGCTGTGCCAGCCGGACGCGCGCCTGGCCACTCGCGCACGCGATGATGGCTTCACCGTGCATACGCTGCGCATGGGCGGCATGGCAAGGCTGCTGCGCGGTATCTGGTCGGTGTCACGACTGGTGCGCAGCGAGCGCTACGACGTGGTCAACACCACCAGCCGTCGCGATGCATTGATTGCCGCCGCCGGCGCACGCCTGGGCGGCACACCGCTGGTGGTGCGCTCGCGTCACCTGATGAGCCCGGTGAATTCGCTGCTGACCTACACCGGCCTGCCGCACCGGGTCATCACGGTAAGCAACTTCGTCAAGCAATTGCTGGCGGACCGCGGAATTCCCGCTGATCACATCGGCATCGTGCCACCGATGGCGGTTTCTCCAACCGGTACCGACACCGCGCAGGAACCGTCCTGGCCGGCGCTGCAGGCGGCGCGTGCACGCGTGCGCGCCGAGCTCGGATTCGACGAGCAGGATATCGTGGTGGGCTGCGTGGCCGTGCTGCGTGAACCCAAGGGCCACGCCGAACTGCTGCAGGCCATGGTGCCGCTGTGCAAGGCCAACCCGCGTCTGCATCTGGTGGTGGTCGGCGATGGCCAGGCCGTGATGCAGCGCCTGCAGGCCACCTGCGCCGAACACGATCTGCAGCGCCAGGTCCATCTGCTGGGCTTCCGCAGCGACGCCAGCCAGTTGATGCCCGGCTTCGACATCTTCGCCCTGGCCACACACAAGGAAGCATCGGGCACGGTGTTCCTGGAAGCGGCACAAGCGGGCCTGCCGATCGTGTCGCACCGGGTCGGTGGCGTGCCCGAAATGCTGGTGGAAGGCAGCAATGCCATTCTCACCCGGCTGGGTGACAGCGCCGCCCTCACGGGCGCGCTGCGGCTGCTGGTGGACGATCCCGAGCGCCGCCGGCAGATGGGACGTTCCGGCTGGGACTGGATCCGCAGCGCCAAGCGTTTCAGCCCCGAAGGCCACGCTGAAGCCACCGAACACTACTACCACCAATGGATGAAGGAGCTGGGTCATGGCTAATGCCAGAACCGTACCGGTGCTGATGCATCATCACGTCAGCAACTCGCCCGGCATGATCACGGTGTCGCCGGAGAATTTCGAAAGCCAGATCGCCTGGCTGGCGCGCACCGGCTGGACGTCGTTGACGCTGGACCAGTACGCCGGCTTCCTGGCTGGCAAGCCGGTGCCGCGCAAGTCGATCGTGATCACCTTCGATGATGGCTACCTGGACAACTGGGTCTACGCGCATCCGATCCTGCAGAAGTACGGCATGCACGCAGTCGTGTTCGTGGTGACCGGCTGGATGCACGAGGGCCCGATGCGTCCGCATGCCGGCATCACCGGTGCCACGCTGCCGGAAACGCCCGAACACCGCGCCTGCGAAGACCTGATCTACAAACAGGGCCGCAGCGACGAAGTGATGATGCGTTGGAGCGAAGCACGTGCGGCCATCGAGGCGGGCACCTTCGAGATCCATTGCCATACCCACACCCACACGCGCTGGCTGCGTCGCCAGGATCTGGATCGCGCCCAGCGCCGTGCCGGCATCAGTGGTGACCTGTCGAAGGCCAGGGAAGTGCTGCTGGAGAAGCTGGGCGAAGTGTCGGACACGCTGTGCTGGCCGTACGGTGATTTCGACCAGGACTACATCGAAGTAGCGCGTGAGCAGGGGTTCCGCTACCTGCACACCACCCATCCGTTCGGACGCAACGTGGTCGGCGGCGACCCCGAACGCATCTACCGCTTCGCCATCCGCAACCGGCCGGCAAGCTGGCTGCGCAAGCGCATCGCGTGGAGCTACAACCCGCTGATCGCACCGCTGTTCAATGGCTTCAAGGCGCGGCAGAAGAAGATGGTGCCGGGGCCGTGATGGCGCTGCCAGCACTGGGCTGACACGGCTTCGGCAAGGAAGCTCCAACAGAGTGGAAGGACTACAGGAAATGAACGTTCTGGTTACCGGCGGTGCGGGATTCATCGGCTCCCACACCTGTGTGGAACTGCAGCAGCAGGGCCATACGGTGGTCGTCGTCGATTCACTGTGCAACAGCGACGCCGGGGTGATCGGCCGGATCGGCGACATTACCGGCATCGCGCCGATGTTCGTACAGGCCGACGTGCGTGACCGTGCGCGGATCACTGCGGTGCTGCGCGAGCATTCGATCGACGCGGTACTGCATTTTGCCGCGCTGAAGTCGGTTGGCGAATCGCGGCAGATGCCACTGGACTACTTCGACAACAACATCAGCGGCACCCTTGCCCTGCTCGGCGCCATGCGCGATGCCGGCGTCGGCACGTTCGTGTTCAGCTCGTCGGCAACGGTGTACGGCGACCAGGACCATTGCCCGGTGGCCGAGACGGCCTCGACCTGCGCGATGACACCCTATGGCCGTTCAAAGCTTGTGGTGGAGCACCTGCTATCCGACCTGGTCAGTGCCGACACAACGCTGCATGCGGCAACGCTGCGCTACTTCAACCCGGTGGGTGCGCATTCAAGCGCCCTGATCGGCGAGCTGCCGCACGGAACGCCCAGCAACCTGATGCCCTACATCGCCCAGGTGGCCGCCGGCCTGCTGCCCGAAGTGCAGGTGTTCGGCGATGACTATCCGACCTGCGACGGTACTGGCGTACGCGACTACATCCATGTGGAAGATGTGGCACGGGCCCACGTGCTGGCGCTGCAGTACCTGCGCGACAAGCGCCGCAGCATCACCCTGAACCTGGGCACCGGACAGGGCCACAGCGTGCTGGAACTGATCAGGACCTTCGAGCAGACCGTCGGCCGGCCGATTCCCTTCCGGATCACCGGTCGCCGCAGCGGCGACATCGCGGTGAGTTTTGCCGACCCGTCCCTCGCCCTGCGCGAGCTGGGCTGGAGCGCGCGCCATGGCCTGGCGGACATGTGCCGCGATACCTGGAAATGGCAGACGGCGATGCCGCGCAGCGCCTGATACCTTGCTTGCGCCAGACAGCAACATGGCCGCACAGGCGGCCATGTTGTCGGTTCGATCCAGCGACAGGGCTCAGACCGCAGCCGCTGTCCTGACTGCCGCCGAAAGCCGATCCAGAGTGTCCTGCATCAACGTCGCGTCATCGGCCTCGACCGTGACCCGCACCACCGGTTCGGTGCCGGAGGGACGCAGGAAAGCACGCCCCCGGCCGGATACCGCCTGCTGCGCTTCTGTCAGCGCAGCCTTCACGCCTTCGGCCTGCACGGTGGCCTTGGCCGAGACATCGCCAAGGCGCACGTTGACCGTCTTCTGCGGCACCTTGGACAACGGCTGCAGCGCTTCGCGCAGGTTCTTTCCCTGCTGCTTCAACGCCACCAGTACCTGCAGGGCACTGACGATGCCGTCGCCGGTGGTGGCGCGGTCCAGGCACAGCAGGTGGCCGGACGCTTCGCCACCGAGCACGCCGCCTCCCTCCACCAGCGCCTGGTGCACGTAGCGGTCGCCGACGTTGCTGCGCTGGAACGGAATCTGCAGTTCGGCCAGGGCTTTTTCCAGGCCGAAGTTGCTCATCAGGGTGCCGACCACCGGGCCGCGCAGGCGACCTTCGGCCTGCCACGCGCGCGCCAGGATGTAGACCAGGTCATCGCCATCAACCGGGTTGCCGCGGTCATCGGCCATCAACACCCGGTCACCATCACCGTCAAAGGCGATGCCCAGGTCGGCGCGGGTCTCACGCACCTTGGCAGCGAGGTTGTCGATGTGGGTCGAGCCGACGCCGTCGTTGATGTTGACGCCATTGGGTTCGGCACCGATGCCGATGACCTCCGCACCCAGTTCGCGGAACAGCAGCGGCGCGATCTGGTAAGTAGCACCATGCGCGCAGTCGAGCACCAGGCGCACGCCGCGCAGATCGAACGCGCGCGGCACGCTGGACTTGCAGAACTCGATATAGCGGCCGACCGCCTCGCGTGCGCGCGAGGCCTTGCCGAGCTTTTCCGAAACGGCCGTGGTGAACGGCACGTCGAGTGCGGCTTCCAGCGCCAGCTCGGTGGCATCGTCGAGCTTCTCGCCCTGGGCGGAGAAGAACTTGATGCCGTTGTCGTAGTGCGGATTGTGCGACGCACTGATGACGATGCCCGCATCCACGCCAAGGGTACGGGTCAGGAAGGCAACGGCCGGGGTCGGCATCGGGCCGAGCAGCTGCACGTCAGCGCCGGCAGCGACCAGCCCGGCTTCCAGCGCCGCTTCGAACATGTAGCCGGAGATCCGCGTGTCCTTGCCGATCACCACGATCGGACGGCGCCCATCCTGGCCGCGCTGGGCGACCAGCACGCGGCCAAGGGCGTTGCCCAGGCGCAGCACGAAATCTGCCGAGATCGGCCCTTGGCCGACCCGACCGCGGATGCCGTCGGTACCGAAGTACTTGCGGCTCCCCATCAAACCTCCTCCGGTGCCGGCTCGCGGCGCAGCATCGCCAGCAGGTCGGCCAGGCGATCGCGCAGTTCACGGCGGTCACAGATCTGGTCGATGGCACCGTGCTCGAGCAGGAACTCCGAACGCTGGAACCCTTCCGGCAGCTTCTCGCGCACGGTCTGCTCGATCACGCGCGGACCGGCAAAGCCGATCAGTGCGCGCGGTTCGGCGATGTTGATGTCGCCCAGCATTGCGAACGACGCCGACACACCGCCGGTGGTCGGGTGGGTCAGCACCGAAATGTACGGCTGCCCGGCTTCACGCAGTTTGCCCAGCGCGGCCGAGGTCTTGGCCATCTGCATCAGCGAGAACAGGCCTTCCTGCATGCGCGCGCCACCACTGGCGGAGAAGCACACGTAAGGTGCGCCAATCTCGGCGGCAGTCTCGGCGGCAAGCGCGAAGCGCTCACCGACCACCGAACCCATCGAGCCGCCCATGAAGGCGAAATCGAACGACGAGGCCACCAGCGGACGGCCCTTGAGCAGGCCGCGCATGGCAATCAGCGCGTCGTACTCACCGGTGTTCTTCTGCGCGATCTTGATGCGCTCGCCGTACTTCTTCTGGTCCTTGAACTTCAGCAGGTCGGTCGGCCCCAGGCGGGCGGCGATCTCGGTGGTGCTGTCGGCGTCGAACAGCGCGGCCAGGCGCGCACGCGCACGGATGGCCATATGGTGGCCGCACTTCGGGCAGACCTCCAGATTCTCTTCCAGCTCCGGACGGTACAACGCACTGCCGCAGTTGCTGCACTTTTCCCACAGGCCCTCGGGGACGCTGCGCTTCTTGCTGGGGGTGTTGTCGGTGCGGATGCCAGACGGCATCAACTTGCTGAGCCAACTCATGCGGGAGGACACTTCCGTTCAGGGCGGCCCGGGGGCCGCAAAGGCGGACAGTCTAGCTCCGCTTTCCCCGCCCGTGCACCCCCTGCCCGGCCTTGGGCCCGGCGGAAAAAACCATGCTGGGACGTACGTTTAGGTGCTGGGCAGTGCCGGCCGCTGGCCGGCAGCACGTGCACGCGGGCGGGTACGGAGGGTGCCGGCCAGCGGCCGGCACTCCCGTTATGCGTCGAGCGCCTGCCGCAGAGGCGCGAGGAAGGCGCCTGCACGCTGCGCTGCCTCCCCGGCGGAGGCCGCGTCGGCCAGCACCGCCACCAGCGCGCTGCCGACCACCACGCCATCGGCCTGGCGGGCCATGGCCGCCGCACTGGCGGCGTCCTTGATGCCGAAGCCGGCCACCACCGGCACGCTGGCCTTGGCCCGCAGCGCCTGCAGGCGTGCACTGGCCGCGTCACTGTCCAACCGTTCGGAGGCGCCGGTGACACCGGCAAAGCTGACGTAGTAGAGATAGCCACGGGCCAGCGCCAGCAGCTTGTCGGCGCGCGCCTCACTGGTGGTCGGCGATGCCAGCAGAACCAGCGCCAGGCCTGCGGCATCGAAGGCCTGCTGGGCTTCGGCGGCCTCTTCCGGTGGCAGATCGACCAGCAGCACGCCGTCCACGCCAGCGGCCACCGCCGCATTGGCGAACGCCACGTAACCGTGGATTTCCACCGGGTTGAGATAGCCCATCAGCACCACGGGCGTCTGCGCATCGCGTTCGCGGAACTGCGCAACCGCCTGCAACACATAGCGGGTGCCTGCGCCGCGGGCCAGCGCACGCTCGGAGCTGCGCTGGATGGTCGGTCCGTCGGCCATCGGATCGGAGAACGGCACGCCCAGTTCGATCACATCGGCACCGGCCTCGACCAGCGCGTGCATGACCGGCACCGTGGCTTCCAGCGACGGATCACCGGCGGTGATGAAGGGGATCAGGGCCTTGCGCTGCTGCTCGCGCAGGCGCTGGAAACAGGCATCGAGTCGGGATACGGACATTTCAGGCACACCCTTCAATCAGTTCAATCGCTTCACTGGTTCCCCAGTACATCTGGAGGACCCTCCCTTCAAACAGTTCCACGCGGATGCCGAGGGCCGAGCCCGGGTCCTGCCAGGTCAGGTATTCGCCCTGCTCGCCGTCGTAGGCATGCGGGCTGGACACAGGCGGCTTCGGGAACCGGGCGACCGCCTGGGCGCGGGTCATTCCCACGCGCAGGCCAAACGGGCCGGGCTGCTCGGCTGGCGCCCCGGTGTCCGGATCCAGGCCGAGGTCGAAACGAACCACGCGATCCTCGTCGGTCATCATCGACACGCCCGCCGGCAGGGCCTTGCCGTCGTAATACTCGCAACTGCCGCCGAGGGCTTCGACCGCCCCCTGCGCCGTCCACGGCCCGAGTGCCTTGAGATCGTTCAAGTGCTGGCCGATCAGCACCTCGCCGGCATGGTCCAGCGCCACCGAGACCACGGCCGGGCCCTCGTCGTCGCCCTCGCCTTCTGCTGCGGGCGGGTCATCAATCGGCGTGCGCGCCAGAGGGTCGACATCTTCATTGGCGGCGGCCTGCTGCGCAGGCTGCGTGGTTGCTTTGGCCGCCGGCGCCAGTACGGGCGGCTCCGGCGGCTGGCACGCGGCCAGACCGAATGCCAGCAGCAGTACGCTGCTGTTGCGCATCAGCGCACTCACAGCACCAGGCCTTCGCGCGCCGCGATGGTATGCACGTCCTTGTCGCCACGCCCTGACAGGTTGCACAGCACGATCTGGTCGCGCGGACGCCCGCGCGCAAGCTTCATCGCCTGCGCCAGTGCGTGGCTGGACTCCAGCGCCGGCAGGATGCCCTCGGTGTGGGCCAGCAGATGGAAGGCCTGCAGCGCCTCTTCGTCGGTGATGCCGACGTAGCGCGCGCGGCCGCTGTCGGCCAGGAACGCATGCTCGGGGCCGACGCCCGGGTAGTCCAGGCCGGCCGATACCGAATGGGTCTCGATGATCTGGCCATCGTCGTCGCACAGTACATAGGTGCGGTTGCCGTGCAGCACGCCCGGACGGCCAGCGGCGATGGAGGCAGCGTGGCGGCCGGTGTGGATGCCATCGCCGGCCGCTTCAGCGCCGACAATCTCGACCTCGCGGTCGTTGAGGAAGGCATGGAACAGGCCGATCGCATTGCTGCCACCGCCGACGCAGGCGGTGATCGCATCGGGCAGGCGACCGTACTCGGCCAGCATCTGTTCGCGCGCCTCGCGGCCGACGATGGCGTTGAAGTCGCGCACCATGCGCGGGTACGGGTCCGGGCCGGCAACCGTGCCGATGATGTAGAAGGTGTCCTGCACGTTGGTGACCCAGTCGCGCATCGCTTCATTGAGCGCGTCCTTCAGGGTGGCCGAGCCGGACGTGACCGGCACCACCGTCGCACCGAGCAGCTTCATGCGGTAGACGTTGATCTTCTGCCGCTCGATGTCGGTGGCGCCCATGTACACCACGCACTCCAGGCCCAGCCGCGCAGCGACGGTGGCACTGGCCACGCCATGCTGGCCGGCGCCGGTCTCGGCGATGATGCGCTTCTTGCCCATCCGCGCAGCCAGCAGCGCCTGGCCGATGGTGTTGTTGATCTTGTGCGCGCCGGTGTGGTTCAGGTCCTCGCGCTTGAGCAGGATCTGCGCGCCGCCGACGTGGTCGCTCAGGCGTTCAGCATGGTAGATCGGGCTTGGCCGGCCCACGTAATGGGCCAGATCGCGGTCATAGGCCAGCTGGAACGCCGGATCCTGACGGGCCTGGTCATAGGCTTGGGCAAGTTCCTGCAGGGGGCCGACCAGGGTTTCGGCGACGAAACTGCCACCGTAACGGCCGAAGTGGCCCTGGGCGTCCGGGAAGGCATGGAAATCGGCAATGGGGGAGGCAGACATGGGAACGACCGGTCATTCAGACAGGTTGATACTCTAGCGCACGGGTTGTGTCCGGAAAATGGATATTATCTGGCGCATCCTGTCAGGAATTCTCACATGAGCACCTCACTGCTGCCGCCGCTGAATGCCCTGCGGGCATTCGAGGCCACCGCACGTCTGGGCGGCGTTGGCCGCGCTGCACAGGCCCTGCATGTAACCCATGGCGCGGTCAGCCGGCAACTGAAGCTGCTGGAAGACCATCTGGGCCTGGCCCTGTTCCAGCGGGCCGGTCGCGGCCTGCGCCTGACCGCCGCCGGCACCCGCCTGCAGGAAGCCTGCAGCGAGGCCTTCAGCGGCATCGAGGACTGCGTGCGCGCATTGCAGCGGCCGGCGGCCTCTCCGGCGCTGGTGCTGGGGTGCAGCGGCAGCGTGCTGGCGCGCTGGATGATTCCGCGGCTGCCGGCCCTGCAGGCTGCCCTGCCCGGCGTACACCTGCAGTGGTCGGCCCTGGATGGCAGCTTCACCGAAACGCAGGCCACGCTGGATGCGGTGCTGCTGCTGGCACAGGGGCCGTGGCCACGCGGCTGGCAGGTGCGCGAACTGGCACCGGAACGAGTGGGCGTGGTGGTGGCGCCCTCGCACCCGGCGGCGCATCGGCTGCGCCATGTGCCACCGTCCGCCCTGCTGCAGGAAACGCTGTTGCATACCAGTTCGCGCCCGCAAGCGTGGCCGGCGTGGGCGCAGGCACATGATCTGGATCCGGCCCAGCTGCAACTGGGCACCGGCTTCGAACACCTGTACTACCTGCTGGAAGCGGCGGTGGCGGGGCTGGGCCCGGCGATCGCGCCGGAGCCGCTGGTGGCCGAGGACCTGGCCGCGGGGCGGCTGCTGGCACCGTGGGGGTTTGCCGCGACCGGCGGATTCTGGGTGCTGGCGCGGCCGGACGGTCCTGTCGATGCGCGCGTGGACGCGCTGGCGGACTGGGCCGCTGGGCAGTTGCGTTGAGTACGACGGCCGAGCGCGGGCTCGGCTCTACAGAAGGACCAACCGGCAGCGATCGAGCACGCTCGATGCTGCCAAGCGCTGTCAGGGTGCCGTCGGCGCCGCCAGGCGTTGCTGCAGATCCTCGCGCAGGCGCGACAACTCGACTTCGGCCTGCTGGCGCTGCTGCATGCCCTCGCGATGGATGCTGCGCACTTCTTCGACCGTGGCGATCAGCTGATCATGCACGTGGCGCAGGGTCGCCACGTCGATCACGCCGCGCTGGTTGCTGCGTGCGGTGTCCACCGAGGCCTGGCGCATCAGATCGGCATTGCGTCGCATCAGCTCATTGGTCGCATCATCGATGGCATTGGCCAGTTCGGCCGCGTTCTTCTGCTCGCCCAGCGACAACTGGATCGCGAACTGACGCTTCCACGAGGGGATGGTGATGTCGCGGACGGTGTTGAACTTCTCGATCAGCTGCAGCGCATTGGCCTGGATCAGGCGGATCATCGGCAACGACTGGTCAGCCGCGTGCTGCATCAGCTGCAGGTCGGAAACGCGCTTCTCGATCAGGCGGATCGCATTGTCGATTTCGCTCTGGCGGATGCGCTGCTGCGGATCTTCGCTGCCCTGCCCCAGCAACTGCTCGGACTGCAGCTGGGCCAGGCGCTGCTTGCCGGCGGCGGCATACAGGCCCAGGGCGTGACGCTCTTCGCGGACGATGTCGTGCATGCGGTCGAAATCGCTCACCCGCTTGCCCATCAGCGCCTGTTGCGCGCCGACGTCGCCGAGCAGCTGTTCGATCTGCGAATTGGTATCGCTGAACTTCTGCACCAGTTCGCCCTTGGAAGAACGCAGGCGATCAATCAGGCCACCGATCAAGGGCACCTTCGAGCGCTGCGAAAAACCATCCAACTTGAGCTCGCGCGCGATGCGCACCACTTCGCCCAGCTTCTCGCCGTTGGCGTCGAGGTCACGATTGCGCACCTGGTCCAGCAGCTGGCTGGAGAAGGCCGTGGTCCGCGCGGCGGCTTCACGGCCGAACACCTGCAGATTGCCTGGGCGCAGGTCTTCCAGCTCGCGGCCGATTTCGGCGATGCGCGGCAGATCGTCCCGGACCAGGCCGAGGGCCTTCAACGTGCTGTCATCAAGTTCGGGAACGGGCGTGGTGGCGGGCACGAGCGTGCCGGCGTTCTGGCTGTCCTGGGTCATCGGGCAGTGTCCTTGCAGTGGATAAGCGGCAGCGGCGGCCGGCTCAGCGCAGTCTAGCCTGAGCAGCGGCCACTTCGTCGTCGATCTGCGCCTGCAGCGTAGCTGCCTGCGTGGCCTGTGCTGCCTGCGCCTGTGCCTGGCGTGCCAGCGCGGCCTGGCGCCAGGCGGGAAGCAGCACGTCATGGATGCGGACGAAGCGCCGCAGCAGGGCTTCGTCCTGCTCCTGCAGCAGCTGCCATTGCCCGCCTTCGATGCGCCGGAGCGTGGCCAGACGCTGCAGGTGGTCTACGCGTGGTGCCAGCGCGGCCTGCGCCGCGCCTTCCAGCATCGCCAGCTGCGCGGCGCCGAACGTGGCCCAGGCCTCCAACGCGGCGGCAGCCGCATCGTTGTCGATGATGGCCTGCTCACGCTGCTGCGCTCGCTGCGCGAGGCCCTGCGCCTGCTCGCGTGCCTGCAGCGCCAGCACGCCCAGCTGCGCCTGCAGCTCCTGCGCCTGCGCCTGGCGTGCCACATCGCGACCGAGCAGACGCCCCCACCAGCTCTCCTGCCGGCGCAGCCGCGCCGGATCGCCGGCCTGCAGGGCCAATGCGATCCGCGCCAACGCAGCCACCAGCCCTTCGCCGCCGCTGCCGGCCTGCAACGGTGCCGGCTCGCCCAGCACCTGCAACAAGGGACTGCCGTACGCAGCCAGCGCGGCCACATCGGCGCACGCCGGAAGCGTAGGTCCGGGCAGGGAGCGCGCGCGGGTCACGGCAGTGGCGGCGGCCGTGGGCCGTCATCAGCCATCGTTTCCGGCGGCAATGATTCGCCGTAGAAGTGGCGCATCAGTGCTTCGTCCAGCGCACGTTCTTCCGGTGTCGCTGCACGACGCACGCGCGGGCGACGACGCGTGTCGGCCGTGGCCACATCGGCAGTCACCTGCTGCCGTGCCCATCCGGCGAACGCCGCCAACGTCTGCGACAGCTGCACCTGCTGCTCCTGCGAAGCGACCAGCACCTGCAGCAGCGGTGCCAGCCCGGCCTGCAGGTCTTCAGCCAATGGCGTAGCTGCCGGCTGTGGTGCGGCGGCCGTGGGCGCACTGGCCGGACGCGCATCCGCCAGGCGCTGGAGGGCCGCCAGCAGGGCCGGCCATGGCGCAGGCTCGGGTGCGGCGGCCACCTCCGCCGGCGGTGGCGGCAGCTGCAACGCACTGGCGATGTCGGCCAGCTGCGCGACCACGCGGCCGCCAACATCACTGTCACCGGCGCCCATCGCCTTGTTGCGCAGGAAATCGCGCTTGATCTGCGCCCAACGTTGCGCGCGCTCGTCATCGAGCACGCCACGCAGCTCGGCCAGCTTCAGCAGATTCTCTTCGGCACCGGTGGTCAGCAGCTGCGCTTCGCCCAGATAGTGGTCGGAGATCAGCTGCTGCAGCTCGTCGTCATTCATCACTGGCGAAATCTTCTCCGCCAGTTTGTTCATGTTGCGGTAGCTGCCCTGCAGGCGGAACGGCGGTTCGGTACGATAGCGGTCGTCCTGCGCGGCGCTGGCGATGTACTGCTGGTTGACCCGGTAGACCACGTCGCGCACGCGCAGCATGCGCTGCAGGGTGGCGGTGATTTCGTTGACCTCGGCGCCACTGTAGGCATGGCTCAGACCATTGGTGGAGACATCCTTGCCCAGCGCGCGGTCGACCAACAGGTACAGGTCGGCCATCTCACGCGTGGCCAGCGGTGCCAGCACCGGGTTGGAGGTCAGGCTGTTCTCGATGTAGCTGAGGGTGAAGGCTGCTTCCATGCCACCGAGCACATCGCCCAGGTTGTAGATGTCGGCACGGTTGGCCAGCATGTCCGGGATCTTGAACACTTCGCCGGACTCGGTATACGGGTTGCCGGCCATGACCACGCAGAACTTCTTGCCACGCATGTCGTAGGTCCGGGTGCGCCCGCGCCAGACGCCTTCGATGCGCCGCGTGCCATCGCACAGCGAGATGAACTTCTGCAGGAACTCCGGGTGGGTGTGCTGGATGTCATCGACATACAGCATGGTGTTGTTGCCCATCTCCAGCGCCAGGTTGAGCTTCTCCAGCTCCTGCCGCGAGGTCGCGTCCGGCGCCTGCTGCGGATCCAGCGATCGCACTTCGTGGCCCAGCGCCGGGCCGTTGATCTTCATGAAGACCAGGCCGAGGCGATGCGCAACGTACTCCATCAACGTGGTTTTGCCATAGCCCGGCGGCGAGATCATCATCAGCAGGCCCATCAGGTCGCTGCGCTTGTTCTCGCCAACGGTGCCCATCTGCTTGGCCAGGTTGTCGCCGATCACGCCGAGATACACGTCGTTGATCAGCTTGTTGCGCACGAAGGACGACAGCGGCCGCGCCTTGAACTCCGACAGCCGCAGGGTTTCGCGCTCGCGGCCGATGATGCCCTGGCGCACGGCCTGATAGGCATGGAATGCCGGCACGAAGGACTGCAGGTGGTGCTGCAGGCGTGCCAGGAAATCATCCAGCGACACGGTCAGGCTGCCATTGTGGATGCGGGCATGTTCGCCCAGCAGACCGCTGACCTCCGCCTGCAGCGGTGCATCGCTGGCACGCGTGCGCAGTTGTCGCTGCACCAGCAGCAACGCAGCCGCTTCTTCGACATAGCCGGCATGCGCCGACTGTGCCGGCAGCCCGGCCAGCGCCCGCAGCCATTGCCCGGCCAACGCCCAGCGCGTTGTCAGCGGATCCTGCGTGCGCTGCAGCGCACGTTCAAGCGCATCCCGTTGGCCGGCCTGTTCCAGCTGCTGCGACAGCGCGTCCAGCAACGCCTGCGCGTGCCGGCTGGTGCTGAACACCGGCTCGCCGGCGACCAGTTCTTCGCCCAGATAGGCCGCTGCAGCATCGGCGGCGGCGGCGTCGAACGGCAGTGCCTGCGCGAGTGCATGCTCATGCAGCGCCGTCGCCATTTCCGCGCGCAGGGCCTGACGCCCCTCATCGGAACCGAACAGGCGTGCGATGGCCTCCGCACCGGCCTGCCGCCCAGGCCACTGCGCCACGGCTTCATCGCGTTGCCGCGCAGCCCAGAACAGCAGTGCCAACGCACGCACATGCGGCGAATGCCGCAGCGGTCCGGCGGCCTGCTGCAGCGGCAACAGCGCGCGCAGGATCAGGGCTGCGTCATGGTCATGGATACCGCGCTCGTAGCCCTCGCGGTAACGGGGCGCGGCAAAGGCGCGGACCCGCTGGTCCAGCGCTTCGGGTTCGGCCGCATCATGCTGCAGCTGGGCCAGGTCCAGGCCATCGAGGCCCTCCTCCGCCGCCAGCAACAGGCACCCGGCCAGGTATTCGCCGCGGTAGATCGCGTCCGATTCCGAATCCAGGGTCACCTGCCAGAACGGCTTCAGCGCATCCAGCTCCGGATCGTGCAGGGTCTCCAGGAAATCGGTGCCCGTGAGATGGATGGCCAGGGTTTCACCGCGCGGCAGCAGGGTCAGGTCCAGCGCCTGGGTGTTCACGCTGAAACGATGGCGCGGGCCAAGGCGGACGACGTTGCCTCCCGCCTCGTACAGGTCGCTGCGGTCGCGCAGCTGGCGCACGGCCTGGTCGCGCACGCCCTTCAGGCGCGCCTCGACATCGTCCGCCTTGACGTTGTCGCGCAGCGCACGCAGGCGCTCGGCCAGTTCACGCAGCTTGAGGATCAGCGGATCGCCGGCGAAGAACGCGTTCAACTCGTCGGCCGTGCCGAACCGCTCGGTACGCTTGCCCAGGCCGTCGAGGATGCGGTTGGCGGCATCGAGCACCGAGCGCGCCTTGCGCTGGCGATCATCCAGCAGGGCCTGCTTGTGCGTGTCGAAGGCCTCGACCAGCTCCTCGCGTTTGCTCAGGATGTCGCCGAGGAACTGCTCGTGCTCGCCGAACTGGCTCTCCAGTTCTTCCAGCTGTACCAGCAGGCGCGACAGCTGTTCGTCGGCACGCTCCGGGTCGCTGGCCATCGCCAGCGCGCTGGTGATCGATTGCGAGAACAGCGCGAACTGGGCGGCAAACTGGGCCACGGCTTCGGCCGAGCCCAGCGACCTGCGGCGCTGTTCGGCACGTGCGCGCGCCTGGTTCAGGCGCCCGTACAGCAGCGAGATCGATTCGACCACGCGGGTGCGTGCAGTCGCATCGTCCACCTTCAGCCCGGCCATCAGCTCGGACAGCATGTCCAGATCACCGGCCATGCCGCGCAGGCCGTCCAGCTGCTCATCCAGCTGGCGTGCACTGGCGGCCTGCTGTGCGGCGTCGTCCAGCGCCTGCATGCGAGCGGTCAAGGGCGCCAGTGCCGCATCGCCGGCGAGGAAGGTACCGGTGGCGGCGCCGACACGGTCGTGCGCCTGCACCAGCTCCGCTGCCATCGCCTCGATGCGCACGGTATCGATGTAGCGCAGTTCGCGGATGGTCAGCAGTCGACCGCGCAGCGCGGTGATCGCGTTGAGCGCTTCGACGAAGGCCTGCACCTCGTTCCAGTTTTCCGGCTGCAGCCGGCCCAGCAGCGCCTTGTGCGTGCTCTCGGCCTCGGCCATCGCCTGCGCCGACTGCTGGCGGATCGACTGCACTTTCTCGTATTCGTCCAGCACCGACTCGCCGGTGGCGCTGATCTGCCGCAGCAACGCTTCGGCACCATCACACGCCTCGTCGCCCAGCCAATGATGCGCATCGAAAAGCCGCCGGGTGTCGGCCACCAGGCGCTGGTAACGCTGCACCGATACATCCTGGCCGTCGATTTCGCGCGCCAGGTTGAACAGGTTGGAGATGCCACGCACCAGCTCGGCGTTGCCGATGCGCCCCATGAAGGTATTGCCGGGCGGACGGCTGGCGGCGAACTCATCGCTGCTGAAAGGCGTCTGCCAGACCTGCATCGGATGGATGCGGGTCGGCTCGGTGCCTTCGGCATGGAACAGCACCATGCGCCCATCCTGCATGAAGGCATAGCCGTGGCCGAACACCGGGTTCTGCAGCACGCGCTGGATGGTGTTGTAGACGAACAACGCCGAGCGCCCGCCTTCGCGCTCGTAGAAGATGTACAGCACGTCCTCGCCGTTGGGCGAACGGATGCTGCGCTTGAACTGCATGCCATCCATCGAGGCGTCGAACGCCTTGTGCTCGCCACCCTGCAGGTAATAGCCGCCGGGGAAGATGATGCCGTGGTCCTCGGGCAGCTGCACACAGGCCTGGACGATGGCATCGTTGCGCACGATGTCGCCGGTAAGCGTGTTGTAGATCAGTCCGCGCCATTCGGTTTCGCGGTAGGGCAGCACTTTCAGCAGCACCAGCGAGCCGACCCGGGCAAACTCGAACTGGGCGTCGTCGAGCGACTGCGTGCTGTCCTCCACCGGCTCGCTGTAGATGCCCTGCCCGGTTTCGGTATTGTTCTCCACCTTGATGGTCAGGTCGCCACCGGTGGTTTCCACGAACAGGGTGTCGAGGATGTTCAGATGCGAGTGGCGGCCGTTGACGGCAAGGTCGCGCGTGGCGCGGGTCCATTCGAAATCGAACGGCGGCGGCAAGGCGATGTCACGCTCGCCACGTGCATCGAGATAGGTCAGTTCACCTTCGCGTGACAGCGCCCAGCGGAACACGCGCACGTCGCTGCTGCGCTCGCCGATCTGGAACGAGGCCAGCAGCTTGTCGCCCACCACGATCAGCTGCAGCAGGCGCGCATGCTTGTAGTAGGCGTACAGCTCGTTGAAGTCATGCACGAAGCCGGGCTGGTCGAGGAAACTGCCCTTCAGCTCCAGCGCGGCGACGTCGTAGCCCTCAGTGCCCTGTACCAGCCGGTACAGACCGAACACATCTTCGATGCGGGTCTGGGTCTTGAGCCCGATGAACACGTTGTAGCCGAACAGCAGCCGGTCCGGGCCGACCTGCACGATGTCGCGGCCTACGCAGTTGTTCTCGCTGCGGATGCGGAAGCGGCCGACCACCTCCAGGCGGCTGTCGCCGAACTCGGCCAGGCGCTGTCGGTTCAGCTGCTCGGCAACGGCCTGCAGTCGCTGGCCCTGTTCGCCGAGACGGCGCCGCAGGACTTCATAGGCGCCGCCCTGGGCTACGGCCTGGTCGACGGTATCGCCGGCACCCTCTGGTGCGGCGGACTCGGTGGACGGTTTGGTTTCGGACATCAGCAGGTTTCCGGCTCACGGACGGCCGGCCGTCAATGCGACCGGCACGGGTGGGCGATGGCGGTGGCCATCGCCGGGTGGATCAGCGCGCGCTGTCGACCACAACGGTCGCCGCGACGGGCGCGGTCTCCGCGTCCTCGGCGATCTGCCGCGGTGCATTGTCGGCGACGTTGACGCCCAGGTAGCGCTGCATCAGGTCCTGCACGATCGGGCTCTTGCCGGCGAAGCCTTCGATCGACTTGCCCAGCGAAACCGCCTTGATCAGGTTTTCGAACATGCCGCCGTCGCCGCCAACCAGGTCGATGTCGGCGTTGCGCAGCGCGCTGGCGATCACGCCCGCGTTTTCGCGCGAGACTTCCTTGCCGGCTTCGATCGAAGCCAGCGCCTGCTTCAGGCTGTTGTCGAGCATCATGCGGAACTCTTCATGGCCACGTGCCTGGTCGCTCAACGAGGCGATCGCTTCAAACTTGCGGACCAGGCCTTCGGCCTCGGCCAGCAGCTTCTTCTGCACCACACCGGCTTCGGCGTTGCCCAGCGATTCGGTGGCGGTGGCGCGGGCCAGCCCCATCTTCTCCTCGCCCTGAGCCTGTGCCTGCAGCGTCTCGGCCAGTACGCGCGCCTCGTTGCTGCCCTGCTTCAGGTTCGCTTCGGCCTTGGCTTCGATCACGCGCGCCTCGGCGATGCCGACCTTCTCGATGGCCAGCGCCGACGCTTCGCGCACCTGCGCTTCGGCCAGGCCGGGGGCAGCCTGTTCGGCACGGAACGCATCGGCCAGCAGACGCTTGGCTTCGGCCTGCTTGCCGGCCGCTTCGTGCTCGGCCTGCGCCAGGGTGGTCAGCTCCACTGCACGATGCTTGGAGGCGGTCTCGCGGGCCTGCGCTTCCTTCACTTCGCGCACCAGCGATTCCTGCGCCTTGGCTTCAGCTTCCAGGATCAGCACCTGCTTCTGGCGGTCAGCCTCGGAAACTTCGCGCACTTCCTTGATGCGCTCTTCTTCCTGCGCCACGGTCTTGTCGATGGAGATGCGTTCGCGGGTGATGTTGGCCACGTCCATCTTGCCCTGCTCGACCACCTTGTCACGCTCCACGCCCTGCAGCTGTACTTCGCGGTCCGTGGTGACCTGCTCCAGCTGGCGTGCACGTTCGACGCGCTCGGCTTCGATGGCCACGGCTCGCTGGCGGTTCTGTTCGGCCACTTCAACTTCGCGCATGCGGTTCTGCTCGCGGATGTCGATCACCTGCTGCGCTTCGATGCGGGCGTTCTCGGACAGCTGGCGCTGCTCTTCCTGCACCTTGGCGGTCTCGGCTTCCTCGCGCGCACGGATGGTCTCGATCTCGCGCTTCTGCCGTGCCTCGGCCTCGGCCTGCTGGCGTTCAAGCGCCAGCAACGCTTCGCGCGCTTCCACGTTTTTCTTGGTGATGGCCAGCTTCTCGTTCTGCTCCAGTTCGTTGGTCACCACGTTCTGTGCAGCGGTCAGCTCGGTGATCTTGCGGATACCCTGCGCGTCGAGGATGTTGAACTGGTCCAGCAGCGACTTCGGGGTCTGCTCCAGGTAGTCGATGGCCACGTCTTCCAGCACATAACCATTGAGGTCATTGCCGATCACCGCGATGATCTCGTCGCGGAATTCCTGGCGCTTCTCGAACAGCTCGGTGAAGTCGAACTTCTTGCCGACCGTCTTCAGCGCTTCGGAGAACTTGGCGTTGAACAGCTCATCGACGGCATGCTTGTCCGACGCACGGTCGGCGCCGATGGCCTTGGCCACGCGCAGCACGTCGGCCTGGGTCTCGTTGACGCGCAGGTAGAACGCCACGGCGATGTCGGCGCGCATGTTGTCGCGGCAGATCAGGCCTTCCTTGCCGCGGCGGTCGATCTGCAGGGTGATCAGGCTGATCCGCATCAGCTCGGCGCGGTACAGCACGGGAATGATCAGCGCGCCGGTGAAATGCACCTTCGGGGTGGAACTCATGTCGTTGACGATCAGGGCCACGCCCTGGTCGACCTTGCGGTAGAACGCCTTGAACAGGCCCGCTACGCCGAGCAGGAGGGCGAGGACGCCGCCCACGATGATCAGGAAGGGGAGCACGGATGCCAACGTCATTGATGATTCTCCTTGTTGCCCGGAAGCAGGTTGTCCTGGAAGTCGAGGGCGACCGCGTCGGCGCGGACCACCCGGTAATGGTGTTGTGCTGGCACATGCTCGACCAGCACGATGCGCTCGCCGCGCTGCAGTTCGATGTCGCTGCGGATCTGCAGGACCAGGCCCGCACCGCCGTCATCGACGGTGGCATGGCCACTGCGTGCGTCGACCTTCGGCGAGGCGACCACGCCGACCCGGCCCAGCAGGGAGGCCTGCGGCACCGGGCGCAGGCGCAGCAGAAAGCGGCGGATGGGACGCAGCAGCAGCGCGGTGACCGGCACCGCCGGCAGTGGCGCGAGAACCGCCACGACGGTGCCCAATGACCAGCGCAGCAGGTCGGGCAACGGCAGCAGCAGGTACAGATGGATGAAGTAGGTGAGGGTCCAGGCGAACAGGCTCGCCAGCGTCACCACCACCATGAGCGGCACGCCGCCCAGGCCCCAGCGTGCCAGCAGGGCTGACAGACCGCTGAGATGGGCATCGCCTTCAAGGGCGCCATCGGCACCGGCCTCGCCGAAACCGTCATCGACCAGGCCGAAGGCGGCAATTCCCCAATACAGAACCGCCACCGCCAGCGCGACGCTGTACGGGAGGGTCGGATAACCGAGTACGACGGTGAGGAATTCCTGCATCGTTTGCCTTCCTGGGCGGGGGCGCCAGGCGCCCGTTCGAAGCTCGCCAACAGCGGCTCCGTCGATCCTCGTGCCGGCCCTCGTGGCCAGCGCGCTTGGGATCATCCTATGTGAAGAAGGTGTGCAGGCTCAAATGTGAAGACCGGACACCGTGGGAGTGACCATGTCTCAATCCAGCACGGCACAGTCGGAGCGCCGGACTTCTTCCACGAACGTACGCATCTTGTAGCCGTCCTTGATGCCCGGCTCCAGTTCAATGCCACTGGAGACATCCACGCCCCACGGCAGGGTCGCCAGCACGGCGTCATGCACGTTCTCCGGCGTCAGGCCTCCGGCCAGCAGGAACGGCCGGTGCAGGCCTGTGGGGATACGCGACCAGTCGAAGGCCACGCCGGTACCGCCGCCGCCGCCCGGCGCATGGCTGTCGAACAGGAAGCCGGCGGCGCTGGGGTAGCGCAGCTGCAGGGTGCGCGCATTGATCTCCTCGCGCCCGCCCATGGCGATCGCCTTCAGGTACGGCATGTTGAAGCTGCGGCAGAAGCTCTCGTCTTCCTCGCCATGGAACTGCAGCAGGGTCGGCCGCACGGTGCGCAGCACCTCGCGCACTTCTTCCCTGCTGTTGTTGCGGAACAGCGCCACCACGTCGACCATCGGTGCGATCGCCTGGCGCATCGCGCGCGCTTCGGCCGGTGCGACCCGGCGGCTGCTCTCGCGGGCGAAGATGAAGCCCACCGCGTCCACGCCCAGCTCGCCGGCCAGGCGCACGTCGCCGGCGCGGGTCATGCCACAGAACTTGATGCGGGTACGGTAGTAGGAGCGGCTCATAGCGTTACCTCGGCGGGCAGATGCCAGTTGTCGGGGTACAGCGGCCCCAGGAACACCAGTCCCTGCGCAGGAGCGGTGGGACCGGCTACGGTTCGGTCGCGCCCGGCCAGCAGTTCGGCGATCCACTCCACCGGTTTTTCCCCACTGCCAACCAGAATCAACGAGCCGACAATATTGCGGACCATGTGATGAAGGAATGCATTGCCGCGCACCGCCACCTCGATGACGTCGTCGTGGCGGCTGACCTGCAGCGACTGCAGCTCGCGCCGCGCATGCAGGGCCTGGCACTGGACCGAGCGGAAGGCACTGAAGTCGTTCTCGCCCAGCAGGGCCTGCCCGGCCAGGTGCATGCGCTCGGCATCGAGCGGGCGGCGCTCCCAGCTGAGGGTCTGCCGGCCCAGCGCCGGGCGCACTTCGCGGTTGAGCAAGCGGTAGCGATAGCGTCGTGCCCGCGCGGAAAAACGGGCATGGAAGTCATCGGCCACCGGCACGCACCAGCGCACCGCGATCGAGCGCGGCAAGCGGGTGGTGGTGCCGAGCATCCAGGCACGCGGATCACGCACCACGTCGGTTTCGAAGTGCACGACCTGGCACTGGCCATGCACGCCGGCATCGGTGCGGCCGGCGCAGACCACCTGCACGGGGGTATCGGCCACCGATGACAGGGCCTGTTCCAGGCTGGCCTGGACGCTGGGTCCGCCCTCGCCCAGGTTCTGCCATCCCCTGAAATCGCTGCCGTCGTACTCGACGCCGAGCGCGTAACGCATGTGCTACCTCGATGTTGCGGATGGGGCGGCGCTCAGGCCGGGTCGCGCTCGGACCATACCGCCAGTTCGTTGCCACCGGGCTCGACGAACTGGAAACGGCTGCCGCCCGGGAAAGAAAACACGGTTCGCGAGATCTGGCCGCCGGCCGCGCGCACCGCTGCTTCCATCGGCGCCAGCTGGTCGGCATACAGCACCAGCAGTGGCGCACCTTCGCTGGCACGTTGCGGTTGACCGCGGAAAAAGCCTCCCTGCAGGCGGCCATCATCGAACGCGGTGTAGTCGCTGCCGTAATCGACGAACGACCAGCCGAACACGGCCTCGAAGAACGCGCGGCTGGCAGCCGGGTCGCTCGAGGCGAATTCAACGTAGTCCAGGCGGCGTTCGCGGGTCATGGCAGACGGGCCAGCAGTTCGCGGGCCTGCGCCTGGCAATGCAGATCGCCACCTTCGGCAACCTCCTGCAGCAGGGTGCGCGCAGTCTGCGCGTCGCCCAGGTCCAGATAGGCGATGGCCAGTTCCAGCCGCTCCTGGCCGACGCGCGGCGCCCAGTCATGGCCACTGTCTGCCTGGGATCCGACGGCGTCTTCGTCGGCAGCATGGACGTCGTGCAGGTCGACCGGTGCAGCCGTCCCATGCTCATGCGGTTCGGCCGGCAGATCGAACACGCCGCGGAACTGCGGCTCCTGTTCGGCCTGCAGCGCGTAGTCGGGCACGGCCACCTCGGCCGGTCCGGGCGGCGCGACCGGGGTAGCGGCAGCGGCATCGTCCCAGCGCGGCAGGTCGTTCACCGCAGCAGGCAGTTCAGCCAGTTCGTCGTCATCAAGCTCACCCGCCCGCCACTCGGCCGGCGCGGCATCCGCACGGATGTCCGCATCCGGCGCGTCATGGTCGGCAGTGCTGGCCCAGGCCGGCATCGCCGGTTCCTGACGCCCGCCTTCGGTTGCGAAGCCCGCCCCGGCGTCGTGCTCGGCCAGGGTATCCAGCGCGGCACCTGCCGGCAGCGCTGCGGCCAGGCCGGCGGCATCGTGTTCTTCGCGCAGCGGCGGCAGCGGCGAGGGCTTGCGACGACGCAGCAACCAGGCGCCCAGCGCGACCAGCACGAGCAGCGGCAGGCCCAGCCAGTACCACGGCGTGCCGGCACCCGGCGCACCCGGCGCCTGCGCCAAGCGCTGCTGCGCGGCGGCCAGGTCATTGTCCTTCATCGCGATCAGTGACTGCTGCTGCTCCTTGAGCTTTTCGAGCTCCGCCACGCGCTGCTTCAGATCGCCGATCTCGGCATCGCGGGTGGCGATGTCCTCCTTGGCCTGGCGCAGTTGTTCGTTGCCCAGCATGTCACCCTCGCTGCCGGCAGTGGTGCCGGTGGTTGTGCCCGCGTGCGCGGCGTCGGACGCCAGCGCCGGAGCGATTTCAAGTCGTGCCCCTGTGGCCGCAGCCGGGGAAGAAGCGGCGCCATCGGCCTTGGCCACTGGCATCGGAGCGCCGGCCGGCTGCGGCACGGTGCGTGCCTGCCGCCACTGCGCGGCATGTTCGCGAACCAGCGCGGCGGCCTCGGCCGAATCCACCGCGGCCAGTGCGGTATCGCCCGGCATGCGCAGCACCGCGCCCTGCTTGAGCAGGTTGACGTTGCCTCGGATGAAGGCTTCGGGGTTGGCCCGCAACAGCGCGATCATCGCCCGGTCGCGACTGATCTGATTGCCACGCGCCAGCGAACCGGCAATCTGCGAAAGGGTCTGCCCGCGCTGCACGGTCACGCTGCCGTCTGCGGCCAGTGCTGGTGCTGGTGCTGGTGCTGGTGCTGGTGCTGCTGGTGCTGGCGCAGGCGCCGCAGCACGCGGACGCGGTGCAGCCGGCGCGGCTGCCGCCTTGGCAGGTGCCGGCCCGGGTACGGCTGCCGCGGCGGGCGGCGCATCGCGGACGATGGTGTCCGACAGCACGCCGGCCGGCGCGACGATCTCCGGTTCGGCCACAGCCAATGCGCTGGCCGGTGCATCGACCAGGGCCGAGTACTCACGCACCAGCCGACCCTGGCCCCAGTCGGCCTCGACCAGGAAGCTCAGCGACGGTGTTTCCACAGGCGTCTGCGAGGTGACCCGCACCACCGCCCTGCCCTGTGCGTTGCGGGTCAACTCGAACTGCAGTTCGCTGACCAGGCCTGCCGGACGCTGCAGGCCAACGCGCTCGAAGGTGACCGGCGAGGCGAGCGCGACACGCAGGTTCTCAAGTTCGGACGGATCGGCCGAGATCACCGGGATCTCGGCCAGCAACGGCTGTCCCGGCTTGGACAGGACCCGGATGTCGCCCAGGCCCAGGGCCATGGCCGAACTGCTGACCAGGGCCAGCAGCGCGGCGGAGAGACAGGTGAGCGGACGCCGTGCGCCCTTGGCTCGTTTATTCATGGGCGACACTATAAAGCGTGCTGACCAAGGTCCGCACCCACCGCAGGCACAGCCGGGCGCGGGCCCGGCCGTACAGGCGGGATCAGCGCTTCTCGGCGGCGACCAGCTCGGCCAGCTGCACCGCGTTGAGGGCAGCACCCTTGCGCACGTTGTCCGACACGATCCACAGGTTCAGGCCGCGCGGATGCGACAGGTCCTCGCGGATGCGGCCGACATACACCGCGTCCGTGCCCGAGGCATGGGTGACCGGCGTCGGGTAACCACCGGCTTCGTGACGATCCACCACTTCGATGCCCGGCGACTGTTCCAGCAGCGCGCGCGCTTCGGCCACGGTCACCTTGTCACGGGTTTCGATCGCCACCGATTCGGAGTGACCGTAGAACACCGGCACACGCACCGCGGTCGGGTTCACCAGGATGCTGTCGTCGCCCAGGATCTTGCGGGTCTCCCAGACCAGCTTCATCTCTTCCTTGGTGAAGCCGTTGTCCAGGAAGTCGTCGATGTGCGGAATCAGGTTGAAGGCGATCTGCACCGGGAAACGCTGCGGATCGATTTCCTGGAAGCTCAACAGCTGGCCGGTCTGCTTGCCCAGTTCTTCCAGCGCCGAACGGCCACCGCCGGACACCGACTGGTAGGTGGACACATTGATGCGCTCGATGCCGTACTTGCGGTGCAGCGGTGCCAACGCGACCAGCATCTGCATGGTCGAGCAGTTCGGGTTGGCGATGATGCCGCGCGGACGGTTGCCGATCTGGTCCGGATTGACCTCCGACACCACCAGCGGCACGTCATCGTCGTAACGGAAGGCCGAGGAGTTGTCGATCACCACCGCGCCAGCGGCGGCGAACTTCGGTGCGTATTCCTTGGACACGCTGCCGCCGGCCGAGAACAGGGCGATATCCACGCCACTCGGGTCGAAGGTGGCCAGGTCCTGGATCTTGACCTTGCTGCCATTGAATTCGACTTCGCCGCCGGCCGAGCGCTCGGAAGCGAGCAGGCTCAGGGTGCCGACCGGGAAATCGCGCTCGGCCAGGATCGCCAGCATGGTCTCGCCGACCGCACCGGTGGCGCCGACGATGGCGACGTGGAAGCTGCGTTGTGCATTGCTCATGGGGGGAACTCTCACGAAAACGGGAATGGGGGAAAACTCACGCACGACAGCTGGGTTCGGGGAGCCTCCTCGGATGGATGCGCGGAGGTTCCCTATCGTTTCCCGCTTTTTTCATCCATCGAGGCGCGCGCGGCAAGGGCCGCGTCGGCATTGATCGCGCTCGGCATGTGCGACGGGCTGCCGTCCAGGCCAAGCCCGGCCAGCAGATTGTCCACGGCCATCTGCACCATGGCGGTACGCGTGGCCAGCGAGGCGCTGCCGATGTGCGGGGTCAGCACGATGTTGCGCAGGGCCAGCAGCTCCGGCCGCACGTTTGGTTCGCCTTCGTAGACATCCAGGCCGGCCGCCGCCAGGCGACCGTTGGCCAGTGCATCGGCCAGCGCCAGTTCGTCGACGATGCCGCCGCGGGCGATGTTCACCAGCGTGGCAGACGGCTTCATCTTGGCCAGCGCGGCGGCGTCGATGATGTGGTGCGAAGCGGCGCTGTACGGAAGTACGGTCAGCAGATGGTCGGATTGTGCCAGCAGCGTATCCAGGTCCACGTAGGTCGCGCCGAGCGCGGCTTCGACGTCGGCCGGCAACCGCGAACGGTTGTGGTACAGCACCTTCATGCCGAAGCCGTGCGCGCCGCGACGGGCGATGCCCTGGCCGATGCGGCCCATGCCGAGGATGCCCAGCGTGCTGCCATGGATGTCGGCACCCAGCATCGTCTGGAACGACCACTGCCCCCATTGCCCCTCGCGCAGCCAGCGCTCGGATTCGGTGATCCGGCGCGCGGTGGCCATCAGCAGGGCGAAGCCGAGATCGGCGGTGGTCTCGGTGAGAACGTCCGGGGTGTTGCTGGCGAGAATGCCGGCGGCGCTGAGCGCGTCGACGTCCAGATTGTTGTAGCCGACGCCGACATTGGCGATCACCTGCAGCTGCGCGGCATCGGCGACCTGGGCCGCACCGATGCGCTCGTTGAGGGTGATGATCGCCCCGTCAACGTCAGCCAGCTGCGCGGCGATCTGCTGCGGCGACCAGGCGGTGACGGCATCGGTGGTGCGCAGCTGCACGTGATCACGCAGCGGCGCGATGGCCGCGTCGATCAGCGGCTGGCTCACCCATACCGTCGGCCGCGCATCAGCCATCAAGCTGGCCGGGAATGCGTGGGGTGATGGTGCCGACGTCGCCGCACTGCGCGCGGTGGCGCAGCGCCTGGTCCATCAGCACCAGTGCCATCATCGCCTCGGCGATGGGGGTAGCGCGGATGCCGACGCAGGGATCATGGCGGCCGGTGGTGACCACTTCCACCACATTGCCGGCCGTATCCAGCGATTCACCCGGCAGGCGCAGGCTGGAGGTCGGCTTGAGCACCATCGAAGCGACCACCGGCTGGCCGGTGGAGATGCCGCCGAGAATGCCGCCGGCGTGGTTGCTGGCAAAACCCTGCGGGGTCAGCAGGTCACGGTGTTCGGTGCCCTTCTGCATGGCGCTGGCGAAGCCGTCGCCGATCTCCACGCCCTTCACCGCGTTGATGCTCATCAGTGCGGCTGCGAGCTCGCCATCAAGCTTGCCGTAGATCGGCTCACCCCAGCCCGGCGGCACATTGTCGGCGACCACGTCCACGCAGGCGCCGACAGAATCACCGGACTTGCGCAGCGCATCCATGTAGGTCTCCAGCTCGGGCACCTGTGCAGCGTGCGGCCAGAAGAACGGATTGTCTTCGACCACCGACCAGTCGAAACCGGCCGGGGTGATCTCGCCCAGCTGCGACAGGTAGCCGCGCACGGTGATGCCGAAGCGTTCGGCCAGCCATTTCTTGGCGACCACGCCAGCGGCCACGCGCATGGTGGTCTCGCGCGCCGAAGAACGGCCGCCGCCACGCGGGTCGCGGATGCCGTACTTGTGCCAGTAGCTGTAGTCGGCATGTCCCGGACGGAACTGCTGGCCGATGTTGCTGTAGTCCTTGCTGCGCTGGTCGGTGTTGCGGATCAGCAGCGCGATCGGGGTGCCGGTGGTCAGGCCCTCGTACACCCCGGACAGGATCTCGATTTCGTCGGCCTCGCGCCGCGCCGAGGTGTGCCGGCTCTTGCCGGTGGCGCGACGCTGCAGGTCGTGGCTGAATTCGGCCGCGTCCAGCGCCAGCCCCGGCGGGCAGCCATCGATCACGCAGCCGATGGCCGGCCCGTGCGATTCGCCGAACGTGGTGACGGTGAACAGCTTGCCGAACGAATTGGAGCTCACGGGCGCTGTGCCGCCAGTTCGGTGATGCGTGCACTGTGGGCGATCAGCTCGCGGCACTCGACCGCGAAGATGCCCATCTGGCCGACCTTGAACTCGACCCACGCGAAATCGACTTCCGGCAGCAGCTTGATCAGGTGCTGTTCGGATTCGCCCACTTCACAGATCAGCAGGCCGTCCTCACTCAGGTGCAGCGGCGCGTCGCGCAGGATCTTCAGCACCAGGTCCAGGCCATCGTCGCCGGCACGCAGGCCCATCTCCGGCTCGTAGGAGTATTCCTGCGGCAGGGCATCGGTCTCGTCATTGGTGACGTACGGCGGGTTGGTGACGATCAGGTCGTAGTGGCGACCGGTCAGGCCGTTGAACAGGTCCGACTTCAGCAGGGTCACGTTGTGCGCCTGCAGGCGTTCCTTGTTCTCTTCGGCCAGCGACAGCGCCTCATCGCTGAGGTCCACGCCGTCCACTTCCCAGTTCGGGTAGTAGTGGCCCATGGCGATGGCGATGCAGCCCGAACCGGTGCACAGGTCCAGCGCGCGGTTGACATCGCGGCCGGCCAGCCACGGCTCGAAGCCGCACTCGATGAGTTCGGCGATCGGCGAACGCGGCACCAGGGCCCGCGTGTCGCTCTTGAAGCTGAGGCCGGCGAACCACGCTTCACCGGTCAGGTAGGCCGCCGGGATGCGCTCGTCGATACGGCGCTGGAACAGCTCCAGCACCGCCAGCTTCTCTTCCCGCAGCAGGCGCGCCTGGCCGTAGGCCGGGCCGAGGTCGTGCGGCAGGTGCAGGCCGTGCAGCACCAGCTGGGTGGCCTCGTCCAGGGCATTGTCGTAGCTGTGCCCGAAGGTCAGGCCCGCAGCGTTGAAACGGCTGGTGCCGTAGCGGATCAGATCGATGATCGTATGGAGTTCGGCGGCCGTTTCAGCGGTCATGGCGGTACTGCGGGCAAAGTGGCCCCCGATTATAGGGGTTGCCGCCTGCGCCGGCATCCGTTGCGGCAGAAACGATCCAGTCGCAGCCGGTATGATGGTGGCCACTTCCTGCGGCGGAATCCCATGTTCAATCGCAACGTCGGCATCATCCTGCTGATCGCTCTGGCAGCGGGCCTTGGCCTGCTGGCCGCCCAGCAGGTGTTCGCGCCGAAGCCGCCGGCCGGGCAGCCGGCCACCGAAGCGATCACCCTGTACCCGCAGCCGCGCGCCCTGCCCGACTACAACCTGGCCCAGTCCGACGGCACGCGCCTGATTCCCGGCGAGCTGAAGGGCCACTGGACCCTGGTGTTCCTCGGCTTCACGTTCTGCCCGGACGTCTGCCCGACCACCCTGGCCGAGCTGGCCGGCGCGCAGAACCAGTGGGAAGCCCTGCCCGATGGCCTGCGCCCGCGCGTGCTGTTCGTCTCGGTCGACCCGGAGCGCGACACCGCCACGCGCCTGGGCGAGTACGCCCATGGCTTCCACAAGGACACCCTGGCGGCGACCGCTGACATCCCCTCGCTGGAGCGCTTTGCCACCTCGCTGGGCTTCGTGTTCCAGAAGGTGCCGGGCAAGCACTTCGACGAGAATCCAGAGGATTACACCCTCGAGCACTCCGCCAGCCTGGCCGTGCTCGATCCGCAGGGCCGGCTTGCCGGCCTGGTGCGGCCCCCGTTCAACGCGCCGGCGATCGCCCGCGACCTGCAGAAGCTGACCGAGAAATCCGCCCCATGAGTCTGACCACCGCCCTGACGTACGTCCTGCCCCACCGCCTGCTGTCCTCGATGGCGCGTTCGCTGGCGTACTCGGACAACCCGCGCGTATCGCGCTGGCTGATCGACACGGTCACCCGCAAGTTCAACGTCAACCTGGATGAAGCGGCCAACCCGGACCCGCGCAGCTACCCGACCTTCAACCAGTTCTTCACCCGCGCGCTGAAACCCGGCGCGCGCGTGGCCGATGCCGATCCGCGCAGCCTGGTGATGCCGGCCGACGGCCGCATCAGCCAGCTCGGAAGGATCGACGCCGGCCGCATCTTCCAGGCCAAGGGCCAGTCCTTCACTGCCGCCGAGCTGCTGGGCAGCGCCGAGGACGCCAAGCCGTTCAACGAGGGCCTGTATGCCACGGTGTACCTGTCGCCGCGCGACTACCACCGCGTGCACATGCCGTGGACCGGCACCCTGCGCGAAACCGTGCACGTGCCCGGCCGCCTGTTCAGCGTTGGCCCGGCCGCGGTGAACAACGTGCCCGGCCTGTTCGCACGCAACGAACGCCTGGTCTGCCACTTCGATACCAGCTTCGGCCCGATGGTCAGCGTGATGGTCGGTGCGCTGCTGGTGTCGGGCGTGGAAACGGTGTGGAGCGGCGAAGAGATTCCGCACTACGGCGACCGCATCACCCGCAAGGATTACCGGGGCCGCGGCATCACGCTGCAACGCTTCGAAGAGATGGCGCGCTTCAATTACGGATCGACCGTGATCGTGCTGCTGCCGCCGGGTGTGGCCGAGTTCGCCCCGCATCTGGATGCGGAGCATCCGGTGCAGCTGGGCCAGGCACTGGCGAAGCTGCGCTGAGGTTCATGTAGAGCCGAGCCGTGCTGGGCTCACGCTTGGCCAGTAGATCCACGCCATGCGTGGATGGCTTCAACGGAATGCCGGCCAGCGGCCGGCACTACCGGATGCGGGCGTTACTGCAGGGTCGGCGCCGGGCCGACGTCCATGCCGTCGTAGTCTTCCACGCCCATCTGCGTGGCCAGCGCGCTCAGTTCCTGGTTGCGCTTGTCCAGCGAGGTTTCGTCGTGGACTTCCACGCGCTCCACGTGCAGCACGTGGAAGGCAGCGTCACCGTCCTCCGGCTCCTGCTCGAACATCTCCACAAGCACATAGCCCTGCGCCTGCAGGTGGGTGGCCAGCGCCTGCAGCGGCTCGGCGGTGGAGTGCACGAAGAAGTACCCCCACAGCAGCGGGGCGTCCAGGTTCCAGTCGGTGTTCTCGCGGAGGTTGGTGAACAGGTTGCGGGTGTCTTCGAGGTCCATGCGATATCCAGAGTGCGGAGAGATTATTTGTCGCAGCCCTGCAGCTTCAGCACCTGGCCGTGGCGCAGGCTGTAGCCGGGGGCCTTGAGGCCATTGGCGCGGGCCAGCACCGGCACATCGCACTGGAACTTCGCGGCGATCCGCCCCAGGGTGTCGCCCTTGCCGACCTTGTAGCTGCGGGCCGGCTTGGCGCGCGGTGCCGGCGCTGGGCGCGGCGCAGCCACGGGCGCGGCGGGCGTGGTCGGCACGCTGCTGGCGGCATTGGGATCGACCACCGGCACCACGCCGCCCACGGCTACGCTGCCGGTGTAGCTGGTGGCGCTGGGGCGCATGATTGCAGCGTTGAGGTCGGCGGTGATCAGGGTGCGGGCCAGATCCGCACGCGGGCCGCTGACGCAGTTGCGCGCGTACAGACCGGCGATGCGGTTGGTGGCGTTGATGAGGGTGCCGGCCGGAATCCAGCCATCGGCCTCATAGCGCGGATTGAGGTTGCGCAGTGCGCGCATGTAGCCATCGCGGGTGCCATGGCTGCCCAGGCAGATGGTCAGCTCGTAGATCGTGGTCGAGCGGGCCAGGCGGATGGTGGCCGGCTGTGCGTTGATCTTCGGGAACTCCACGCCGTACTGCTGCGGGTGCAGGAAGATCCAGGACGCGGCGATCACCATCGGCACGTAGTCCTTGGTCTCGCCCGGGAACTGGTTGTAGACGCTGTCCACCCAGAAGCTCTGGCCCGGGTACTGCTTGTAGACGCGCGCCGCGCGGCCTTCGCCACCGTTGTAGCCGGCCAACGACAGTTCGACGTTGTTGTTGAGCTCGCGCATGCGCTCGTTGAGGTAGGTCGCGCTGGCTTCGGCGGCGCTGCGCGCGTCGAAGCGGGTATCGAAACCGGTACCGTCCGGGCCCAGGCCGAAGCGGCGGCCGGTGGCCGGCATGAACTGCATCAGGCCCGCGGCGCCAGCACGTGAGGATGCATGTACGCGGCCGTTGGATTCCTTGGCCATGATGCCGAACAGCAGCGCCTCGGGCAGGCCACGCTTCTCCCATTCCGGCCACATCACCGCGCGCAGGTTCTGGTAGTTCTCGTAGGTGGTCATCAACGCCGGGCGCATGTCGGTCAGCCAGCGGCGGATGCCGGCCTGCACGGCCGGGTTGTACTCGACCATGTTGTCGAAGGCATGGCGCTTGTCGTTGAGCAGCGCCGCCGCGCGAGCCGCCTCGGGCACGTCGGCCGCCAGCGGGCCGACATGGTCCGGGTCGGCTTCCAGGCGGTCGCCGGCCTCATCGGCCACGTCATCATCGGCGGCGGCATCGGCATCGTGCTTGAGCAGCCGCTTGTAGGTCGCCAGCATGTTGCTCATCTGGCAGCCCTTCTGCTTCACGCACTCGCTGATGACATCTTCCATGTCCTCCAGCGCGGCGTCGGCCTCGTTGCGCCCCTTCGGATCGGCGTTGGCCACCAGCAGCACGGCATCGCTGTAGCGCTTCTCGGCAGTCGTCATGCGCTGCTGCAGCGCATCCACCTTCACCTTGTCCTTGGCCGAAACCCGCTGTGCGTGGGCCTCCGGTGCCAGGGAAACCAGGCCAGCCAGGGCCAGCAGCGGCCAGGTGCGGGAAATCAGGACAGGAACGGGCATTGGTGGCACTGTGTATGAAACAGGCAGGCAGAGTAGCGGCGCGGCCAAGGTCGGGGCAAGCCGACCTTCGGCCCGTCACGGTCGGCGGTTAACATTGGCACATTCATCACAAGGGCTGGACCATGGATCCGATTCTGCTCGGCAAAGGCATCACCGACGATGTGGCTGTCACCCTGCTGCCGAAACTCGGCAACCGTCATGGGCTGGTGGCCGGCGCTACCGGCACCGGCAAGACCGTGACCCTGATGACCCTGGCCGAGGGTTTCTCGCGGATCGGGGTACCGGTGTTCCTGGCGGATGTGAAGGGCGATGTGTCTGGTCTGGCGGTGCCGGGTACCGGCGCTGAGAACCTGCTCAAGCGCGCGGCCGAGATCGGCGTGAGCGACTACGCCCCGGCGGCAAGCCCCACCGTGTTCTGGGACCTGTATGGCAAGCTCGGCCACCCGGTGCGCACCACCGTGAGCGAGATGGGCCCGACCCTGCTGGCCCGCATCCTGGAATTGAACGACACCCAGGCCGGCGTGCTCGACATCGTGTTCAAGCTGGCCGATGACCGCGGCCTGCTGCTGCTGGACATGGACGACCTGCGCGCCCTGCTCGGCCTGGTGGCCGAGGAGCGCAAGGATATCTCCACCGAGTACGGCCTGGTCAGCGCGCAGTCGGTGGCGGCCATCCAGCGCGCCCTGCTGCGCCTGGCGCAGGATGGCGGCGAGCATTTCTTCGGCGAACCGGCGCTGGAACTGGCCGACATCATGCGGGTCAACCATGATGGCCGCGGTGTCATCGGCATCCTTGCCGCCGACCAGCTGGTGCTCAAGCCCAAGCTTTACTCGACCTTCCTGCTGTGGCTGTTGTCGGAGCTGTTCGAGCAACTGCCGGAAGTGGGCGATCTCGACAAGCCGAAGCTGGTCTTCATTTTCGACGAAGCGCACCTGCTGTTCGACGATGCGCCGCCCGCACTGGTACAGCGCATCGAACAAGTGGTGCGGCTGATCCGCTCCAAGGGCGTGGGCGTGTACTTCTGCTCGCAGTTCCCGGACGACGTGCCGGCCAACATCCTCGGCCAGCTCGGCAACCGCGTGCAGCACGCGTTGCGCGCATTCACCCCGCGCGACCAGAAGGCGGTGAAGACCGCCGCCGAGACCTTCGTGCCGAACCCCAAGCTGGATGTGGTGAAGGTGCTCAGCCAGCTCGGTACCGGCGAAGCGCTGGTGTCCACGCTGCAGGACAAGGGTGTGCCGATGCCGGTACAGCAGACGATGATCGCGCCGCCGCGCTGCCGCATGGGACCGGTCACCGACACCGAACGTACGCAGGTGCGTGCCGGCAGCCCGGTCGGCACGCGCTACGACACCGCCATCAACCGCGAATCGGCCGCCGAACTGCTGGCGCAGCGCGCGCAGAAGGCCATCGAGAAAACCGATGCGCCGGCCGCGCGCAGCCGTGAACAGGACGAGGCGCAGGAAGGTGGCTTCGGGCAATCGATCAAGGATGCGATTTTCGGCACCAAACGCCGCCAGGGCATGATCGAGACGATGGCCAAGCAGACCACGCGTACGGTTGGCACCAAGCTGGGCAACCAGATCGTGCGCGGCATCCTCGGTGGCATCTTCGGCGGCAAGCGTTGAGAGCCCCGTCTCTGGGGTCAGAGCCCTTCCTGCGGTAGGGATCTGACCCCACTGCATGTCCCGGGATCGGATCCCTTCCGCAGGAAGGGCTCCGACCCCATCGTTCCCCTGAAAAGAAGTCTTACCGCATGTCGCGTTGGCGTCCCCCTGCAGAAAAAAGCACCGCACTGATTACCGCCGCCGGCCATGCACGCTTGAAAGCCGAGCTTGATGAGCTGTGGCGTGTGCGTCGACCCGAGGTGGTCAAGGCGCTTGCCGCCGCCGCGGCCGAAGGCGACCGCTCGGAGAATGCCGAATACACCTACCGCAAAAAGCAGCTGGGCGAGATCGATCGTCGCGTGCGCTACCTGACCAAGCGCCTGGAATCACTGCGCGTGGTCGACACCACGCCGACCGATCCGCAAGCGGTGTTCTTCGGCGCGTGGGTGGAGCTGGAGAACGTGGACAGCGGGCAGACCAGCCGCTACCGCATCGTCGGGCCGGATGAGACCGATGCAGGGCTGGGCTGGATCAGCATCGATTCGCCGTTGGCACGGGCCTTGTTGAAGAAGCGCCTGGATGATGAGTTTTCGGTGGAACTGCCCAGTGGTCATCACACCTTTGCGGTGATCGATGTCGAGTACGAGACTGCGGCCAAGGGCTGAGCCTCTGGCGGGCAGCGACGCTCAGCCTCGCATGGGCCCGGTTCTACGGCAGCGGTAGCGGCGGCGGGTAACGACGCCCTTCGCGCAGTGGGCGGAAGTAATGGTCGTTCGCGTAGAAGGCTGGCGTCTGACCGGTGTGCCAGCCCGGAATGCCCGCCAATGGCAGCGGGCGCAGCTGCAAGGGGTCGAGCAGCACCCTCCCCTCGTCGATGGCCTGCGCGATCGCGTCGATGCAGCCCGCATCGTCATCGCCTTGCAGCACGATGCATTTACCCACCAGCAGCCGGCCCGGCAGCAGCGCCTGCTCCATCAAGGCGTGACCAAATACAGCGGCAATGCCGATCCGCCCTGACTGCCAGTGGATCGGTTCGAACAACGCGCGCCAATCGTGAGCATCCCAGGCTGCCAGCAACGCCGGGTCACGCACCCGCACCACCACGCCGGTTTCATCGAACTGGGTCAGCGCGGCCTGCGCGCGGTTGCGCTGTCCGGCGGCCATGCGCTCGATGTGCCGGCATTGCTGCGTGTTGAGTGCACGCTTGATCGGCAGGTAGCACGCCCAGGCCAGGGCATTGAACAGGTCGTGCCAGTTGCCCGCGCGGGTTGCGATGCGCCCTTCGGCGATGCGCGTTTCGTAGTGCAGGCCATCGGCCAGCAGCGCCGTATCCTGTTCAACAAGGCGCTTGCCCGGCAGCGCCAGGCGCTCGTCCAGGTCGACCACGCGTGGCCAGTCCGCTGCGGTCAGCAGATCAGCAAATTCGGCGATACCGGCAAACAGCGGATGATCGAATGCAGACCGATCCACCGCCGCCCGCAGCGGTGGCACGAAGCGGCGGGAGCCGCCATCAGCAGCCTGCGCCCCGGTCACAGCACCTTGAGGTCGAAGGCCGGGCGCGTGGTCGGCGGCAGTGCATCACCGTAGAGGTCGTGCTCGTCGCTCTCGGTGATTTCCACGTCGACGAACTCACCCACGCGCAGCGCCACCTGGTCGGCGTTCTGGATATGCACCAGTCCATCGATCTCCGGCGCGTCCGCCTTGGAACGGGCCACGGCGATATCGCCTTCGATGGCATCGACCAGGCACTGCTGCACCGTGCCGATCTTGGCTTCCAGGCGCGAGGCCGAAATCTGCGCCTGCTTTTCCATGAAGCGCGCCAGTCGTTCCTGCTTCACTTCTTCCGGCACCGGGTCCGGCAGGTTGTTGGCCGTAGCGCCCTCGACGGGCGAGTAGGCGAACGCACCCACGCGGTCCAGCTGCGCTTCGTCGAGGAAGGAAAGCAGTTCTTCGAACTCGGCCTCGGTCTCGCCCGGGAAACCGACGATGAAGGTGGAACGCACGGTGATGTCCGGCGCGATGCGGCGCCAGTTCTGCACGCGTTCCAGGGTCTTCTCGACCGCGCCGGGGCGCTTCATCAGGCGCAGGATGCGCGGGCTGGCGTGCTGGAACGGAATGTCCAGGTACGGCAGGATGCGGTTCTCGGCCATCAGCGGCACCACGTCATCGACGTGCGGATACGGATAGACGTAGTGCATGCGCACCCACGCATCCAGCTCGGACAAACCTTCGCACAGTGCCTTCAGGCGGGTCTGGTAGGCCTTGTCGCGCCACATCTTCTCGGCGTACTTCACATCCACGCCGTAGGCCGAGGTGTCCTGCGAAACCACCAGCAGTTCGCGCACGCCGCCACGCACCAGGCGCTCGGCTTCGCGCAGCACCTCGTCCACTGGACGCGAGACCAGCTTGCCGCGCATCGACGGGATGATGCAGAAGCTGCAATGGTGGTTGCAGCCTTCGGAAATCTTCAGGTAGGCGTAGTGACGCGGGGTCAGCTTGATGCCGTAGTCCGGCACCAGATCCACGAACGGGTCGTGCTTGGGCGGCAGCGCCGCGTGCACGGCTTCCATCACGCTCTGGTAATCCTGCGGCCCGGACACCGCCAGCACGTTCGGATACGCCTCACGGATCTGCTCCGGGCGCTTGCCCAGGCAGCCGGTGACGATGACCTTGCCGTTCTGGTTCATCGCCTCGCCGATGGCATCCAGCGATTCGGTCACAGCCGAATCGATGAAGCCACAGGTGTTGACCACCACCACGTCGGCTGAATCGTAGGACGGGACGATGTCGTAGCCTTCCGACCGCAGCTGGGTGAGGATGCGCTCGGAATCGACAAGGGCCTTCGGGCAGCCAAGGCTGACGAAGCCGACTTTGGGGTTCAGCTGGGACATGGAATCGCGGGACTCTGGGGGCCTGGGCCCCTGCCGGCATGGCAGGGGGACCTGGGGGCCGGGGCCTGAAAGGGCGCCAGTATACCGGGGTTGGGGGGCGGCCTCTGAATCGTGTGAGCCGCCCGATCCCGCACAGCCGCTGACATCGCGCTAACCCGCCCAGCACCGACAATGCGGGCCTGTCCCCTGCAACGAGGTACCCCCGATGTCCGAATGGATCACCCTGGATACGCATCATGGCCCGGTCCGCGCCTGGCAGGCCCTGCCCGAAGGCACCCCGCGTGGTGGCCTGGTGGTGGTGCAGGAGATCTTCGGCGCCAACCCGCACATCCGCAGCGTGGCCGAACGTTTCGCGGCCGAGGGCTACGCGGTGCTGGCACCGTCATTCTTCGACCTGGTGGACGGCCCCGAGGCCGATCCGGATGCGCTGCCCTATACCCCTGAAGGCGTGAAGGATGGCCTGCAACGGGTCACCGCGCTGGGCATGGAAAAGGCGCTGGAAGTGGTCCGCGCCGCCGCCACCCGGCTCGCCCCGCACGGCAAGGTGGGCACGGTCGGCTACTGCTGGGGCGGCAGCGTCGCCCTGCTGTCGGCGCTGCGCCTGGGCCTGCCCTCGGTGAGCTACTACGGCGCGCGCAACGTGCAGTTCCTGGATGAAACACCGAAGGCCGCGGTGATGTTCCACTTCGGCGCGCAGGACAAGAGCATCCCGCCGGAGGCGATCCAGGCCCACCGCGAGAAGCTGCCGCAGATGGCGACCTACGTCTATCCGGCCGACCATGCCTTCAACCGCGAGGTCGGACATGCGTATGATCCAGACAGCGCCGCCCTGGCGCTGCAACGCACCCTGGACTTCTTCTCGGAGCATCTTGGATGAGCGATTTCGAACTCGATTCACGCCTGGCCACCGATAGCGTGCTGGTGGCCGAAGGCCCGTTGTCGCAAGTGCGACTGATGAACGACGAACGATTCCCTTGGCTGGTCCTGGTGCCGCGCCTGGCCGGGGTGACCGAGTGGATCGAGCTGGACGGCGAGCAGCAGGACAAGCTGCGCACCGAGCTCAACCGCGCCTGCAAGGCGCTGCACGGTTCGGACGGAGTGGAGAAGATCAACATCGGCGCGCTGGGCAACATCGTGCGCCAGCTGCATTTCCACGTGATCGGCCGCCACGACGGCGATCCGGCATGGCCGGGACCGGTCTGGGGCAGCGGCCCGGCGCACCGTTATGAACCGGCTGCACTGGACCAGCATGTCGCCTACTGGAAGGAACGGCTAGGATATCCGGCCCATTCCTGAGTCAGTGCCGACCCGATGCGATTCAATATCGTCGCCGCCATCCTGCTGATCCTGATCGGCCTGTTCATGCTGGCCAGCAACCTGGGCTGGACCAACCTGAACCTGTCGCGCCTGCTGCTGACCTGGTGGCCGCTGGGCCTGGTGGCCGTGGGCATCGCGATCCTGTTCGGTCGCGGCAAATAAGCAAAGGCGGCGCATGCGCCGCCTTCGTGATCACGCAGACCGCCGGGCATCGCCCGGCGCCACCATCAGGTGCGCGGCAGGGTCACGCCGGTCTGGCCCTGGTACTTGCCGCCGCGGTCCTTGTACGAGGTCTCGCACACTTCATCGGACTGGAAGAACAGCATCTGCGCCACGCCTTCGTTGGCGTAGATGCGCGCCGGCAGCGGCGTGGTGTTGCTGAATTCCAGGGTCACGTGGCCTTCCCACTCCGGTTCCAGCGGGGTCACGTTGACGATGATGCCGCAGCGCGCATAGGTGCTCTTGCCCAGGCACACCACCAGGGTGTCGCGCGGAATGCGGAAATACTCGACCGTGCGCGCCAGTGCGAAGCTGTTCGGCGGAATGATGCACTCGTCACCGACGATGTCGACGAAGCTGCCCGGATCGAAATGCTTGGGGTCGACGATCGTCGAGTTGATGTTGGTGAACACCTTGAACTCGCGCGAGCAGCGCACGTCGTAGCCGTAGCTGGAGGTGCCGTAGCTGACGATGCGCTCGCCGTTGACCTGCTTGACCTGCCCGGCCTCGTACGGCTCGATCATGCCGTGCTGTTGGGACATCTGGCGGATCCAACGGTCACTCTTGATGCTCATGCTCTGTCCTGGGTGCAAGGGGGCGCGAGGATTCTAACAGGGGGCCGGGCGTCGCCGCCGCAGCCCCGCCAGCGGGCCCTTACAGCAGCGAGGACAGGATCGGGATCGAGGCGCGCGGGCGCTTGCCCACCTCCTCGACCAGACGCTGGGCAGCACGATGGTAGGCCTGGGCCGCCGCCGAATCCGGCTGCGCGGCGGTGATCGGGGTGCCGGCATCGCCCTGCTCGCGGATGCCGATCTGCAGCGGCAACGACCCCAGCAGCGGGACGCCGTACTGCGCGGCCATGCGCTCGCCCCCACCCTCGCCGAACAGATGCTCCACGTGCCCGCAGTTGCTGCAGGTATGCACGGCCATGTTCTCGACCACGCCCAGCACCGGCACCTCGACCTTCTCGAACATCTTCAGCGCCTTCTTCGCATCCAGCGTGGCGATGTCCTGCGGCGTGGTGACGATCACCGCACCGGCCAGCGGAATCTTCTGCACCAGCGTCAGCTGGATGTCGCCGGTACCCGGCGGCAGGTCGATCAGCAGGTAGTCCAGGTCGTCCCACAGCGTGTCTTCGAACAGCTGGGTCAGCGCCGCCGTCGCGCGCGGTGCGCGCATGATCAGCGGTGTTTCGTCCTCGACCAGATAGCCGATCGACATGGTGTCCACGCCGAAGGCACGCATCGGCTCGATGCTCTTGTTGTCCGGGCTTTCCGGGCGACCGGACAGGCCGAGCATCGCCGGCACGCTGGGGCCATAGATATCCGCGTCAAGCACACCGACGCGCGCGCCCAGCTGCTGCAGGGCGACGGCAAGATTGACTGCCGTGGTCGACTTGCCCACCCCACCCTTTCCCGAGCCCACCGCGATCACGTTGCGGATGCGCGCATGCGGCGCCAGTCCCTTCTGCACCTGGCTGGCATGCGGACGACGGGAAGAACTGTTCACTGCGGACTCCGGGTGAATCGATAAGAAGAACCCAACATCATACTAGCTGGACGTACGCTGACTGAAATTCAGGATTGCTACAGATTCGTGCACAGATTGTTAAGTTCATGTTACGTTCGCTGAGCACTGGTTTTGGGCTCCGCGGCTGGTTGTTGCAGCACGCACGATGGCGCATGCGCAGTGCCGTACTCGTATTTGCTCTTTGAACGGAACTACATGAAAGACCTTCGCAATTCCGCACGTCGCAACACCCTCGCTGTCGCCTTGATCTCCGCCCTGGTTGCCGCCTCGCCGGCAATGGCCCAGGACAAGGCCACCAACCTGGACAAGATCACCGTCACCGGTTCGCTGATCCCGCAGACCCAGGTTGAAACCCAGACCCCGGTGATGTCGATCTCCGCCGAAGACATCCAGACCCGCGGCTTCAGCAGCGTTGCTGAAGTGCTGCAGCAGTCCTCGCTGACCACCGGCGGCCTGCAGGGCGGCCAGACCTCGGGCGCCTTCACCCAGGGTGCCGAAGCGGCCGGCATGTTCGGCCTGAACCCGGGCTACACCAAGTACCTGATCAACGGCCGCCCGATGCTTTCGTATCCGGCGCTGTACAACGGTAGCGAAACCTTCAACAACATCAGCGGCATTCCGATCGACATCGTCGAGCGCATCGAAGTGCTGCCGGGCGGCCAGTCCTCGCTGTACGGCTCGGACGCGATCGCCGGCGTGGTCAACATCATCCTGAAGGAGCGCATGGACGGCGGCACCGTGACCGTCCGTGGCGGCACCTACACCGAGGGTGGCGGCAACAACATCCGCTTCAGCGCCGCCAAGGGCTTCAACGCCTTCGATGACCGCTTCCATGCCCTGGTCAACGTGCAGCTGGAAAACAGCAGCCCGATCTGGGGTTTCCAGCGCGACATCACCAAGCAGACCAATCCGGTTGGCTACACCGCGCAGCTGCCGTCCAACGACTTTGCCGTGATCGGCAACTCGGACAACAAGCTGTACATGATGGACCCGACCCGCTGCGGCAACGTGGCTGGCCTGTATGACGGCACCACCACCGTCGGCAAGCGCGCCTCCGGCGAGTCCTGCGGTTCGGTGTACAGCGCCGGCTACAAGACCCTGAAGAACGGCAAGGACAGCGGCCAGTTCTACTCGTCGATGACCTTCGACGTGAACGACAACTTCCAGCTGTTCGCCGACGTGCTGTACAGCAAGGAAAAGACCGAGTTCACCTCCGGCTCCAGCGCCCTGTGGTGGGGCACCAAGTCGGTCATGGGCGGTTTCTACGACCAGGGCCTGGGCAAGGTCGTCAACCTGCAGCGTGCGTTCGCACCGGAAGAAATCGGCCCGGGCCACTACGACAACATCCTGAACTCCGATGAGAGCCGTTCCTACCAGGTCACCCTGGGCGGCAAGGGCATGGTCGGCGACTGGGACTACAGCGCCAGCTTCACCCGCGGTGAGTACCGTCTGGACCAGAACCGCTTCGTGCGCTGGAAGGACAAGATCGAGAACTTCTTCGGCGAGACCGTGCTGGGCCCGCGCCTGGGCACCAGCGCTGGTGGCTTCGGCATCTACAACCCGAACTACGCCGCGTTCTACTCGCCGATCACCCCGGACCAGTTCGCCAGCTTCACCGGCTACGGTACCCACCGCAGCAAGACCTGGCAGAACCTGGCCCGTGC
The DNA here is from genome assembly GCF_040815575.1 of Stenotrophomonas sp. LST15-1-1.1. Lineage (NCBI taxonomy): Bacteria > Pseudomonadati > Pseudomonadota > Gammaproteobacteria > Lysobacterales > Lysobacteraceae > Stenotrophomonas > Stenotrophomonas sp. LST15-1-1.1. Next base: position 306,648 of record NZ_JBFPNJ010000012.1, read on the forward strand.
ACAGGTGACCAACGGTTCGCTGTTCCAGCTGCCGGGCGGCGACGCCGGCCTGGCCGTCGTCATCGAGGGCGGCAGCGAAGGTTGGGATTACTCGCCGGACCAGGCGTTCATCGATGGCAACGTGTGGGGCACCACGGCCGTGGCCGGCGCAGGCCATCGCAGCAATTACGCGGTGACCAGCGAACTGCGCATGCCGGTGCTGGAAACCCTGACCGTCAGCGCCTCGGGCCGTTATGACGCGTTCAAGATCGGCGACGGCACCGTCGACAAGGCTACCTACAGCATCGGTCTGGAATTCCGTCCGATCGAAAGCCTGCTGTTCCGCGGCAAGTACGGCACCGCCTTCCGCGCGCCGACCCTGTCCGATGCCTACCAGGGCATGAGCGGTTCCTACGCTTCGGGCCAGAACGACTACTACCGCTGCAGCCAGATGGGCTACGCCCTGCGCGACGAAGCCTGCTCGTTCTACAAGACCACCTCGGTGTACAGCGAAAAGTCCGGCAACCCGGAACTGAAGCCGATCACCGCCGACGTGTGGAGCGCAGGCGTGGTGTGGGCGCCGATCAGCAACTTCTCGCTGTCGGCCGACTACTACAACTGGAAGATCAAGAACGAGGTCAAGACCCTCAGCACCGACCAGCTGCTGCTGGCCGAGTACCAGTGCCACAACGGTCTGCCGAACAACACCTCGGCCAGCTGCCAGAACGTGACCGACTGGGTGACCCGCGATGCCGGCGGCAACCTGACCCGCGTGTACACGCCCAAGCTCAACGTTGCCAGCCAGAACCTGGAAGCGGTGACGGTCAGCGCCAAGTACCTGCAGGACATGGGCCGCTTCGGTTCGCTGCAGTTCTCGGGCAACTACACCAACATGCTGAAGCGTGAAGTGACCCCGCTGCCGGGTGCACAGAAGCTGGATCTGCTGAGCGATCCGTACAACATGTGGTACTACGACAACTTCGCCAAGGTCCGCGGCGATCTGTCGGTAGGCTGGAACATCGGCAAGTTCACCACCACCGTGTATGCCAACTACGTCGGCAGCACCCCGAACTACCTGGCCTACACCGGCCGCAGCTATGACTACGTCCACTCCTCTGGCGCCAAGGCCGGCAAGTGGGGCTCGTACACCACGTACAACATGAGCCTGAACTACCAGGCGCAGGATGATCTGACCCTGTCGCTGATGGTCAACAACGTGTTCAACAAGCTGCCGGAAGGCCAGCGCTACAACTACCCGGGCAACGAGGCAGCACCGTTCAACGATGGCTTCTACAGCGTCTACGGCCGCCAGATCTCGGCCCAGGTCAAGTACGACTTCGGCAAGTAATCCCGTCGTTTTCCGGGTTTGATTCCGGACCAGGCCCCGCTTCGGCGGGGCCTTTTTTTTTGGCCTGGATACGCCGCGCCGAACGCAGCAATGCCCCAATTGTTAATCAATGAATATTTATACAACATTCATTCCGCCAAACTCGGCAAAGCCACAAAAGTTCAGCAACACATTGTTTTCAAAGACATTCTGATTAACCTCAAATTCCGCATCAAGAAGACGTTACAAGGCCGCGCAAATCAGGTTAAGCGTGTGTTACGTTCGAAAAACGCCGCCTTTCTTCGTCTACAGGCTGCTGAACAATCCATGAGTTCCCAGGAAAGGGAAACGCGTCTCTCACGACCACACGGAGTACCGCATGTCTCGCAATGGCTTCCCGCGTCACCCGCTCACCCGCGCCGTCCTCAGCGGCCTGATCCTGGCCAGCAGCAGCGCGATCGCGCTCGCCCAGGACAACACGCCCACCGATCTCGGACGCGTGACCGTCACCGGCTCGCTGATCCCGCAGACGCAGATCGAAAACCACACGCCGGTCCTGACCGTCACCGCCGAGGACATCCAGACCCGCGGCTTCACCAGCGTGGCCGAGGTGCTGCAGCAGAATTCGCTGACCACCGGCGGCCTGCAGGGTGGCCAGACCTCGGCATCTTTCACCCAGGGCGCTGAAGCCTCGGGCATGTTCGGCCTCAGCCCGAGCTACACCAAGTACCTGATCAACGGACGGCCGATGCTGTCCTACCCTGCCCTCTACAACGGCAGCGACACCTTCAACAATCTCAGCGGCATCCCGATCGACATCGTCGAGCGCATCGAGATCCTGCCCGGCGGCCAGTCGTCGCTGTACGGCTCGGACGCGATTGCCGGTGTGGTCAACATCATCCTGAAGGACCGCATGGATGGCGGCGTGCTGAACGTGCGCGGCGGCGGTTACACCGAGGGCGGCGGCAACGATTTCCGCGTCAGTGGCGCGCATGGTTTCAACGCCTTCGATGACCGCTTCCACGCGCTGGTCAACGTGCAGTACGAGAAGAGCAGCCCGATCTGGGGCTACCAGCGCGACCTGACCAAGCAGAACAACACCCGGGGCTATACGCCGCAGGTTCCGACCAACGACTTCCTGGTCTACCTGCCGGACCAGCAGAATGCTTACGTGATGATGGACCCGAGCCGCTGCGCCAACGTGGCTGGCCAGTTCGGCGGCACCACCGTACTGGGCACGCGTGCGGTCGGTGAATCCTGCGGCTCGCCCTTCAGTGCTGGCTACAAGACGCTGAAGAACGGCAAGGAAAGCAGCCAGATCTATTCGTCGATGTCCTTCGACGTCAACGACAACTTCCAGCTGTTCGCCGACGCGCTCTACAGCCTGGAAGAGGTCCAGTACAACGCCGGTTCGGGCTATGCCTTCTGGGGCAGTGATGTCGGCTTCGGTGCGTTCGTCGACCAGGCCAGTGGCGAATACATGAACCTGCAGCGCGCGTTCGCGCCAGAGGACATCAGCGCCGCCGGCTACCGCGACATCATGAGCACCGATCGCAACAAGGCCTACCAGGTCACCCTCGGCGGTCGCGGCAACGTCGGCAACTGGGACTACAGCGCCAGCTTCAGCCGCGGCGAGTACAAGCTGACCGAACGCAGTTTCGCGCGCTGGGCCAACGAGATCGACAGCTACTTCGAAGATCGTGTGCTGGGTCCGGTACTGGGCGTCACCGACGACGGTTACAACATCTACAACCCGAACTGGGGCGCGTTCTACTCGCCGCTGCCGGCGGGTGATTTCCAGACCTTCACCGGTTTCACCTACAACAAGAGCCGCACCTGGCAGAACCTGGGCCGCGCGCAGATCACCAATGGCTCGCTGTTCAAGCTGCCCGGTGGCGATGCGGGCCTGGCCGTGGTGGCCGAAGCCGGCAGCGAAGGCTGGTCGTACGCCCCCGACCAGCGGTTGCTGGACGGTAGCGTGTGGGGCACCACCTCGGTGGCCGGTGCCGGCCATCGCAGCAACTACGCGCTGACCAGCGAGCTGCGCATGCCGCTGCTGGAGTCGCTGACCGTGACCGCCTCGGGCCGCTACGACGCGTTCAAGATCGCCGACAAGACCGTCGACAAATCGACCTACAGCATCGGCGTGGAATTCCGCCCGATCGAAAGCCTGCTGTTCCGCGGCAAGTACGGCACCGCCTTCCGTGCGCCCAGCCTGTCCGACGCCTTCCAGGGCCGCAGCGGCTACTACGCCAACAGTTCGGTCGACTACTACCGCTGTGGCCAGCTTGGCTTCAACCCCAGCGACACGGTTGGCTGCCCGTATGCCAACGAGTCGGTGTTCGGTGAACAGTCCGGCAACCCCGATCTGGAAGCGATCACCGCCGACGTCTGGAACGCCGGTATCGTGTGGGCGCCCATCAACAACCTGTCGGTGTCGGTGGACTACTACAACTGGAAGATCAAGAACGAGGTCAACACCCTCAGCTCCGACCAGTTGCTGCTGGCCGAGTACTACTGCCGCAACGGCCAGACCAACAACACCTCGGCCAGCTGCCAGAACGTGAGCGACTGGATCACCCGTGACGGCACCGGCAAGCTGGAGCAGATCTACACGCCGAAGATGAACATCGCCAGCCAGAACCTGCAGGCGGTGACGGCCAGCTTCAAGTACGTGCAAGACATCGGCCGCTTCGGTGCGCTGCAGTTCTCCAGCAACTACACCAACATGATCAAGCGCGAACTGCAGCCGCAGCCGGGCGACGATTACCTGGACCTGCTGCGTGACCCGTACGCGATGTGGAATTACGACCAGTACGCCAAGGTGCGTGCCGATGGTGCGGTGGGCTGGGCGAAGGACAAGTGGACCACCACCCTGTACTTCAACTACATCGGCAAGACGCCCAACCGCATGGCGTACCTGGGCAAGGGCTATGACTACGTGCATCCGTCTGGGTATGAGGCCGGCAAGTGGGGCTCGTACACCACCTACAACCTGAGCGTGAATTACCAGGCGATGGACAACCTGACGCTGTCGATGATGGTCAACAACGTGTTCAACAAGATGCCCGACGGCCAGGCCCACAGCTACGCCGGCAACATCGGCGCGCCGTACAACAGCAGCATCTACAACCCGTACGGCCGTGCGGTCTACGTGCAGGCCAAGTACGAGTTCGGCAAGAAGTAAGCGCCGGCCCCGTGCATGCCAGGAGACCCCGCTTCGGCGGGGTCTCTTCGTCTGGGGTGCCACCGGCGATGGCCTTTTCACGCCGAGTTGACGGAATGCCGGGCTTCGTTCATCTTCAGGTCATGTTGCCGTGCTTTGCCACAAGGAACCCCTGATGATGCAACCCCGTTACAAGTCCGCCCGTCTGGGTACCGCCGCCACGCTGCTGCTGGGACTGTGCATCGGCAACGCCGCTGCCGCGCCACTGCCCGCAGAGGATTTCGCCAGGATTCCCGCACTGCAGTCGGTCACGATGAGTGCCGACGGCAAGCAGCTGGTCGCCATCATCGCCGCCCCCGGCAGCAACAATGCCGATACCGCACTGGCCAACTGGAACCTGGACAACCTCGCCGCCGGCCCGGTGGCCATCACGCCGTCCGGCGATCGAATGAAGTTCATCGCTGCCAGCGCCCTCAAGGCCGGGCGCAACCTGGTCATCAGCCGCCAGGAGTGGACCGGCAAGCTGGGCGGCTGCGGCGAAGGCAACAGTACCGGCGCCACCAAGACCTTCCTGACCAAGGCCTACCTGACCGATGCCAGCCAGGCGAAGTTCGACGAGGCCTTTGCCAGCAATACGCGAACCCTGGGCGTCAGCGCCGATACCCTGCGCTGCCTGGAACTGGCCGGTACCGCGTCGCTGGTGCACCTGCTGCCGCTGGACCCGGACCGGGTCATCATCAGCCAGCTCAATGAAGCCACCCTGCAGGCCAACTACTACCGCTTCAACCTACGCACCGGCCAGACCGAACTGCTGTTCAAGGGCAGCTCGCGCACAACCCCGGGCCTGTTCCACCCGCGCACCGGCGAAGTGGTGACCCAGACCCAGATCGAATCCAGCGGCTCGGACGATTTCGAACAGCGCGTGCTGATCAAGAACAGCGCCGGCCAGTTCGAGGTACATGCGCCGCTGACCACCAAGCTGAGCGAACGCTTCACGGTGGACGTGGTCGGCATCGATGATGACAGCGGCAAACTATATGTACTGACCGACCAGTTTTCCGATCTGGTACAGGCCCGCCTGTATGACCCGATCAGGAAGGAGTTCGACAAGGAGCCGCTGGCGGCCCACCCGACCTTCTCCATCAGCTCGCTGATCCTCGGCACGCGCAAGAGCAACTTCAACCAGGTGCTGGGCTTCTACATCGACGGTCCGCAGCGCCAGGCGATCTATGTCGATCCGCAGATGAAGGGCCTTCAGGAAGGCCTGCAGAAGGCCTATCCGGGCCTGACCGTCTACATCACCGGCTACAACGACGACCTGTCGCGGGTGTTGTTCACCACGGAAAGCAACCGCAACCCGAAGAGCTATTACATCCTGGCCGACCGCAAGGACGTGATGCCGCTGGGCAGCGAACGCCCCTGGGTGGATAGCAAGCAGATCGGCGAGCAGCGCTGGGTGACCTACACCGCTCGCGATGGCCAGCAGATCCCGGCGATCCTCGACCTGCCGGCCGGTTGGAAGCAGGGCGACGGCCCACTGCCGGCGCTGGTGCATCCGCATGGCGGGCCGTGGGCGCGCGACTACGCAGGCTGGGACGTGTCCGGCTGGGTGCCCTTCTTCACCTCGCGCGGTTATGCCGTGCTGCGACCGCAGTATCGCGGCAGCTCCGGCCTGGGCCGCAAGCTGTGGCTGGCCGGCGATGGCGAGTGGGGCCAGAAGATGCAGGATGACAAGGACGATGGTGCTGCCTGGCTGGTGTCGCAGGGCATCGCGGCGAAGGATCGCATCGCAATCTTCGGCTACTCCTACGGCGGCTTTGCCGCGGCGGCAGCCACCGTACGCAGCCCATCGCCGTACCAGTGCGCCATCGCCGGTGCACCGGTCACCGACCTGGGCCGGCTGGGCACGTCCTGGAGCCAGAACCGCCTGCAGCGCATCCTGCAGGGCCGCACGGTGAAGGGCATGGACCCGATGCAGAACACGGCCAAGGCCACCATCCCGCTGCTGACCTTCGTCGGCGACCGCGATGTACGCACGCCGGCGTTCCACGCCCGCAATTTCTACTCCGCCGTGCAGGGCAAGGTGCCGGCCAGGTTCGAACTGATCCCGGACATGCCTCACAGCATGCCGTGGTACCCGCGCCACTTCCAGACGACCCTCACCCTGATGGCCGACTACCTGGCAAAGGACTGCGGGCCGGGCGGCCTGTAACCCCAGCAGAGGGGCCCCGATCAACAACCCTGCCGGCTTAACCGGCGGGGTTTTTTAATGCCCGGATTCCTGAATTTCCCCTTAGCAACAACAAGTTACGGAATCGATCCATTCATGTTGCATTTACTTTACGCGGCACATACACTCCATTAACCGAAGCATAACAAGTGGGGATCACAACGAAATGCGCAACGCCAACCGCCACATCAAGCCAAGCCGCGTACCGCTGACTCTCGCTGTGCTGGCCTGTCTCCAGGTCGCACCGGCAATGGCCCAGGAGACCACCCAGCAGGAAGCAAAGGCGTCAAGCGCTTCTTCCTCCACCCAGCGTGCAACCGACCTTGACAAGATCACCGTCACCGGCTCCCTGATCCGCCGCGCGGACTATGAGACCACCTCGCCGGTGTTCACCATCAACGCCGAGACCAACGCCAAGCAGGGCCAGGTCAACGTCGCCGAGTTCCTGCAGAAGTCGGCCATCGGTTCGGCTGAAACGCAGATCACCCACCAGTTCGGCGGCTTCGTCGTCGACGGCGGCACCGGCGTGCAGACCGTGTCGCTGCGCGGCCTGGGCGCCAACCGCACCCTGGTGCTGCTGGACGGCCAGCGTCCGGGCCCGGCCGGTACCCGTGGTGCCGTCGGCGCCTTCGACCTGAACGTCATTCCGACCGCCATCCTGCAGCGCGCCGAGATCGTGAAGGACGGCTCGTCCTCCATCTACGGCTCCGACGCAGTCGCTGGCGTGGTCAACCTGATCACCAAGAAGAACATCGAGCGTCCGGAGCTGACCGTCACCGGCCGCGTACCGACCGAGGGCGGTGGCGAGGTATTTGCTGCATCGCTGGCCAACGGCTGGAACTTCGACAACGGCAGCATCGTGGCCGCCGCCGAGTGGTATCGCCACAATGCGCTGACCCGCAATGACCGCGACTACCTGAACTGCAGCAACGACCTCATCAAGGATGCCGACGGCAACCGCATCGACCGTCAGGATCGTTCGATCACTGCCGGCACGGATCTGGCGAACTGCAACAACCTGCTGCACAACGTCGTCGACGTCGGTGCCATCCGTTATGTGCCTTCGCCGGAAGGCAATACCATCGGCCCGCTGCCCGGCTATCGTCCGCGTACCACCCGCACCTATGCCGGTGGCCGCGATGCGATCTACGATGAACCGCTGAACTTCGCCCGCTTCGGCGAAGAGCAGATCATCAACCAGCAGGAACGCAAGAGCGTTTACGTCGCCACCGACTTCGCGTTCGACTCGATCAACTGGAAGACCCAGTTCCTGTTCAACCGTCGTGAAACCGAAACCTTCCGCTGGCGCCAGTTCTTCCCGCGCATCCAGGCACCGGCGGGTTCCGGCTTCACCGGCGTCATCCGTCCGATCATGCCGTTCAAGTCGCAGCAGGACGTGACCGTCGACTACTTCTACGGCGCCACCAAGCTGGACGGCCTGTTCAAGGGGACCGACACCTGGGCGTGGGAAGTCAATGCGAACTTCAGCCACTCCAAGGGCAAGTACGGCAACCTGGGCATCCAGGCCTCCAAGACCGGTGACGTCGACTACACCGACAACGCACCGACCCTGAACTACCTTGATCCGGGTTACCTCAGCGGGGCGAAGGTCGATGAACTGACCAATCTGCTCGGCGTGTGGGACTGGGGCAAGACCATCTACAAGCAGGCCACGATCAATGCGATCGTCAGCGGCGATCTGTTCGAGCTGCCGGCAGGCGCCGTCGGCGTGGCCGCCGGCCTGGAATACCGCTACTACTCGATCAACGATCAGCCGGGTGAACTGTCCAAGGCACAGGACCTGTGGGGTTCAAGCTCGGCGAACGTCACCAAGGGCGATGACCGCGTGAAGGAAGCGTTCGTCGAGTTCGACGTGCCGCTGCTGAAGGGTCTGCCGGCGATCGAATCGCTCAGCCTGAATGCTTCGGGCCGTGCGTTCCAGTATGACTCGGTGGATGGCACCGACGAGGTCTGGAAGGTGGGTCTGAACTGGCAGGTCATTCCGTCGCTGCGCCTGCGCGGCTCGATCGGCACCTCCTACCGCGCCCCGGGCCTGTACGAGCTGTACCTGGGCAACCAGACCGGCTTCCTCGGCCAGACCGGCATCGACCCATGCATCCGCTGGGGTGAAAGCTCCAACACCAACTACCAGACCAACTGCGCCGCCGCTGGCATCCCGGCCGACTACGCCGGCAACGGCAGCAGCGCCACGGTCTACTCTGGTGGCGGCGCTGGCCAGCTGATTCCGGAAACCTCGCGTGCCAAGACCGCCGGTATCGTGTTCACCCCGACCTTCGCCAACCTGAGCGTGGCAATCGATTACTTCGATTACCAGGTGAAGAACGAAATCGGCCAGATCACCACCGCCGACATCGTCAAGGGCTGCTACGGCGCTGCCGTGTTCCCGAACGCATTCTGCGGCCTGCTCGTGCGCAACCCGGGTACCGGTGACGAGGCATGGAACATCACCGACGTCTTCAACCAGTACGTCAACATCAACAAGCAGCGTACGCGCGGCTACGATCTGACCGCCAACTTCGACCATGACTTCTCGTTCGGCAAGTTCTCCGCCGAAACGCAGGTCACCTACACCATCGAAGATACGCAGCAGGTCTTCTCCAGCGCAGAGGAAAGCGGCCTGTCCTCGAACGAACTGCTGGGCGACATCGGCCGTCCGAAGGTCGTGGGCAACCTGGCGCTGAGCCTGACCCGCGGCGATTGGACCTTCAACTGGCTGACCACCTACATCCACAAGACCAAGGACATCGACCTGGATCCGGTGTTCATCTACCAGGGCCGTGCGAACTCCTACCGTGACATCACGGTCGATTCGCGCACCTACCACACCGCGTCGGTCAGCTACTCGCAGGCCGATTGGGAAATCCTGGTGGGCGTCAGCAACATCTTCGACAAGACCCCGCCGCTGATCTCCACCGGCGTGAGCGATGCGCGCTACGGCAACATCGCCGCATTCGCCACCCAGTACGACCTGTACGGCCGCACCCCGTTCGTGCGTCTGAAGTACAAGTTCTGATCAGGCAGTAACCGCAGTACCCGGGAAAGGGCGGCGCAAGCCGCCCTTTCCTTTTGCGGGGCTGCACCACTCCTCTCCTGCCTTGATCACCGGCCCGACAGCCGCCCGGCTTTGCAGTGGCCGCCAGAAGGATCAAGACAGGCAGGAAGAAAGGCATGGATGACGCTGCCTGGCATCCTCGCCGCGGCTGCTCCTGGACGCATCCGCCCTCGCCCCAGCCGCCAGATTGCGCAAAGCCGACCTTAACACCCCATTCATAAATCGAACGCAGCACGCGATCCATTCATCACAACTGAGACTAAGGCACTGTAATTGTTGCAATTTAATGATCGAAGCGCCCTTATTCCGCAAAGAAATGTGATGGAATCATGATTTTCGCGTTAAGCGCATGTTAGGTTCGATGAAGGTCAGGACGACATATGAACATCCACATAACAAACACAGGGAGGTGGTCGATCTCTTTCCACTAGGGGGATTCACCTGATGACGCATTACCGCATGCCCGGTCGCCACCCGCTGACCAACGCTCTGCTGGCCGGCCTGATGATGGCCGCCGCGGCCCCGGCCCTGGCCCAGGAGGCCAGCTCCGGCAACAACCCGATCGACCTGGACCGCGTCAGCGTGACCGGCTCGCGCATCGCGCGTACCGGCTTCGTGACCCCCTCGCCGGTCACCGCCATCACCGCCGAAGAAATCCGTGCCACCGGCGCCAACAACATCGGCGACCTGATGGCGCGCCTGCCGGCGCTGAGCCCGACCTATACGCTGGGCAACTCCACCCGCTTCATCGGCACCGCCGGCGTGGGCCTGATGGACCTGCGCGGCATGGGCACCTCGCGTACGCTGGTACTGGTCAATGGTCGCCGCCATGTCGGCGCGACCTCCGGCTCCTCGGCAGTGGACGTCAACACGATCCCGGTCGAGTGGATCGAGCGCGTTGAAGTCATCACCGGTGGCGCCTCGGCCGTGTACGGCGCCGATGCCGTGGCCGGCGTCGTCAACTTCATCATGAAGAAGTCGTTCGATGGCGCCGAAGTGCGCGCCCAGACCGGCATGGCCAGCGAAGGCGGCTTCAACCGGTCCTTCATCAGTGCCTCGGCCGGCACCGATTTCGCCAACGGCCGCGGCAACGCCGCGATCGCACTGGAATACAGCAAGCAGGACCGCTTCGTCCGCAGCGACCGCGCGATCGGCAATGAGTTCCTGGTGTCGGTGCCGAACCCCAACTACGACCCGACCAAGCCCTCCAGCGAAAGCAATCCGCAGACCGTCCTCAGCGGCCCCGGTGGCAACCACTCGATCTCCTTCGGCGGCACCTTCACGCTGGGTGCGTTCTCGCCCACCAACAAGGCGACCTGGGGCAACCGCTACCAGTTCAATCCGGACGGCACCTACCGCCCGCAGCGCTATGACGGCGTGATGCCGAGCACCACCAGCTGCGTCAACTGCGACTTCGCCGACCTTAATTCGGTTGCCGATCTGCAGCCCGGCTTCGACCGCAAGAGCGTCAACGCGGTCGTCAACTTCGACCTGACCGACAATCATCGCCTGTACTTCGAAGGCAAGTACACCGAGACCGTGTCGGACTTCCTGGCCCAGCCGTCGTTCGACCAGACCCTGCGCATCCAGCGCGACAATGCCTACGTTTCGCCGCAGCTGCGCGCCCTGATGGCCGCCAACGGCGCCAGCCAGTTGACCCTGAGCCGCTTCAACGTCGATGCCGGCCAGCGTGGCGAGCACGTGGAGCGCAACACCCAGCGCTTCGTGCTCGGCGTCGAGGGCAACCTGACCGAGAACTGGACCTACGACGTGTACGGCAACTGGGGCCAGAGCGAAGTCAAGCGCTGGAACCTCAACAACCGCATCAATGAGCGTTGGCAGGCCGGCCTGGACACCGTGGTCGATCCGTCCACCGGCCAGATCGTCTGCCGCACCACGCTGAACCCGAACGCGACCAACCCCAACAATGCCAACCGCGTGTACTCGCAGTTCGCCCGCGAAGGCTGCGTGCCGTTCTCGGTATTCGGCAATGGCGCGGTGACCCAGGCCGCACGCGACTGGATGAACGTCGATTCGTTCAACTATTCGCGCCTGCAGCAATCGGTGTTCAGCGCCTCGCTGGCCAACGCCTCGCTGTTCAGCCTGCCGGCCGGCGACGTCGGCGTGGCCGGTGGTGTGGAATATCGCCGCGAGAAGAGCCGTGAAATCACCGATCCGCTGGCAGCGCAGGGCCTGACCTTCCTCAACGCGATCCCCAACCGGATGGGCAAGTACGACGTGCGCGAAGCATTCGTCGAAGCCACCGTGCCGTTGCTGGCCGACATCCCGGGCATCTACAACCTGACCATGGACGCTGCCGGTCGCTGGTCCGATTACAGCAGCATCGGCAAGACCACTACCTGGAAGGTCGGCCTGGACTGGACCATCATCCCGTCCCTGCGTGCCCGCGGCACCCTGTCGCAGGCGGTGCGTGCGCCGAGCATCGGCGAACTGTACAACCCGCAGAGCGAGAACTTCGCCACCGTCAACGATCCCTGCAACTACCTGGCCACCAATTCCAACCGCCCCAACACCGCAGCTGATCCGGTCCTGCGCCAGGCCAACTGCTCGGCGCTGGGCGTGCCGGTGGGCTGGGTCGATACCTACACCGCAACCCGCCCGGGCGTGAGCGGCGGCAACCCGAACCTGAAGCCGGAACGCGCGCGCAGCTTCACCTATGGCCTGGTCTGGCAGCCCGATTTCCTGCAGGGCTTCGGCATGTCCGTGGACTACTGGTGGATCAGCCTGAAGGACGCCATCGGTGCCGTCTCGGCGCAGACCAACGCCACGCGTTGCGTGGACTCGCCGGGAGGCATCAACAACAGCTTCTGCGGCTTCATCGAGCGCGCACCGGTCGGTGGCAAGACCGATGCGGGCGGCCGTACCTTCCCGGAGCATTCGATCAGCCGCTGGGTTGCGCTGAACGAGAACCTGGCCCGCTCGCGCCGCGTCGGCGTCGATCTGGAAATGGACTACCGCTTCAAGCTGGCCGAGGGCGACACGGTGATCCGCCTGGTCGGTACCCGCCTGCTGCAGTCGCGTGAGTGGGCCTTCCAGGACTTCCCGAACGAGTACGACGAGAACGTCACCTGGGTGACCGACCCGCGCTGGCGCGGTTCGCTGCAGACCAAGTACTCGCTGGGTCAGTGGCGCGCGTCGTGGGACCTGAATTACGTCAGCAGCAACCTGCGCGTGCAGCCGAAGAGCTACCAGGCCAACCCGGGCCAGACCAGCCCGATCCGCAACGGCTCGTACGTCTACCACAACTTCCAGTTCGGCTACCGCTTCCCGGGCGACAAGATCGACGTCTACCTGGGCGTGGACAACGCCTTCGACAAGGATCCGCCGGTGAACTACTTCGGCTCCGACGTCGGTTCGGCGATGTACGACAACATCGGCCGCTACATGTACATGGGCGCTACCTACAAGTTCTGATCCAGCAACACATGCAGCACCCCGACAGACCCGGCTTTTGCCGGGTCTGTCTTTTTCCGGCACCGGCAAGGCCCTTGCGCCCGGCCATGACCTTCGACACCCTTGCAGTGCGGGCCGGCGGCGTATCGTTCGGCCCACGGCCGTCACCACGGCCCTTCCCTGACTCACTCGGCCTGGAGGCCATTCAAGTGACCCGTACTCCCAAGATCGTGCTGCTGACCCTGGCCGTTTCGGCCGCGCTGGTCGGCTGCGGCAAGAACGAAACCCCGGCAAAGGATGCCACCGCCTCCACGCCGGCCGCGGCCGACGCCGCCACTACCTACAAGCTCGACGAGAGCAAGCTGCCGGCCTACAACGCCTTCCAGGCCAGCGACCTGGACAGCAATCTGGACGCCTGCACCGCCTTCGGCGACTACGTCAACGGCAAGTGGCTGGCGGCCAACGAGATTCCGGGCGACCGCACCAGCTGGGGCGCCTTCACCATCCTCGACGAGCGCTCGGTGGCCGTGCAGCACCAGCTGGCCGAGCAGGTCGCGCAGGTCAAGAACCCGGCCGGCATCGAGAAGATCGTCGGCGATCTGTGGGCCACCGGCATGGACGAAGCCAAGGTCAACGCGCAGGGCATCGAACCGCTGAAGGCCGACCTGGCCGCGATCGATGGCCTGCAGGACAAGGCTGCCATCGCCAACTACCTGCGCACCAGCGCCGCCAAGGGCGAGAACGTGCTGTTCGGCTTCGGCGCCGAAGCCGACTTCAAGAACTCGGCCGTGAACATGGCCTACGCCAGCCAGGGCGGCCTGGGCCTGCCGGACAAGACCTTCTATACCGATGCGTCCAAGGCAGACAAGCTGAAGGCCTACCAGGCCCACGTGGCCAAGGTGCTGGAGCTGTCCGGCGTCGCCGCTGCCGATGCCGCCAAGCAGGCTGAAGAAGTCGTCAAGTTCGAGACGCGCTTGGCCAAGGCATCCAAGTCCAGCGTCGAGCTGTCGCGCGATGTCTCGCTGTACTACCACCCGGTCAGCCTGGCCGAGGCCGATGCGCTGACCCCGAACTTCAGCTGGACCGAGTTCTTCAAGTCGCAGAATGTCGCCGCGCCGGAGAAGTTCTCGCTGGCCATTCCGGCCTTCCATCAGGAAGTGAGCAAGGCGCTGGGCGACACCGATCCGTCGGTGTGGCGCGCCTACCTGCGCTTCCACACCGTGGACGGCGCCTCGCCGTACCTGGCTGATGCCTTCGTGCAGGAGAACTACGAGTTCTACGGCAAGACCCTCAATGGCCAGAAGGAACAGAAGCCGCGCTGGAAGCGCGTACTGGGCACCATCGAGAGCGACGCCGGCGAAGCCTTCGGCCAGCTGTACGTGAAGGTCGCCTTCTCGCCGGAAGCCAAGGCGAAGATGGAAGAGCTGGTGAAGAACCTGGCCGCCTCGCTGAAGGAACGCATCCAGGGCCTGTCCTGGATGAGCGAAGAGACCAAGGCCAAGGCCATCGCGAAGTGGGAAACCTTCACTCCGAAGATCGGTTACCCGGACAAGTGGCGTGACTGGTCGGGCCTGCAGACCAACCGTGACAGCTACCTGGGCAACGTGCGCGCGGCCACCGCGTTCAACTACCAGTACAACCTGGCCAAGATCGGCAAGCCGGTGGACAAGACCGAGTGGGGCATGACTCCGCAGACGGTCAACGCCTACTACAACCCGCTGCAGAACGAGATCGTGTTCCCGGCCGCCATCCTGCAGCCGCCGTTCTTCGATGCCAAGGCCGACGACGCGCTGAACTACGGCGGCATCGGTGCAGTCATCGGCCACGAAATGACCCACGGTTACGACGACCAGGGCAGCCGCTTCGGGCCGACCGGCAACTTCGAGAACTGGTGGACCGAAGCCGATTCGAAGAACTTCGCTGGCCTGACCGGCAAGCTGGTCAAGCAGTTCGACCAGTACAAGGTCGACGGCCAGGCGGTGAATGGCCATCTGACCCTGGGCGAGAACATCGCCGACCTGGGTGGCCTGGCCACTGCCTACGACGCGCTGCAGAAGGCGTCGGCCGGCAAGGAAGACGCGAAGATCGATGGCTTCACCCGTGATCAGCGCTTCTTCTTCAACTGGGCCACCGTGTGGCGCACCAAGTACACCCCGGAAAACGCCAAGGTCCGCCTGGCGACCGACCCGCATGCGCCGGCGCAGTTCCGTGCCATCGGTGCGCCGTCGAACCTGCCGACCTTCACCGCGGCCTTCCAGTGCAAGCCGGGTACGCCGATGTCGCGCACCGGCGACTCGCAGGTGGTGATCTGGTAAGCCACGGCTGAGGCCACGGTTTGCCTGCAGAGGCCCGGGATTTCCCGGGCCTTTGTGTTTCCGCGCGGTGGAGATCATCTGCGTCGCTGCAGACGTCACAACGCATGCATCTCCCACCCTGCCCGGCTTGCTATAGTTCGCCCGCCCTCAATCCATCACGGATTCGTTCTACATGCCCAACTTCCGTCCGCTTGCCATCGCCCTGGGCATCAGCCTGGCGACCCTGGTTCCGACCCACGATGCGTTCGCCGCCAAGAAGAAGGCCGCACGCGCTCCGGCCGTCAGTGCGCAGTGCAGCGATTTCTACGATGCCACCAACGCGGGCTGGCTGAAGGCCAACCCGGTGCCGCAGACCGGTGCCGCCACCGCGTTGGGCCAGCTGGTCGACCGCAGCCGGCAGCAGCAGCGTGAACTGCTGGACGCCTCGATGAAGGCGCCGCAGGGCAACGTGCAGAAGCTGCTGGGCGACTTCTGGGCCAGCGGCCTGGACGAAGCGGCCGTGGAGGCCGATGGTTCCAACCCGATCGCGCCGCTGCTGACCCGCATCAACGCCATCAAGAAGGCCAAGGACATTCCGGCCTCGATCGCCGCGCTGCACCAGGTCGGCATCCCGGTGGCCTTCAACTTCGGTCCGGACGTGGACCTGAAGGCACTGGACCGCCACATCGGCTACTTCATGCAGGGCGGCATGGGCCTGCCTGATCCGGCCTTCTATACCCGCACCGACGCCGACACCGTCGCGCTGATGGGCCGCTACCGCAACTACGTCAAGCAGATCCTGGCACTGACCGGCACCCCGGCGGCCAAGCTGGACGCCGAGTCGCAGGCGGTGATCGCGCTGGAAACCGAACTGGCCCGCAACGCGCAGTCGCTGGCGGGCATCAACAATCCGTTCAACAACTACGCGCCGATCTCCACCAAGGATCTCAACAGCCGCTACCGCAACCTGCAGCTGGATGCGTTCCTGAAGGCGCAGGGCGTCAACGACGACCTGGTCTCGCTGGCCGACCCGGCGCTGTTCAAGCAGCTCGACGGCATGGTCACCAAGCTCAAGCCGGACCAGTGGAAGGCCTACCTGCGCTGGCGCGTGGGCGACTCGATGGCGCCGTACCTGTCCAAGGCGTACCGCGATGCGGAATTCGAGTTCCGTGGCCGCGTGCTGCGTGGTGAGACCCTGCCGCCGCAGCGCTGGGAAAGCGTGCTGGACGCAATCAACGTGGCCGCTGGCCCGATGGTCGGCCGCGAATACGCCGCGCGTTACCTGTCCGCCGAAGACCGTCGCCAGGCGGCATGGATCGTCGACAAGGTGCGCGAAGTGCAGATCGAGGCGGTCAAAAACAACAGCTGGATGAGCGCCGAGGCCAAGACCGAAGCGCAGGCCAAGCTGGCCGCGCTGAAGATCGAGATCGGCACCCCGCTGCGTGACCTGGACTACAGCGTGCAGCCGATGGGCCGTGGTTCGTTCGGCGGCAACATGCTGATCGCATCCACCTGGCGCCACCGCGAGGAAATGAAGCGCATCGGCAAGGGCAACGCCGACCGTCGCTGGGACGTGCTGCCGCAGCAGCCGTCGCTGGCCTATGACCTGGCGCAGAACCGGCTGATCGTCACCGCTGCGATCCTGCAGGGTCCGGTGTTCAATGCCAAGGCTGACGCCGCAGACAAGTTCGGCAGCTTCGGCGGCCTGGTCGGCCACGAGCTGACCCGCGCGATCGACGCCAAGGGTGCGCTGGTCGATGCCAAGGGCGAACTGCGCAGCTGGTGGACCCCGGCCGACAAGACCGCCTGGACCCTGCTCGGCAGCCGTGTCGCCACGCAGTACGGCGGCTACGAGTTCCCCGGCGTGAAGGGGGCCAAGGTCAACGGCACGTTGACCCAGGAAGAGAACCTCGCCGACATCGCTGGCCTGGAACTGGCCTGGGCCGCCTACACCGCGCAGGAGCCGAAGGCCAAGCCGGCACAGCAGCAGGGCTTCTTCCGCGCCTGGGCCGCGCTGTGGCCGCAGCAGCTGTCGCCGAACGAAGCCGCACGCCGCCTGACCGCCGACATCCGTGCACCGGGCCGCTGGCGCACCAACGGCCCGCTGTCGAACCTGCCGGCGTTCGGCGCCAGCTTCAGCTGCAAGCCGGGCCAGCCGATGCAGCGTACCGACGCCGAGCAGATCAAGATCTGGCGCTGAGGTTGATGCGATAGCGGTAACGGAAAGGGCGCCTTCGGGCGCCCTTTCCTGTTGAGTGCGCATTGGAAAAAGGCCCTGAAGGATCAGGGCCAAGCCAACCCATGCGGAGAGTGAGCCGCTATGCGCGCAGGTCAGAAATCGTACGAGGCGGTCAGGCGAACCGTACGCGGCGGCGTGAAGTGGGTTCCCATACCGTAGAGATTGGAAACCGTATCCGGACCTGTCTGGTACGTCGCCGTCGACTGCAGCTGACGGCGCTGGTTGAGTACGTTGAAGACGTTCAACCCCAGGCCAAGGCGGTTGTCGGCAAACGCTGGCCGGTACATCACCCCCATGTCCAGCAGCGCCGTCCACGGCTGTCGGCCTGCATCGCCGGGTCGTGACGGTTCGCCGTTGCAGTAGTGGTATGCCGAGCCATAGCCATGGGCCGGATCGCTCTGGTCGCTTCCGTAGTAGCCCAGGCAGTTCTTGGGCATGCCGGACATCAAGCGCACGGTCGCCGAGGCGGTCCACTCGTCATTGATCTGATACGCACCGAATGCCTTCAACTGGTGCCGACGATCATTGGCAAGGTAGCCACCGGCATAATCCATCAGCGATACCGCATCCCAATCCTGGGTTTTGGAAACGTCATCCTGACCGATATCGGACCTCACCTGGCCTTCGGTGTTGCCGAAGCTGCGCGACCAGGTGTAGTCCAGGCGTGCGTACCAGTGTTCGGACATCGGGTGTTCGATGAACAGATCGACCGCGACGTATTCGCGCTTGGCCTTCTTGCCGTCGTAGCCCCAATCGGACGCACTCATGCTGATCGGCGTATAGCCGGACCCATCACGATGGCGCACTTGGAATGTATTGGTCTGCCCCGGATTGAAGATTACGCAGCCGGGAAGCTCGTACGCATCGGCATCCAGGCCCATGCCAGCGAGCCGGTCGGCGAAGCGCCCGGAATCACAGGTATCGTCGATGGCCGACTGCAGCCGGCGGAAGGTCAGTTTTGCGCCACTGTTCCACGTAGTGCCCAAGGTTTTTTCGAAGCCCAGGATCAGCTCATCCTGGTACTGGGAACGCAGGTCTGTGGGCGCCACAGAACGCGGATCCGGGGCTTGGCCATACTCGTTGTTGGTCGATACCGGACCATCGCCCAAAGGCGTCAGGCCCGTGGGATTGCCGTCGGCGTCAATGCCGGTATAGGTGAAGTACTCACGGGTGTAGGTCGATGCAGACGCGCCACGGATGGCTACGCTGTTGGGCAATGCCAGGTAGTAGCGGCCAAGGTTGGCGAAGACCTTCAACGACGCGTCACCGAACACATCCCAACTGGCGCCCAACCGCGGCGCCCACTGGTCGCCGCTTTCCACATACGCGCGTCCATCGCTGTTGTAGTTGGTGAAACGATCATTGCGCAGGCCCAGCGTCAGCAACCACTCGGGCGTCAGCTGCCAGCGGTCTTCCAGGTAGTAGGCCTTCTGCTTTACCGACATGCTGGTTGTAGTGGAGAAGATGTATTTCTGCACGAAATAGCCATTGTCGCCCGGCGGTGCGATGCCGAAGCCAGGGTTGGGCGACGCCCCCGGATTGCCGCGGGAGTAGATCCAGGCATGACCCGGCCCGGTCATGGACTGCCCTTCGTTGTGCGCCCGGTAGCTCATATTGTCGACGCCGGCGGTCAGTTCGTGGTTGCCGAGGTGGTACTGGAGGTCCATGCGTAGCCCCTGCGTCTTGCTGCCCGCATCGGAAGCCTTGGTGTACAGGCCAGCCTGGTCATTGCGGACCGGCGTTCCACCAGTGAGGGATGGATCCTGGTTCCCGGCACCACTGATGTAGGGGTTACCCGAATCCAATGGATTGAATTCCAGGTTGCCGACGCGCGTGCGCCCCCACACTGCGCTGAAGGTCAGGTCGTCGTTGAGGTACCCGGTGTACTTGAAGATGTCGACGTCTGTCGTGGCCTTGGTCGTATTGGGGAACGTGCCTGTGCGATCCCCCTCGGTCAGGGTGTCGTAGTCGAACCCGGTGTAGTAGCCACCGGTGCGATCGGTATCCTGGAAACGGGTGTACTCCAGGATGTTGCTGTCATTGATGTTCCAGTCGATCTTGCCGTAGAACTTCGGTGTATCCACGCGATAGTGGTTGCGGGCCTGCTGCGCAGATGCCTCGCTGCCGGTCGAAACACCTTCGCGCCGATTGGACTCGGCTGCCAGGTGGATGAACAGGCGATCCTCGATCAACGGTCCGCTGACATAGCCGCTGTAGCTGGTGGTGGTCGCCTTGTCTCCCCGTCGGTAACGGTACAACGTGCCGGGCTTGGACCCGTTCTCGTAGGCATACCCATCCGGCAGGGCCAGGTCAGGGTAGTTGACCGATGCCGGCGACTCGGCAAACTCCGCCGGTGTCCACGTCACCTGCGCCCCGAACCGCCACCGGTTGGTGCCGCGCTTTCCCAACTGGTTGATGACACCGCCGGTGGAGCGGCCATAGCCGGCGCCGTACCCGCCGGTGAAGGTCTCCTGCTGATCGATGGAACCATAGGGCAGGCTGATGCCGCCGAGGTTGCTCAACGGATTGGTGACGTTGAAGCCGTTGAGGTAGTAGGCGTTCTCGGTGACGCTTGCGCCGCCGAACGACAGCACGGATCGCGAACCGTTGGAGAATTCGCCGCTGCCGGCGACCACCCCCGGGGCCAACAGAGCGATGGACTCGGCACTTCGGCCCAACGGCAGCACATCCAGTTGTTCAGAGGTGATGACCGACTTGGAGACCGTGTGGGTCACATCGATCTTCGGCTGGTTGATTGCGGTGACGTTGACCGCGTCCAGCGTCGTGGCCGGGCCATGTGCGGCGAAGCTCACTTCGGTACCACTACCCACGCGCAGCTGGACGTTGTCCTGCTGCTGGATGACGCGGCCGTCGCGCTGCACGCTGACGCTGTAGCGGCCCACCGGCAACGCGCCGAAGCTGTAGCGCCCCTGTGCATCAATGGGCGCCGTTCGCCGCAGACCGCTATCGCTCTGGGCGATAACGGTAGCGCCTTCGCCACCGGCTGCTGTGCCGTACAACGTGCCCGTCGTGCTTTGTGCAGCAACGGCACCAACGATGGAAAACAACACTGCCGAAAGCGCGCTGCGCTTCAACACACGACGTGTGGATGCAAATGCCATGAAGCTCTCTCCCGTGATGAAACTGACGGGGATTTATAGGCACGGGTGTGCCCTGTGAGGCAGTACTGCAACGCGCGATGAATCAGGGAAGAAACGTCAGTGAGCGGGAGTCGACAGCGCTCTCGAATCGACCCATATAACTGAAAACATGGGAGTTTCAGCAAACCAACGAGACAATGGCAACAACCTCCGCAGCAGAACAACAGAGGTCACATGCGTCACACGAACGCGGTCGATACGTTGCGTTAAGCGCTCGAAACGACAGCCCCACGTTCCGGTTCCGACACCTGTTGTGTATTCCAGCGACACGACGATATCCATCACACCGCCGTCAGCGTCCCCCGGTAATGCACGATCCGCCCCACCACTGGCGCGCCAATTTCCACGTCAAACACGAATCGCCCGTCCACTTCACTCTCGAAACTGTTCTCCCCCGGCAGCAGCCATTGCGGCAACGGCATGCCCAACAGCGACCAGCGTCGTGGCACCAGTTGCAGCCGCCCGTTGTCGACCAGCAGCGCCAACGCTACCGAGATCACGCCGAAGCGCTCGACCAGCAGCGCTTCGTTGCGCCCCTGCCCCTGCGTCTGCAACGAAGAGAAACGACGGCCGGCAAAGGTCCGCGTCCAACGCTCACCACCCGCCTCCGGGGTGAATTCCACAGTGACCGGCACACTCTCGCCCGCCGCGGGAAAGCCGAACACCTTCCCCAGCAACTGCGACAGCAGTCCACGACCACGTTCGACCGATGCAGTGCCGCTCCAGCGCTTGGCTGCAGACGGTGCGTGCAACGCCTGTACGCTGGCCGGCAGTTGCGCGTATGCGCTGCCAAGCAGGCGCTGGTACAGGCTGGCACCCGGCATGTCCCTGCGGAAACCGGTATGGATCGTGCGCCCTTCGAACAGGCGGTCGTAGTCGCTCAACTCCAATGCATGCGTGGCCGCACGCGCACCCGGCGCCGGCCGATCACCGGCCAGCTGCTTGCGGATCACCGCCTCGATCGCCATCGACGGAATGTACGGACCGTCATCGGCCTCGGCCAGCAGGTGCCAGCTCTGTTCGACGCGCGCACCGTCGCGGGTGCCCACCGCGCGTACGATCATGCCACCGCGATGTTCGCCGAACTTCATCAGGTTCAACACGGTGTAGAACAACCGCGAGCACGGCTCCAGCGACGGCAGTTTCAGGTGCAGCCGCGCCTTGGCCAGCAGGTTCAACACGCGATGCAGGATTTCCGGCACCGGGCCAGCTCCCATCCAGATGTCGGTCATGGTCGGATGTTCGGGTGGCAGCACCTGCAGATCGGGCACATCCACCAGCGAGAAATGCAGGTTGCGCAGCGGCAGCCGCCCCGGCACCGCGACGGTGAAGCGCCGACTCTCGGCCAGGCCGATGCCGTGCCCGTCGCGACCGTTGCGGCGCAGCTTCACCGGCGAACCGGCATAGCCGACAACCGCACGCATCACATTCAGACCAATGCCGGCATAGGGTGATGGCGCGATGCCACCTTCCACGCTGACGATGTCCATGTGCGAGGCCATCTCGCGCAGCACCGCCGCAGTCAATACCGGGAAGCTGCTGACGCCGGACAGCACGTAGATGCCGGCGGCCCTGGCCTGCGCGTCGTACTGCGAAACACCGAATACGAAGTCCGCCGCGTCGGCGAAGTCCAGATAGTCGATGCCGGCGGCGATGCAGGCTTCGATCGCCGCGTAGCGATGTTCGCCGTAGTCCTGGAAAGGACCGGAGGCATCCACCACCAGGTCTGGTCGCTCGGCCTGCAAAGCCGTAGCCAGCTGTTGCCGGTCGACCTGCAGGGGGCGCAGTGTCGATTGCCCCATGTAGCTTGCGCAGAAGGCCTGTGCCGCCGCCAGGTTGCGGCCACCGATCAGCAGTTCCAGCATCGTCTGGTCCGCCAGCAAGCGGACCAGACGTCCCCCGAACACCCCATATCCACCCAGAATCAGGATCTTCACGCATCGTCCCTGTCGTGTCGTCCAGCCATGGTAGCGCGACGCCGCCAGCTCCCGCAGTGCAGCACGATCCGGCATTAACACGACCCATGCTATCGCTGCGCCTTCGTCCACTGCGGAGCCCCGCCATGGCTCACAAGAACACGATCTGCGTCTGGTACGACAGCGGTGCGCTCGAGGCCGCCTCGTTCTACGCAAAGACCTTTCCCGACAGCGAAGTAACCGACGTGCATCACGCACCCGGCGACTTCCCCGACGGCAAGCAGGGTGACGTCCTCACCGTCGAGTTCACGGTCTGCGGCATTCCCTGTGTCGGCCTCAATGGCGGCCCGACCTTCAAGCACAGCGAAGCGTTCTCGTTCCAGATTTCCACCGAGGACCAGGCCGAGACCGATCGCCTGTGGAATGCCATCGTTGGCAATGGTGGCCAGGAGAGCCAATGCGGCTGGTGCAAGGATCGCTGGGGCATCTCCTGGCAGATCAGTCCACGCATGCTGATCGAAGCGGTGACCAGCAAGGACAAGGCCCTGGCCAAGCGCGCCTTCAACGCGATGATGCCGATGAAGAAGATCGACATCGCGACCATCGAAGCAGCGATCCGCAACGCATGACGACGTGGGACACGATCATCGTTGGCGGCGGCCACAACGGGCTGGTGTGTGCGGCGTACCTGGCGCGCGCGGGGCAACGGGTGCTGGTGCTGGAGCGCCGCGGGGTACTCGGCGGTGCGGCGGTCACCGAGGAGTTCCATCCCGGCTTCCGCAACTCGGTGGCCTCGTACACGGTGTCGCTGCTGCAGCCGAAGGTGATCGAGGAGCTGCAGCTGCATGCCCACGGGCTGCGCATCGTCGCGCGGCCGGCCAACAACTTCCTGCCGTTGCCCGATGGGCGCTACCTGCTGTCTGCACCGGGCCGCACCCAGGCGGAAGTGGCGAAATTTTCCGAGCGCGATGCGCAGGCGCTGCCCTCCTATGAAGCGCGCCTGGAAGTATTTGCCGACGTGCTGCGCGACTGGGCGCTGCGTCCACCGCCCGACCTCGGGGTGACAGCTGGCTGGCGCGCGCTGCCCGCGCTGTGGCAGATGGGCCGGCTGGGGCGCGAGCTGGCCGCACTTGATCCTGCATTGCGGCAGGAACTGCTGGATCTGTTCACGCTGTCGGCCGCCGAATACCTGGACCGTTGGTTCGAGAGCGAGCCGATCAAGGCCCTGTTCGGTTTCGATGGCATTGTTGGCAACTACGCCAGCCCCTACACGCCCGGCAGCGCCTACGTGCTGCTGCATCACGTATTCGGCCAGTGCAACGGGGTCAAGGGCGCCTGGGGCCACGCCATCGGTGGCATGGGTGCGATCAGCCAGGCCATCGCCGCATCCGCACGCGCGGCCGGTGCAGAGCTGCGCGTCGATGCCGGCGTGCAGCGCCTGATGGTTGAAGACGGACGCGTGGTCGGCGTCGCGTTGTCCGGCGGTGAGAGCCTGCGCGCACGTGCGGTGGTGGCCAACGTCAATCCGAAGCTGCTGTACGAACAGCTGCTGCAGCCTGCGCAGGTTCCCGCCACCACCCGCGAACGCATGGCGAACTGGCGCTGCGGCTCGGGCACGTTCCGGATGAACGTGGCGCTGTCGCGGCTGCCGGATTTCCGCGCCCGGCCCGGCCCCGGCGACCACCTCAGTGCCGGCATCATCATGGCGCCCAGCCTGGATTACATGGACCGTGCCTGGCTGGATGCGCGCCGCGATGGCTGGTCGCGCGAGCCGATCGTGGAGATGCTGATTCCGAGCACGCTGGACGACTCACTGGCGCCACCCGGCCAGCATGTGGCCAGCCTGTTCTGCCAGCACGTGGCGCCGGAGCTGCCCGATGGCCGTCACTGGGATGACCACCGGGATACCGTCGCCGACCTGATGATCGCTACCGTCGATCACTACGCCCCCGGCTTCGCCGACAGCGTGCTCGGTCGGCAGGCGCTTTCACCGTTGGATCTGGAACGGACGTTCGGGCTGATCGGCGGCGACATCTTCCACGGCGCGCTCAGTGCCAACCAGCTGTTTTCGGCACGGCCGATGGTCGGCCAGGCCGGCTATCGCGGCGCCCTGCCCGGCCTGTACCTCTGCGGTGCGGGTACGCATCCGGGTGGCGGGGTGACCGGTGCGCCCGGGCACAATGCGGCGCAGGTAGTGCTGCAGGACCAGTAGATCCACGCCATGCGTGGACGTGGGTGTAACCCGCTGCCTGCATGACCTGCTGTTGGCAGCCAACCTTGGTTGGCACAACGTGGCAGAGGTGATTGCCAACCAAGGTTGGCACCTACCCGCGTGAAACGAGGCGCTTAGCGCCTCACTTCACGCTGCGCAGATGGTTCGGGCGCTTCGGCGGGCCGGGGGTACGACGCTTGTTGAACGGCGGTTGGCCGCGCCAGTAGCGGATCAGCAGCCAGCCGAACAGCATGCCGCCCAGGTGCGCGAAATGGGCCACGCCCGGCTGCCAGCCGGTCATGCCCAGCACCAGCTCGCCCACGCCGAACAGGATCACGAACGTACGCGCCTTCATTGGAATCGGCGGGAACAGCAGCATCACCCGCTGGTTGGGGAACAGCATGCCGTAGGCCAGCAGCAGACCGAACACACCACCGGAAGCGCCCAGCACCGTGGCCGGATTCTCCAGCATCGTGCCGACCAGCAACTGGCACAGGCCGGCACCGACAACGCACACCAGGTAGTAGATCAGGAAGCGCTTCTCGCCCCAGGTCTGCTCCAGCGGTGCGCCGAACATGAAGACGGCCAGCATGTTGAAGAACAGATGGAAGAAGCTGCCATGCAGGAAGCCATAGGTCAGCAGCTGCCACGGCTGGAAGTTGCCACCCGGCGAGAACGCATCGAAGCCTTGCTGCAGCGGCTGCAGCATGAACGGTTCGAAGGTCTGCATGCCGAGCAGGAACGGCTGCTGCAGCAGGAACAGGATCGCGTTGGCGATCAACAGGGCCTTGGTAACGGTTGGCAGTCGCGGGAACATGGGGACACCGGCATGGAACGGCCTCCATCATAGCCGCAGCACCGGCCCATTTTGACCAGAGCGTACGGTCGCCCGTTCAGTCGCAGGCAGCGATCAGCCCGGCCCCCATACGGCCGCATCCAGCGCCGCCGCCGAGTCGACCGCGGGCATCCGCACCCGGCCGTTTTCCACGACGACACCCTCCGCACGCAGCCGCTGCGATTGTTCGCGCCAACCGGCCGAACCTTCGGCCATGGCAATGCGCCCATCCGAGCGCAGCACCCGGTGCCAGGGCAGCGAGGGATCGTCATTCTGGCCGAGGATGCGCGCGGTCAGCCGGGCACGTCCGGGGAGGCCCGCGTGCATCGCGACCTGGCCGTAGCCCATCACCTGTCCCGGGGGAATGGCATGGATCACCGCCAGGATGCGCGCACGCGCCTGCTCCGGCGTCAGCGCCGCAGCCGCGTCACCAGCAGTACGCCGAGCAGGACCAGCACGGTGCCGGCGATCTGCGCCGGCCCCATCGGTTCGTCGAGCAGCCATAGGCTCATCACGATGGTGGAAACCGGTCCCAGCATACCCACCTGCGCGGCCAGCGACGAGCCGACGCGCTGCACTGCCAGCATGATCGCCAGCACCGGCAGCACGGTGCAGACCGTCGCATTGATCAGCGACAGCCACTGCACCGCAGCGGGGGCCTGCCACAGCAACGGCAGTGGATGGGTGATGGTGAAATGCAGCAGCACCAGCACACTGGCCACGCAGCTGGCGTAGGCGGTCAGACGCACGGCGCCGATACGGGCGACCACCTGGCCGCTGCCGAACAGATAGAGCGCGTAGCTGAGCGCACTGCCCAGCACCAGCAGGCTGCCGAGAATGATCTGCCCACCTTCGCGCTGCAGGTCATGACCGAACGCGATCAGCACGCCGAGATAGCTGAGCACCAGCGCACCGATCTGCCAGCGACCCGGCCGCTGCCGGGCCAGCAGCACGTTGATCAGCAGCACCAGGGTCGGGTTCAAGTACAGGATCAACCGTTCCAGCGTCACGCTGATGTACTGCAGGCCCTGGAAATCCAGCAGGCTGGACAGGTAGTAACCAGTGAAGCCGAGCCACAGCACGCGTGCGCGGTCAGCCCAGGACAATCGCTCCGCACGGCGCGACGCCCACACCGCCATCAGCGCGAACAGGGGCAGCGCCATCAGCATGCGCAGCGCCAGCAGCGTGGTGGCATCCACGCCATGGCGCAGCCCCAGCTTGACGATGATGGCCTTGCCCGAAGCGGCAATGGCGCCGATCGCAGCCAGGCCGATGCCGCCCAGAGCGATACGCGGGGATTGGGTGGCGATGCGAGAAGCGGGGCTGGACATCAGGACGACGGCGGGCCGCGCGGGGCGGCCCGGAAAGGCGTGGGGGCCATCATTGTCGCATGGAGGCGCCTGCTGACCTGTAGAGCCGAGCCCGCACTCGGCTGCACTCTGTCTGCGCGGAACGCAGCCGAGCGTGGGCTCGGCTCTACCACCGCCCGGCTCAGCGCATCAACACCACTTCTTCAGCAGACGTCGGGTGAATCGCCACCGTGTCGTCGAACTGGGCCTTGGTCGCACCCATCTTCACCGCCACCGCGAAACCCTGCAGGATCTCATCGGCCGCTTCGCCCAGCAGATGTACACCCACCACACGCTCTTCCGGCCCGGCACAGACCATCTTGAACAGGCTGCGCTGGGTGCCGTTGGCCAGTGCCTGCAGCATCGGCCGGAACCGGCTGTGGTACACCGTCACCTGCTCGAAGCGCGCACGTGCGTCTTCCTCGCTCATGCCCACTGCACCCAGCGGCGGGTGCGAGAACACCACGCTGGCCACGTTGTCGTAGTCCATCTTCGCCTCCGGGCGACCGCCGAACAGACGATCCATCAGACGTCGCGATGCAGCCACGGCAACCGGCGTCAGGCCGACCTTGCCAGCGATGTCACCAACCGCATGCACGCTCGGCACCGCCGTGGTCTGCCACTCGTCCACCTCCACCTGCTGGTGTTCGCCGATGCCGATACCCAGCGCCTCCAGGCCCAGATCCCTGCTGTTGCCGCGCCGGCCGGTCGCGAAGAACACGGCGTCGAACACGCTATCGATCGGGCCGTCATGGCCGAAAGCGCGCACGCGCTCGCCGTCGCGCTTCAACTCACGCAGGCGGTAATCGAAGTGGATGCGGACACCCTGCTGGCGCAGGTTCTCGGCCAGCTGCGCGGTCAGCTCGTAGTCGAAGCGCTCCAGCAGGCGACTGCCACGCACCAGCAGGCTCACCTTGCTGCCCAGCGCCTGCAACAACCCTGCCAGTTCCACCGCGATATAGCCGCCGCCGATGATGGCGACCTCGGCAGGTGCCGCACGCAGGTCGAAGAAATCGTCGGACACCAGGCCCAGTTCGGCGCCGGGAATGTCGGGCCGCTGCGGATGGGCGCCGGTAGCGATGAGGATCTGTGCAGCGCTGTACTGCACGCCATCACTGCACGCCACGGTGTGCGCATCCAGCAGATGGCCACGGGCCGGAATACGCACCACGCCGGTTTCATCCAGGCGCTTGTGATAACTGGTGTGGATGTTGCTGATGTAGGCCTGGCGATGGATCACCAGTTCCTTCCACGACAGCGCCGGACGCGCCTCCACGTCGAAGCCCATCGCGCTGGCCAGGCTTATGCGCTCGGCCAGATCGGCCGCCAGCCACATCGCCTTCTTCGGCACGCAACCTACATTCACGCAGGTGCCGCCCAGTTCACCCGGCTCCAGCAGGGCAACACGCTTGCCATGCTGCGCAGCGCGGATGGCGCCGGCGAGGCCAGCGGAACCGCCGCCAAGGACGATCAGATCGTAGTCATAAGAGGGAGTGTTCATCGGAATCGCTCAGGTCGACAGGGAACAGGATCGATAGCGCGCGCCCGCAGAAAAGATCGACGCGCAGCTGACTGGCGTGGGCGCTCATACTGCTGCGAGCATGCCATGGCCCGCTGCAGGCCAGACGTGAGGGTATGCAGCGACACGCGTGGCGATGCACGCAGCCACGCAGGAAGAGATGTGCGTGGCCTGCATCGATCACCCCTGCCCGGCCCTACCGCGCATTGCCGGCCACTGCTGGTACGTCATCGCACGCCACAGCCATTCCATCGGACCGAAGCGGAAACGGCGCAGCCACAGATGGCTGAGGATCACCTGCGCAGCGAACAGCAGCAAGGCGAACAACAGCTGCCAGGCACGCGGCACTGCATCGAACCACCCCAGCCCGTAGTGATAGAACAGCAACGTGCAGACCACCGACTGACCAAGATAGTGGGTCAGCGCCATCCGGCCGACCGGCGCCAGCCAGCCCATGCGCCCACGCCAGTGCACGATCCAGGCCAGGTAGCCCAGGCACATCGGCACGCCGCCCACGGCCACCAGTGCCATGGCCGTGGTGGTCGGCAGGTCGTAGACACCCGGCGCCAGATAGGGCTTCCACAGCACACCGGCCAGGGTGACCAGCAGGCCCACAGGCAGCGCGCCCCAGCGCAGGCCGACATACAACCGGGGGAAACGCTCCGGCGCGGCCAATGCGCCGCTGCCGGCAAACCAGGCACCCAGCAGGAACATGCCGAGCACTTCGGGTCCGGAAATGAACATGCCCCCCAATGACGCGCCGAACTCGTGCAGGCGCTGCACGTTGGCCTGCATCCAGTCGCCCTGGCCGTACACCAGGCGTTGCTGGTCAATGCCTTGCTGCGCGTCGACCAGCATCTTCTGCAGGTCCTGCGGGGTGGCCATCGACACCATCGCGCCGACCAGCAGCATCAGCGCGACACCCAGTGCATACACCAGCAGCCCCATCCACGGCAGCCAGCTGCGCGGTGCTTCGCGGCAGGCCAGCAACGGCAGCGACGCCAGGGCATACAGCACCAGGATGTCGCCCGACCAGACCAGCAGTGCGTGGCACAGGCCGATCAGCAGCAGCCCGGCGCTGCGGCGCAGGTAGAACGGCGTGAACTGGCGACCCACTGCTTCGGCGCGCTGGGCCATCACCGCAAAGCCCGCGCCGAACAGCAGCGAGAACAGGGTGAAGAATTTTCCCTGCACGAACACATAGACGAAGGCATCGGCCCAGTAGTCGATGCCCTGCCAATGCGCGTCGATGCCGGTAAAGGCCAGGTCCAGCGGCCCGCTGAGAGCCTCGATGTTCATCAGCAGGATGCCCAGCAGGGCAAACCCACGCAGGATGTCCAGCAGGGCGATGCGTTCGCCGGAAGCCACCGGTTGCAGGGAAGGGGAAGCGGTGTTCACGGGGCATCCGGCGTGCAGGTCCGTCATTATGCCGCCGGCCTGCGGGCCATGGATGATCCCGTCCTGTTCCACATACGCAACGGCCCGCCGAAGCGGGCCGTTGCTGCCATCACGATCGCAGCGCGATCAGTGCTGGTGACCGCCGTCGCCGTGGACGTGGCCGTGTTCGAGCTCTTCCTTGCCGGCTTCGCGCACGTCGACGATCTCGACGTCGAAATGCAGGTCCTTGCCGGCCATCGGATGGTTCAGGTCGACGTCGACCACGCTCATGCCGACCTTCTGCACGGTCACGGCGCGCGGGCCGAAGTTGGTCTGCAGCACGACCTGCTGGCCCGGAACCAGCTTGGCGGTACCGAAGTGCTTCTTCGGCACGCGCTGGGACAGGCCATCACGGCGCTCGCCGTAGGCATCGGCCGCCTTGACGTCGACGTCGAAGGTCGCGCCGGCTTCCTTGTCCATCATGGCGTTTTCCAGGCCCGGGATGATGTTGCCGTGGCCGATCAGGATCGCCAGCGGCTCGCCGCGGTCCTTGGACGATTCGATCGGCGCCTGGCCGGCCTCGGAGACGGTGTAGTGGAAGCGGACAACGCGGTCTTTTTCGATCTTCATGCGCAACTCTGTCTGGATCTGCCGGAGGCAGGCGGGTTGGGGCGGGTTGTCGCCCGGCGGGGACGCCGCCATCATGACGGCCAATCCAAGGTCGCGCATTATCCGGAGAACATGCACATCACGCCAGTTTCGTCCGGCACGCGCCGGCGCCTCGCGCCCGCCCTGCTGCTCGCCCTGCCCCTGCTGCTGACCGCCTGCGGCGGCGGCAAGGCCGTTCGTTCCGCCCCGCCACCGCCTTCGGCAAGCTGGCCCAGCACCACGCCGGACAACCCCGAGGCCGCCAATTCGGTGCTGATGCGTGCCATCAGCCTGGTCGGCACGCCCTACCGCTATGGCGGCAACACGCCCGAATCCGGCTTCGACTGCAGCGGCCTGGTCGCCTACGTCTATCGTGAAATGCTGGACCTGAAGCTGCCGCGGACCTCACGCGACCTGGCGGCGGTACAGGGCCCGAAGATCGATCCGAAGCGCCTGGCGACCGGCGACCTGGTCTTTTTTGGCAGCCGCGGCACTGTCAGTCACGTGGGGATCTACGTCGGCGAAGGTCGATTCGTGCACGCCCCGAGCACCGGCGGAACGGTCCGCCTGGATTCGCTCAGCGGCCCCTATTGGAAGGACCACTACACAGGGGCAAAACGCGTCCTTCGCTAAGATGAACAGGCGATATGTTCAAAAATGTGACAGCCATCACTCCGTAACTAACGATTTACTAACGGAATTTTTAACTTATTACTGCTTTTACAGGGCATGATGCCCCATCGTTTTTTTCCTTGTGACCGACGCGTGACGACAAACGACCCGACGTGCCAAGGCCAGACCGCCGCTTCTTCGCGTAGTGTCCGCCCGCTTCTGCTGGGCTTGGCATTGTGTCTGACCAGCCTTCCGGCCTGGTCGCAGTCCGCTCCCCCCCGTACCGATGCGACCCCGGCTGCCACCGCCGAGACCGCCCCCCGCGCAGCCGCCAAGGCCGACGCCACCGCTCCGCAGCGCAGCCGCGCCGATGCCGCCGCCAGCGCCACCCTGGCCGCCCTGCTGCCGCACCTGGCCGCCAATGACACCATTCCCCTGATGGACCGCTCGGCCATGGTGGCCGGTGACCTCAGCCGCCTGCTCGCCAATTACGACACCAGCAGCGCCGCCAATGGCAGCGTCGTGGTGGGTAACGCTGCCGACAACGGCAAGGTGCAGTCGCTGCTGCGCCGGGCCATGACCCTGCTTGGCACCCCCTACCGTTGGGGTGGCAGCAATCCAGACAGCGGCTTCGACTGCAGCGGCCTGGTCGGTTATGTGTTCCGCTCGGCTCTGGGCATCGAGCTGCCGCGCGTCTCGCGTGAAATGGCGCATGACGCCAATGCCGAACTGATCAACGACCGCGCCGCCCTGGCGGCTGGCGATCTGGTGTTCTTCGGCCGCAAGGGCCGGGTCGACCACGTCGGCATCTATGTGGGCGACGGCCGCTTCCTGCATGCCCCGAGCACCGGCAAGGACGTCCGCGTCGACACCCTGCTCAGTGGCTACTGGGGCAACAAGTTCATGCAGGCCCGCCGGGTCGATCTCTGATTCGAGGTCGTGTCCGCGTGACCTGACAAGCCGCTGCCCTGCAGCGGCTTTTTTGTTGGCTGACCGAAAGCATGGCCGCTGGTCGACGCATGCTGCGTTGGTCATTGATGTCACGGTCCGGTTGGGCCGCAACCGGCCACCCACGTGCGGCCGCAGCATCCCGGCGTGGGGCGGCACGCCGGGATGGCCCGTCTGCCGCTCGCGTTGCCCGGATGCTGGGGGAAGGCATGGCGGCAAGCCTTGAGATTCCATCGCGCTGCGTGATCTGGTTTGGCCAGCCACCGGCAGCCGAGCGCGGCGCGCTGGCGGCCGCCGGCTGGCAGCTGCGCTGTGTCAGCCCGGCACCTGCCATGGCCATTGGCCTGCGCGGCCGAGACCATCTGGTCGCCGTGGTCGATCTTCGCCATCTGGATGCAGAGGCGGCGCAGTTGCTGCTGCCGTGGATCGAAAAGCACCATCACCTGCCGTGGTTGGCCGTGCTGCCTGCGGGGCTGGGCAGTCCTCCACCGGCCTGGGGCGCGCTGCTGCGCGCCTGCCAGGATCAGTTCTCGCTGCCGATGGAGCTTCCCGATCTGCTGTCGGCGATGCAGCGCCAGTGCGACGGCGACGACGTGCCGCTTGCCGCGAACCACAACGGCGGCGGTCTTCCTGCACTGATCGGCAACAGCGCCCCCCTGCTGGCCGTCCGCGCTGCCCTGCACAAGTTCGCCCCGGTCGAGCTGCCGGTGCTGGTGACGGGCGAGACCGGCACCGGCAAGGAGCTGGCCGCGCAGGCGCTGCATGCGCTGTCCGGGCGTGCGGGAAAACCCTTCCTGGCGGTGAACTGCGGCGCCATTCCCGCCAATCTGGTCCAGTCCGAACTGTTTGGTCACGAGCGTGGCGCTTTCACCGGTGCCTCCCAGCGTCGCATCGGTTTGTTCGAAGCGGCCCACGGCGGCACCGTATTCCTCGATGAGGTTGGCGATCTGCCCGCGGATGCACAGACCAGCCTGCTGCGGGTGCTGCAGGAGGGCACGCTGGAACGGGTTGGCAGCAACCAGCCCCTGCGCGTGGACGTGCGCGTGCTGGCGGCCACCCATGTCGAACTGGAGCAGGCGGTCGCCCACGGCCGCTTCCGGCGCGATCTCTATTACCGCCTCAACGTGCTGCGCCTGCCGATGCCATCGCTGCGCGAACGCGGCGCCGATGTCCTGCTGCTGGCCGAACACTTCCTGCGCGCATTCCGTCAACGTCATGCCGGCCGCGCACGTGGTTTCGATCCTGGCGCGCACCAGGCGATGCGCGGGTTCGACTGGCCGGGCAACGTGCGCGAACTGTTGAACCGGGTACAGCGGGCGGCGATCGTGGCGGAGGGAGAACTGATCAGCGCGGCCGACCTGGACCTGGCCGAACCGGATGCGCCCGCACGGCGTGCGCTGCTGCAGGATGCACGTGGCCAGGTGGAACGCGACGTGCTGCTGCAGGCCCTGCGCCAGCATGGCTACAACGTGTCGGCGTGCGCGCGGCACATGCAGATCTCGCGGGTGACGGTCTATCGTTTGTGCCGCAAACATCATCTTGAGCTGCCGGCGCAGCGCTGACCGCTGGCAGCTTGAAACGGCCGGGCATGGCCCGGCCGCCCTGCTTACAACATGTACGGCACCTTGAAGGCCAGCGTGAAGTCCGGCGCATCCGGGGTCAGGCCGATGCCCAGCATCGTCACCAGCGTGGTGTGCTGGTTCAACGCGTAGGTCACGCCGAGATTGAGCGACGCCGCATTGGCATCGCTGCCAATCACCTTCACCCACTCACCGCCCTTGAACCGGGTCGAGGCGCGCGTGCTGATCTTGTCGCTGAAGGAAATGCTCAGGCTGGTGCGCTCGTTGAACGCGAAGGCCACGCCGGCACCGAAGTACACCGAACCGCCCAGCTTCACGTCACCGGGGTTGACCGTATCCGGGTTGCTGTCGATATCGCTGAAGCCGCGCGGGAACGAATGGATGTAGCCGGCGTTGGCGAACAGGATGGCCGGATCGGCGGTCTTCACCATCGATACGCCCAGGTTGGCCTGCCACACCCCGTTGCCGGTCGGCTGTTCCTGCGGCACCGCGAAGCGGATGTAGTCATCGTCATCGCGCTCGATCACTTTCCAGTCCAGGCCATAGGGTGCGCGGCCGGTGGGAGCGGTAACGCCACCGGTCAGTACCGTCTCCGGGCGCCAGCCGCGTTCGGCGAACAGCCGGTAGTTGGCACTCAGGCTGACATCGCCGATGCCGCTGCCGTTGGTTTCTTCCTGCGCGATCGCCGCCGCAGCACCGCCGGCGCCGCCCTTCTGGTAGACCGTGCGCCGGGCCAGGTATGGCACGTCCAGGTTCAAGGTGAGGTTGGGGCTGACGCCCCAGCGCGCGGCCAGGTTGTAGGTCAGCGAATCGGATTCGACGTTCTCGATCGCGATGTTGCCGAGGAAGATCGCATCCAGGGCGAGGAAGCCGTTGAGCGTGAGCTGCTTGCGGTCGTAGCGCGCATAGGTGAGGCCGTTCTCGATGGTGAACCGGCGCGAGAACAACGCCGCCTGCTGCTGCTTGACGTCGTCCACGCTGCGCCGTGCCTCCTGCTTGGCCTGCTGTGCCTCGGCCGCGCTGCTGGCATAGCCTTCGCTGCTGGGTGGAACCGCAGATGCCGCAGCGGACGCCAACGGTGCAGCGGGGGTCGCAGCAGGACCTGCGCGGCCGCTCAGCCGCGCCTGCATCGCCTGCACCTGCATGTCCAGTTCGCGCAGTCGGCGGACCTCCTGTGCGTAATTGGCCTTGAGCTGTTCCAGTTGCGCGATCAATGCCTGCATGTCGGCGCCGTCACTGGGCGCGGGCTGCTGGGCGAAGGCAGTGACCGCCAGCGCCGCCAGCGCCAGCGGAGTAAGCCGGTAGAGAGTGTGCATGTCGGTGACCTGCGTTGTACGTCGATTCCCCCCGACCAGGCCGTGTTACTGGCCTGGGCCCATGCCGCGGTTCATCCCGATCGCCTGGGCCACGTTCTGGCTCAAGGGCAGGTTGTTGGCCGCGGTATTGCGTACCAGCTCCAGCTGCAGCCGGTTGCTGGCGGTCTGACCATCGCCGGCCAGGGCAATGCCCTGCCCCACGCTGCCATTGCGGATCCATTGCTGTACCAGGCTCTGCCCATCGACCTGCAGCAGCAGGCGCGCCTGGTTGCCATCGAGCATGGCCGTGGCGGTAGCGCCACCCTGTTGTGCCTGCGCCATGCGGCTGCCGTCATCGCTCATTGCTGTCGGCACCGCGCCGTCACGTACGGTAAGGGTGGTCACGTTGCGCGCGGTGTTGCCATCGCCGGCGACCTGCACGCTCTGCACCAGCCCACTGGCATTGGCCAGGCCGGCACTGTCGATGCTGCGCCCTGCCGTCGTCGGCAACGGTGCGTCAGCGGAGGTGACGTGGACGCTGGGCTGGAAACTCAGTCTCGGTGACCCGCCATTGCGGAAATCCATGCCCAGGGTGAGCGCCCCCTGCACCACCGCACCATTGGGCCCCTGCCACTGCGAAATCATCGTCACCCCGAACCAGGCCACGTTGTTGCCACCGACGGTGTAGCGGCCACGCATCAGGTTCAGTTCGGGATCGGGTATTTCCTTCAGGCCACGCCCCGGTGCGCCGTCCGCCGCCATCAACGGCGACACCGACAGCATCAGCAGCAAGGCGAGTACTACACGTTGGCATTGCATGATCGTGCCTCCTTCAGAACAGGTCGGCGTGGCTGAAGCCGAAGTCGACCAGTTCGGCATCGGTGATCGGTCCCTGCCGCGCATACAACGCGCGGGCACTGGGCCGCTCGCTGGGTTGCAGCAGCACCGTGTTGCGATCGAAGTCGCTGCCGATCACGACGAAAACGGCGCGTGACGGCCAGGCGGCACTGAACTCGGCCAAGGACAGGCTGCGGTTGCCCAGGATCGGATCGGCCACTTCCACCACGCCGTCGCGCACCTGCTTGAGCACGACGAAATGCCGGAAGCCGCGTACATCCATCAGCACCAGTCCAGGAACCCGCAACGTGCGCAGGCGCGATTCATCGATGCGATAACCGCGTCCACGCATGCCCAGCGATTCGACATAGCGTTTGATGTCCAACAGCGAGAAACCACGTTCCTTGACCAGCTGTGGATCGGATACCCCCATCATTCCCTCGATCACCGTCGCCTCGGTGGTGTCCAGGTGGTAGGCATAACGCAGGATGGTGGCCAGAGCGGCCGCCCCGCAGCTGTAGTCGGTGTGCTGCCGCACCAGGTTGCGATACCGCCGCTCCTGCATGCTTTCCACCTTCTGCTGCAGCAGCGCGCCGTTGGGCAGCACCCCGCTGAACACCACCTCGCCCGCCCAGCCACATGCGCTGGTCAGCAGCAGCAGGCAGGGCAGCAGACGCAACCACCAGCGATGACCGGCCATGCTGTTCTCCACGAGAAGGAAGGAGCCCCTGCCCCAAGGGGGAGGAGGGACAGGGGCTCCCGGGGGAACCCGGCCATTGGCGGATGGCCGGGCTTGTTGCGCTCAACGCAGGTTCGCTGCGAAAGCGGTCACACCGTGGATCATTCGCCGCCGCCGGTCCCACCGCCGGTGCTCGGCTGTGCCACGGCCAATGCCAGGCTGTTGGCCTGCAGGTTGCCGGTACCCGATGCCACGTTCACACCGATGTTGCCGGACGCGCCGGAGAACGCGCTGCCGGACAGTGCCGAGGTGTTGGTCGCATTGACGTTCACCCAGCGGGTGGTGCTGACCGTGCCACTGAGGCTGGCATACAGGTCGGCCACGCCCAGTTCGACGAACTGGCTGGTGCCGCTTTCACGCGTATCGAAGCCCAGGCCACCCACTCCCGGCCGGTTCGGGTTCATCGTTGCGTTCTGGATCTGGTTGTCCAGATCGATGTGCCCGGTCGCGTTGCCACCCGGATGCGGCAGATCGCCACTCCACGTATCGAGGTAGTAGTTGGCCATCTGGTAGGCATTGCCGGTGCCGCGATAGGTACCGGCACCCACGGCCAGGGTACCGCCAGCGACGCGACCACTCAGGCCGACCTGCACCGTATCGGTGTAGGACTGCACGAAGCCGGCGTTGGACACGGTGTTGCCGGTGGACACCTGGTTGGAGCTGATGCTCGACTGCGCCATCGCACTGGTGGCTACCGAGGCAGCGAGCGCGTTCTTCTGCTCGTTGTTGTTGCCCGAGGCGATGTTCACACCGATGTTGCCCGATGCGCCGCCGAAGGCATTGCCACCGAGGCCAGCGGCGTTGGTGACGCCGGAGTTCATGGTGGTGTTGCCGAAGCCGGCCTGGTTGACGAACACCTCGGCGTCGGCCATGCCGAAGCTGAAGGAGGCATCCGCAGCCGACAGCGACGCAGCGTTGTCCTGCGCGTTGTTGTCGCCAGCCACCACGTTGAAGCCGAGGTTGCCGGAGGCACCGGCGCCGACATCATCGGCGATCGACGCGCTGTTGGTGACCAGGCTGTTGCCGGTGACGTTGTTGCTGATCGACTGGCGGTTGTCGATCACGGCGATGGCTGCCGAATCCAGATCGATGTCACCGCTGATGGTCGGGTCGCCGGAGAAGTTGATGTCCGAGCTCAGCCGCAGGTCCTTCTCCAGGTTCACGTCGACGCCGTGGTTGTTCTTTTCCTTGCGCTCGTCGGCCTGGATGTTGCTGTTCTTCTGCACCTGCTCGTTGACGTTCACCGTACGATTGCGGGTCACGTTCGAGGTGTCGGTGTTGTTGCGTACCGTGGTGTTGGTGCGGGTCCAGTTGCGGACTTCGTTGTCGGTGTGGTTGTGCGTGTCGTTGCGGGTTTCGGTCACGACGTGGTTGTGGTTGATGTTCGCATTGGCGTTCTGGTTGTCCCAGCCATTGGCCGCAGCAGCGGTCGAGGCAGTGGCAATTGCCATGGCGAGTACGGTCTTTTTGACAGTCGCTTTCATGGTGCCCTCTCTCTCATCAGGTGATTGGTTCGGGTGGGTGGTACTCACGGGTTGCCCTGCACGACCAGGCCCAGAACATTGGCCGTATCGTTTCGCGCTCCCGCGATCTGATTGAGTTGCAGGACACCGTCGAAGCCCCGCAGTGCCGTCGACGAAACGCCGACACTGCGGATACCCGCCGCAACACCGTCACCGGTATCGCCCTGCCCCCCTGCTGACGCGATGTCCGAGGCGGCCAACGCCGTGTCATCGGACTCGCGTATTCCTTGCCGGGCCAGCGTCGCGCTGACGACATTGAGCGTCGTGTTGGCGATGCCGCTGGCCTGGTTGATCGATGCAATGCCGCTGGCCCCTGCCAGCGCCTGTCCGGCGATGTGCGCGCTGGCTTCCAGTGGTGCCGACAGCACGACATCGTTGCTGTGCTGCTGCCGCGCAACGATGGCCACGTCGGCGCGGTCGCCGCTGGCCATGCCATGCAGATTGGCCTGGATGTTGAGATCGCCCGCCGCCTGGTTGATGGCGATGGCACCACTGGCACCGGCCAGCGCGCGGCCATCGATGCGGGTCACGTCGAGGTAGGCCAGCATGCCGCTGTAGTCGTCGGCCAGCGCTGCGGCCGGCACTGCCAGGAAGGCCGACAGCAGCACCGCGCGCTTCACTTTCCACCCGCCTGCGCCGGCGCGCCCAGCGGGAACTGCGACAGTGCGCCGCGCACGGTATCGCCGATGCCACGTGTGGTATTGCCGACCGCCCCCAGCGGGCCGCTCATCGCACCGCTGAGGCTGCTGCCACTCATCATCCCCTCACCCGAGCGGCCAAGGGTTCCGCCCAGCGCCTGCTGGGTCACCCGCTCGACCGTGGTGACGCCGTGCGCGTGCACGCTGCCGGACTGGCCAGCGCCGAGGCCGGCATAGTCGTCATCGCTGAGTTCATCCATGCCGCTTGCGGCGCCACCGCTGCCGAGTGCGGCGGCGATCTCATGTTGCGGTTTCGGATCGGCGATCAAAGCCACCCCGGGCGGCGCCATGCGGTAGGCCGGGCGCGTGGCCACGTCGCGCAACAGGACGATTTCGCCAGGCTGCGCCTTCACCCCCTGTCGCGCGCCCGAAGCCGCGGCGGCCAGCGGAACGGCCAACACCAGCAGCAGTGCAAGCTGCCGGCTGGAAACAGTAAAAAGGGTGGTGCTGCCGTCCATGCCGCTCTCCCGTTGCCTATGCGCAGGGAGTGAGCAGCTTTCGTGCCAACACCGGGAGGCCGTCGCAGCAGGGGTTTCACGGGCAACAGCACGGCGGCATGACGCCGCAGTGTTACAACTTCGTTCGGATTTCGTTGGCCTTAACGCGCAGGAAACACCACTGCGCAAGGCGCCATCAGGGCTGTATCAGTAGTGTTACAGGTACCGATACAGCCCGATGCAGTGCCGCTTCAGGCGCGCGGCGGACTCGGGTCGGGATCATCGATGCCGACGTTGGTCGACGGGTTGTCGTACACCGTCTGGTCGAGCAGGCCGGTTTCCTTGGCCACCAGCACCGGCACCAGCATCTGGCCCGTCACATTCGTCATCGTGCGCATCATGTCCAGGATGCGGTCGATCGCATACAGATAGCCGATGGTTTCCAGCGGCAGGTTGGCCGCGCTCAGCACCACCGTGGCCATGATCACCGCCGTACCCGGCACACCGGCGGTACCGAAGCTGCCCAGCACCGAAGCGATCAGCACCACCACGTACTGCTCGGGCGTCAGCGGCACACCGCTGTACTGCGCGATGAACACCGCGCACAGCGCCGGATAGATCGCGCCGCAGCCATCCATCTTGATGCTCGCGCCCAGCGGCACCGCGAACGAACCGTAGTCCTTGTTCACGCCCAGGTTGTGGGTGATCGAACGCAGCGCAACCGGCATCGCCGCGAAGCTGGAGGAGCTGACGAAGGCCACCTGCATGCCCGGCGCCGCGCCGCGGAAGAACTTCAGGGGATTCAGGCCGTGCGCCAGCAGTAGCGCGCTGTACACCACCACGATGTGCAGAGCGCAGGCCACGTACAGCGCCAGCACGAAGTGGCCCAGCGGCAGCAGCTTCTCGAAACCATAGCTGCCGACCAGGCCGGCAATCAGGCCGAAGGTGCCGATCGGGGTGACTTCCAGCACGAAGCGGGTCACCTGGATCATGATGTCGCTCATCTGCCCGACCAGCTTGCGCGCTTCGGTCACCTTCTCGCCGAGCTTGACGATGGCAAAGCCGACCAGGCCTGCGAAGAAGATCACCGGCAGGATCGAACCGCGCCCTGCGGCCAACACGGTTTCACCTGCGGCGTTGACCTTGGTGCCGATACCCGACAGCGCGTAGAACACGTTGGACGGCACCACATCCAGCAGCACCTGCACCACGCTGGGCACTTCGCGCGGCACATAGTTGCTGGCCATCGACAGCTGCAGGCCACCGGCGCCGGGCTGCAGCACCGTACCCACGCCCAAGCCCACGCATACGGCCAGCGCGGCGGTGATCACGAACCACAGGAACGTGCGCCCGCTGAGCGCGGCGACCGATTTCTGGCCGTGCAGCGAAGAGATCGCGTTGATGACCGCAAAGAACACCAGCGGCACCGCGATCATCTTGATCAGGGTGACGTACAGCTCGCCAAGTGGGCCGAACCAGGTTTCGGCCGCCGGGCCAAGCGCCCAGCCGGCCAGCGCACCGAGCACGAAGCCACCGACCACGCGCTGCCAGAATGGAATCCGCAGCCAGGCAGAGACCAGCTTCATAGGCAATCCAAGGGGGTAGGAAGGGATGCTGGCACGATAGCCCAAGGCGGGCCGCAGAACGACCGCCCACGCGGCAAATCAGTGTGTCATCGGCGTGCCTTGCGGGGCCGGGCATAATGAACGTCCCGTTACACTTTGTGAGATCCCAGCGTCCATGCGTCGTTCCGTCTCCCTGTTGGCCGCCTGCGCCACGACCCTGCTGCTCGGTGCCTGCGCCAGCACCGCCCCCGCGTCCGCTCCGGCCGGCCTGAAGGTCAGCGTTGCCCCCGTCGCCCACCCTGCCGGTGAAACCCCGCAGTGGTGGTACCGCAGCGGTGCCGCCCAGGCGGCCGCCAATGGTGCGATGGCCGGCAAGGCCAAAAACGTCATCCTGTTCCTGGGTGACGGCATGAGCCTGACCACCGTGGCTGCCTCGCGCATCTACGAAGGCCAGCAGAAGGGCGGCTCGGGCGAAGAGAACCTGTTGTCGTGGGAGCGCTTCCCGGCCACCGCGTTCAGCAAGACCTACAACACCGATTCGCAGACGCCGGATTCGGCCGGCACCATGACCGCCATCACCACCGGCGTGAAGACCCACATGGGGGCGATCGGCGTCAGTGCCGGCAGCCGCACCGACTGCGCCGACAGCCTGTCCAAGGGCCTGCTGACCTGGCTGCAGCTGGCCGACAGCGCCGGCCTGGCCACCGGTGTGGTGTCCACCGCACGCCTGACCCACGCCACCCCGGCCGCGACCTACGCGCACTCGCCCGAGCGCAACTGGGAAAACGACACCGACCTGACCGAAGCGGCCAAGGCCGCCGGCTGCAAGGACATCGCCCAGCAGCTGCTGTCGACCTCGCGTTACGGCCGTGGCCCGCTGGTCGCCCTGGGCGGCGGTCGCGGTGAGTTCACCACCGTGGAAGAGCGCGACCCCGAGTACGACGACAAGGTCGGCCAGCGCCTGGACGGCCGCAGCCTGGTGCAGGAATGGCAGCAGGCGCACCCGCAGGGCGCCTATGTGTGGAACAGCAAGCAGCTGCAGGCCGCCGCCAACGCTCCGGCGATTCTTGGCCTGTTCGAGCCGGACCACATGCGCTACGAGTACGAACGCCCGCAGGACCCGGCTGGTGAGCCGAGCCTGGCCGAGCTGACCGCTGCAGCGATCAAGAACCTGTCGCGCCACCAGGAAGGCTACGTGCTGATGATCGAAGGCGCGCGCATCGACCACGCCAACCACAGCGGCAACGCCTACCGGGCACTGACCGAAACCGTGGCCCTGTCCGATGCCGTGCGCGTGGCCAACGAGCTGACCTCGGCCGACGACACGCTGATCATCGTCACCGCCGACCATTCGCACACCCTGAACTTCGTCGGCTACCCGGCCCGTGGCAACCCGATCCTGGGCAAGGTGAAGGACAAGGGCGGCGAAGACGGCGCGGGCAAGCTCGACCTGGCGCTGGACGGCAACGGCCAGCCCTACACCACCCTGAGCTATGCCAACGGCCCCGGCCACACCGGCACCAGCAACCAGCAGCCGGCCGGCCCGAAGCGCTACCCGCACAACCCCAGCAGCTTCGAGCCGGCCAACGGCCGCCCGAACCTGCACGATGTCGATACCGAGCATCCGGATTACATGCAGGAAGCGCTGGTCCCGATGAAGTCCGAATCGCATGGTGGCGAGGACGTCGGCATCTGGGCACGCGGCCCGGGCAGCAAGGCGATCCGCGGCACCCTGGAACAGAACGCGATCTACCACATGATCGTGCAGGCCACCCCCGCCCTGCGCGATCGCCTGTGCAAGGCCGGCACGTGCGACGACAAGGGCGTACCGGTGGAACTGCCGGCACCGGCCACCTTCGAGCGCAAGGCGGACAGCAAGTGATGGCACGGCCGGCACGCCCTGCCCTGGCCAGCCTGCGCCATGTGCGCTGGCTGGCCCTGCTGGGCGTGCTGGCCAGCACCTGTGCGTCGGCGCAGGGGCCGGCCTGCAAGGTCATGACCGAAGAACACGGGTTGTGGATGCTGCCCGGCTGCGAGGTCGTCGACCACAAGCCGCAGATCAGCGCGGACACCCTGCAGGATCTTCCCTACGACGGCGATGGCCTGGCGCTGGTACAGACCGCCGACGGCTTCCACTACGTCGACCGTCGCGGCCGCAGCCAGGCGGTGATCGCCTGGGACAACGGCGCAGATCCGCTGCAGGAAGGCGTGTTCCGCGGCCGCGTCGGCGATCGCGTGGGCTACTTCAACGCCGCCTTCGAGCAGGTGATTGCGGCCACGTTCGATTTTGCCTGGCCGTTCCAGGACGGCGTGGCCGAGGTCTGCAACGGCTGCCGCCGAGGCACGCCCGATGGCGACGGGCATACGCCGATGGAAGGCGGCGAGTGGTTCCGCATCGATCGTTCCGGTCGCCGGCTGAAGTAAGGGGTTTATCGGCAGGGCTGCGCCCTGCACCTGCCGAAACAACGGCAACAGCCGAGCAACAGCAACAGC
Organism: Stenotrophomonas sp. LST15-1-1.1; assembly: GCF_040815575.1. Lineage (NCBI taxonomy): Bacteria > Pseudomonadati > Pseudomonadota > Gammaproteobacteria > Lysobacterales > Lysobacteraceae > Stenotrophomonas > Stenotrophomonas sp. LST15-1-1.1. The sequence goes on from NZ_JBFPNJ010000012.1 coordinate 350,114, forward strand.
AACAGCAACGGCAACAGCGGGCGTTCCGTGGGATGGCGGGGCGGTGTCGGATTGCGGGGACGCCGTAAACCCATCCATGGGGGCTTGGCAGCCGCATCCATGCGGCTGACACCCCGCAATCCGACACCGCCCCACCTCTGACAGTTGGCCGGTTGCCAGTAGATCCACGCCATGCGTGGATGAATCTCTTTCAGATATCGAAATCAATCCGGGGTCAGATCCGTTTTCCTACGGAAAACGGGTCTGACCCCAAGAGCCATTCCAACAGATCGCGGGAAACTGTCGAAGGCGGGGTGGGTCCGGTTGCGGGGGCGTAAGCGCCATGGATGGCGCGACCGAGCTTACAGGGACGTACTTGCAGCGTCCCCCGCAACCGGACCCACCCCGCCATCCCACGGAATGCCCGCTGTTGCTTTGGCTGTTGCCATTGCCCTGGCATCGGCAGGTGCAGGGCGCAGCCCTGCCGGCTCACCCACCCACCCTATACTTGCCGCCGTGACCGCCTTCCCCGCCCTCGTTCCGTTGGATGCACCGCTGCTGGTCGGCTACAGCGGCGGCCTGGATTCGACCGTGCTGCTGCACTGGCTGTGGCGATCGGCGCAAGCCGCCGGCACACCACTGCGTGCCATCCATGTACACCACGGCCTGCAACCGGCTGCCGATGATTGGGTGCGCCACTGCCAGCAGCAATGTGCTGCGCTGGGCATCGAGCTGGCCGTGCACCGCGTGCAGGTCACGCGTGATGGCGGGCATGGGATCGAAGGTGCCGCGCGGATGGCACGCCGTGCTGCATTCACCGCCGAATTGCAGACTGGAGAAACCCTCGCGCTGGCCCAGCACCAGGATGACCAGGCCGAGACCTTCCTGCTGCGCGCGTTGCGCGGCTCGGGCATTGATGGGCTGGCGGCGATGACCGCTGACAGCCGCCTCGATGGCCATCGGCTGTGGCGGCCGTTGCTCGATGTGCCTCGCAGCAGCCTGCAGGCCTACGCCACAACACACGGCCTGCAGTGGATCGAAGACCCCAGCAACAGCGAAGATCACGCCGACCGCAATTTCCTGCGTCTGCGGGTGTTGCCACTGCTGCGCCAGCGCTGGCCACACGCCACGGCCGCGTTGGCGGGCAGCGCCGCGCATAGCGCGCAGACCCGCGCGCTGCTCGACGAAGAAGATGCCGAGCTGCTCGCCCACCTGGAAGTGGCACCCCGGGTGCTGTCGCTGGAGCTGCTGCGCCAGGTCGCACCCGAGCGCGCGGCGCGCGTGCTGCGTGCGTGGGTACGCCGCCATGGCGCAGCCCCGTTGCCAGCGCATGTGCTGCGTCAGGTGCAGAACGAATTGATGGCGGCAGGCGCCGATCGGCAATCGCAGGTGCGTTGGCAGCAGCACGTCATCCGCCAGTGGCGCCAGCATGCCTATCTGCTGCCCGCAGAACTGCCGACGCTGCCGAAGAACTGGCAGGCGGCATGGGACGGTCGGGCGCCACTGCAGCTGCCCGACGGCGGCCAGCTGCGGCTGCTCGGCACGGAGAGCTTCGAACACCCGCTGCAACTTCGCGCCCGCGAAGGCGGCGAACGCATCGTACTGCCCGGCCGTACGCATTCATCCGCGTTGAAGGACTGCCTGCAGCGCGAGCACCTGGCACCCTGGCGGCGCGCGCAGCTGCCCCTGCTGTTCGACGGTGGGCAGCTGCTGGCGGCCGCCGACGTGGTTGTTTCCGCACCGCTGCAGGCCTGGTTGCAGGCACGCAATGCACAGTTGCAGTGGCATCCGGGCGGCTGGTGAATTGACCCTCGCGCGCGCGCCGTCCACACTTGTCGCATGGCCAAGAAGTCCCCCGAAAACGCCTCCCCGGTCGCCCAGTTCGAGCAGTCGCTCGAATCGCTGGAACAACTGGTGGAGCAGATGGAAACCGGCGAGCTGAGCCTGGAAGCCTCGCTCAGTGCTTACGAACGTGGCGTGGGCCTGTACCGCCAGTGCCAGCAGGCGCTGGAGCAGGCCGAACTGCGCGTACGCCTGCTCAGTGATCCGGCCCAGCCCGAAACCGCCGAACCGTTCGATCCGCCCAGCCATGACGGCTGAGGCGTTGTTCGCGCGCTGGCGCGACCGTATCGAAAGCCAGCTCGACGCCGCCCTGCCCTCACCGGCCGAAGCCCCGCAGCGCCTGCACCAGGCGATGCGCTATTCCGTGCTCGGTGGCGGCAAGCGCATGCGCCCCCTGCTGGTCTATGCCGCCGGCCAGGTGTTCGGCGCCCCGCTGGACAGGCTTGATGCCGCAGCGATGGCGGTGGAGCTGATCCACGCGTACTCGCTGGTGCACGACGATCTGCCCGCGATGGATGACGACGCCCTGCGCCGTGGCAAGCCCACCACTCACATCGCCTTCGACGAAGCCACCGCGATCCTCGCCGGTGACGCCCTGCAGACCCGTGCCTTCGGCCTGCTGGCCGATGCGCCGCTGCCGGCGGCATTGCGCGTGGCGTGCCTGCAGACCCTGGCCCATGCCTCCGGTGCGGCCGGCATGTGCGGTGGCCAGGCGCTGGACATCGATGCCACCGGTCAGCAGCAGTCGCTCGCAGCCCTGACCCGCATGCATGCGCTGAAGACCGGTGCGCTGATCCGCGCCGCGGTGCGCATGGGCGCGCTGTGCGGTGATGCGCCCGCACCCGTGCTGGCCCAGCTGGACGGCTTCGCCGATGCGCTCGGCCTGGCCTTCCAGGTCCGCGACGACATCCTCGATGTCGAAGCCAGTTCCGAGCAGCTGGGCAAGACCGCCGGCAAGGACCAGGCCCAGGACAAGAGCACCTTCCCCGCCCTGCTCGGCATGGACGGTGCCAAGGCGCAGCTGCGCGAACTGTCCGCTCGCATGCAGCAGGCGCTGGCGGGCTATCACGAAGAAGCCGATGCGCTGCGCGCGCTGGCCACGCTGGCGGTGGAACGCGACCACTGAGGCAGCGTGCCGCCACCAACAAAAAACGCCCGGCAGTGCCGGGCGTTTTCGTATCCGCGTACAGCCTGTCTTACTTGATCAGGCGCAGCGCGAACGGGTAACGGTAAGCTTCGCCGTTGTTGGCCTTCACCGCAGCGATGATGCTGAAGACCAGGCTGAGCAGGCCGACGATCGGCGCCAGGAACATGCCGATGATCACGAAGCTCAGGATGACGCAGACGAACATCGCGATGGAGACGGTGATCTGGAAGTTCAGGGCTTCCTTGGCCTGGTCGGTGACGAAGGCCTTGCTGGCGTCATCCTTGTTGATCAGCCAGATGATCAGCGCGCCGATGAACCAGGTGAAGATGCCCAGCAGGTGCGCCGCCAGGGCCATGGTGCGCTGGTCGGCAGGTACGCTGCTCGCCGCCGGGACGTTCTCGAATTCGCTCACGACAAAACTCCTTTTTATTGGGTGGTCTTGACCGACCGGCGGCAGGCCGGTCGCGTCAGGCGGGCCTAGCTTACGCCATCAATGGCATCAATCATTGCCGGCGATCGTCATCCGTCCCACCAGGATCGAGCCGGTGCGGATATGCGAGCGCGGATCGACGTCGCTGCCGACCGCCTCGATGGCCATGAACATGTCGCGCAGGTTGCCGGCGATGGTGATGCCGTCCACCGGATACTGGATCTGGCCGTTCTCCACGCGGAAGCCGCCGGCGCCGCGCGAGTAGTCGCCGGTCACCCCGTTCACCCCCTGCCCCATCAGCTCGGTCACCAGCAGGCCGTTGCCCATCTGCGCGGCGATGTCCTGCAGCGAACCGGCATTGGCCGCCAGCTGCAGGTTGTGCACGCCGCCGGCATTGGCGGTGGTCTGCAGGCCCAGCTTGCGCGCCGAATAGCTGCCCAGCACATAACGCTGCAGCACGCCGTCACGGACCAGGGCCGATGCACGCGTGGCCACACCGTCGCCGTCGAAGGCCGCCGAGCGCAGGCCACGGCGCAGGTGGGGCAGCTCCTCGATCTGCATCCAGTCGGGGAACAGCTGCTGGTCGACGCTGTCCAGCAGGAAGCTGGCCTGGCGGTACAGTGCGCCGCCGGACACCGCCGACAGCAGATGGCCCACCAGGCTGCGCGCTACTTCCGGCGCGTACAGCACCGGCATGCTGCCGGTCGGCAGTGAGCGCGGCTGCAGGCGAGCGATCGTGCGCTCGGCGGCGCGGCGACCGACGCTGGCCGGATCTTCCAGGTCCTCGCGGGCCAGTGCGCCGGTGTACCAGCCGTCGCGCTGCATGCCATCGCCGGTGCCGGCAATCAGCGCACAGCCGATCGAATGATGGGTACCGCGCTCGCGGCCGATGAACCCATGCGAATTGGCGTAGACCGACACGCTCTGCATGCTCGACACCGAGGCGCCATCGGAATTGCGGATCTGTACATCGGCTTCGCGGCCCGCTGCCTCGCAGGCCAGTGCCAGGTCCACCGCCTCGTCGGCCTGCAGCTCCCAGGGGTGCCAGCCGTCCAGCTCGGGGAAGTCGCGGGCCATCAAGCCGGCCTCGGCCAGGCCGGCGGCCGGGTCGTCCTCGGTATGGCGGGCGATCGCGCAGGCCTGCTCGACGGTGGCCAGCAGGCTGGCCTCATGCAGGTCGGCGGTGCTGGCACTGCCCTTGCGCTGGCCGAAGTAGACGGTCACGGCAATGCCGCGATCGCGGGTGGACTGCACGGTCTCGACCTCGCCGAGACGGACATTGACCTCCAGCCCGCGGTCCTCGCTGCAGCTGACCTCGGCCTGGCTGGCGCCCAGCGCGCGGGCACGCTGCAGCAGCTGCTGGGAGATGTCGGCCAGCCGTTCCAGCCGGGCCGGGCTGTCGTCGCCGACGGCGACTTCAGGGGCGATCACGTTCAATGCTTTATCCTGTGCGGGTTGGGCCCGGCATCACGCCGGGCGACTTTTTTTGAAATCAGGTAGGGACGATGCGCGGACGCGACGAAGAAACCGGTGAATTCCACGACAAGAGCCGCAGCCAGAACCGGCGCGATGCGCTCGACGTCCTGGCCCTGGGCGAGAAGCTGGTGTCGCTGACCCCGGCCCAGCTGGCGCGCCTGCCGATCCCGGAGGACCTGCTGCCGCACATCGCCGAGTGCAAGCGCATCACCGCCCATATCGCGCACAAGCGGCAGCTGGCGTTCCTGGCCAAGCACATGCGCCGCGAGGACGATGCCGCGCTGGACGCGATCCGCGATGCGCTGGATGCCAACAGCGACACCGGTCGCCGCGAAGTGGCGATGATGCACCGCGCCGAAGACTGGCGCGAGCGACTGCTGGCCGAGGGCGACACCGCGCTGGCCGCACTGCTCAACGATTACCCGCAGGCCGACCGCCAGCAGCTGCGCACGCTGGTGCGCAACGCCCAGGCCGAAAAGGCGAAGAACAAGCCGCCGCGCGCCTACCGCGAGATCTTCCAGGTGCTGCGCGCGCTTATGCTGCCGGCCGCCCTGGGCCTGAAGGCATCCGGTGAGGACATCGAGGCGGACGCGCCGGTCGACGACGCCGACGAGGACTGAGTCCCCGTCGGGCATGGCGGTGGCTGTGGCCATCGCCGTGCTCAGGCCTGGGTACCGCCGACGGTGATGCCCTCGATCAGCAGCGAAGGCTGGCCGACACCGACCGGCACGCTCTGCCCGTCCTTGCCGCAGATCCCCACGCCCTCGTCCAGGGCCAGGTCGTTGCCGACCATGCGCACCTTCTGCATGGTTTCCGGGCCGTTGCCGATCAGGGTCGCGCCCTTCACCGGCGCGGTGATCCGGCCATCCTCGATCAGGTAGGCCTCGGTAGCCGAGAACACGTACTTGCCGCTGGTGATGTCGACCTGGCCGCCGCCGAAATTGACCGCGTACAGGCCCTTCTTGACCGAACGGATCATTTCCTGCGGATCGTGCTGGCCGGCGCGCATGTAGGTGTTGGTCATGCGTGGCATGGTCATGTGCGCGAACGATTCACGCCGGCCGTTGCCGGTCGGCGCCACGCCCATCAGCCGCGCGTTGAGGCTGTCCTGCATGTAGCCGACCAGGATGCCGTCCTCGATCAGCGTGGTGCACTGGGTCGGATGGCCTTCGTCATCGATGTTGAGCGAACCACGCCGCCCATCCAGGGTGCCGTCGTCGACGATGGTCACGCCCGCGGCGGCCACGCGCTCGCCGATCCTGCCGGCGTAGACACTGGTGCCCTTGCGGTTGAAGTCACCTTCCAGGCCATGGCCGACCGCCTCGTGCAGCAGCACGCCCGGCCAGCCCGGCCCCAGCACCACCGGCATCACCCCGGCCGGCGCCGGCACAGCTTCCAGGTTCACCAGTGCCTGCCGCAGCGCCTCGCGGGCGAAGGCTTCCGGGCGGCCATCGGCAAACAGCACTTCATAGCCATAGCGACCACCGCCGCCGGAATAACCCGACTCACGGCGACCGTTCTGTTCAACGATCACCTGCACGTTCAAGCGCACCAGCGGGCGCACATCGGCGCCCAGCACACCATCGGTGCGGGCAACCAGCACGGTATCGACGCCACCGGAAAGGCTGACCATCACCTGCTTCACGCGCGGGTCGGCCGCGCGCAGGTAACCGTCCAGGCGCTTGAGCACCTCGACCTTGGCTTCGTTGCCGATGCCGTCGATCGGGTCCAGTGCCGGATACAGCACGCGCGCATCGCCGCGCAGCAGCGAGCGTCCGGTCTGTGCGCCACCTTCGCGCGAGATCGCACGTGCCGACTGCGCCGCAGTCAGCAACGCACCGGCGTGGATGTCATCGGAATAGGCAAAGCCGGTCTTCTCGCCGGCAATCGCGCGCACGCCCACGCCCTGCTCGATGGAATGGGCGCCGTCCTTGACGATGCCGTCCTCCACGCTCCAGCTTTCGCGCCGGGCGTGCTGGAAATACAGGTCGCCGAAGTCCACACCGGGGCCGAGCAGTTGGCCGAAGGTGCGCTCCAGGCCAGCGGTATCCAGGCCACCGGGGCGCAACAGGCGATCTTGGGCAAGCGTCAGGGCGTTGTCAGTCATGGTCTCGATCTGGGGGTGTGAAGGCGGCCAGGCAAGCCCGCCGGGGGAAACGGAGACGCCGGGCTCAACGCGGCGGCGAGGGTTCGGTAACGGTCGGCGGCACGGCCGGCAACGGCGGCATGCGCGGCGGCGGTGCTGGCGCGGGAGCGCGTTCGCGGCTGCGTTCGATCACTTCCACCTTGGGCTCCTTCCACGGGCCGGTCACCTTGTAGGTGCGGGCGCCGATCTCGCCCAATGGCTTGGACAATACCGCATTGGTGGCGGCGCCCAGCGCCGCGCCGACCGGGCCGCCGGCCACCGCGCCGACCACGGTCAGCAGGTTGCCCGCGCGCGGGTTGACGTCGATGGTCTGGTCGAACTGCTGCTTGCGCAGGTCGGCTTCGCCACGGATGGTGATGTTCGCTGCCGGCCCTTCGATCAGAACCTTGTCGGTACGCGCCATGCCCTCGCCGAACTGCACGCTGCCTTCGACCTGGTTGAACGCGAAGCCCTTGGAGAAGAAGTCGCGGAAGTCGAACATCAACCGCCGCGGCAGCTGGGCGACGCTGAGCAGGCCCAGCACGCGGCCGGCACCCGGTTCCAGCTCCAGCAGCTGGCCATTGCGGGCATTCACATCGAGCTGGCCCTGCAGGTTGCCCAGCTGGAAATCGGAAGGACCACCCGGCCACGACGCCTGCAGCTGGGCATGGCCAGAGCCGCCGCGCAGCTGGCCGCCGTAATCGAGATTCTGCAGCAACCCGCCGAGGTCTTCACTGCGCACCTGCGCATCAAGCGCGGTGCGCGAGCCGCCGCCCTTGCCGAGCCAACGGCCACGGATGTCGATCTCCTGGCTGGGGGCACGGAAGCGTAGTTCTTCCACGCTCAGGCCATTGGCGATCGGCCGCGTGCGCAGCACTGCCTGGCCCAGCACGACCTTGCCGAACTTCAGGTCGGCGATGTCCAGTGCGAACGGCGGCAGCTTGGCCGGGTCCATGTCGTCGGCACCGGCCTGCACCCGTGCCGGTGCCGCGGTGGCTCCGGCAAGGGTCGGCAACGATTGCCAGTACACCCGCTCGAGCTGGCCGCTGATGGTGCCGCCATCGGCGTTGGGTACGGTCAACTTGCCAGCCAGCGAGGGGCCATCCAGGCGCACGTCCAGCGCCTGCGGGCCGGGGTGCAGCTGCAGGCGGGTCTGCTCGAACACGCCGCCGATCAGCATCAGCTGGCCGACCTGCACGTCCACTGCACGCAGCGGCATCGGATCGCCATCGCCACCGGCGCCACGGGCCAGGCCGATCCATTCCAGTGCATCCAGGGTCGGGCTGCGGCCATTGATGGTCAGCCCGCTGGGCGGCGGTTCGCGGTCCACACGGTCGCTGCCGAGGGTGACCTGCACGCCGGTCTGGTTGTTGTGGCTGCGCGCAGCCAGCGCCAGACGCTGGCCAAATGCCACGTCGATGCGGCCAGCGCCCATCGGCAACTGCGCGGCCACGGTGGTCGGCAGCGGCTCGCTGGCGGGCTTCTGCAGCGGTGCCGGCAGGTCCAGGCGGGTGCCCACCAGGTCCGAACGCAGGCGCAGCTCACTTGGCGGCGCAGGCGATCCCGGTGCAACCTTCGGCAGATTCACCGCGATGGTCCACGGCGAGGTGCCATTGATGTAGGGCTTCAGCCAGGCCATTTCCGGTGCGCGGTCGATCAGCACGCCCGCGTCGAGCGTGGCGGCCAGTTCCGATTCAAAGGCCAGCTTGGGGTCACGCACGAAACCACCGGCGCGCAAGCTCAGCCGGCCGTCCTGGCCGAGATGGCGCACCGCCAGTTCCTCGGCGGCGAAGCCGGCGTTGCTGTAGCGGGCCTGCCCGCGCATGTTGTCGAATTCCAGCTGGAAACGCTTTTCGACCAGCTTCAGCCCAGCCAGGTCCACGGTGCCCTGCAGGTGGCCACCACCTTCGTCATGATGCAGAGGCTGCAGCAGGTCGAAATGCACCTTGGCCGGACCGCTTGCCGCGAGGTTGTCCAGGGTGTCGCCATATTCCTTGTGCAGCGGACTCTGCCTCAGCATTGCCAGCAGCTTGCCGGCATCGCCCTGGCTGTCGGCGAGCACGTACAGCGGTTGCTGGCCGAAGTCCTGGATGCCGGCTTCGAATTTCTGCACTGCGACACCAGCCAGATCGCCGCGGCCCTGCATGTGGAAACCGGGGCCGATGAAGGCGACATCGGCGTCCACCTGGCTCATCAACGGCCAGTCGTGCTGGAAGCGGATGTCGCCATTGGTGATGTGGCCGGTCGCCTCGAAGCGGCCATCGTTGTTGTCGAACGGCCAGTCGTCCAGGTCACCGCTGACCAGGCCGATGCCGTTGCGCACCTGGCCACCGGCCAGGGCCATGTCCAGCCAGTCGGTGGCGCCCTTGCTCATTTTGGAATGGATCCAGAAACGCTTGGCGGCGGTCATCGGCACGTCGTCCAGCTTGGCCGCCAGCTGCATCCACGGCCGGGTGCCATCGCCCTGGAACCAGAGGCCACCGCGCACGTCGGCGGCGTAGTCGGTGCCTTCCACGCGCATCGCCGGGGTGCCGATGCGCCAGCCGCCGGCCTCGTCGCGCCAACCGACGATCTGTCCGGCCAGATGCAGATCGTGGCGCACGCCGAAACCGGTCGGCCAATCGAACTGCAGCTGCCGTTGCGGCTGCAGCTGCAGGCTGAAGCCATCGGCATCGCCCTCGAAGCGGCCGCCCAGGCCACGCAGGCCAGGCGAGTTGCCAACGCTGGCAAAGCCCAGCGACTGCAGTTCGCCCTGTACCCACAACGGGCCATCCTGCTGACCGCGCACCTGCAGCTGCGCCACGTCCAGCTGCGGCTTGGCCAGGTACAGCCAATGGCGCAGGCCCGCATCCAGGCGGTCGCTGAGTGCCAGCGCGCGCAGCGCGATACCCGCCTGCGCCGCACCGGCCTGCACCTGCATCTGCTTGCCCATCCGCACGTGCAGGCCGTCCAGCTGCTGCTGTCTGCCATCGGCCTGCAGGCGCAGGCGCGGCACCTGCAGCGCCCAACCGTCTGCCGTCCGCTGCCAGCGCAGGCGCGCCTGCAGACGTTGCAGCTGCATCTGCGGAGCCGCGATGCCGGGCATCGGCGCGCCTTCGATACGCAGATCACGCAGATCCGAATCGGTGGTCAGCGCCACCGGCGCGAAATCACGCAGGGTCAGCCACAGGTTGAGTTCGCCCTTGCCCTCGCGCAGGCGCATGCCACCGGCCGCCAGCAACGGCGACCAGGCGCGGAAATCGATCGGATCGGCGCCCACCCAGGCCTGGCCGTTGCCGCGCTGGCGATCCAGGTCCAGCACCGCAGTCAGCGGCAAAGCGTCGGTCTGTGCCCAGGCACGCACGCCCACCCGCAGGCGGTCGCCATCCACGCGCAGGCGCAGGTCGATGCGCGGCAGGGTGGTGTCCACGCCCAGCGCAGGTGCATGCACGCCCAGGCGGCCGCCAATCACCTGCAGTTCGCCCAGCCGGCGCAACGCGTCCAGTGGATCGCCGCCAGCACTGGACTGCGGCAGGCCACGCACCGACCAGCGCCCATCGGCAGCCTGCTGCAGATCCAGCGCCAGGCCGCGCAGGCGTAGTTCGGTCAGCGAGCGGCCCGGCAACAGGCCGCTGTACATCGACACCAGCACTTCGGCTTCACCGATGGCCAGGCCCTGGCCCGCGCCGATGCGCAGGCCCTTCAACTGCAGCAATGGACCGCGACGGGTCCAGGTGGTGTCCAGGCGTTCGAAGCGCACCGGCTGTCCGGCACGCGCGCTCAGCCAGGCCGCGATCCTGTCCGGATGGCGCTCAGCCAGCGGCAGCAGCTGGCTGAAGGTGCCGACCAGCAGGGCAAGCCCGACCAGGCCGACCGCGCATGCGGCGATGAAATGACGGCGGATCCTTCGCAGTCGCAGGCGCGGCGGCGCGCTCATCGGCCACCGAAGGCGGACAGTCGGCCTGGATCAGAGCAGAACAACATCGAACTGCTCCTGCAGGTACTGCTCATCCGCCTGGAAGCGGATGCTCTTGCCGAGGAACTCCTCCAGCTCGGCCACGGCCGTGGATTCCTCATCGGTGATCCGCGCCACCACCTTGCTGGAGGCGATCACCAGCAGGCGCGCGGCATCGAACTGGCGCACCGCACGGGTGATCTCGCGGAAGATCTCGTAGGTCACCGTTTCGGTGGTCTTGATGGTGCCGCGGCCACTGCATTGCGGGCAGGTTTCCGACAGCTGGCGCTCCAGGCTCTCCACCGTGCGCTTGCGGGTCATCTCCACCAGGCCCAGCGGCGAGAAGTCGTACACCGTGGTCTTGGCATGGTCGCGGGCCAGTGCCTTCTCCAGGGTGCGCAGCACCTGGCGGCGATGTTCGGCGTCATCCATGTCAATGAAGTCGATGATGATGATGCCGCCCAGGTTGCGCAGGCGCAGCTGCCTGGCCACCGCCTGCGCGGCCTCCAGGTTGGTCCGGAACACGGTTTCTTCCAGATTGCGCTGGCCGAGGAACGAGCCGGTGTTGACGTCGATCGTGGTCATCGCCTCGGTCTGGTCGATCACCAGGTAGCCACCGGACTTCAGCGGTACCTGCTTGTCCAGCGCACGGCCGATCTCGTCCTCGACCCCGAACATGTCGAAGATCGGACGATCGCCGCTGTACAGCTCGATCTTCTCGGCCAGCACCGGCATGTACTTGGCCACGAAGGCCTGCAGCTGGGCGAAGGTCTCCTTCGAGTCCACCTTCACCTTGTCCACGTCCTTGCGGATCAGGTCGCGCACCGAACGCAGCGGCAGGCTCAGGTCTTCATAGATGTTGCTGCACGAGGCCGCCTCGCGGCCGCGGCGCTCGACCACGTTCCACACCCGTGACAGGTAGGCGATGTCTTCGGCGATGGCCTCGGCCGGCTGGCCCTCGGCATTGGTGCGCACGATGTAGCCGTAGCCGCCATGCTGGGCCGACAGCTCGGTCACCAGCGCCTTCAGCCGCGCGCGCTCGCCTTCGTCCTCGATGCGCGCCGACACGCCCACCACCTTCGACTGCGGCAGCAGCACCATGTAGCGCGAGGGAATGCTGATCTGGGTGGTCAGGCGTGCGCCCTTGGTCCCGATCGGATCCTTCACCACCTGCACCACGATGTCCTGGCCGTCGCGCAGCAGCTCCACGATCGGCACGCTGGAGGGTGGCGGCAGGGTCGTGTTCTCGGTGTCGGCACTGGCTACCGGCGCCGGCCGCACCACGTCGTTGGCGTGCAGGAACGCGGCGCGTTCCAGCCCCACTTCGACGAATGCCGCCTGCATGCCCGGCATGACCCGCTGCACCTTGCCCTTGTAGATGTTGCCGACCACACCCCGGCGCCAACCGCGCTCGATGTGCAGTTCCTGCAGCATGCCGTTCTCGATCACCGCGACCCGGGTTTCGCGCGGGGTCACATTGACCAGGATTTCCTCAGACATCGGCAGCCTCCCTGGCGGCATCAGCAGTTGGGGCCAGCACGCCGCAGCGGGCCAGCAGACGATCGGTATGCAGCAACGGCAGCCCCATGACACCGGAGTAGCTGCCGGAAAGGTGTTCGATCCAGCGTTCGGCGCCGCCCTGGATGGCATAGGCACCCGCCTTGTCCAGCGGCTCGCCGGTGGCGACGTAGGCGGCGATGTCGGCCGCACCCATCGCGGCGAAGGTGACCTCGGAAACGACCAGTTCGCTGTCCAGCCCCTGCGCGTCCACCACCACCACGGCAGTCATCACCTGATGGGTGCGCCCGGCCAGCCGCGCCAGCATCGCCCGGGCGTCGGCAGCGTCGGCCGGCTTGCCGAATACGTCACCATCGAGCACCACTTCGGTGTCCGAGCCCAGCACCCGCGCCTGCGGGTCATCGGCCAGCACCCGCGCCAGGCCGGCGCGCGCCTTGTCGGCGGCGACCCGGCAGACATAGTCCTGGGCACTTTCAGAGGCCGCGCGCTGCTCGACAACCTCCAGGTCCAAAGCCTGGAAAGGGCGTCCGAGTCGGGCCAGCAGCTGGTTGCGTCGGGGGGAGCGGGAAGCAAGATAGAGCATCGACACAGCATAACCTGACGCCGGTACCTGAATCGTCGGACAATCCGTCCCCGGCGCCTGCAACCCCGAACGGACTCACAGCGCGTTCATCGCTACGACACCACCCTCACCGCCACAACAAGGAGATCCCATGCGCCGCACCGCCACCCCGCTGCTGCTTGCCCTGTCCCTCGCTCTTGGAGCTTCGATGACCGCCCATGCCGACCCGTCGTCGCCGTCGATCGCCGCCCCGGCCGAAGGCACGCTGCTGAACATCTCGGCCAACGCCGAAGCCACCCGCGTGCCGGACGTGGCCACCCTGTCGGCCGGCGTGGTCACCCAGGCCGCCGACGGCAACAGCGCCATGCGCCAGAACGCCCAGCAGATGGACAAGGTACTGGCTGCGATCAAGGCCGCCGGCATCGCCGAGCGCGACGTGCAGACCAGCGGCGTCAGCCTCAACCCGCAGTACCGCTATGCCGACAACGAAGCACCGAAGATCACCGGCTACCAGGCCAGCAACACCGTCAGCCTGAAGGTCCGGGACATCGCCAAGCTCGGCAAGGTGCTGGATGCGCTGGCCGCGCAGGGCGCCAACCAGATCAACGGCCCGCAGTTCGAGATCGACCAGCCCGAACCGGTCTATGACGAAGCCCGCCTGGCGGCACTGAAGAAGGCCCAGGCCCGCGCCCAGACCTATGCGAAATCGCTTGGCCTGCAGGTGCGCCGTATTGTCAGCATCTCCGAGAATTCCGGTGGCGGTTTCCGCCCGATGCCGATGATGCGCGCGCAGGCCGCCGGCATGGCCATGGACAAGGCCACCCCGGTCGCCCCGGGTGAGTCGACCGTCTCGGTGAACCTGGACGTGGTGTTCGAACTGGGCCGCTGAGGCCCCTGCCCGCTTCCTGCAACGGCGCCCTGCGGGGCGCCGTTTTCGTTTCCGCCGCTGCCGGGTGCACCGCGCTAGATGAAGGCCAGCTCAACGCTGCCGCCCCTGCCTCTAGGCAGTGGTGGAGGCGGCGCGCTAATGATTGACTGCCAGCCGCGTGCGGCAACCCCGATGGCGGCCCTGGTGCGTTGAGGACTTCGACACTGGCATGGAGGTGGACCATGGTTCGTACGTATCCCGTAGTACCCCTGCACTTCGATCCCGCCCGCGTTGCCGCCTGGAGTGCGGCCATCGCCCTGCATCTGCTTGCGTTCCTGATGCTGCTGATCCCGGCGACCTACCAGGCCGTCACCGCACTTCCCCGCGACCAGACCACGATCCGGTTCATTCCCAAGGAAGAGCCCAAGCCGATCGAGCCGCTGCCGCTGCCGCCCAAGCCCGAAAAAGTGGAAGTGGTGCAGAAGAAGCAGGCCGTGCCGGCCCCGCAGACACTGCCCGCCCCCACCGCGACCGTCGAGGAGGCCCAGGGCATCATCCTGCCGGCCGCCGAGCCGACAGCGGTGCAGGCGGCACCGACGATCGCCCCGTCCACGCCGTTGGCCGGCGCCCAGCTGCAGTACCGCAGCAATCCGCCGCCAAGCTACCCGGTCCAGGCGCTGCGCAACCACGAGCAGGGCACGGTGCTGCTGCGGGTGGAAGTGGATCCCAGTGGCCAACCGGTGAACGTCAGCATCGAACGCAGCAGCGGCTCGCGCAGCCTGGACCAGGCCGCCCGCCAGCAGGTGCTGCGCCATTGGCGTTTCGTGCCGGCCGAACGTGACGGCATGGCCGTTCCGGCCATCGGCATGGTGCCGGTGCAGTTCTCCCTGCCCGACTGACCCAAGAGCCGGCCCGGCGCCTGCCGGGCCGGCAGTAACGGTGAATGGGCCGGAACAGGGCCAAGCTGCCCGGTTATTTGAAGTTCGTTGGAAATCCGTTACGAATTTAGTAAAACTTCACACCTTCGTCACCTGCTGGAAACCTAGATTGACGCGTCCCGGGACACACCGGAGACAGCCCTCAATGCTCGAGTTTTCCAGTCAGGAGAGAAGCTGTGAAACACCCGATCCAACGGCCCGCCAGCCGCCGCCATAACCACCTGGCATCGTCCATCACCCATATCCTCACCGGCGGCGCCCTGCTGCTGGCCGGCGCCGTGGCTTCCTCCTCTGCATTCGCGCAGGAGCAGGCCACCAACCTTGACCGGATCACCGTCACCGGTTCGAACATCCCGCGTACCAACACCGAGACACCGTCACCGGTGCAGGTGGTGACCCGCCAGGAAATCGATCGCACCGGCAAGACCACGCTTGCCGAGTACCTGCAGACCATCACCGCTGATGGCGCCGGCTCCATCCCCAAGACCTTCGGCAACGGCTTCGCCGGCGGCGGCGCCGGCATTTCGCTGCGCGGCCTCGGTGCCGGCTCGACGCTGGTGCTGTTGAACGGCCGCCGCATGGCCACCTACGGCCTGGCCGATGACGGCCAGAAGGTGTTCACCGACCTCAGCACCATTCCGCTCGACGCCGTCGAACGCGTGGAAGTGCTGAAGGACGGCGCCTCGGCGATCTATGGCTCCGACGCCATCGCCGGCGTGGTCAACATCATCCTGCGCAGCGACTTCCAGGGTGCCATCCTGCGTGCCTCGTACGGCCTGTCCGGTGACAGCGACGGCGACACCAAGAAGGCCACGCTGACCGCCGGTACCGGCGACCTGGCCAGCGATGGCTGGAACGCGTTCTTCAGCCTGGACGTCGGCAAGTCCGACGCCATCAAGATCAGCGACCGCAAGAACCGCAAGTGGATCGGCACCGGCGATACCCGTCCGTGGGGCTATGACGCCACCGACGCACAGTTCCTTGGCGGCGCCTACCTCAGCGGCCGCACCAACGGCGGCGTCGGTCCGAACGGCTCGGTGTTCAACAACGACGCCCCGTCGCCGCACCTGGTCGCCCTGCCGGGCTGTGCCAACCTGAGCACCATCCCGGGCCAGAGCGATGCAACTGCGGCGGCCCAGGGCTGCCTGTGGGATCCGGCCCAGCAGTACCGCGACCTGACGCCTGAAGAGAAGTACGTCAACGTGTTCGGTCGCGCCAGCTTCGCCTTCGGCGAAGGCGGCGAGGTCTACACCGAGATCGGCTACTCGAAGAAGGAAACCATCTTCAGCAACACCCCGTCCGGCGTGTCCGGCGGCTGGGGCTACCCCGGCGGCCCGGTCAACGCCAGCAGCGGCCCCGGCGCGACGATGCTGTATGCCGGCCACCCGGACAATCCGCTGCCCTACGCCGCGCGCCTGCGCTACAGCGCTTGGGATGTCGGCCCGCGCGTGACCAACAACACCAACGAGTTCAACCGCTTCCTGGTGGGCGTCAAGGGCAACTGGGGTGACTGGAGCTACGACACTGCCTACCTGCATTCGGGCACCGACCTGACCAACAAGCGCACCGGCTTCCTGCGCTACAGCTCCGTGCTGTGCGCGCTGGGCAACCCGAACTGCGCTGGCGGCACCTGGCGCATTGGCGACAACGCCAGCCAGAACTCGCAGGCGCTGTACGACTACATCTCGCCGACCATCAGCGCGCGCGCCAAGTCCAGCCTGGACATGTTCGACTTCACCATCTCGCGCAGCCTGATGGACCTGAAGGGCGGCCCGCTGGGCCTGGCGTTCGGTACCGAATGGCGCAAGACCAGCAACAGCCTGACCCCGCAGACCTACACCGACCAGGGTGACATCATCGGCCTGGGCTATTCGGCTTACGACGGCACCCAGAACGTGTATGCCGGCTACGTCGAGCTGTCCGCTCCGGTACTTGAGCAACTGGAACTGTCGGCCGCGCTGCGTTACGACAAGTACGAAAGCGGTGAAGGCAAGGCCACGCCGAAGCTGGGCGTGAAGTGGACCCCGGCCGACTGGATCGCCCTGCGCGGCAGCTACGCTGAGGGCTTCCGCGCACCGAACCCGGCCGAGAACGGTGACGGTGGCCTGGCCGCCTTCTCCAACGCACGCGATCCGGTGCGCTGCGCCATCGACCCCGCCGAGTGCACCGCGCGTTCGGTGGCCATCATCACCCGCCCGAACAAGGACCTGAAGCCGGAAGAGTCCAAGAGCTATTCGGTGGGCCTGGTGCTGCAGCCGACCTCCAGCACCTCGCTGACGGTCGATGCCTGGCAGATCAAGCGTACCAACGAGATCGTACAGGGCAGCACCGCCGCCGCCATCCTCGCCGGCAGCGTGCTGCGTGATTCCAACAACATCGGCGGCGTGGCCAACTCCGGCAGCATCCTGGCCGTCAACACCGGCTATGTGAACGCAAGCTCCTCGCGCGTTCGCGGCATCGACACCGATATCCGCCAGACCTTCGATATCGGCCCGGGCCAGTTGGAGATGGATCTGCAGTGGAGCCACATCCTGAAGTTCGAGCGTACCGAAGGCGGTGAAACCGTCGACTATGCCGGCACCCACGGCAACTGCGACGTCACCAACTGCATCGGCACGCCGAAGGACAAGATCAACTTCGGCACCACCTGGCGCCAGGGTGTATGGAGCGTCAGCGGCGTTGCCAACTACATCGCCAAGATGGACAACACCGACAAGCGCGGTGGCGACTACCAGGCGTTCTATGAGGACGGCACGCCGGTGACGAAGATTTCTTCGTTCACCACCTTCGATCTGTCCGGCCGCTGGAACATCACCGAAGCCTTCGAGCTCAACGCCTCGGTGGCCAACGTGTTCGACCGCATCGCTCCGCTCGATCCGACCACCTACGGTGGCGTGAACTACAACCCGATGCACTTCTCCGGTGCGCTGGGCCGTTACTTCACCGTCGGTGCCAAGTACACGTTCAAGTAATCCTGCAGCAGCGTCACCTGCAAAGGCCCGGGCCCCTGCCCGGGCCTTTGCTTTTTTCCGCACGCGACAGCGTCCATCATGGGAACCCCGACAGCTGCGGCGCGCGTGATGCCCTCTTCCAACCAACGCCTTGGCCTGGCCGCACTGACCGCACTGGTGGTCGGCTCGATGGTCGGTGCCGGCATCTTCTCGCTGCCGCAGAACGTGGCGCGCAGCGCCGGCCCGGCCGCCGCACTGATCGGCTGGGCAGTGAGCGGTGCCGGCATGCTGATGCTCGCCTTTGTGTTCCAGGCCCTGGCCAATCGTCGCCCCGACCTGGACACCGGCATCTATGCCTATGCACGCGCAGGCTTCGGCAACTACATCGGTTTCTCCGCCGCTTGGGGCTACTGGGTGGCTTCGGTACTCGGCAACGCCAGTTTCTTCGTCCTGATCTTCAGTGGCCTCGGCCACTTCGCACCGGTGTTCGGCGAAGGCAATACACCGGCCGCCATCGCCGCATCCTCCGTGCTGCTGTGGACCGTGCACCTGCTGGTACTGCGCGGCCTGCGTACCGCCGCGATCATCAACGGCCTGGTCACCGTGGCCAAGCTGGTGCCGATCGCGCTGTTCCTGGTGCTCGCGGCCGGCGCATTCCGCATGGACGTGTTCCGCGCCGACTTCTTCGGCGCTCCCGCGCTGGGCGACATGGGCCAGCAGCTGCGCGGAATGATGCTGGTCACCGTGTGGGTGTTCATCGGCATCGAAGGCGCCAGCATCTACTCGCGCCGGGCCACACGACGCGCCGATGTCGGCCGCGCCACCGTGATCGGCTTCATCGGCGTGTGGCTGCTGCTGGTGCTGGTCAGCCTGCTGTCGATGGGCGTGCTGTCGCAGGCCGAGCTGGCGGGCCTGCCCAATCCCTCGATGGCCTATGTGCTGCGCGCGATCGTTGGCGAATGGGGCGCGACGGTAATCATCATCGGCTCGATCATCTCGGTGCTGGGCGCGCTGCTGGCGTGGGTGCTGCTGTGCGCCGAAGTGCTGTTTGCCGCCGCTGGCGATGGCACGATGCCGGCATTTCTCGGCCGCGAGAACGCGCGCGGCGTACCTGCCAATGCGCTGTGGCTGAGCAACGGGCTGATCCAGCTGTTCCTGCTGCTGGTGCTGTTCAATTCGGGCAGCTACACCAGCCTGGTGCTGCTGGCGGCGTCGATGAGCCTGGTGCCGTACTTCCTGTCCAGCGCATTCGGCGTGAAGCTGGCCTGGCAGGGCGAGGCCTACGCCAGCGCGGCGGGGGCCCGCTGGCGCGACTTCATCGTCGCGCTGCTGGCCAGCGCCTATGCGCTGTGGCTGGTGTATGCCGGTGGCCTGCACAACCTGCTGCTGTCGGTGCTGCTGTATGTGCCGGGCGTGGTGCTGTACGCAGTGACCCGGCGCCAGCGCGGCGAGCAGGTGTTCACACGTTGGGAATGGGTGCTGTTCGGCGCGATCCTGGTGGTGGCGATCACAACGCTCATGGCGTTCTGGAAAGGCCAGCTGACGCTGTAGAGCCGAGCCCGCGCTCGGCTTCGCGCAGGCAGCCGAGCATGGCTCGGCTCTACAACCGCCGTTTCGTCAGCATGCCGATGTCGTGCATCCAACGCTCGGCCATGCCGGGCCATGCCGACACCGGCGCATCTTTCAGGCGCAGGCCGAACGCGTGACCACCGCGTGCGAACAGATGCATTTCCACCGGCACGCCGGCATCGATCAGCGCGCGCTGGTAGGTCAATGCGTGACGGACATCGTCCGTCGGGTCGTCGGCGGCCTGCACGATGAATGTCGGCGGCACCTTGGCATCCACCACGATGTCCTTTTCCAGCGAATCATCCTTGCGTACCCAGAGATGCCCCGGATACAGCAGCATCGCGAAATCCGGCCGGCTGGACTGCGTATCCGCCGCATCCAGCGCTGCATAGCTGCGCTGCGGATGCGTGCTCAACCCGGCCACCACATGGCCGCCGGCCGAGAAGCCGATTACCCCCACCCGTTGCGGATTGATCTTCCAGTGCGCGGCCTGCGCACGCAGCAGGCCCATTGCCCGTTGCGCATCCTGCAATGCCATCGGCACGGCCGGGATGTCGCGGCAGTTGCATTCACGATTCCAGTTCGGCCCCGAGGCCGGTACGCGATACTTCAGCAGTGCGCAGGTGACGCCCTGTGCGGTGAGCCAATCACAGATCTCGCTGCCTTCCAGGTCCATCGCCAGCACGTTGTAGCCACCGCCCGGTACCACCATCACTGCGGTGCCGCTGGGCCGGCCTTTCGCTGGGAACACGGTGAGCGTGGGTACGGCCACGTTCTGCACCATCATCCAGTGCTCGCCACTGGCCTTGGAGACCGTCTCGCTGACCTGCTCGGGACCTTTCAGCTTCGGCGGCGCCATCACCTGGCCATCGGGCCAGAGCGGCAGTTCCGTAGTGCCAGCCGGCGGTTGCCAGGTGGTTGGCGCGGCAGCTGGTGCAGCTAACGGCTGCAAGGCCAGCAGCAGTGAAACAGCGAAGCCGATCGCGCGCATCGTCAACATCCACGTGATGAAACCGCATTGTAGAGTCGGGTTCGCTCGACAGAGTGCGCGCAGTGCATCCACGCATGCCGTGGATCTACCCGCGCACGCGATTGCATGACGCGGCAACAACAAAAAAGGCCTGCATCTTGCGATGCAGGCCTCTTGAATGTGGCGCCCGAAGTTGGACTCGAACCAACGACCCCCTGATTAACAGTCAAGTGCTCTAACCGGCTGAGCTATTCGGGCAGACCGCCAGTATAACGACTCTTCACGCGCGATGGTAGGGGTGATTGGCCAACATCGCAGCGGCGCGATACAACTGCTCGGCCACCACCAGCCGCACCAGCATGTGCGGCAACGTCAGCGGGCCGATCGACCACTTTTCATCGGCCAGCGCAGACACTTCCGGCGAATGGCCTTCCGGCCCACCAATCAGGAACGCCAGGTCCCTGCCCTGTCCACGCCAGTGCTCCAGGCGCTGCGCCAGCTGTTCGGAACTGAGCTGGCGGCCCGGTACGTCCAGTGCAACGACATAGGCATTCTTCGGCAACGCGGCGATCACCCGCTTGCCTTCGTCTTCGGTGGCACGACGTGCGTCCCGCCCTTTGCCGCGCAGGCCGGGCTCGATCTCCACCAGCTCGAAGGGCAGCCAGTGCGAGAGCCGCTTCTGGTACTCGGCAAACCCCTGCGCCACCCAGCTGGGCGCGCGTTCGCCAGTGGCGATCAGGCGGGCTTTCATCAACATTCCTCCAAAACGTCGACGGCGCCATCGGCGCCGTCGAAAACCGCATCAACGAATGGCTCAGGCCACTTCGTCGTCGTCGTAGGACGGCGGCTGGTCGCCAACGGTCCACAGGCGCTCGAGCGCGTAGAACTCGCGCACGCGCGGCAGCATCACGTGCACGATGACGTCGCCCAGGTCGACCAGCACCCATTCGGCTTCACGCTCGCCTTCAACACCCAGCGGCATGACGTCGATGTTCTTGGCGAAGCGCACGACTTCGTCGGCGATGGACTTCACATGGCGGGTAGAAGTACCCGACACGACCACCATGTAGTCGGCGACGCTGGACTTGCCGCGCACGTCGATCTCGACCGGGTCCTTGGCCTTCAGGTCTTCGGTGGCTTGACGGACGCTGGCCAGCAGTTCCGGCACGGAGGGCGGCGGGCTGGGCAGATCGACCTTGATGGTCTGGGGCTGGGTCTGGTTGCTCAAAGCGGGTCGACTCGATAAACGTGGGGGCGATTATACGGCCACAGCGCGGCAACCGTATTCACGAGGTGGCGGAGCGGTACAGGCCGTGGCCAGAAACATAGTCGGCCACCGCCGGCGCCAGCATGGCCCGCCAGGGGCCGCCTGCGGCGATCTGGGCGCGGACGGCACTGGCCGATTCCTCGCGCAGCGGGTGGTGCAGGCGCAGGATGCGGCCGGCCGGGCTGGCAAACAGGGCCTGCTCGTTGTCGGCCCAGCGGCCCTCGGTGGCCTGACCCAGCGCGCCATCGACGCTGGCCCGCAGCGGACTGCCCGGACGCTCGGCGACGATGAAATGGGCCAGCCCGAACAGCGCCTGCCACTCATGCCAGCTGGGCAGGCCGAGCAGGCTGTCGGCCCCCACCAGCCACGCCAGCGGGCGGCTGGGGCCAAGTTCGGCACGCAGTTCGCGCAGGGTGTCGACGGTATAGGACGGCCGGCCGGGAGAGCGCGCGGCCCGATCCAGCTCATGACGGTCCAGCAGCAGGCCCGGCTCATCGCCGATGGCCAGGCCGAGCATGGTGCAGCGTTGTTCGGCGGTCGCGCCCGGCACCGCACGGTGCGGCGGGTCGGCGGCAGGCAGCATGCGCACCGCCACCTGCAGTTCATCGCGTGCAGCGCGCGCGATCGCCAGATGGCCCAGATGCACCGGGTCGAAGGTGCCCCCGTAATAGATCCGCAGGCTCATGGATCAGGCCCGGGCGAGCAGCCGCACCGCGCGTGCCTCGGCCACCGCCACCAGCAGGCGCTCAAGTGCAAGCCAGGCGTCGCCGTCGGCGCGCCCCTTGGCGATGCGGTCAACCAGCCCGGCTTCGGCTACGAAACGCTCCCAGCGCTTGCCTTCCGGATGCCGCTGCAGCGCGCGCTTGTAGGGTGCCTGCCGCGATTCCCAGATACCGCGGGATTTCATTTCCGCAGCCAGATTTCCGCCGCGTGCCTGTACCCGCGCCAGGCCGGCACCGGCCAGCAGCTCGCGGATCACGATCGGCATCAGCGCGGCCACAGCCTCGCCCTCACCGCGCAGGCCGGCCAGCATCCTCAGCACCGCCTGTGGCTGGCCGGAGAACGTCGCCTCCACCAGCCGGAACACGTCGTAGCGGGCGGCATCGGCCACCAGCGATTCCATCAGTTCCACGTCCAGGGTCTGGCCATCGGCCAGCAGTGCGAGCTTGTCGATCTCCTGCGCCGCGGCCAGCAGGTTTCCTTCCACGCGCTCAGCCAGGCGCTGCACAGCAGCGGGCTCGGCGCGCAGCCCCCTGCTGCGCAGGCGCCGCTCGATCCAGTCCGGCAGCTCGTGTGGCTTGATCGCCCAGGCCACCGACAGCACGCCGACACGGTTCACCGCCTCGGCCCACTTGCCCTGGTGGGCCTTGCTCCATTCATTGGCGGTGATCATCAGGATCACGTCCGGCGCCGGGTTGGCGCAGAACTGGCTGATCACCTCGCCACCTTCCTTGCCCGGCTTGCCACTGGGCAGGCGCACTTCCACCAGGCGGCGGGCACTGAACAGGCTGGGGGCGTGGAAACTGGCGTCGAGCTGGTTCCAGTCGAAGTCGCGGCCATCGGCGTCGAACACCTCGCGCTCGTCGATGCCGGCCGCGCGTGCCCTGGCACGCACGGCGTCCGCCGCCTCCAGCACCCGCAGCGTTTCCGGACCGGCGATCAGATAGACCGGCGCCAGCGCCGTGTCAGCGCCCTGCCCGGCCAGCTGTTCCGGTCGCAGTTCCATCAGGCGCCCGGCTCAGCGCTGGACGGCGGGTGCGGGCTCGACCGGATCGTGCTCGACCGGCTTCGGCGCCGACAGGCTGCCGCCCTTTTCCAGTTCGGCGCGGACCACGCTGTCGATGCGGCGGATGATCGAGGCCGACATTTCGCGGCGCAGTTCGTCAGCCAGGATCTCGCGTTCGGTGGTGGTACCGGTGGCGTCGGTCGGCGGCGACACGTAGTCGCGCGACAGTTCGATCACCTGCTGCGGCACCAGCTCGCTGCCATCTTCGCGGCGGAAGATGAAGATCACCGCATAGCGCAGGCTGTATTCCTGCGCGCGGCCCTGCGAGTCGATGGCGATGGGCAGGTCGCCCCAGCGTTCGGACAGCACCTGCAGCTGGGCATTGGGACCCTTGCTGTCCTCATCGGCCAAGCGTGCACCGGAGGCCAGGAGGCTGCGGTTCAACAGCTTGACCAGTTCGCTGTAGGGTGCGGTGGATACCACCTTCACCGGCGCCGTATCGGTCGGCAGCATCAGCTTGTTGCGCAGGTGGAAACCACAGCCGGCGAGGCCGAGGGCGAGAACGAGGGCAAGCAGGATTCGGGTCATGGAGACAGTCTGGCGGAGCCGGGCGATCACGGCAACAGACAGGGTGCCCGAGGCCGCGTGAACGCAGGGCCATCGGCCGGGCACGCCCGGCGTGGCGACAATGCACCGGCCACCAGGGTGGCGGCCGGTGCCGGGTACATCAGGCAGCGACGATGTTCACGATCTTGCCGGGAACGATGATGATCTTGCGCACCGTCAGGCCTTCCAGGAACTTGGCCGCGTTCGGCTCGGCCAGGGCCAGCGCTTCGATCTGCTCGCGCGCGGCATCGGCGGCGACCTCGATGGTGCCACGCAGCTTGCCATTGACCTGCACGGCCAAAGTCAGCGCATCGCGCACCAGCGCACTGCTGTCGGCCTGCGGGAACGGCTGGTCTTCCAGCAGCGTTTCGCCATGGCCCAGTACCTGCCACAGGGCGTGGCTGGCATGCGGGGTGATCGGGTTGAGCAGCAGCACGATGGCCTGCAGTGCTTCCTGGCGCACGGCGCGCCCCTGTTCACTGCCGTCCTCGAACTTGGCCAGCGCGTTCATCAGCTCCATCACCGCGGCAATGGCGGTGTTGAAGCTGTGGCGGCGGCCGTAGTCG
This sequence comes from Stenotrophomonas sp. LST15-1-1.1, assembly GCF_040815575.1. NCBI lineage: Bacteria > Pseudomonadati > Pseudomonadota > Gammaproteobacteria > Lysobacterales > Lysobacteraceae > Stenotrophomonas > Stenotrophomonas sp. LST15-1-1.1. The sequence continues at coordinate 374,588 of NZ_JBFPNJ010000012.1, forward strand.
TCGCCGACCTTGCCGATGGTCTCGTGGGTCTTGCGGCGCAGGGCCTTCTGGCCGGCATCCAGCGCGGCCGCGTCGAGCGCCGGTGCGGCACCCTCGGCAGCGTGCTTCTGCACCTGTGCCCACAGGCGGCGCAGGAAGCGGGCCATGCCGTCCACGCCGGCTTCGTTCCATTCCAGCGACTGTTCCGGCGGTGCAGCGAACATCGAGAACAGGCGCACGGTATCGGCGCCGTACTTGCCGACCATCGCCTGCGGGTCCACGCCGTTGTTCTTCGACTTGGACATCTTCTCGGTACCACCGACCACCACCGGCTGACCGTCGGCGATCAGGGTGGCGCCGGTGATGCGGCCGCGCTCGTCGCGCTGCACTTCCACATCGGCCGGGTTGATCCAGTCCTTCGAGCCGTCCGGGTTCGGGCGGTAGTAGGTCTCAGCGATCACCATGCCCTGGCACAGCAGGTTCCGCGCGGGTTCGTTGCTGTCCACCATCCGCGCGTCGCGCAGCAGCTTGTGGTAGAAGCGGAAATACATCAGGTGCAGGATCGCGTGTTCGATGCCACCGATGTACTGGTCCACCGGCAGCCAGTAGTTGCCGCGCTTGTCGACCGCATCGCGGGCGCCCGGCGAGGTGTAGCGGGCGTAGTACCAGCTCGACTCCATGAAGGTGTCGAAGGTGTCGGTCTCACGCTCGGCCGCACCGCCGCAGTCCGGGCAGGTGGTCTTGCGCCATTCCGGATCGGTCTTGATCGGCGAACCGGTACCGGCGAACGCCACGTCTTCCGGCAGCACCACCGGCAGCTGGTCTTCCGGCACCGGTACCGCGCCACACTTGTCGCAGTAGATCACCGGAATCGGGCAGCCCCAGTAGCGCTGGCGGCTCACGCCCCAGTCGCGCAGGCGGTAGTTCACCCGGCGCTGTCCCTGGGCCTTGCGCTCGAACCGTTCGGCCAGCGCCTCGAAAGCGCCCTGGAAGTCCAGTCCGTCGAACTCTTCGGAGTTGACCAGTTCGGTCTCGCGGGTCTTGTCGCCGTACCAGTCCTGCCAGCGCGTCGCGTCGTAGGCGCCTTCGTCCTTGCGCAGCGACTTCAGCGCGATGACCTGGCGGATCGGCAGGTTGTACTTGTTGGCGAATTCATTGTCGCGCTGGTCGTGGCCCGGTACGGCCATCACCGCGCCGGTGCCATAGCCCATCAGCACGAAGTTGGCGACCCACACCGGCACCTGGGCACCGGTAACCGGATGCACAGCGCGCAGACCGGTATCCATGCCGCGCTTTTCCTGGGTCTCCAGCTCGGCCTCGGACACGCCGCCCTGCTTCATTTCCGACAGCAGCGCAGCCAGTTCCGGGTTGTTCTTCGCGGCATGCAGCGCCAGCGGATGTTCGGCCGCGATCGACACGAAAGTCACGCCCATCACGGTGTCCGGGCGGGTGGTGAACACGCGCAGCGGATCCAGTGCGGCACCATCGACGTCGCGCACGTCGAACTGGATTTCCAGCCCTTCGGAGCGGCCGATCCAGTTGCGCTGCATGGTCTTGACCGACTCCGGCCAGCCGTCCAGCTCATCCAGGCCGTCCAGCAGTTCCTGGGCGTAGTCGGTGATGCGCAGGAACCACTGCGGGATCTCGCGCTTTTCCACAAGCGCGCCGGAGCGCCAGCCACGGCCGTCGATGACCTGCTCGTTGGCCAGCACGGTCTGGTCGACCGGGTCCCAGTTCACCACCGCGTTGCGGCGGTAGGCCAGGCCCTTGCGCATCAGGCGGGTGAACATGCGCTGCTCGTGGACGTAATAGTCCGGGCGGCAGGTGGCGAACTCGCGCGACCAGTCGATGGCATAGCCCAGCGACTGCAGCTGGCTGCGCATGTGGTCGATGTTCTTGTAGGTCCAGGCGGCCGGCGCGGTCTTGTTCTTGATCGCAGCGTTTTCCGCCGGCAGGCCAAACGCGTCCCAACCCATCGGCTGCAGCACGTTGTGGCCGGTCATGCGCTTGTAGCGGCTGATCACGTCGCCGATCGTGTAATTGCGCACGTGGCCCATGTGCAGCGCACCGGACGGATACGGAAGCATCGACAGGCAGTAGTACTTCGGCTTGTCCGAGGCTTCATCGACCTCGAAGGCACGGGTAGCGTCCCAGTACTTCTGGGCGGCGGATTCAACCTGCTGCGGATCGTAAACGTTGGGTTCGACGCTGGTCATGTAACACGCGGTTGCGGCGGCAAAGCGGTACAGCGTACCGCAGTGCGGCAAATGGCTCCAATCCCGCCTGCCGGGCCGGCGCGCGGCGAGGCGCTGGAACGCGTCTCAGCGCCTGCGCGACAGCGGCAGGACCAAGGCCAGCCACAGCGCCCAGCAGGCAAAGGCCAGGCGCTGCGCCAGCGCCGCCGGCAGTACCCCCGGCAGGCCGAACGCCAGCAGGCCAGCGCCGATGCCACAGGCCAGCGACAGCAGGCCCAGCCTGCGCCCGCCCGGATGCCGCAGTCGCGCCGCCCCCAGCAGCACGCTGCCTGCGACAAAAGCCAGCGCCCAGACCATCCACACGCTGGCGTGCAGCTTGCTGGCCGGGCCCTGCATGTCCATCTGGTCCTCGAAATCCAGCGGCAGCAGGCCCATCGCGATGAAGGCAAGCGCAGCCAGCAGCAGCATCTGGCTGCCCACGCGTGCCGTCCAGGCGGCGTCCACCGGCAGTTGCCGGCGCAAGCGCTCGGCCACGACGACCGCCAGCGCACCCGGCAGCACCAGCCCCAGCAGGTTGAAGCCCAGCGCATGGGGAATGCCGTGCGCGCCCAGCCAGGTCACCGGATGCAGTGCCTGCGAATAGTCCGGCAGCGCCGCACCAAAACCGGCCACCGACAGCACGAACAGGGCTGCGGCGAGCACGCCCACCCAACGATCCAGCCGAACCACGGACATCGCAGCCACTCTCCAGGACAACATCAGGACATTGTCGCGGCAGCTGGCACCGCCGCCAAGCTGTCCGGGATTTCATGAGGGGCCTGATCACGGGGTTGAGACCGGCAAGGTTCGTCACCATAGAATCGGTCTCCAGATGCCGAACGATGCCCCATGACCGAGACGACCTACGTATTCGACGCCACCACCGCTACCTTCGAGGCGGACGTGCTGCAGAAGTCGCTGCAGACGCCGGTCCTGGTGGATTTCTGGGCGACCTGGTGCGAGCCGTGCAAGACCCTCGGCCCGATGCTGGAGAAGCTGGCCGGCGAATACAACGGCGCGTTCGAACTGGCCAAGGTCGATGTGGACAAGGAACAGCAGATCGCTGCGGCCTTCCAGATCCGTTCGGTGCCCACCGTGTTCCTGGTCAAGGGTGGACAGCTGGTGGACGGCTTCCCCGGCGCCCTGCCGGAAGGCCAGCTGCGTGAATTCCTGGCCCAGCACGGCGTGGTGCCGGCCGATGTCGGCGACAGCAGTGCCGAGGACGAGGCCCCGCTGGACCCGCAGGCGCAGGTGGACGTGCTGCGCGCGCAGATCGCCGCCGAGCCGGACAAGGACGAGCTGAAGCTCGACCTGGCCCTGGCGCTGCTGCAGGTCGGCGGCGTGGACGAAGCCGGCACGCTGATCGATGCGCTGCCCGCCAACCTGGCCACTGACGACCGCGCCGTGCGTGGTCGCGCCCGGCTCTCCTTCGCCGCCGCGCTGAAGGACGCCCCGGCCGCGGAGGTGCTGGATGCGCGCATCGCCGCCGACGGCAAGGATCTGCAGGCGCGCCACCTGCGTGGCGTGCAGCTGCTGCTGGCGGGCCAGGACGAAGCCGCACTGGAACAGTTCCTGGAGATGCTGCGGATCGACCGCGGTTTCCAGGAAGGACTGCCGCGCAAGGCGCTGATCGATGCCTTCAACGTCGTCGCCGATGAAGACCTGGTGGGCCGCTCGCGGCGCCGCATGGCCTCCCTGCTGTTCTGAACGCCACCGGCATCGTTCAGAATCCCTGCACTGAACGCGGGCAATAATGCCCGCGATGGTGGCCCCCAGGGCCGCCACGATCCGTTCGGGGGGATGAGGTCGGGGCCATGGGGTCTTGCAGCTGCGCCCCCGCTTTGCCGGGACAGCAATCCGTGACCGTTGGCCGCTCGTCGTCTTTCATCATGCGTTTCCTGCGCACACTGCTGTGTGCCCTCTGCCTGTTGCCGACGTTTGCTGGCGCGCAGGACTGGAACTACCGGGTCCGCCCCGGCGATACCCTGTGGGATCTGGGCGCGGCCTACCTCAAGCCGAGCGTGGGCTGGCAGCAGCTGCAGCAGCACAACCGCATCGACAACCCGTACCGGCTGCCGCCGGGCGAAGTGCTGCGCTTCCCGATCGGCTGGCTGCGCGTTGAACCTGCACCGGCGCGGGTACTGGCGGTGCGTGGCCAGGTTGAACTGAGTGCAGCCGATGGCAGCAGCAACCGCGCCGTGCGCGCAGGGGAAGAGCTGCACATCGGCGATGCGATCCAGACCAAGGCCGATTCCAGCATCACCCTTGAATTCGCCGACGCCTCGCGGTTGCAGCTGCGCGAATACTCACGTCTGCGCCTGGACCAGCTCAGCCGCTATGGCCGTACCGGCATGGTCGATACCCGCCTGCGCCTGCAGCAGGGGCGCGCCAGCAACCGGGTCACCCCCGCGCGCGGGCCGGCATCGCGCTACATCATCGATGCACCCACCGCGACCAGCAGCGTGCGCGGTACCGTGTTCCGGGTCAGCGCCGGGGACGACGCCCATGCCGGTGCCACCGAAGTACTGGAGGGCAAGGTGCAGGTCGGCAACCCGCATGGCCAGCGTCTGGTCCACCCCGGCCAGGCCAGCCGCAGCGCGGGCAGCGACACAGCGCCCGAAGCGGTTTCCGGTCTGCTGCCGGCACCGCGCCTGCGTGCCGATTCGATCCGCTTGGGAAGCCTGCCGGCCCAGTTCGCTTGGGAACCGGTGACGGGTGCCGATCACTACCGGGTAGAAGTGGTGCAGGCCGCCACCCCGGAAATCCTGTTGTTTGCGGCCACCACCACCGACACCCGTCTGGTGATCGGTGAGCTGCCGCCGGGAGCGCTGCGTCTGCTGCTGCGCGCAGTGGATGCACAGGGCGTGGAAGGTCTCGATGCCAGCGAGGATTTCCTCCTCGGCGACCAGCCGCCACCGCCGCTGACCATTTCCCCGCTGCAGGGACAGACGGTCAACAGCGACCGGCCGCGCTTCCACTGGAGCCAGGCGCCCGGCGCCAGCAGCAGCGTGCTGCAGGTGGCCGACGAGCCGCAGTTCCTGCAGCCGCTGCGCGAGCAGAGCACCGACAGCACCGACCTGCGCCTGGGCGAGCCGCTGCCGCCCGGCCAGTACTACTGGCGGATCGCTTCACGGGATGGCCAGGGCCACCAGGGTCGCTATGGCCAGGCGTTGACGCTGCAGCTGACCGATGAACCGGTGGACCCGGCACTCCAGCCGCCCGAGGCCGCCGATGGTGAGCTGACCCTGCGCTGGCAGGCGGGAAGCGATGGGCAGCGCTACCGGGTGCAGGTCGATCGCCGCGGTGATTTCAGCGCGCCGCTGCTCGATACCACCGTTGACCAACCGCAGGTCAGCTTCAAGCGCCCGTGGCGCGGCACGCTGCACATCCGTGTGCAGTACATCGACGATGACGGCCACGCGGGCCCGTTCTCGCCTGCCCAGCAGGTCAAGCTGCCGTGCCGCCTGTGCTACGGCGCGGGCGGCGGTGTCCTGCTGCTGTGGCTGTTGCTGTGAGGCGCTCGCCGCTGCCGTGGTCGCGACGGATCCTGCTGGCCCTGCTGGCAGGTGTAGCGACGGCGGTGGTCAGCCACGGCCAATGGCTGTGGCGGCAGGACGAAACGGCGTACGACATGATGGTCGGCAGCTGGGATTACCGTCCTGACCCCAGCGTGCTGATCGTCGCCATCGACGAGGGCAGCCTGCAGCGGCTGGGTCAGTGGCCGTGGCCGCGCTCGGTGCATGCCCGCCTGCTGGACCGCCTGACCGACGCCGGTGCCGAGCGCGTCGCGCTGGACCTCATGCTGTCCGAGCCCGACCGCCGCGATGCACGCCAGGACGCCGAGCTGGCCGCGGCGATCCGTCGCAACGGCCGCGTGGTGCTGCCGGTGCTGGCCGCGCCGGCGGCCGGCGACCGCATGGCCGAGGAGATGCTGCCCATCCCGTTGATTGCCGCCAGCGCTGCCGCCATGGGCCACAGCGACGTTGAAGTCGACGGCGATGGTGTCGCCCGCGGGGTCTACCTGCATGCCGGCATCGGCCAAGCGCACTGGCCGGCACTCGGCCTGGCGTTGACCGATCTGCCGCCGCAACGCGCACACGGCCTGCCCGACCCCGACCCGGCGCTGGACTCGCCCTATCAATGGCGCCGCAATGACTACGTGCGCGTACGTTATGCCGGGCCACCGGAACGCTTGCCACAGGTGTCCTACGCCGATGTGCTGGAAGGGCGCGTGGATGCCTCGATGCTGCGTGGCAGGCGCATCGTGGTCGGCATGACGGCCAGTGGCATCGCCCTGCGGCTGTTGACACCCACCACCCGCGAATACTGGATGAGCGGCAGCGAGTACCAGGCCAACATCGCCTCGATGCTGCTGCAGGACAAGCAGATCGACGTGTTGCCCCGCGCCTGGCAGGACGCCCTGGCCGGCCTGCTGGTGGCGATGTGTGTACTGCTGCTCGGGCTGCGCCTGCCCTGGGTGGTTGCCCTGTGCTCGCTACCCGCCGCGCCGCTGCTGAGCTGGCTGCTGCTGCGCACCGGCAGCGTCTGGTGGGCGCCGGCCAGCGCCCTGCTCGGCGTCGTGCTGGTATTGACCGTGTGGGCGATCTGGCGGATCGCCTCCTGGCACCGCCAGGCCAACCGCGATGCGCTGACCGGACTGGGCAACCGCCTGCGCTTCGAACAATCGCTGCAACAGGAATGCGACGCGGCACGCCGCAGCGGCAAGCCACTGACCCTGGCCCTGATCGATGTCGACCACTTCAAGCACCACAACGATCGCCATGGCCACCAGGTCGGTGATCGCGTGCTGTGTGAAGTGGCCCGCCTGATCCAGGCGCATGCCCGGCGCCCCCGTGACATGGCCGCCCGCTACGGCGGCGACGAGTTTGCACTGGTACTGCCGGACACCCCGGTCGAAGGCGCACGGCAGGTGATCGAAGACCTGATCTCCTGCATCCGCGCCCTGCCACCGCCCGGCGATGGCGGCGAGACGGGCGTCACCCTGACCATCGGCGTCTACACCCGCGTGCCGGACAGCGACCTGCAACCGCATCATTTCGTCGAAGGCGCCGACAACGCCCTTTACCGTGCCAAGGACAATGGCCGCGACGGCTACGTGATCGACGGCGGCACGCCCGGACCGTAGCGCCCGGCAGGCCCTTCCGTGCGCCGCGGGCTACAACATACGCATGCGAATGGTTAGACTGGGGGCCCCGTCCCCTGCCCGGTTCCCACATGAAAGCCAGCACGTTCCGCTTCGGCATCAACCTGTGGCCACCGTTCCTGTTCACCGGCATCCATGTCACCCGGATCACCCCGGACTACCGGCAGATCGACGTGGAACTGCGCCTGCGCCCCTGGAACCGCAACTACGTCGGCACCCACTTCGGCGGCAGCCTGTTCGCGATGACCGATCCATTCTGGATGCTGGGCCTGATGCACACCCTGGGCCGTGACTACTACGTCTGGGATCGCGCCGGTGCGATCGATTTCCTCAAGCCCGGTCGTGGAACGGTACGCACCTCGTTCCGCATCGACGACGCCCTGCTGGATGAACTGCGCACGGCGGCCGCCGGAGGCGAAAAAGTGCTGCGCTGGTTCAGCAACGACGTGGTCGACGAAGCCGGCGAGGTCGTCGCGCAGGTACGTAAACAGGTCTACGTGCGCCTGAAGCCACACGCACGGTAAAGCGGGCCGGCTGACGCCCCGCTATCCTCTGCAGCCCTGCCATGGAGGCTGCAATGCGCCTTTCGTTGTTTGCTGCGGCGCTGGCCGCCCTGCCCTTCGCCGCCACCGCACTGGATGTGCCGCCGGTGCGCTATCCCTCCCTGCCGGCGCACGCCGCTACGGCGGAGGCCTTCGTACCTGCTGGCTGGACGCTGGAATACCGGATCGAAGGCGACCTCGACCAGGACGGGCGCGCCGACCTTGCACTGGTGCTGCGCCAGCAGGACCCGCGCAACATCATCGAGCACGATGGGTTCGGGCCGTCGCCGTATGACAGCAACCCGCGCATCCTCGCCATCGCTTTTGCGCGCCCCTCCGGTTACGTCCTGGCCGTGCAGAACCACACCCTCATTCCGCGACCGGACTCGCCCGTGCTCAGCGACGCGCTGGCCGAAGGCACCGGCGTGTCGATCCAGCGCGGCGCACTGCGGGTGGGGCTGTACTCGTTCTCCAGCGCGGGCAGCTGGTCGACCAGCACCACCACGTTCACGTTCCGCTGGCAGGAAGGCCACTTCGCGCTGATCGGCTACGACCGCGACTCGATGATGCGCAATTCCGGGCAGACCGAAGGCCTCAGCGTGAACTTCTCCACCGGCAAGGTGAAGTTGACCGAAGGCAGCATGCAGGACGACAAGGAACAGGTGCGCTGGCAGACCCTACGTGACCGCAGGCGCTGGACACTGGACAGCGTCGGCGATGGCTGGGCGTTCAATCCGCTCGGCGACGGCGGCTGAGCCCGGGTCAATCAGCCCGCAACGGCATCGACAGATACGGGCCCTCGCCTTCGCGCGCCGGTCCGCGCCTCTGCAGCTGCAGGTAGCGACCATCGGCAGACAGTGTTGGCATGCGGGTGTCCGAACGCCACTGCGCCGGCAACCGCGCCAATGCATCTGCGGCTGTTCCGGGCTGAGACCGCAGCCAGCGCTGCGCGCCGAGCAGGCGGATCATCGCCGCCGCGTCCTGGCTGCGCGCCGCGTACTGCGCATAGGACGGCCCGGCGATGGCGCTCACTGTGCATCCCAGCGGATTGGCCACGCAGCCCACATCCCATTGCGGTGGTGGCGAGACGAAGAGCGGAACATCGGCCGCCAGCGCCTCGGCTGCAGCGGGGCGGCATGCCCAGCCGAAATTGCCGGCGATCCGGGCCAGGGTGTGGTCACGATCCAGCAGCAGGCGGCTGCCTGCTGTCTGCGTGGACGCCTCGATGGCCGCCTTGTTCATCGCGAATTCGCCCTGCATCGCCTGGCACAGGCTCTGCTCGTCGGCTTGCAACGGCTGCAGCGCCGCCTCGCAGGAAGCGGGCAGCACGTAATCCGGTGATTGCTCGATCAGCATGTCACCCAGCAACGCGGCATGGATCCTCACCACAACAGCGCCCATCATGCTGTCCATCAGCGTGCTGCTGGTGCGCATCATCCGCCGCCCGAACCGCACCGCGCTGCAACTGCCCTCGATGGCTCCGGCAACATCGCCCTGCACGTAGGCCAGTGCCTGTGCACTGGTGCCATCCAACAGCGGGGTGTACGCCGGCAATGGCAGGAGTTCGATTCCGCTGGGCTGGAACGGGGAATCGAAACGGTCGAAGTCTGCCAACCGGGCGAGTCGCTCGTGCAGGCCCGCATGTCCGGCGTGGGCATCAGCGAAGCGCTGCGGATCAGCGCGCACCTGTGCCAGGCAGCCGACGGGTCCGACGGCACAACGACCTGCCCCATCCAGCTTCAACGGTGCGTGCGACGCCGCCAGTACCGACGCGTGCGACGCCGGGGATGGCAGTGCCTTCCAGCGCTGCAGATCGTCGGCCAACGCCGCCTCACGCTGGGCCTGGTCCAGGCCATCGAAGGGCAGCGTCCACAGCAGGGCGAAGCCGTTGCGACCTTCGTTGGGTTGCACGGCCTCAAGCAGGCGCCTGTCTTCCCGCTGGGCGGCCGACAACGGCCAGAACCTCGACAGCAGCCATGCCGCGACGGCCATCACCACCAGGGCCAGCGTTGCCCAGCCCAACCACCGCAGCATCTTCAACACAGCATCCTTTCCCTGCATGGCCAGCACCGCCAACGGCCAGCGTAAACGAGCGGCCGCGACCGCTACAATGCGCGCATGTCGCTCGAAGCCCCCGCCCTGGTTCCCCGCCCCTCCCTGCAGCGCCTGTTCCTGACCGGCCTGCTGACCCTGTTGCCGATCTGGCTGACCTGGGTGGTGGTCAAATTCGTGTTCGTGCTGCTGTCGGGCATTTCCAGCCCACTGGTGGTGCCGCTGTCCGAACAGATCGCGACCAGCTTCCCGCATTACCTCGGCTGGGTCCGCGCCGAATGGATCCAGAACACCATCGCCCTGCTGGCCACCCTGCTGGTGATCCTGGCGGTGGGCGTGGCCAGCCGTCGCGTGGTCGGCCAGCGCCTGCTGCGCTGGGTCGGTGCGGTCATCAAGCGCATTCCGCTGGCCAGCATCATCTATGACAGTGCCAAGAAGCTGCTGGACATGCTGCAGACCGAGCCGGGCAGCACCCAGCGCGTGGTGCTGATCGACTTCCCGCACCGTGACATGAAGTCGGTGGGCCTGGTCACCCGGGTCATCAAGGAACAGGGCACCGACCGCGAACTGGCCGCCGTCTACGTGCCCACCACGCCGAATCCGACCTCGGGCTATCTGGAGATCGTGCCCGTCGAGCTGCTCACCCCGACCGACTGGACCGTGGACCAGGCGATGAGCTTCATCATTTCCGGCGGTGCAGTGGCGCCCTCCAGCGTTCCGTTCACCCGCGCTGGCGATCGTTCCGAATGAGCGAGGCGTCGCACGCGCGCCCGCTGCAGGACCGCGCGGTCCTGCTGTTCATCGTGCTGGCCGCGTTCTTCTGTGGCAACGCCGTACTGGCCGAACTGATCGGGGTGAAGATCTTCGCCCTGGAAGACACCCTCGGCATCGATCCGCTGAACTGGAACCTGTTCGGCCAGACTGGCTCGTTGAGCTTCACCGCCGGCACGCTGCTGTGGCCGGTGGTGTTCATCATGACCGACACCATCAACGAATTCTTCGGCAAGCGCGGGGTGCGTTTCATCTCGTGGCTGGCGGTGGTGCTGATCGCCTACGGTTTTCTGTTCGCCTTCGCCGCGATCTCGCTGGCACCGGCCAGCTGGTGGGTGACCTCGATGGATGCCCACGGTGTGCCCGATTACCAGGCCGCGTTCGCGGCGGTGTTCGGACAGGGCATGTGGACCATCGCCGGCTCGCTGGTGGCGTTCCTGTTCGGCCAGTTGATCGACGTGGCGGTGTTCCATCGGATCCGCCAGGCCACCGGCGAGCGCCATGTATGGCTGCGCGCCACCGGTTCCACCGCGGTCTCGCAGCTGGTGGACAGCTTCGTGGTGATCTGGATCGCCTTCGTGCTCGGGCCGCAGCACTGGCCGACATCGCTGTTCCTGGCGGTAAGCAGCGTCAACTATGTCTACAAGATGGGATTTGCGATCGCCCTGATTCCGTTGCTGTACCTGATGCGGCGTGCAATCACCCGCTATCTGGGCGAACAGCGCGCCGCCGACCTGCGCGCTGCAGCCGCGGCTGACTGAAGCCCCAGCGGCGCGCAAGCTGACTGCGCCCTCACGCTGGCCGTACGCGCGCGGATCGTGCAAGCTCCACGGTCTGTGTTCCACGGAAGCTTCTTGATGCCGTATTCCCCCCGCGTCCTGGCCGCCGCCATCGCCGCGTTGTTCCTGTTCAGCGCCGTTCCGCCGGCCGAAGCAGCGAAGAAGAAGGGCAGCCGCCCCGCCGCCGCGCAGACCCGCCAGGCGGCCAAGCCGAAGGCCCGCACCGGCACACGTGCTACCCCGCCGGCCCGCGGCAGTTCGGCGCGCCGCGCCGCGCCGCGTCCGGTCGCCCCGGCCCGCGCAGTGCCCAAGCAGGTGCAGCTGGAGCGCTTGTACGACGAATACTGGGATGCCTCCATGCGGTTGAACCCGCTGCAGGCGACCTTCCAGGGCGAGCCGCGCTACAACGACCAGTTGCCCAACATCCTGTCCGCAGCCTGGCGCCAGCAATCGCACGACTTCACCACCGAGTGGCTGGGCAAGGTCGAGAAGATCGGCAGCGATGGCCTGCAGGGGCAGGACCTGCTCAGCTACGAGATCTTCGTGCGTGATGCCCGTGCCTCGCTGGCCGCCGAACGCTATCCGAGCTGGATGATGCCGATCAGCCAGTACTACAACGTCGGCAGCATCATGGCCATCCTCGGCGCCGGTGCCGGCGCGCAGCCGTTCAACACGGTCAAGGACTACGACACCTGGTCGCGACGCTCGCTGGGCATTCCCGATCTGTTCGACCAGGCCATCGCCAACATGCGCCAGGGCATGAAGGCCGGCGTGGTGCAACCGCGCGACCTGATGGAAAAGGTCCTGCCGCAGCTGGATGCGGTGATCAAGCCGACCGCCGAAGAGAGCATCTTCTGGTCGCCGATCCGGACCATGCCGGAGTCCATCTCCGCCGAAGACAAGGCGCGCATCAGCGCCGAGTACAAGCGCATGATCGAACTGCGCATCATGCCGGCCTACCGCGCCCTGCGTGGCTTCATCGCCACCGAATACCTGCCCGCCACGCGCAGCAGCAGCGGCCTCGGCGCACTGCCCGATGGGCAGGCCTGGTACGCCAATCTGATCGTGCAGACCACTGCCAGCCAGCAGACCGCCGCGCAGCTGCACGCGCTGGGCGAACAGCGAGTGCAGGAGCTGCAGGCGCAGATCACCACGGTGATGCGCGATGGCAAGCTGCGCAGTTCGCAGGCCAAGCTGCTGCGCAGCATGCGCAACGACCGCCAGTTCCAGTACAGCGATGCCAACGCGCTGCTCAACCGTTACCGGCAGGTGCAGCAGCAGGTCGATGCACGCCTGCCGCAGGTGCTGGACACCCTGCCGAAGGCGCCGCTGCAGATCCATGCAGTGGAGCCGGAGCGCGCCATGACCGCCGCCGCAGCCTCCTACCAGCCGTCGCCCCCGGGGCAACCCGGCGTGCTGTTCGTCAACACCCGCGACCTGCCCAGCCGCAAGCGCTGGAACGTGCCGGTGCAGTATCTGCATGAAGCCATTCCCGGCCACCACGTGCAGCTGGGCCTGCAGCAGGAACTGACCAAGCTGCCGCGCTTCCGCCGCCTCGGCGGTGACCTCGCCTTCGTCGAAGGCTGGGGCCTGTATGCGGAAACCCTCGGCGAAGACCTCGGCGTGTACACCGATCCGTACGACCGCATCGGCTATCTGTACTCGCGCCTGTTGCGCGCCGCGCGCGTGGTCGCCGACACCGGCGTGCATGCGCAGGGCTGGAGCAAGCAGCAGGCCGTGACCTATCTGCAGAAGACCGTCGACATGAGCGCTGACGATGCCAATGCGGAAGTGGAACGGATCATGGCCCAGCCTGGCCAAGCACTGTCCAACGTGGCGGGCCTGACCACGATCATCGCACTGCGTGACAAGGCCAAGGCACGCCAGGGCGCAGCGTTCGACCTGCGCCGCTTCCATGCCGAAGTGCTGAAGGACGGTTCGATGCCACTGGATGTGCTGGACCACAAGATCGAACGCTGGTTGGCCCAGCCGACCGCTGCAACACCAACACCCGCACCCTGACCGTCACGGAGCTGCCATGCGCCCTGCCGCCCTGCTATGTGCCACCGTTCTCGCCCTGCTGCCGTCGATCGTGCTGGCGGCGGCACCGGTGGTGGCGCCGGATGCAGGCATCGATGGACTGATGCAGGCCTACGATGGCCAGGTGCCGGGCGCGGCGGTGCTGGTGCTGCACGATGGGCAGCCGATGTTCCGCCGCGGCTACGGGCTGGCCGTGGTCGAAGATGGCAGCCCGGTGACGCCGGCCAGCAACTTCCGCTTGGCCTCGATCAGCAAGCAGTTCACTGCCGCCGCCGTGCTGTTGCTGGTCGAGGACGGCCGCCTTGCGCTGGACCAGCCGGCGCGGCGCTGGCTGCCGGAACTGCCGCCCGCCGCTGCCGCCATCACCTTGAGGCAGTTGCTGTCGCACACCAGCGGCCTGCTGGACTACGAAGACCTTATGGACCCTGCCGACACCCGGCAGGTGCACGACGCTGATGTGCTGGCGCTGCTCGCCCGCGAAGATCGGCTCGCCTTCGCGCCCGGTACGCAGTACCGCTACAGCAACAGCGGCTACGCATTGCTGGCGCTGATCGTCGGCCGCGCCGCCGGCAGCGACTTTGCCAGCTTCCTGCAGCAGCGCATTTTCCGGCCGCTGGGCATGGCACACACCGTCGCCCACCAGGACGGTGTCGACGTGGTGGCGCAGCGTGCCTATGGTTACAGCGAGGTTGACGGCCGCTGGCAACGCACCGACCAGAGCACGACCAGCGCCGTGCTCGGCGACGGCGGCATCTACGCTTCGCTGGACGACCTCGCGCGTTGGGATGCGGCCCTGTACGACGACCGCCTGCTGTCAGCCGCATCGCGCAAAGCGATGTTCAGCCCGGCCACCGCCACCACCGAAGCGGACGTACCGCACTACGGTTTCGGCTGGCGCTTGAACGGCCGCATGCACTGGCACAGCGGCGAGAGCATCGGTTTCCGCAACGTGATCCTGCGCTACCCGGACAAACACCTGACGGTGATCGTGCTGAGCAACCGCAACGCCCCCGAACCCTATCCGCTGGCGCTGAAGATCGCCCAGCGCTGGCTGGACACCCTGCAATGACCACCGCTACCACCGGCCTGCTGGGCATCCACCATGCCGCACTGATCTGCAGCGACTACGCGCGTTCGAAAGACTTTTACGTGCGTGTGCTGGGCCTGCGCATAGTGGCCGAGAACCACCGCGCCGCACGCGACTCGTGGAAGCTGGACCTCGCCCTGCCCGATGGCGGCCAACTGGAACTGTTCTCCTTCCCCTCGCCGCCCGCACGGCCCAGCCGCCCCGAAGCCCAGGGCCTGCGCCACCTCGCGTTCCGCGTAGCCGCCCTCGAACCGTTCATCGAACGCCTGGCCAGCCACGGCGTAGCCTGCGAACCGATCCGCGTGGACGAATACACCGGCCGCCGCTTCACCTTCTTCGCCGACCCCGACGACCTGCCGCTGGAGTTGTACGAAGTCGGTTGAGGCCCCCGGGGTCAGATCCCTTTTCCAAGGTAAAAGGGATCTGACCCCATCGCCTCGACCCCATCGCCTCCACATGTGTCGACCAAGGTCGACACCTACCGAGAGCAGGCCACGCCATTCCGACAGATCGCAGGACTCTGTCGAAGGCGGGGTGGGTCCGGTTGCGGGGGTGTCCGCGGCATGGATGCCGCGGCCAAGCCCCCAGGGATGGGTTTACGGCGTCCCCCGCAACCGGACCCACCCCGCCATCCCACGGAACGCCCGCTGTTGCCGTTGCCTTTGACGTTGCCGTTGCGGGTGCCGGGCGCCGCCCGGCCGAGCCCCCCTTCCCCATACCCCGCCGAATGGGTATACAGTCGACCCGTACCGGCATCGTGCCGGAATGAACCCTGGGAGGGGACCATGCGCAAGACCTTCAAGACCCTGCTGCTGGCGCTGCCGCTGTGCCTGGCCGCGCTCTCCGCGCAGGCCGCCGACAGTGCCGCCGGCCGCTGGAAAACCATCGACGACAAGACCGGCAAGGTGAAGTCGATCGTCGAGATCAGCCAGGCCGCCAACGGCACGCTGACTGGCCGGGTGGTCGAGATCCTGCATTCGGACAAGGGCCCGAACCCGGTCTGCGACGGTTGCGAAGGCGCCAACAAGAACAAGCCGGTAAAGGGCATGACCATCCTCTGGAACCTGAAGGCCGACGGCGCCAACAAGTGGTCCGGTGGCACCATCCTCGACCCGGCCAACGGCAAGACCTACCGGTCGAAGATGGAACTGCAGCCCGGCGGCACCAAGCTGGACGTGTCCGGCTGCATCGCCTTCATCTGCCGCGCGCAGACCTGGCAGCGCGAATAAGCGCCCCGGCCCCCGCCTTGTTCCCGTGACCCGGCCTCGGCCGGGTCACCTCGTTGCGGGCATGCGATAATCCCCGGTTCCCCCTGGCTGCACCCCGTGACCATGACCCGTACCGCGCTCGTCACCACCGCCCTGCCCTACGCCAACGGCCCGCTGCACCTGGGCCACCTGGTCGGCTACATCCAGGCTGACATCTGGGTGCGTGCGCGTCGAATGAGTGGCGGCAAGGCCTGGTTCGTGTGCGCCGACGACACCCACGGCACACCGATCATGCTGGCTGCGGAGAAGGCCGGGGTCACCCCGGAAACCTTCATCGCCAACATCCAGGCCAGTCACGAACGCGATTTCGCCGCCTTCGGCGTCGCCTTCGACCATTACGACTCGACCAATTCCGCCGCCAACAAGGCGCTGACCGAGGCGTTCTACCTGAAGCTGGAAGCGGCCGGCCACATCAGCCGTCGCTCGGTGGCGCAGTTCTACGACCCGGCCAAGGGCATGTTCCTGCCCGACCGCTACGTCAAGGGCATCTGCCCCAACTGCGGCAGCGCCGACCAGTACGGCGACAACTGCGAAGTCTGCGGCGCCACCTATGCGCCGACCGACCTGAAGGAACCGCGCTCGGTGATCTCCGGGGCCACCCCGGAAATGCGCGATTCGGAGCACTTCTTCTTCGAGGTCGGCCACTTCGACGGCTTCCTGCGCGACTGGCTGGCCGGCGATGTCGCCCTGCCCGGCGTGAAGGCCAAGCTTGGTGAATGGCTCAACGCCGATGGTGGCCTGCGCGCGTGGGACATCTCGCGCGATGCGCCATACTTCGGGTTCGAGATTCCCGGCCAGCCGGGCAAGTACTTCTACGTCTGGCTGGACGCGCCGATCGGCTACCTGTCCAGCTTCCAGACCCTGTGCGGGAAGATCGGCGAGGATTTCGAAGCGCACCTGCGCGCCGGCACCAGCACCGAGCTGCATCATTTCCTCGGCAAGGACATCGTCAATTTCCACGGCCTGTTCTGGCCGGCGGTGCTGCACGGCACCGGCCACCGCGCGCCGACCCGCCTGCACGTCAACGGCTACCTGACCGTCGATGGCGCGAAGATGAGCAAGTCGCGCGGCACCTTCGTGATGGCGCGTACGTTCCTGGATGCCGGCCTGGAGCCGGAAGCGCTGCGCTACTACTTCGCTGCCAAGTCCGGTGGCGGCGTCGACGACCTCGACCTGAACCTGGGCGACTTCATCGCCCGCGTCAACGCCGATCTGGTCGGCAAGTTCGTCAACCTCGCCAGCCGCTGCGCCGGTTTCATCAGCAAGCGCTTCGATGGCCAGCTGGCCGCGCAGCTGCTCGACGCGGCGCAGTACCAGCGCTTCGTCGATGGCCTGGCGCCGATCCGTGAAGCGTACGAACGCAACGACCCGGCCGCGGCGATCCGCCTGACCATGACCCTGGCCGATGAAGCCAACCGCTACATCGATGACGTCAAGCCGTGGGTGATCGCCAAGCAGGAAGGCGCCGACGCGCAGCTGCAGGCGGTCTGCAGCCAGGGCCTGAACCTGTTCCGCGTGCTGGTCACCGCCTTGAAGCCGGTGCTGCCGGCCACCGCTGCGCAGGCCGAGGCCTTCCTGGCCGCGCCGGTGAATGACTGGACCGAGCTGGCGCAGCCGCTGCTGGGCCACCGCATCACCGAATACACCCCGCTGTTCACCCGTATCGACCCGAAGAAGATTGACGCCATGATCGACGCCTCCAAGGACACCCTGACCGCCGCCGCGGCTGCCCCCGCTGCCAAGGTTGAAGCAAGCAAGCCTGCCGCACCGGTGGTGGCCAAGGACGAAGCAAAGAGCGCTGACGCGCCGGCCTACATCGGCATCGACGACTTCGCCAAGCTCGACCTGCGCATCGGCAAGGTGCTGGTGTGCGAGTTCGTGGACGGCTCGGACAAGCTGCTGCGTTTCGAACTGGATGCCGGCGAACTCGGCAAGCGCCAGATCTTCTCCGGCATCCGCGCCAGCTACGGCGAGCCGGAAGCGCTGGTCGGCCGCAGCGTGGTGTTCATCGCCAACCTGGCCCCGCGCAAGATGCGCTTCGGCCTGAGCGAAGGCATGATCCTGTCGGCCGGTTTCGATGGCGGCGCGCTGGCGCTGCTGGACGCCGACAGCGGCGCGCAGCCGGGCATGCCGGTCCGTTGATGCAACACGGGCGCGGCCCCGGCCGCGCCCGGTCATGAGCACTGCGATGGGAGGTACCGTGATGGGAGATGCTGCGTTGGAACTGGCGCTGTTCGACTTCGACCACACCGTCACCACCTGCGACACCTACGGCCGCTTCCTGCGCCGGGTCGCCACCGCCGAACAGCTGGCACAGGCCTGGTGGAAAGTCGGCCCCTGGCTGCTGGCCTACAAGCTGAAGCTGATCTCCGCCGAGCGCATCCGCGCACGGGTGACCCGGTTGACCTTCAGCGAGCGCCACGCCGATGACATCGAGACGCTGGCGGCGGGCTTTTCCCGCGAGTTCCTGCCCGATGTCGTGCGTCCGGAAATGCTGGAGCAGATCCGCTGGCACAAGGCGCAGCAGCACACCGTGGTGGTGGTATCCGGTTCACTGGATCTATACCTGCGGCCGTGGTGCGAGCAACTGGGCCTGCAGCTGATCTGCAACCGGCTGGAAAGCCAGGACGGTCGCCTGACGGGCCGCTACGCCGGTGGCGATTGTGGTCCGCGCAAGGTCGAGCACATCCGTCGCCGGTTCGATCTGTCGCGCTATGTGCGCATCCACGCCTACGGTGACAGTTCCGAGGATCGTCCGATGCTGGCGCTGGCGCACGAGCGCTGGTATCGCGGCAAACCCCTGAAGTAACCACACGCGCAGCCTTCGCCACGCATGAGCCTGATTCCGCCCCTGACCGAACGCCTGGACCGCTTGCTGCCACAGACCCAATGCGGGCAATGCGGCTACGACGGCTGTCGCCCGTATGCGCAGGCGATGGCCCGTGGCGAGGTGGGGGTGGATCGTTGTCCGCCGGGTGGCGATGCCGGTGCGCGGGCGTTGGCACAGGTGCTGGGTGTGCCGGCGCTGCCATTCGATCGATCGCGGGGCGAGCACAAGGCACCGCAGGTGGCGCTGATCGTGGAGGCGGACTGCATCGGCTGCACGAAGTGCATTCAGGCGTGCCCCGTGGATGCGATCGTCGGCGGCGCCAAGTACATGCACACGGTGATCGCCGATCTGTGCACCGGCTGCGAGTTGTGTATTCCGCCGTGTCCGGTGGATTGCATCGAGCTGGTGACACTGTAACGGGGTCAGATCCCTTTTCCTCCGGAAAAGGGATCTGACCCCTGTTCGGTGATTACGGCACGGCCGCCGTCACGATGATCTCGACCTTCCATTCGGCGTGCGCGAGCTTGGCTTCGACGGTGGCGCGGGCCGGGGTCGCGCCCTCCACCACCCACTCGTCCCACGCCTTGTTCATGCCTTCGAAGTCAGCCATATCGGCCAGGAAGATCTCCGCACGCAGCACGTGCTGGCGGTCACTGGCGACCAGCGCCAGCAGCTTGTCGATCTCGGCCAGCACCTGACGGGTCTGCCCGGTGATGTCCTGGCTGGTGTCTTCCGGAATCTGGCCGGAAAGGTAGGCGACCTTGTTGTACACGGTCATCTCGGACATGCGCGGTCCGACGTCGTAACGCTCCATCATGGGCGTGGCTCCTGCGGGTGGTCTGAACTGCATTCTCACCCAGCCGGCGTTGGAAGTGTGTGCCCTGTGCGGCCACTGAACACCGCCAGCGGCGGCACAGCCGTGGCGCTGGTCAAACCGCGCTGGCAGGCGCACGATGCGCGACGCCCTGCGTTGACACCGCCCTCGCCCTTACTGACGCACCCTTGCGCCGATGACCGCCCCTACCGATTCCGTCCCTGCCGCCGCTGCCCCGACCTGGAAGCGGGTCGTCACCATCGTCGTTCCATTGTTGATCCTGGCGCTGGCCCTGCACGGCCTGGCCGGTGAATTCGATGAGCACGGCTATCGCGCGATCCGCCAGGCCTTCCGCCAGCTCAGTGGTGCCCAGATCGCGCTGACCGTGCTGCTCGGCCTGGCCAGCTACGCGTGCCTGATCGGCTTCGATGCGATCGGCCTGCGCCGCAGCGGCATCCGCGTGCACCCGGCACGGATCGGCATCACCGCGTTCCTGGCCCACACCCTCGGCCAGACCGTGGGCTTTGCCGCACTCACCGGCGGTGCCGTGCGCCTGCGTGGCTACCGCAGTGCCGGCCTGGACCTGGCGCAGATCGGCCAGGTGGTGCTGATGAGCACGCTGGGCTTCATCTTCGGCGCGTGGCTGCTGATCGGCGTGGCGCTGTGCATGGAGCCGGCCGCTGCCGCGCTTGCGCTGCCGCTGGATCCCGCAGCGGTGCGCGTGGTCGGCATCATCGCGCTGATCGCTTTTGCCGCCACCGTCATCCTGGTCGGCCGCGACGGCCGCCAGTTCCGCATCTTCGGCCATGGCCTGTGGTTGCCGGACCGTCGCACCATGCTGGGTGTCACCGTGCTCAGCGTGGTCGAACTGGTGTTGGCCAGTGCCGCGTTCTACGTGCTGCTGCCGGATTCCACGCCGACCGGACTGCCTGGTTTCGTCGGCCTGTACCTGGTGGCCGTGCTGGCCGGCCTGGTCTCCACCGTGCCGGCCGGCCTGGGTGTGTTCGAGTGGAGCCTGCTGAAGCTGCTGCCGCAGGTGGCACCCGCAGCGGTGCTGGCGGCGGCATTGATCTACCGCGTCAGTTACTACGTGCTGCCGCTGCTGCTGGCCACCGTGTTGGCACTGGCACCCGCACTGCGGCAACCGCTGCAGGCCAGCGCAGGCGCAACCCGAGCTGGTTGGTACGCGCTGCGTCCGTGGTTGCCGCAGATCATCGCGCTGGCGGCCTTCAGTGTCGGCGCTGCGCTGGTCATCGACGGCACCTTGCCCACGCCGCGGCGGCACCTGATCAATGCCTCGCTGCCGATCCTGGAAACCTCGCACCTGATCGGCAGCCTGGGCGGTGTCGCCCTGCTGTTGATCGGCCAGGGCCTGGCCCGCCGCAGCCACGCGGCCTGGATGCTGGCGATGGCAATCTGTGTGATCGCGCCGCTGCCGATCTGGCTGCGCGGTGGCCAACCGCTGATCGCGTTGTCGGCGTTGCTGGTGGCGATGGCGCTGTGGGCGGCGCGACGCGAGTTCTATCGCCAGGGCGCGCTGCTGGACGAAGCCTGGTCATGGCCCTGGCTGCGCAACCTCGGCCTGGTGCTGGTGGCAGTGACGTGGCTGCTGTTCTTCACTTACAGCCATGTTGAATACCAGAACGAGCTGTGGTGGCAGTTCGCGGTGTCCGGCAATGCACCGCGCGCGCTGCGTGCGCTGCTGCTGGTGGCGATGGCATTGGTGATGTTCGGGCTGGCGCGGTTGCTGCACAGCACGCGCAGCCCGCTGCCGCCTGCCGACGATGCAACGCTGCAGGCACTGGCACCGGTGCTGGCCGGCGCTACCGACACCCAGGCCTGCCTGGTGCTGACCGCCGACAAGGCGGTACTGCGCGATGCGGAACACAAGGGCTTTGTGATGATGCAGCGCTACGGCGGCTCGCTGATCGCGATGGGCGATCCGGTCGGGCCACCCGAGGTGGCGCGTGCATTGATCTGGCGCTTCCGCGAAGAAGCCGACCGGCTCGGCCTGCGCCCGGTGTTCTACCAGGTGGGCGAAGCGTATTGGCAGACCTACCTCGATCTCGGGCTGGGTCTGGTCAAGCTGGGTGAAGAGGCCATGGTGCCGCTGCACGACTTCGGCCTGGAAGGCCGCGAGCGTGCCGACCTGCGGCAAGCCTGGAACCGCGGCAAGCGCGGTGGGCTGTCCTTCCGCGTTGCACCCGCGGAAGAGATCCCGGCCCTGCTGCCACGCCTGCATGCCATTTCCAACGCGTGGCTGGACGACAAGTCCGGCGATGAGAAGGGCTTCTCGCTGGGCAGCTACGACCCGGATTATCTGGTGCGTTTCCCGATCGCCCTGGTCGAAGCCGAAGGCCGGATCGTGGCCTTTGCCAACCTGTGGCAGGCACCGGCCGGCGCTGAGTTGTCAGTGGATCTGATGCGCCACGTCAGCGACGCACCGAAGGGCACGATGGACTTCCTGTTCATCGAGCTGTTCCTGTGGGGCCGCGCGCAGGGATATGCGCGGTTCTCGCTGGGCATGGCACCGCTGTCCGGCCTGGCCCAGCACCGCCTGGCCGGTCGCTGGAACCGCCTGGCCGGCCTGCTCGCACGACATGGCGAGCGCTTCTATGGCTTCAGCGGCCTGCGCAGGTTCAAGTCGAAGTTCGATCCGCAGTGGCGACCGCGCTACCTCGCCGCGCCCGGCGGCATGCACCTGCCGGCCGCACTGCTGGATGCCACGCGCCTGATCTCGCTGGACCCGCGACGCAACTGACGCCCCGATCCGCCGGGCATGGCCCGGCGCTACCTGATGGATCGTCCGCACGGGTAGCGCCGGGCCATGCCCGGCGGTGGTCCCATGAGGCCGATTACGCGCCGCCCTTGAGGATCACCTCGGCAAGGCGATCGTAGTCACCGCCGAAGTGATGGTCGCCCGGCAGCTTGACCTTGTGCACGCCGTCGTTGCCCGGCAGATCGGGGCATAGCGCGTCCTCGTCCTTGTCGCCGTACACGCACAGGGTCTTGTCCGCCGGCAGCTTGGCTACTTCCGGCGCGATCGGTAGACCGCCACCA
This sequence comes from Stenotrophomonas sp. LST15-1-1.1, assembly GCF_040815575.1. Taxonomy (NCBI): domain Bacteria; kingdom Pseudomonadati; phylum Pseudomonadota; class Gammaproteobacteria; order Lysobacterales; family Lysobacteraceae; genus Stenotrophomonas; species Stenotrophomonas sp. LST15-1-1.1. The sequence goes on from NZ_JBFPNJ010000012.1 coordinate 397,208, forward strand.
CCACCGCCCAGCCAGTTGCTGACATGGAATTCAAAGTCGGCGTTCTTGCCCACCGACAGCAGCACGATGCGCTCGAGACCGGCGCGGGTGCCCGTGTCCAGCTGATTGATGGTGGCCGGCAGCACATCGGCGCCCTGCGAGAAACCGATCAACATCACCTTGTCGCGCTGCCATTGCTGGCGGTAGTGGCCGATGATCTTCTGCAGATCGACAGCGAATCCCTGCGGCGTGCGTTCGCTCCAGAAGTAACGCAGCGAATCGAGGCCAACCACCGCCACGCCATGTTCGGCCAGGGCACCCGCTACATCCTTGTCCAGGCCGGCCCAGCCGCCATCGCCGGACACGAACACCGCCAGTGTGTCACCGCTGCCCTGCGCCGGCACTTCCACTACCGGCAGCCCCTTCAGGGCATCCGGCGGCGGTGCCAGCGCGACCCCGGCCTGCGCGCCGATCACCCGGGCGGCTGCCACCAGCCCTGGTGTCGCATCGCCGGCGACGGTGCGCTTGAATTCACGGGCCATCGCAACCTGCTGCACAAACGGGCCTGCACTGTTGGTTGAACACCCCGGCGCACCGGCCGCGTTCAACCACGGGAAATTCAGTTCACTGGGCTGCAGGCGGTCGTGCTTCACGCCATCGCCGCAGACCATGCGCTCGTGCGTGTGGGCTGGGCAGAAGCCCGAGGTCAACAGGCCGGCAAAGACCTGGGTGTCGGCCTGCGCTGCCAGCGCGTAGGCCAGTTCAGCACCTTCACCGCTGCCGCCGACCAACGGCAGGTGATACCCCGGCAGATGCAGGAACGCCTGCACCCAACGCGAGAAATTCTCGACATCGCCCGCCCCGAACGCGCAACTGCTGTTGCCTTCGCGCTTGAGCACGCCGCGCAGGTGGGCCACGTCCACCGATGCGACCAGCGCACCATCGGCGCGCAGCGCTTCGATAGGCGTATGGCCAGCATCGGCGCCATCATGGAACCAGATCACCACCCGTTGTGGCGCCCCGGCCGGCACATGCACCGGTACCTGATCGAAGCGCCCGTGGCTGACCTGCTGCACTGCCGCCATCGCTGGCAACGCCGCCAGCGCCAACACCAGTCCCATCGCCCTGCCCAGCCCTGCACGCATCGTTTCGGATCCCGTTGGAATGCGCACACGATACGCCGCCGCTGCGTGCACGGCACGTACCGGTACAGGCGACCCGCAACGCAGCGGGTGGTCGATTCAGCGGGTGCCGGTGGTACGCCCGCGGCGATACAGCGCCAGCGCCAGCCAGATCAACCAGCCAACGATTACCGCGATCACCAGTTTCTGCCCCAGCCCGCGCGGTGGCCCACCGCGCCACAGCACGTGCATCCACAACAGCACGAAGGCCAGCCATGCCCAGCCCCACAACAGCGCCGCACTGCCCCGCCAGCCCGGTTCGCGGCGCAAGTACCAGGCCTGCAGCAGCATGCCGACGCTGGCGCACAGGAACGCGGTATTGGCGGCCAAGCCGTGGATCAACGGTGCCAGCAACGGCGTTGCCGCAGGCAGCCAGCTGTCACCGATGGCAACGGTGGCCAGGCCGCCGGCAGCCACGCAGAACAGCAGCGGTGCCGCTGCGCTGCGCCGCGGCCCCACGCTGTACCGGTACAACGCGATGCCGAGCACGGCGATGGCCACTGCCAGCAGGCAGTAGGCCGTGCGCAGCGCCAGGCCCCACGGCCCATGCAGGTACAGGCTCAGGGTAGCCTTCACCCAATCCAGATCCGCCCGCGCGAACTGCGTCCACAACGCGGTCGCCACGAACAACAGCAGCGCCACCAGCGCCAGCATCGCGGCTGGACGGGCACGGCTCATGGGTCGGCGTCCGGGTGCCGCGCTTTCCAGTCAGCCAGCGCCTTGCGGTAACGCTGCAGCTCCTCGCTGTACAGGTCGAGCACGCACAGCGGACAGCCACTGCCGCAACATTCGTTGGGGCCGGGTTCTTCCGGCGGCAGCGGACGGGGATCGGCAGGGGTATCGGAGACGGTCACGGCTGGAAACAGCACCACGCGATTGCAGGTGGATAGTGTAGCGGCGCGCTCAGGCGCCCAGTTGGCGGCGCAGGTTGGCCCGCGCGGCGGCATCAAGTCGCTGGTCGAAAAAGTCGCTGAGGAAGATCCGCGGCGCGCGCAGCAGCCCCTGCAGGAAGCGGCGCCGTCCGGCGCGGTACAGGAAGCCCGGCACTACGCCCTTGTACTCTTCGGCCACGCCACGGTCGTAGGCGGAGAACACCGCTTCCGGCGCCGCCAGGATCGCCATGTCGCAATCCAGGAACAACGCGGCTTCGGCATCGACATCGGCCGGGCCCAGCTCGCCATGGCGGGCGGTAAGCAGGATCAGCTGCTCGACCCGGCCGGCGTCCACCGATGCCAGCTCCGGTGAGTCGGCGATGGCCCGCAGCGCCAGCGCGGCCGACTTTGCCTCGTTGTCCTTGCGCCCGGCCTGGTAGATCGCATCGTGATACAGCGCCGCCAGATAGACCTCGGCCGGCTGCTGCCAGCCCGGACCCTGGGCCACCTCCTGGCAATGCTGCAGCACCGCGCGTACGTGGCCGAAGTGGTGGTAGGCGCGCGGCGGCGTCGCATAGGCATCCTGCAGTGCCTGCCAGTGCGCGGGAGCGAGAGTCAGCGGGGCGAAGTCCATGCGTGGATGATCCCGCCGTTGGCAACGCCGGGCAAGCTGGCTGTTTTTTCACCAGCAGTTCACGCACCTCGCCAGGCAAGGCCCGGCAGCAGTTGTCCACAGGTTTGTCGCGCGCTGGTCCACACCGGCTGTGGATGAGCGGCGTGCCGGTCGCCGGTGGATGCGGACCGCCACATGCAGGTCTACACTGGCCGCAGGCGGGAGCGCCCGCCGCTGCCGGAAACCGTCATGCGCCGTCTTGCCGCTCGATGCTTTCTCCTGTCACTGGCTGTGCTCGGCGCGCCAGCCCTGTCCGCGCAGGACGCTGCGGCTCCTGCGCCCGCCATCCCGACCATCTCCACCGTAAAGGTCACCGCCACCAGCGTGCCGACGCCCGAACAGGTGTTCGCGATCCCGCCGGCGATGCGCGAGATGCTGCAGAAGCAGGTGATCAACCGCAGCTACTCGCGTGACCAGCGCCTGCAGGCGCTGGTGGAAATGATCTTCAGCCAGCACGGTCTGGACCTGCAGTACGACGCGGATGCGACCTACACCGTCAGCGAGATCTGGCAGCACCAGCGCGCCAACTGCCTCGCCTTCACCCTGCTGTTCGTCACCCTCGCCCGTGAGGCCGGCATCCAGGCGCGGGTGCAGGAAGTCGGCCAGGTGGTGTCGTGGTACCAGGACCAGGACCAGGGCGTGGTCTACAACGTCGGGCACGTCAACGCCGGCGTGGATGTCGGCGGCCGCTACGGCACCGTCGATCTGGACCGCAACGTGCTGTACGACCGCCATGGGCCGCAGCCGATCGGCCGTGAGCGGGCGCTGGCGCACTACTACAACAACCGCGGCGCGGAGCATCTGGCCGATGGCGACCTGAGCGGCGCGCGTGCCTTCTTCGATGCCGCGCTGGCACAGGACCCAAGCTTCGCCTCGACGTGGAACAACATCGGCGTGCTCGACAACCGCCTGGGCGATGACCAAGGCGCACGCCGCGCGCTGGACACCGCCCTGCGCCTGGACGGACGCCAGAGCGCGGCGCTGAACAACGCCAGTGCGCTCTATCGCAAGCTCGGCATGACGGCGCAGGCGCAGGCCATGCAGAAGAAGCTGCAGTCGGTGCAGCGCGAGGATCCATTCGCGCAGTACATGCAGGGTGCCCAGGCCGAACGCGCTGGCGAGCTGGACAAAGCGATCACCTATTACCGGCGCGCGGTGCGCCTGTACGACACCGCGCACCAGTTCCACTTCGGCCTGGCGCGGGTGTATTTCCTGACGGGCCGGCTGCAGCGTGCAGACCGCGAACTGCTGCGGGCGCAGGAACTGGGCGGTTCAACCCAGCAGGCCCGCTACCAGGCCAAGCTGGACAGCCTGGCCCGCTGGCGGGCGCAGCAGGCCAAGCGCTGAGGCGCGATCAGGCCTTCTTGAGGAAGCAGGTCTTCAGCACCAGCCCCTTGATCTTGTCCGAGTTGCCTTCGATGTGTTCGGCATCGTCTTCGACCAGGCGGATGTTGCGGATCACGGTGCCCTGCTTGAGCGGGATCGATGAGCCCTTGACCTTCAGGTCCTTGATCACGGTGACGGTGTCGCCGGTCTGCAGGGTATTGCCGTTGCTGTCACGCACGACCAGGGTCGAGCCAGCACCTTCTTCGGCCGTCCACTCGAAGCCGCAGTCGGCGCAGATCCACAGCGCGCCGTCGGCATAGGTGTTTTCCAGGGTGCACTGCGGGCAGGCGGGAACAGAAGACATCGCAAGTACCTCAAAATGAATCAACAGCCGCCATTGTAACCGCCCGGCCTTTTCGTTCATTTTCCGGCGGCGCCCCGGCTGGGCCCCCGCCCGCCCCCGCACAAGGCAGGCACCGGAACTTGCAGCGCGCGGCAAACTCCAGCAGAGTGCGCGGCCCCTGATCGTCCCCGGACCTCCCCATGCGCCTCGGCATCGACTTCGGTACCAGCAACTCCGCCGCCGCCATCGTGCGTGATGGGACGCTGCTGCCGATCCGCTTCGGCGAGGCCGAACAGTTCCGTACCAGCGTGTACTTCCCCGGCGTGGTACCCGACCCGGACGATTTCCAGCTCGACGCCGGGCAGGAACACGAACTGCAGCAGCTGATCGACAGCGCCGCCCGTGCAGCCCGCGCCGCCGGCCAGGAGCGCACGCCACAGGCCCTGCGCCGCGAGGCGTTGCGCGCCCTGCGCCGGGAGTGGATGGAGTCGCGCGCCGGAAAGGAACGCAGCGCCAGCGACCTGCTGCAGAACGCGGTCTATGGCGACGACGCGCTGGAAGCGTATTTCGAGGAGCACGAAGGCAACCTCGTGCAGAGCCCGAAGTCCATGCTCGGCTACAACCTGCACCCGCGCGCGCGGCAGACCATCACCGGCATCGCCGCGCACATCCTCGAACACATCCGCTTGACCGCCAGCGCCCAGCTCGGCCTGCCGCTGCGCAGCGCCCTGCTCGGCCGCCCGGTGCAGTTCCGCAGTTCGATCGGTGAGGCTGGCAACGACCAGGCCCTGGACATCCTGCGCGAAGCGGCCAGCCAGGCCGGCTTCGACCAGATCGATTTCCTTGAAGAGCCCGCTGCCGCCGCGATGCATTACCACGCTGAAAGCAGCGATCGGCACCAGGCGGTGATCGTCGATATCGGCGGTGGCACCACCGATATCGCACACGCTGAAGTGGGCGGCAGCGAAGCGCCACGCATCCACCGCGCCTGGGGCATCGCCCGCGGCGGTACCGATATCGACCTGGCCCTGAGCCTGTCCGGTTACATGCCGCTGTTCGGCCGTGGCATCACCCGCGTGCCCACCCACCATTACGTGGAAGCGGCCACCGTGCAGGACATGACCCGCCAGCGCGAGTTCCGCCAGCACAACTACGACAACGTGGATGCGCCGTGGGGCGCGCGCCTGCAGGCGCTGCAGGACACCGGCAACACCGCCCGCCTGTACCGCGATGTCGAGCGCGCCAAGATCGCCCTCAGCGGCGCCAGCGAGCACCGCAGCACGCTCGACTACATCGCCCGCGACCTGCACGTGGACAACAGCGCCGACGGCCTGGCCGCCGCCGCCCACAGCTACCTGACCCAGATCCGCGAACTGCTTGCGCAGGTCCGCAATGACATCGGCGGCGATCCGGACGCGGTGTTCCTGACCGGCGGCATGTCCCGCGCCGGCTACCTGCGGCAGGCCGCTGCCGAGGCCTTCCCGGGCGCCCGGATGGTCCACGGCGAACCCTCGCTGGGGGTCGTGCAGGGCCTTGCGCTGGCGGCAGCCAGCCGGGATTAACAAAACGTTACGCGGTCTGCGCTACCCTTGGCCGGCTAGAAAACCGCTGCACCTTCCGCTGGCCTCGCCGGTGTGTGTACCCATGGTGCAGCCTGCCCCGCCCAGCGGGTCTGGCGACCATGCCCTCTGGCTCGATCATGGTCCGCGTACTACCCGAGCCGCCATCGAGACCCGCTTTGGGCACCCGCCAGGCCCCTGTGGCCGTACAACCTGACGCTGAACCAGCACCCATCGACTGCCGCCGTTGTGACGCGGTCTGTTGCCGGTTGCCGGTCCTGCTGCAGCCCGGCGACCACGTGCCCGGCCAGTTCCTGTCGCGCGACGCACACGGCCGTGCCGTGATGGCGCGCAACGAGGAAGGCTGGTGCGCGGCGATCGATCCGTATCACCTGCGCTGCACGATCTATTCGCAGCGCCCGGCGATCTGCCGCCAGTTCTCGATGGGCGGCGACGACTGCCGCCGCGAGCGGCAGGACTACCTGCGCCAGGCTGAGTCCTGCGCGCTTTCCTCCCCTTCCACCTGACAGGAGCAACCATGCCCCGCAAGGCAAAGACCCCCGCGAAGGCCAGCAACAGCATCCGCAGCGAACGCAAGGGCGCATCCGCCAGCACCGTGGTCAACAGCGACTCGATCGCCTCCGACCTGGCCGCGTTCCGCAAGAGCGGTGGCAAGATTGAAGTTCTCGGTACCACCTGGGCGCTGAAGAAAGCCAGCTGACCCACCCCCGACCGCGGCGGCGCTGCCGCCGCGGCCTGCCGGGCCGCGCTCAGCGGTCCAGGCGTACCTGCACACTGCCCGAGTGCGACTGCACGCGGATATCGCCGTCGCCGCTGCCCAGGCGGGCATCCAGGCTGCTGCCCGGCCCATAGCGTGGCCGCTCGATCTTGCCGGCGTCGCTGTTGATCGACCCACTGAAGCTGTTCACCGACAGCTGTGCCGACACCGTGCGCGGCAGGCGCAGGCTGACCGAGGCACTGACCGATTCGACGTTGATACGGCCGCCCGGCGCCAGCCCGGCCGCCGACAGGTCGATGCTGCCCGACACGGTTTCCACCGCAAGCCGCTGCACGCGACCGGCGTCGACCTCGACCCGGCCGGACACCGTCTGCGCACCGATATCGCCCGACACGCCGCCGCCGGCTTCGATGCGGCCACTGACCGTGTTCACGTCCAGCTTCGGCGTCTGCAGTCGCGCACTGACACTGCCACTGACCGTGTTGAGCTTGCTGTCGCCACTGCGACCGGACGCACTCAGGCTGCCGCTGACCGTATCGGCCTGCAGGCGGCGCACGTCAATGCCACTGATGTCCTGGCTGGCACTGACCGTGCTCAGCAGCAGTTCCACCGAGCGCGGCACGTTCAATACCAGCGTGGCACCGCCGTTGTTGCTGCGGCGGGGATACTCGATCTCCCAGCGCACGCGGTTGGCACTCTTTTCCTGGCGCAGCTGCAGGCCATCGCTGAGCGTGCCGGTAAGCTGCACGTCGTTGCGGTCCCAGCCACGCACGCTCACCTTGCCGGCCACATTGCTCAATTCGATACGACCGCCCGCAGCCAGCGTATGGCGTTCGTCGATGCGGGTGTCGGCCAGTGCCATGGCCGGCACCAGCAGCAGCGCGACACAGCAGGACATCAGGGTTCGGGTCATCGGGGGTCTCCTCAGGTCGTCAAGCCGGATTCGGCGGCATAGGCCGCCTGCCGGGTCAGTTCCAGCCGCAGCGCGTAAGTGCGCTTGAGCTGTCCAAGCAGGTGCGGCGCACGCGGGTCCTGCGCCATCGCGGCGCGGATCTGTTCCGCGCTGCGATCCAGTTCATGCAGCGCGGGCTGCCACTCCGGCGCAGTGCCATCAGGCAGCGATGCCACTGCCTGCCGGTACTGTTCGGTCATCGCATCAGCCTGCAGCTGCAGGCCACTGGGTGCAGGCAGCGCCTCGGGTGCATGCCGCCACGGTGCCACCGCGTAGAGCGCGAGGCTGGCCGCCAACGCCGCGCCAACCGGCAACCACCAGCGTCGACGGCTGCGCAGTGGCAAGGCCACCACGTTGTCCTTCGGCACCTGTGCGGCAACCGGTTCGCGGGGTGGCAACCGCGCCGACAGGCGCTCCCAGCCATCGGTGGGTACGCTGCGTTCGCTCGGCAGCGCGCGCAGCCGGGCCAGCAGGTCGTGGTCGGAATCGTGGTCGTGTGTACTCATGTCATGTCTCCCAGCCGTGCACGCAGCAGGCCACGCGCGCGATGCAGCTGTGCTTTGGAACTACCGACCGCCATCTGCAGCTGGCCGGCGATTTCATGGTGTTTCCAGCCTTCGATATCGTGCAGCACCAGCACCGCACGTGCGCGCGGCGGCAGGGTCGCCAACGCGCGTTCGAGATCGCGTTCGGTGCCGGCGCAACCGTCATGCACCGCCATCTCCGGTATGCCACCGTCCACGTCGTCCAGGCTGTCGTGGTCATGCCCGGCGGCACGGCCGCGCAGTTCCATCAACGCGGCATTGACCCCCAACCGATGCAGCCAGGTCGACAGGCTGCTTTCGAAACGGAAGCCGGGCAATGCCTTCCATGCCTGCAGGAAGGCCTCCTGGAGTGCATCTTCGGCACGTGCCTGCTGGCCGCCGCACAGCCGCCACAAGGTGGCAAACACCCGCGGCGAGTGCCGCCGATACAGCAGTTCGTAGGCAGCGGTATCGCCGGCCGCCGCCGCACGCACCAAGGCGGTTTCGTCGACGGCGTCGGTGGCGGCAGGCGGCGCGGGCATGGTGGTGTCGAGCATATCCGTTGGATGCGGCCAGCCGGAAAAAGGTTTAGATCTGCCGACGCGCTTTGCGGTTGCAACCTTTTCGCGGCTGGCTGCATCCATCACAGGTCCCCCGCAGGCCTGCCCGGCCAGGAGCCTCCCATGTCCAGTCCTTCCTGCGCCGCCCTGCTGGCGATCGTGGCCTGCATGCTGCTGCAGGCGTTCGGCCTATCCCTGCACTGGCGTGCCGAGAGCGGTCACGCCTGCCTGCAGCAGCACAAACAGGACCTCGTCTGCCTTGCCTGGACACAGGCGGTCGAAACGTCGACACGCGCCGGGTAACATCAAGCCCCGTTTCCGTCACACGTTGTCGCCCCATGATGTTGTCGCTGAAGGACCACCTGCCCGCCTGGACCCACCCCTGGCTGCATGACATCGGGATCGCCCTGCAGATCCTGATCACCCTGCTCGCCGCCTGGCTGCTGCGGGTCGTGGCCCGGCGCCTGATCCGCCGCTTCGCCGACCACTACACGCTGCCACCGGAAATGGTGATGGGTGCGCGCCGGATCACCAGTTTCGTGGTCTATTTCAGCGCGGTGCTGTACATCCTCAGCCTGCTCGGCGCCTCGCCCTCGGTGTTGTGGACGGCCTTCACCGGTTTTGCCGCGGTGGGTGCGGTGGCGTTCTTCGCGGCCTGGAGCGTGCTGTCCAACATCTTCTGCACACTGCTGATCTTCACCACGCGGCCGTTCCGCCTGCATGACTACATCGAAGTGCTGGAAAACGGCGAAAAGCCCGGACTGAAGGGCCGGGTGATCGACGTCAACCTGATCTACACCACGCTGCAGGAAACCGGCGACGGCCACGAGGGCACGGTGCTGCAGCTGCCGAACAACCTGTTCTTCCAGCGCACGGTGCGCCGCTGGCGCGACCCGACACAGGCGCCCGGCGGCATCCAGGGCGACGGCTGAGGGTGGGTTGGTCGGCAGGGCTGCGCCCTGCACCTGCAGATGCTTCAAACCAAAGCAAAGGCAACAGCAAAAGCTGGGTTCCTGTGGGATGGCGGGGCACTGTGGGTTTGCGGGGACGCCGTGAACCCGTCCATGGGGGCTTGGCAGCCGCATCCATGCGGCTGACACCCCGCAAACCCACAGTGCCCCGCCTTCGACAGGTTCCCGCTGCTGTTGGTACGTGTCGACCTTGGTCGACACGTAGATCCACGCCATGCGTGGATGCTCTTCGATCCGATATCGAAATTTTCGATTCCGATGGAGATTCATCCACGCACGGTGGGATCTACCCGATCGCGGCAATCTGTCAGAGGTGGGGCGGTGTGGGTAGGCAGGACCGTTGGCGCCATGGATGGCGCCATCGAGCCCCCATGGAAGGGTTTACGGCGTGTCCTGCCTACCCACACCGTCCCGCCTTCCCACGGAATGCCCGCTTTTGACGTTGAAGTTGACGTTGCCTCGGCAGGTGCAGGGCGCAGCCCTGCCAAACCCCCTTCACCTCAGCTGGCTGTCCTTGCTGCCACGGCGGTTGTAGCCACTTTGCGCCTGCTCTTCGTCGTGCGCCCGCTGGCAGTTCACGCACAGCCGAACCCCAGGCACCGCCTGACGACGCGCCAACGGAATCGGCGCGTCGCATTCCTCACAGTGTTCCAGGCCCGGGCCTTGGCGCAGCTGGCGCCGTGCGCGGGCAATCGCATCGTCAACGGTGGCGTCGATCTGGTCCTGGACCGCGCCATCTCCGGCCCAACCGGTAGCCATGGCCATCCTCCGCAGGGGTGTCGCCCGATATGGGGACGATACACCCCGCCGCAATCGGCAGCGCCGGGCCATGCCCGGCGGACGCTGCGGCCGGTTCAGCGCCGCCTTACCAGACCAGGTCGTCGGGAACCTGGAACTGCGCGTAGTAGGCGTCGTCCTCGGCGTTGCCGGTGGAAATCTCGGCGCTGGAGCCGGGCGTGCCATGGTCGACAACAATCGCTTCCGGGGCGCGCTCGCGCACTTTTTCAGCCGCCGCGCGCGGCAGCACCGCGTAGCTGTCGCCGTGGGCCACGATGACCAGAACGCCCACCGACAGCGCCTTGCGCAGCTTGGTATCGATCAACAGAGTGCGGATCACCGCGCCATCGCTGAAGCGGTACTCGTCCTCGCCTTTGTGCGGCACGGCGTGGGCGCTGATGATCTGCTTGGCCTGCGCCTTGCGCTCAGCCTGCTTGGCCTGCGCGTTGCGCTCGGCGGCCAGCGCGCGGTCGCGCTCGACCTTCTCGGCGCGAGCGCGTTCAGCTTCACGCTGGACTTCCGCCGACGTCGACTCGGCCTTGCCCTGGCGGGCCTTGGCCTGTTCACGCGCGGCGGCGCTGGCCTGCGACTTCTTGGCCAGGCCGGCCTTGAGCAATTGTTCCTGCAGCGCGTTGGGCTTTGCCATGGTCGATACGTACCGCGTGTAATCTGGATGCCCCATTCTACCGACGCGCCGACGCCCCTGCATGGCTGTCCTGAAGTACCTCACCGGCTACCCCGAACCCCTGGTCGCCCAGGTCAGCGACCTGCTGGCCCAAGGCAAGCTCGGCCCCTGGCTGCAGCAGCGCTACCCCGACCCGCATGAGGTGCGCAGCGACCGCCAGCTGTACGACTACACCCAGGACATGAAGGACCGCTACCTGCGCAAGTCGGTGCCGCTCAACAAGGTCTGCTACGACAACACGCTGGAAGTCATCAAGCATGCCCTGGGCACCCACACCGCCATTTCCCGGGTGCACGGTGGCCGGCTCAAGGCCAGCCGCGAGATCCGCATCGCCACCGTGTTCCGGCAGGCGCCAGCCGCCTTCCTGCGCATGATCGTGGTGCATGAACTGGCCCATCTGAAGGAGGCCGACCACAACAAGGCCTTCTACCAGCTGTGCCAGCACATGGAGCCCGATTACCTGCAGCTGGAGTTCGATACCCGGCTGTACCTGACCGAGCTGGCCAACCGTGGGCAGCGCTGAGCTGGCGTAGCGGCTACACTGCGCGCCCCCTGCCCGACCTTTCGCCATGGAACCGACCCGACTCGACAAACGACTGTCCGCCCTGCTCGGCATCCCGCGTGGCGAAGCGCGGCGCTATATCGAGGGCGGCTGGGTCAGCGTCGATGGCGAGGTGGTGGAACAGCCGCAGCGCCCGGTGGACGAGAGCGCCAGCATCGTGGTGGCCGAGCAGGCCAGCGACAGCAAGGCCGAGCGCGCGAGCATGCTGCTGCACAAACCGGCAGGCGTACCGGCCGATGCCCTGTGCGCGCTGATCCGCACCGAGACCCGCAGCGAGCTGGATGCCAGTGACATCCGTCCGCTGCAGCGGCACTTCCACGGCCTGCAGCTGGCCTCCTCGCTGCCGGCCGACGACAACGGGCTGGTGGTGGTCAGCCAGGATCCGGCGGTGCTGGCACACCTGCAGCGCAACCTGGGCCGCACCGAACAGGAGTACCTGGTCGAAGTGGCCGAAGGCGGCCCGGAACGCGGCCCTTGGCTGATGGCCCGGCTGCAGCATGAAGCAGGCGGCCCCAAGGTCAGCTGGCAGAGCGAGCAGCGCCTGCGCTTTGCAGGCAAGGGGCTGACTGCGAAAGGGCTGAGGACTGCGGTGACGGCTGCCGGCCTGCAGGTGGTGGCGGTGCGCCGCCTGCGCATTGGCCGTGTGGCGCTGGGTCCGCTGGCCGTGGGCCAGTGGCGCTATCTGGGCAGCGACGAGCGGTTCTGAGTCACGGCGCTCCATCCACGCATGGCGTGGATCTACTGATGCTGCTTCATCCACGCATGGCGTGGATCTACTTCCAGGCGTGGCGTGGATCTACGCGTGGTGTGGATCTACCATCGGCGTCATGAGTCTGCGCAAACCCCTATGGCGGCGCCTGCTGCGCGTCGCCGCGATCATCGTCGCCGCCCTGCTTCTGCTGGTCCTGTCCGGCCTGCTGCTGGCCGACCACCTGACCCCACAGGCGCGCGGTGAAGCGTCGCAGGTCCTGCCACTGCAGCCTGCGCAGACGCCCATCGATCGACAGATCGTGTCGCTGCAGTCCGCCCATCCGGGGCAGTCGGGCGTGGCCTTTCTCAGCGATGGCATGGATGCATTCGCTGCCCGCGCGATGATCACCGAACACGCCGGCCGCAGCCTGGACCTGCAGTACTACATCTGGCACGACGACCTGATCGGCCACCTGATGGCCAAGGCGCTGTACGACGCTGCAGAACGTGGCGTGCGCGTGCGCATCCTGCTCGATGACATGAACGCCAAGGACAAGGATGCGCTGATGATGGCGCTCGATGCGCATCCCAACATCGAGCTTCGCCTGTACAACCCGTTCCGCAACCGCAGCGGTATCGCCCGTACGCTGGAGCTGGTGCAACGCGCCTTCAGCGTGAACCACCGCATGCACAACAAGAGCTGGATCGCCGATGGGCGCATCGCCATCGTGGGGGGCCGCAACATCGGTGAGGAATATTTCAGCGCGCGCAGCGACGTGAATTTCCAGGACCTGGACCTGGTGGTGGCCGGCCCGGCCGTGCAGCAGGCCAACCAGATCTTCGACGACTACTGGAACAGCGACGCGGCGATTCCGATCTCGGCGCTGGCGACCTACACCGATGCGCAGCTGCGCCAGCTGGTACGCCAGTCCGATCTGGACGCACTGCATGCGCAGGCGCAACCGTACCTGCAGCGCGTGGCCGAGTCGCGCCAGCGCCAGCGCGCCAGCCCGCAGCCGCTGCACTGGAGCACGCAGGTACGGATCGTGTCCGATCCGCCGATGAAGCACCACGGCGATGCGCACGACGACTGGCTGGTCACCGAGCTGGTCCGGCAGCTGCAGTCGACGCGCTATAAGGCCCTGTTGATCTCGCCGTACTTCGTGCCGGGCAACGAAGGGCTGGACGGCCTTTCGGCGATGGCCGGTCGTGGCGCCCAGGTCGGCGTGGTGACCAACTCACTGGCGGCCAACGATGTGGCCGCGGTGCACGGTGGCTACATGGGCTACCGGGTGCCGCTGCTGAAGGCCGGCGTGCAGCTGTACGAACTGAAGGCGAGCGGCCAGAGCGGTGACGGCAGCCTGTTCGGCAGCAGTGGCGCCAGCCTGCACACCAAGGCATTGCTGGTCGACGACCGGCGCGGGTTCGTCGGATCGTTCAACCTCGATCCGCGCTCTGCCTATCTCAACACCGAGATGGGCGTGCTGTTCGACGACCCGGTGCTGGGCGCGCAGCTGCGCGCGGAGTACCTGCGCCTGGCCAGCCCGGAACACAGCTGGTGGCTCGCACTGGGCGCTGATGACGAACTGCGCTGGCTGCAGCGCGAGCCACCACCGCACTGGGTCGACGCCGAGCCCGGCAGCAGCCTCGGCAAACGCTGGACGGCGCGGGTGATCAGCTGGTTGCCGCTGGAATCGCAGCTGTAACGATCAGCGGGCGCCCCCTTCCCCATCGCCGTGCAGGCTCTCATCCAGTGTTTCCACATTGCGCCCGTGCAGGCGCCGCCAGATCCAGCGCAGCGCGTGCGGCGGCGCTGCCGGCAACTGCTCCAGCAAGGCCAGCATGCGGCCCTGGCTGGCATGCCCGTGCCGGCACAGCAGGCTGGCCGCCGCAGCGGCGCTGGCCAGTCGCAGGCTGTCGGCCAGCGGACCGTCAGCGTCAGGCGCCAAGGCCTGATGCACCGGTTCGGGCAGTTCCCAGGCGGCAGCCACCCGCTGTGCCAGCGGTAGTGACCACTGCTGCAGCAACTGCAGGGCCAGCGCGGGCTCCACATCTTCGCCGCGTGCCTGCGCTTCCTGCAGCAGTTGGCGCATGACCAGCGCTGCGCCCAGCCCCTGCACCAGGCCCAGCCATTGCGCGGCGAAGGCATCGCCGAAGGTGACCGTGCGGGCGTGGTCGGCGGCCGCGCGCGAAGCCAGCAGGGCGTGCTCCCAGATGATCGAACTGAACTGCGGGAACACCTCGCACTGCACCTGCATCACCGGCTGCACCAGCACTGCGCTGATGATCTGCCGCACGCCTTCAGTGCCGACCAGGGTCACGGCCCGCTGCAGGCTTTCCACGGGCCGCTCGTGCACCTTGTAGGCCGGGCTGTTGGCGATCCGCAGCAGGTTGCCGGTCAGCACCGGATCCTGGCCGATGATCGCGGCCATCACCCGCGCCGATGCAACGTCGTCATTGACCGTCTGGATCAGCTGCGGCAGCAGTTGCGGGCGTCGCGGCAGCTGTCGGGTGGCCCAGTCGCGGTCCCGCAGCGCGCGGTCCACCGCCTCGGCCAGGCCCGATGCACTGACTTCGGCGGGCTCGCCGGCCAAGCGCGGATAGAGGGCCAGCGCATGCAGCCCGCGCTGCAGGTGAGCGGCGACCTCGACCGCCGGCAAAGCGTCGCCCTGCAGGCTGGCCGCCGCCGCGGCCACGGCCTGGCGGGGCGCTGCGGCCAAGCGTGACGGGGCCTGCCCGGTCAGCCGCGACAGCCAACGGAGCACAGATCGCCACCACGCTGCGGTCATCGCCGCCCATCCTGTCGTTGTCCTGCTGCTGCCACTGCCTGCGCCTTCATCACATCCGGCCACCTGCCGTCGTCGCAGCATCGGCCGCACTTTCATCTTCTTTAACCCGGGCGCCTCCGGCGTCGACGGCATATCCCGGGCGAATGGACTAGAATGGCGCCGCGCGACCCGTCCCCCTGTACCGACGACGTCGCTTTTTTTGTTTTCGGACCCTACCGTTCATTGGCAGTTCGCCGCAGTTCACCGCAGATCGCGCCATCGGAGACCCCATGCTATTCGAAACCCTCGCAACCACCGGCCACGAACAGGTGGTGTTCTGCCACAACCAGGATGCCGGCCTGCGGGCGATCATCGCCATCCACAACACCACCCTGGGCCCCGCCCTGGGCGGGGTGCGCATGCGCCCCTACGCCAGCACCGACGATGCGCTGGCCGACGTGCTGCGGCTGAGCCGCACGATGACCTACAAGAATGCGCTGGCCGGTCTCAATGTCGGTGGCGGCAAGGCGGTGATCATCGGCGACCCCAAGGTCGACAAGACCGAAGTGCTGTTCCGCGCCTTCGGCCGCTATGTCGATTCGCTGGGCGGTCGCTACATCACCGCCGAGGACGTCGGCACCGACGTCAACGACATGGAGAACATCTACCTGGAGAGCCAATTCGTCACCGGCGTGCACCAGGTCCATGGCGGCTCGGGTGATCCGGCCCCGTTCACCGCCTATGGCGCGCTGCAGGCGCTGATGGCCTCGATGCGCTTCAAATTCGGCCATGAGGAAGTGGGCAAGACCAGCATCGCGGTGCAGGGTCTGGGCCATATCGGCATGGAACTGGTGAAGCTGCTGCGCGACCGTGGCGCCAAGCTGTATGTCACCGACCTGGACAGCGCGCTGGTCGATCGTGCGGTCAGCGATTTCGGCGCCGAGGCCGTCAAGCCGGACGAGATCCACGAAGTGAACGCCGATGTGTTCGCGCCGTGTGCGCTGGAAGGCGCGATCAACGCCGACACTCTGCCGCGGATCAAGGCGAAGATCATCTGCGGCACCGCCAACAACCAGCTGTCCAGCCTGGAGATCGGCGACGAGCTGCATGCGCGCGGCATCCTGTACGCGCCGGACTACGCGGTCAACGCCGGCGGCGTGATGAACGTGTCGCTGGAAATCGACGGTTACAACCGCGAGCGCGCGATGCGATTGATCCGCAGCATCTACCACAACCTGACGCGCATCTTCGAACTGTCGCAGCGCGAGAACATCGCCCCGCAGCGTGCCGCCGACCGCATCGCCGAAGCGCGCATCCTGTCGATCGGCAAGCTGAAGATGCCGCTGGGCCGCAGCACGCCGCGCCTGGGCAACCTGCGCGGCGGCTGATCGCCGCCCTCGCGGACCGGGCGCGTGCCGACCGTGGGTCGGCACCGCCGGGTAGACGCGCCGGGCAAGCCCGGCGCCATGATCAGAAGCCCGTGCTGTAGCGCAGCGCCGCCTGCCGGGCATCATTGCCACCCACGCGCTGGTCGATACCCAGGCTCAGGCGGCCATTGCGGCCCCACCACGATTCCAGCGCCAGGCCGAACAAGGCACTGCCACGCGGTGCGTCGACACCGGCCAACGGCGCCCAGGCATCAACGCCGACGAAGCTTGCCTGCCAGGCCTGCTCACTGCCATCCAGCCGTTGCTGCCATTCGGCATGGCCGCGCAGCGTCCAACGCCCCCACTGCCGCTCGCCCCGCAGGCCCGCCAGCATCTGGCTGCGCTGTGCCCGTGACGCCTCCCCGCGCAGGCCGAAGCCGAAGCCACCCTGCTCGCTGAAGCCGTCGGTATCCAGGCGCGTGCTGCTGGCCCCCAGGTACGGGGTGAACGATGCACCGATGCGGCCGAAACGATAGCCGCCTTCGACGCTGGCACTGCTGAAACGCCCGCCGTAGCGCGCAGACACACCGTAGGCACCGGCGCCCAGCAGCAACTGGCGTTCCAGCTCACGGGTGAACTGGCCGGTACCGAACTGGGCCAGCGCGTAGCCACGCCCCAGGTTCCAGCCGGCATACAACTGCGCCTGCGTCTGGCGGTCACGCCCACGATCGCCGCTGAAGTTGCTGCCGCCGTTGCTGCGCGTTTCGCCGAAGGCCATGCCGAGCAGACCATTGCTGCCCAGTGCCACGTCCTGGCCTGCCATCCAGCCCTGGCTGTCGGCGGCATTGCCGGCAAAGCTGCCCTGCCCCGCTTCGCCCAGCGCGCTCTGCCAGGCGCCACGCAGCTTCGGCGCCGCCTGCACGCGATCAAAGCGCTCGGCAACTGCACGGCGTGACATGTCCACACTGTCGAAGGTCGACGCTTCAGCACGGGCATGCGCCTGCCCGGACAGACTCTCCAGGCTCGCTGACAGGCCATCGGTCCCACCCGCCGTGCGCTGCAGCGCGCCGGCGGCCGCACCGAATGCCGAACCCTGCAGATCCGCATTGCGGTCCAGCGCGGTGAATGCCGACGCCACCCGCAGTGCCGATGCCTGTGCATTGGCGCCGAGGCCGGACGCGGCGGCGGAAACACTGACCTGGGTCAGGTCCATCCACGCATCGTTGCTGCCATAGCCGTACTGTGCCTGCAGCAGGGTCAGGCCGTTGGCGCCGGTGTTGGCCACTGGTGTGGTGAACGTACCGTTGATACCGCCGTTGGCATGGATCAGCCCTTGGCGGCTGCCGGCCTGCGGCACGTAACCGGAAACGATGCCATCGACCACCACGCCACCGGCCAGGCGTGCGGTGCCGGTCACCTGCAGCGGGTTCACGCCCAGCGCGACGATCAGCTGCGCATCCGGCCGCTGGCTGTAATTGCCTTCGATGGTCGCGGTGGTGTTGGCGTTGATCAGCACCACGCTGGCGCCGTTGTCGACGTTGCCGATCACCCGCGGGGTACCCGGCATGAACTGCAGGCCGGCCATCGAGGCACCGCCGGCACCAGAGATGCTGACGTTGGAACGGATCACAGCGCCGCCCCGCAGGGCCAGGCTGCCGCGCTCGATGCGGGTGGCACCGCTGTAGCTGTTGTTGCCGCTCAGTTCCAGCCGGCCATCGCCGCGCTTGACCAGGCCGCCCGCGCCAGCGATGTCGTTGCTCCAGATCGAGCCCGAGGAAGCCGCATCGACATTGACCGTGACATCGCCCCAGTCGAAGCGGCCGGGACCGTTCACTGCCTTGCCGACGTTGAGCATGCCGTAGCCGTAGATCGGATCGACGCCCGGCGCACCGATGTCGGTGGCGGTGCCGAGCAGGGTCTGCCGCACCAGGTCGTTGTCGAAGTACGGGTAGCGCTGCCAGACCAGCGCAGCAGCACCGGAGATCAGCGGCGCGGCGAAGGACGTGCCGTAGTTCCACAGGTATTTGCCGGTACCCGGCTCCGGGAACACCGCGCTGCCGGGAGCGGTCAGGCAGTAACGCGCGGTGTCGCCACAGGCATTGGCCCAGGGCGCTCGCTCACCTGGCTTGTTCGGATCGATCGCGGTGGCTACCAGCCAGCCCTTCTCCAGGTCGGCCGCCGGCAGCGATCCGCCGAAGCCTCGCTGGCTGGGCAGCGCGGCCACGCTGCTGGGCTGGTCGCGCCCCTCGTTGCCGGCGGCGAACACCACCAGGCCACCGTGATTGATGATGAAGGGACGGTATTCGGCCGCGACCTGCGCGGTGGTACCGAGGTCGGTCCAGTACAGGCCGCCCCAGGAATTGTTCATCACCTTCACGCCGTAGTTGATCAGGTCCTGGTGGACCCCGGCCACGCCGAGCGTGCCGCTGAAGGAATTGCCCTTGCCGCTGCCGTCGTCCTTGGGCGCAGTGTCGGAAATGATGCGTGCCGAGACGATCTCCGCACCCGGTGCGATGCCGCCCGGCCAGACGCCCACCGATGCGCCGGCAGCCAGGCTGGCGACGGCCGTGCCGTGGCCAAGCACGTCATCGACGTTGAGATTGTTGCGGCTCGGGTCGATGTAGTTGAGGTTGGCCACCACCCGCCCGTTCAGCGCCTCGGCACTGCGCAGCACGCCCGAATCGACGATGCCGATGCGCACGCCGCGGCCGGTCGCGCCAGTGGCCTGTGCGGCACGCGCATTGGTCTGTGCCAGATGCGCATCCACAGCCGGTTCCAGCGGCCTGGACGCGGGAGGCGGGGTGACCGGGGGCGTGACCGGAGGCGTCGTCGGGGGCGGGTCGATGCGCACGTTGCTGCCGCCCCCTCCACCGCCACACGCCGACAGCGCCACCGCCAGCGCCGATGCCAGGACCGACCTTCCCATCGTCTTACGTTCCATCGTTTCCTTCCCATGAACGTTGGCCTGCCGCCATCCGGGCAGGCATCCAGTACTGCCCAGCGGCAGTCTTCGCCGACCCTCTATACTGAGCCGACCCCCACGCAGTCTGCCGGGAAACGGCGCCGCTTCCAACGCCCGTCGTCTCCTTTCCGAACATTGCTCACGCATCAACGAGATTGCCATGTCCAACATCGTCATCGCCGCCGCCAAGCGCACTGCCATCGGCTCCTTCCTCGGCCAGTTCAACGGCGTTCCGACCCCGACCCTCGGCGCGGCCGCCATCGCTGCCGCACTGGAACAGTCGGGCGTTCCTGCCAGCGACGTCTCCGAAGTGCTGATGGGCTGCGTGCTGCCGGCCAATCTCGGCCAGGCCCCAGCCCGCCAGGCAGCGATCGCCGCCGGCATCCCGCTGTCGGTCGGCGCGACCACCCTCAACAAGGTCTGTGGTTCGGGCATGAAGGCCATCATGCTCGGCCATGACCTGATCAAGGCCGGTTCGGCCAAGGTCGTGGTCGCCGGCGGCATGGAATCGATGTCCAACGCCCCGCACCTGCTGCCCAACTCGCGCACCGGCAACCGTTTCGGCAACTTCCAGGCCGTGGACCACATGGCCCACGACGGCCTGGTCAATGCCTACGACGGCAAGGCCATGGGCGAATTCGCCGAATGTGCCGTGGACAAGTACCAGTTCACCCGCGAAGAGCAGGACGCCTACTCCATCGAATCGGTCAAGCGCGCACAGGCGGCCCAGGCCAACGGCGCCTTCGCCGACGAAATCGTTGCGGTGAAGGTCGCCACCCGCAAGGGTGACGTCGAGGTCGCCAGCGACGAACAGCCCGGCCGTTCGGACATTGCCAAGATCCCGACCCTGCGCCCGGCCTTCAAGAAGGACGGCAGCGTGACCGCCGCCAGCTCCTCCAGCATTTCCGATGGCGCCGCTGCCGTGGTCCTGCTGACCGAAGAAGATGCTGCCGCACGCGGCCTGCAGCCGCTGGCACGCATCGTCGGCCATGCCACCCACTCGCAGGAGCCGGAGTGGTTCACCACCGCCCCGATCGGTGCCATCCACACGCTGCTGGAGAAGACCGGCTGGTCGCTGGACCAGATCGATCTGTTCGAAGTCAACGAGGCTTTCGCCGTGGTGGCGATGGCGCCGATGCGCGAACTGGGCATCCCGCACGACAAGCTCAACGTGAATGGCGGTGCCTGCGCGTTGGGCCATCCCATCGGTGCCTCTGGCGCACGCTTGGTGGTCACCCTGGTCAACGCATTGCGCACGCGCGGCGGCAAGCGCGGCATTGCCACCCTGTGCATCGGCGGCGGCGAAGCGACGGCAATCGCCATCGAGTTGATCTGAAAGGGTTTAACGTCTATTTCGCAAAAATGAATGCGGGATCGCTTGACACCCAATCTTGGCTTGTCATCATGTTGTCGGCGCGCAGCATGCGCGTTGCCTAATTCTAACGACGAGGATTTACACAATGAGCATCAACAAGCTGCTGGTCGCGATGTCCCTGGCTCTGGCCCTGGCCGCCTGCTCGAAGCAGGAAGCTGCCCAGGACGCCGCTGCTTCGGCCAACCAGGCCGCCACCGAAGCCCAGGCTGCTGCCGACCAGGCCGCCGCTGCTGGCGCCCAGACCGCCGACGCTGCCCAGCAGGCCGCTGACACCGCCGCCACCGCTGCTGACGCTTCGGTTGACGCCGCTGCCCAGGCTGCTGGCGCTGCCACCGACGCTGCTGCCGGCGCTGCTGCCGACGCTGCCAAGGCTGCTGAAGGCACCGCCGAGAAGGCCAAGGACGCTGCTGAAGAAGCCAAGAAGTAATAACTTCTTTCTTCAAGCTGTTCTGAAGAAGCCGCTGGTTCGCCAGCGGCTTTTTCTTTGCGCGCCGTTCCGTGCGCAGGTCACCACCACGTCTTCACAACGGTATGAATAGGCTGGCGTCCCCATCCATTGCAGCACCGGAGACCGCCATGAAGATTCGCCCGCTGACCACCACCCTGCTGGCCGCCTCCCTGCTGCTCGCACTGGCCGCCTGCAAGGGCCCGGAAGCCGAACAGGCCAAACAGGATGCCGCGCAGGCCGCCGACAGTGCTGGTGTTGCCGCACGCGATGCCGTCGACAAGGCTGCCGCAGCCACCCGTGAGGCCGCCGACAAGACCGCGGCCGCCTCCGAGCAGGCTGCCGCCGACACCCAGCAGGCGCTGGACAGCGCTGCCGCCGCGACCGCCAACGCGGCTGACAAGGCCAAGGTCGCAGCGACCGATGCCGCCGCGCACGCCAGCGACGCCACTGCCGATGCCGCGCAGAAAGTTGCCGACAAGGCTCGCGACGTGGCCGACGACGCCAAGGCCACTGCCGCCAAGGAAGAAGCCAAGCACTAAGGCCTTCGAGTTCGCCGGGCATGGCCCGGCTACCGGAAAAAGCCGAGCACGGGCTCGGCTCTACAGGAAAAGCCGCGGCATCGCCGCGGCTTTTCTGCTTTCTGCTTTTCGCTTCTTCTGTTGATTCCGTGCTGGACGCGCACGGAAACCGTCCAAGGCCGCGCGGGTGGGCTGCGCAGGGGCGTAAGCGCCATGGATGGCGCGCCCGAGCCTACATGGACGTATTTACGGCGCCCCCTGCGCAGCCCACCCGCGCGGCCCTGCCCACGCTCCTGCAGCGCCCACCACGAGGGGCTCCGCCGTTGGCCGTCACCTACGGCAGCGCGCGCGCCAGCATCCCCGCCACATCCACCCCGGCCGGCAGCGTGCCGAATGCCAACCCATGTTCGCCCTGCAGCCGGCTGCGGATGAACGCCTCGGCCATCGGACTGCGTGCGCGCAGCAACAACGCCGCCTGCAGCAGCAGGGCAGTCCGTTCGCAGAACACGCGCGCCTGCGCCTCCTCCGGTGCCGCCGCATCGCGCCAACGCTGCAGTGCGGCCGCATAGCGCGCATCACGGTCGGCCACCGCCTCCAGTTCACCCTGCAGTGCCGCCAGCACCTCCGGCTCGCGCGCCAGCGCGCGCAGCACGTCCAGGCACTGGATGTTGCCGCTGCCCTCCCAGATCGAATTCAACGGCGCCTGCCGGTATAGCCGCGGCAACATCGATTCCTCCACGTAGCCGGCACCGCCCAGGCATTCCTGCGCTTCGTTGACGAACGCAGGCGCACGCTTGCATATCCAGTACTTGCCCAATGCCGTCCCCAACCGCGCGAGCGCGGCCTCGACCGGATCGCTGCCGGCGTGATCGACCGCGCGCGCGATACGCATCGCCAGCACCGTGGCAGCTTCCGATTCCAGCGCCAGATCGGCCAGCACGTTGGCCATCAGCGGATGGTCCATCAGTGGCTTTCCAAAGGTGCGCCGATGCCGCGCGTGGTGCAGCGCCTGCGCCAGCGCCATGCGCATTTCCGCCGCAGCGCCCAGCATGCAGTCCAGCCGGGTCATCATCACCATGCCGATGATGGTGGCCACGCCGCGTCCCTCCTCGCCCACCCGCCAGGCCTGGGCACCGCAGAACTCCACTTCGCTGGAGGCGTTGGCCCAGTCGCCCAGCTTGTCCTTCAAGCGCATCAGGCGGAACGCATTGCGATCCCCGTCGGCCAGGCGCCGTGGCATCAGCAGGCAGGTCAATCCGGCCGGCGCCTGCGCCAGTACCAGAAAGCCATCGCACATGGGTGCGGAGAAGAACCACTTGTGTCCGATCAGTCGATAGCGCTCACCATCGATGGGTTCGGCGCGGGTGGTGTTGGCGCGCACGTCCGAGCCGCCCTGCTTCTCGGTCATGCCCATGCCCAGGGTGATGCCGGCCTTGTCGGCCACCGGCACATCGCGCGGGTCGTACACCGGTGCGGCGGCCTTGCGCGACCAATCGGCCAGATGCGGCTGCCCGCGCAGCACGGCCACTGCGGCATGGGTCATGGTCAGCGGGCAGCTGGTGCCTGCCTCGGCCTGGTGGTGCAGGTAGCTCAGTGCAGCGCGCGCAACATGGGCGCCGGGCTGCGGCTCATGCCAGGACAGTCCTGCAACGCCGTGCTCCTTCGCCGTCTGCATCAGCTGGTGGTACGCCGGATGGAATTCCACGGTATCGATGCGATGGCCCTGCGCATCGTGCGTGCGAAGGCGTGGGCGGTCGCGGTTGGCGTCGAAGCCGATGCGGTACAGCTCGTCCCCGGCCAGTCCTCCATACACCGCCAGGCGTGGCGCGAAGGCTGCCGCGCCCTCGCGCTGTACGGCCTCCATCAGCGCGATGTCGTCGGTCCACAACTGGCGGCCGGCGAACGGTGGCGGCTGGTTGAGCACCACGTGGGTTTCGTAGGGAGCGCTGCTGTTGAAGCTCGGTCCACTCATCGGTTCCTTCCCCGCCGGCAAGAGGTGTGCGGCCCGATTGTGCCGTATCGTCCGGCAATCCCGCGTTCAGGCCGATTCTCGCCGCGTGCACGACCGCCACGCCACAGTGAGGGCATGGCAGGCAATGACGATCTGGTGGTACTGCGGCCGGAAGGGCTGTACTGCGCGGCAGGCGATTTCCATATCGATCCCTGGCGGCCGGTGCCGCGCGCGGTCATCACCCATGGCCATGGCGACCATGCGCGTCCGGGCATGGGCGAATACCACTGCAGCACCGGCAGCGTGCCGATCCTGCGCTGGCGCCTGGGCGATGTGCCGCTGCACGCGCATGCCGAGGGCGTGCCGTTTGCGCTGGGCCGGGTGCAGGTATCTCTGCATCCCGCCGGCCACGTGCTCGGCTCATCGCAGGTGCGCATCGACGACGGCGAGCAGGTCTGGGTGGCGTCGGGCGACTACAAGCGCCAGCCCGACCCCACCTGCACACCGTTCGAAGTGGTGCCCTGCGATACCTTCATCACCGAGGCGACCTTTGCGCTGCCGATCTATCGCTGGCCCGATACCCACGCGGTGGCGGCCGAGATCGCCGCCTGGCGTCGCGAGTGTGCGCAGCGCGGGGAAGCGGCCGTGCTGCTCTGCTACGCGCTGGGCAAGGCGCAACGCGTGCTGGCCGAGCTGCGCGCGGTGGATGACCAGCCTGCGTGGCTGCATGGCGCCATCGCCAACGGCGTCGCCGTCTATCGCCAGGCCGGTGTACCGATGCTCGACACGCTCACCGTTGCCGAGCAGGGACGTCAGCCCGATGCGGCCGGCCAGCTGATCCTGGCGCCGCCCTCGGCCGCCGGCACGCCCTGGCTGCGCCGGTTCGGCCGCCACCAGCTCGGCTTCGCCTCGGGCTGGATGCAGTTGCGCGGAAATCGCCGCCGCCGCAACGTCGACCGTGGCTTTGTGATCTCCGACCATGCCGATTGGCCGGCCCTGCTGCAGACCATCACGCAGACCGGCGCGAAGAGGATCATCGCCACCCACGGCAACACCGATGCGCTGATTCCGTACCTGCGCGAACGCGGCATTGCCGCCGAAGCCTTCCGCACCGACTTCGGAGGCGAGGAATGAAGGCCTTCGCCGCGCTGTACCAGCGACTGGATCGCAGCACCGCGACGCTGGACAAGCGCGCGGCGCTGATCGACTACTTCCGGCACGCACGTCCGCACGATGCAGCGTGGGCGCTGTTTCTGCTCAGCGGTGGCAAGGTGGGCGGCGCACGCCGCAAGATTGCAGGCAGTGGCGAACTGCGGGCGTGGATCGCCGAAGAATCCGGCCTGCCGCCATGGCTGGTCGAGGACAGCTACGCGCAGGTCGGCGACCTTGCCGAGACGCTCACGCTGCTGCTGGATGATCCGGCCAGCGAAGGCGAGGATCGCCCCCTGGCCGACTGGATCGAACAACACCTGCTTGCCATCGCCAACCAGCCAGAGCCCGTGCGCCGTACCGCTGTAGTCGAGGGCTGGCGCAAGCTTGCTTCGACCGAGCGCCTGGTCTTCAACAAACTGTTGACCGGTGCACTGCGCGTTGGCGTATCGCAGCGCGTGGTGCAGCAGGCACTGGCGGAGTGGTCCGGGCTGGACATCGCCCGCATCGCCCAGCGCATGCTCGGCGACTGGGTGCCCTCCCCCGGCCTGCTTGCCATGTTGCTGTCTGCCGAAGAACTGCCGACCGATCGCCAACAGCCCTATCCATTCTTCCTCGCCTCGCCGCTGGAAGGTGAGCCCACCGAGCGACTGGGCGAGATCGGCGACTGGCTGCTGGAATGGAAGTGGGATGGCATCCGCCTGCAGCTGCTTCGGCGCCAAGGCGAAGTGGCGCTGTGGTCGCGCGGCGAAGAACGGCTGGACGGTCGCTTCCCGGAGATCGAACAGGCCGCCGCATCACTGCCCGATGGCTGCGTGCTGGATGGCGAACTGCTGGCATGGGACGACGCCGACAATCTTCCGCGTGCATTCACCGCACTGCAGACCCGCATCCAGCGCCGCAAGCCCGGCGCCGCCACCCTGCGCAACACGCCGGTGCGCGTGCTCGCCTATGATCTGCTTGAACGCAACGGTGAGGACCTGCGTGCGCTGCCACTGCAGCAACGTCGCGCGCAGTTGGCCGAGGTGGTCGGCGCGCTCGGCGATCCGCGCATCCAGCTGTCGCCCGAGGTGACCGCCGACGATTGGCAGCATGCCGCGCAGCTGCGCGAAGCATCGCGCGAGCGCGGCGTGGAAGGGCTGATGCTGAAGCGCCGCGATTCGATCTACCAGTCCGGGCGTCGCCGTGGCGACTGGTGGAAGTGGAAGGTCGAGCCGCTCACCATCGATGCCGTACTGCTGTATGCACAGGCAGGTCATGGCCGGCGCAGCACGCTGTACACCGACTACACCTTCGGGGTGTGGGATGGCGACACGCTGGTTCCCGTGGCCAAGGCCTATTCCGGGCTGGACGACAAGGAAATCCTCGCCCTCGACCGTTGGATCCGCGCGCATACCCGCGAGCGCTTCGGGCCGGTACGCAGCGTCAGTGCCGAGCAGGTGTTCGAACTCGGTTTCGAAGCGGTCAACCGCAGCGCACGGCACAAGTCCGGCATCGCCGTGCGCTTTCCACGCATCCTGCGCTGGCGCCACGACAAACCGGCTGCCGAAGCCGACCATCTCGCCCAGTTGCAGGCGCTGGCGCGATGAAGCGCAGCGATGCGCTGCAGCGCCTGAACGACTGGTTCGGCAGCCGCGGCTGGCGCCCGCTGCCCTTCCAGCGCGCGATGTGGCGACACTACCTGGCCGGCGAATCGGGCCTGCTGCACACGCCTACCGGCAGCGGCAAGACCCTTGCCATGTTCGGTGGCCCGGTGCTGCAGGCGATGCTCGACCCGCCCCCCGCACCGCGTCGCGCCAGCGCGGTACGCCCGCTGCAGGTGCTGTGGGTGACACCGCTGCGGGCGCTGGCCAGCGATACCGCACGCGCGCTGCAGGCGCCGATCGATGGCCTTGGCCTGGGCTGGCGCGTGGGGCTGCGCAGCGGCGATGCCAGCAACCGTGACAGGCGCCTGGCGCGCGAAGGTCGCATCGATGTGCTGGTGACCACACCGGAGTCGCTGGCGCTGCTGCTCAGCTATCCCGACACTCTTGAGCGCATGCGCCAGTTGCGCTGCGTGGTGGTGGACGAATGGCACGAACTGCTGGGCAACAAGCGCGGCGTGCTGCTGCAGTTGAACCTGGCGCTGCTGCGTGCGGCGGCGCCCGCGATGCAGCTGTGGGGGCTGTCGGCAACATTGGGCAACCTGCCGCAGGCACGCGACGTACTGCTGCCGCACCGGCCACAGTCACCGATCGTGGAAGGTGCACGGCAACGTCCGGTGACGATCCGCAGCCTGCTGCCCGAACCCGGCGAACGCTTTCCATGGGCCGGGCATCTTGGCCTGGCGCAACTGCCGCGCGTGCTCGATGCACTGTTCCGCGCGCGCAGCAGCCTGCTCTTCACCAACACACGTGCGCAGGCGGAACTGTGGCACCAGGCCCTCGCGGCGGTGTGGCCGGAGGATGCCGGCACGCTCGCCCTGCACCACGGCTCGTTGGATCCCACGCTGCGCCAGCAGGTTGAAGACGGACTGCGTGCGGGCACGCTGCGGTGCGTGGTGGCCACGTCCAGCCTGGATCTGGGCGTGGACTTTCCGGAAGTGGACCAGGTGCTGCAGCTGGGCAGTCCGAAGGGCGTAGCCCGCCTGCGCCAGCGGGCCGGGCGTGCGCGCCATCGGCCCGGTGCCAGCGGTGAAATACTGTGCATTCCCAGCCATGCGCTGGAACTGGCCGAGTACGCGGCGGCCCGACGCGCGCTGCATGACGGGATGATCGAAGCACGCCGTCCTCCCACCTTGTCGCTGGATGTATTGGCCCAGCACGCGGTCAGCCGCGCGCTGGCTGGCGGCTTCGACGCCGATGCACTGCTGCAGCAGGTTCGTGGCACGCATGCCTTCGCCGCGCTGGAGGACGGGCAGTGGAATGCCGTGCTCGATTTCATCGTGCAGGGCGGACGTGCGCTGTCCCGGTATCCGGAGTTCCACAAGGTGGTACGCGATGCCGAGGGCATCTACCGCATGCCCGATCGCCGCCAGGCGCTGCGCCATCGGCTGTCGATCGGCACCATCAGCAGCGACGGCAGCGTGCGCGTGCAGTTCCTGCGTGGCGGCAGCCTGGGCGCGGTGGAAGAGCAGTTCGCCAGCCGCCTGCGCCGGGGCGACCGCTTCCAGTTTGCAGGACGCCTGCTGGAGCTGGTGCAGCTGCGCGACATGACCGCGTTCGTGCGCGTGGCACGCGGCGGTGGTGATGGCGTGGTGCCGCGCTGGCAGGGCGGGCAGCTGCCGTTGTCGATGCCACTGGGACGCGAACTGGAAAAGGTGCTGTCAGGAGCCGACCAGAGCGCGGAGTCGCGCTGGCTTGCGCCGCTGCTGGCGTTGCAGTCGCAGCTGTCTGCGCCGCCATCGCCCGGCCACCTGCTGGTGGAGGACGTGCGCCGACGCGAGGGACAGTTCCTGTTCGTCTATCCCTTTGCGGGTCGCCATGTGCATGAAGCGCTGGCCGCATTGCTGGCCCTGCGCTGCACCCGGCAACAGCGCAACAGCATCGGCTATGCGGTGAACGACCATGGCCTGGTGCTCGCTCCGGCAACGCCGGTGGACCTGCAGGACCAGGACTGGCGGGCGATGCTGGATGCTGACGGCCTGCTGCAGGACCTGCGCGAAGCGGTGAACCTGGGTGAGCTGGCGCGCCGTCAGTTCCGCGGCATCGCGCGCGTGGCGGGCCTGCTGGTGCCCAGCCTGCCTGGCGGCATGCCACGATCGCTGCGCCAGCTGCAGGCCTCCGCCGGTCTGCTGCATGACGTGCTCCGCGAGCACGACCCGGAGCATCTGCTGTTGGCACTGGCCGAGCATGAGGTGCTGCACGACAGCCTGGATCTGCCCGGGCTGCAGCAGGTGCTGGCAGGCATCGCCACACGTTCGTTGTCGCTGCAGCAGCCATCATCGCTGACGCCGCTGGCGTTTCCGCTGTGGGCCGAGCGCCTGCGTGGGCAGTTCAGCAATGAAGACTGGCGCACGCGCGTGCAGCGTGCCGCGCAACAGCTGGAGCGGCGTCATGGCCGCTGATCTGCCGCTGCAGCTGGGCGGTGAGTCGATGCTGCTGCTGGGCGGACGAGCGCTGCTGTGGCCAGCGCGTCGCACGTTGTTGATCGCCGACCTGCACCTGGGCAAGGCGGACGTATTCCGGCGCGCAGGAATCGCCCTGCCGGCCGGCGGTACCGGCAATGACCTGCAGCGCCTGCAGCACATGGTGGCCACCCACCAGTGCCAGCAACTATGGATTCTCGGCGACGTCCTGCATGGCCCGGCGCATCGCGCGGCCTGGTACCAGCAATGGCTTGGTTGGCGCCAGCAGCATGTTGCGCTGGACATCCACGTGGTGCGCGGCAATCACGACCGTGATCTGCCGAAGGCAGCGCTGCAGGTGCAGATGCATGACGACGCGCGCTTGGGACCGTTCCTGCTGCGGCACGAGCCGCTGGCCGATGCCTCCGCGCACGTGCTGGCGGGCCATGTGCATCCGCAGGTTGCGTTGCCGGCATTGCGTCGGCGCTTCCCCGCGTTCTGGCTGCGCCAGGGCATCACCATCCTGCCGGCGTTCTCGGCATTCACCGCCGGTGTCGTGCCTGTACTGGCACCGGGCGAACAGCTGCTCGCCTGTGTGGAAGACAGCGTGGTGCCGCTGCCGGTTCGCTGATTCTTCGGGGCCTGCGTCGAGGCCTGGCCTGCATTACGACGGACGGGCGACGATCCCGGGCATCAGGCTGAAATCCGGCGCTTCCTCGTCGGCGTGGCGCGGCAGTGCCTGTATCGCCACCAGCATCTCGTGGGCGCAGGCGCGGATATGGTCGTGGTTTTCCGGTGATGCGTGGCTGATCAAACTGCCGACATGGAACTCGAACACATCTTCCAGTACGTCGGGCTGGTCCTCGTGCAGCATCCGCAGAAGACCGCGCAGCTTGCAGATTTCCGATTCCAGCTTCTCGACCGCGAACAACATGGCGTCCTCCTCGTGCATCGTGCGGCGCATCCGGGCCGCAGCAGGCAGCGACGGCGACGCCACCCGGGCCACGCGATGATCGATCACGAAAAGGAAAGCGGGCGACGCGGCTGCCGCGTGCTCATCTCTTGTCGCATATACGGGGTGAGGTAATCGTTAATCGACGTGACGAGAGATTCACGCGGTGGCCGGAATTGCCACGCTCTGTGCGGCCGAGGGTGCGGCGGCCAGCGCTTCGATGAATGCCGGATCGAGCGGCAACGCGCCCAGCCACCCGTGCTGGGTACCGCTGAGCACGCGCAGCATGTGCCCGCGCCCGCCAGGCAGTCGTCCCATCGGCCCCAGCAGCACGTCGCGCGCCTTCGCCCACGCGTCGCGATCGGACTGGAACAGCGGCGTCAGCCAGCGGCTCCAGCGCTGATAGACCGCCACATGCGCACGCCTTTGTGCCTGGTAGGCCTGCAATGCCGGTTCACCGCCACCCTGGGCACGCAACGCATCGCGCAGTGCCAGCGCATCCAGCAGCGCCATGTTCACGCCCTGCCCCAGCTGCGGGCTCATCGCATGCGCCGCATCACCCACCAGTACCAGTCGGCCCTGGTGCCAACGCTTCATTACTGCATCGCGGTACACCGCCCGCGCCAGTTGCCCGGCGTCCTGCAGATGGGCGAAGCGCGCGCCCGCCTGTGGCCACAGCGCATGCAGTTCTTCCAGCCAGGGCGCCATGCCGTCGCCCTGCCAGCGCTCGAAATCCGCGCGCGGCAGGCTCCAGAAGAAGCTCAGGCGAGGCGTATCGTCACCCGGTCGGCTACCCACCGGCAGCAGGCCGATCATCTTGCGCGCGGCGACGTAGCGCTGCCGCAGCTGCTGCATGTGCGGCCAGTCTTCGGCCGGCAACAGGCACCACAGCGCGCCCCACGGGTACACCCGGTCCAGCGCCGCGCCACCGTCGATGCCGTTGCGCAGCGTGGACGCAGCACCGTCGGCAGCAACCACCAGATCGAACGGTCCGTGCGCGCGGCCGTCACTGTCGCGCAGCCGTCCCTGCTGGTGGTCGACCTCGACGATGGTCGTACCCACATGCAGTTCGCCGGCGCCTTCACGCGCTTTGTCCAGTACCGAGAACAACGCCCCGCGCTGCATGCCCATACCGTGCAGGCGCGCATCCAGGCCGTCATAGCCCATGTCCATCACCGCACGCTCGCACGGCGTATCGCCATACAGCCGGTGCACCGGCATGGCGTAGCTGCGCACGGCATCGAGCAGGCCCATCTGCCACAGCACCTGCAGTCCGCTGGGTTGCAGCAGGAACCCTGCGCCCACCGGCCCTGGCGTCGGCACGCGTTCGAATATCTCCACCTCGTGGCCATCACGGGTGAGCAGGATGGCCAATGCCTGGCCAGCGGTGCCGTATCCAATTACGGCGATGCGCAGTCGTTCCGTCATGCCCGCATTGTGCCATCGGCGCAGGGGCGGTACATCGACCGCCTCCTCTTCCGAGCAGATTTGCATCGGGCTCCGCCACCACTGCCGGCCATCCTGCGAATGTCCCCCGGCAGCCTCTACGCGGCTGCCTCCTCCTTTACTTCGCAGGAGAGCCGACAGTGGTGGCGGCGCTCGGCTTTCATGGCCTCTGTTGGCGCGCGCGCGATTCCGCAACGGGAGCGCCTGTCCTTGCGTGCGAAGTAAAGGAGGAGGCGATGGCCGCAGGCCGGCGCCGGGGGACATTCGCACGCAGGGACAGGCGCTCCCCCCGCAAAAGCGTCTTCACGTTCACGGCCCGCAAAAAAAAACCCCGCCGAAGCGGGGTTTTCAACGCACTATCGAGTGGATCACTCGGCCGGAACGATGTTCGAGGCCTGGGCGCCCTTCGGGCCCTGGGTCACGTCGTAGGTGACCTTCTGGCCTTCCTGCAGACTGCGGAAGCCCTTGGAGTTGATCGCGGAGAAGTGCGCGAAGACGTCGGCGCTGCCGTCCTCCGGCGAGATGAAGCCAAATCCCTTGGCGTCGTTGAACCACTTGACGGTACCGTTCGGCATGGTGATGCGTGACCTTATGCAATGAATGGGTGGTGTACGCTGAACCCGCGCACAAGCTGAGTATGCAAAGCTTGTTACGCGAAGACAATCACCCCCGCGCCAATTCGCCGACCAGTTCCGGAAGTCCGTTGCTGGCGGCCTGCACATTGACCAGTACTTCGGCCATGGTGATTTCCTCGCCGTCACCGCACCCGGCGGCCCAGTTGGCAACGATCGCCAGGCAGGCATAATCCAGCCCCAGCTCGCGTGCCAGCGCCGCTTCGGGCATACCGGTCATGCCTACCAGGTCGCAGCCATCCCGGCGCATGCGCGCGATTTCGGCGATGGTTTCCAGCCGCGGGCCCTGCGTTGCGCCGTAGCAACCGCCGTCGTGGACCTTCACACCGGTCACCTTCGCCGCCGCCAGGATTTTGCTGCGCAGCATCGGCGTATACGGATGGCCGAAGTCGACGTGCACCACGTCGGTGCCTTCTTCTTCGCAGATCGTGCTGATCCGGCCCCAGGTGTAATCGATTACCTGATCCGGACAGGCCAGCACGCGCGGACCGAAATCGTCACCGATGCCGCCCACGGTATTCAGCGCCAACACACGCTGCGCGCCGATCTGCTGCAGCGCGGCCAGGTTGGCGCGGTAGTTGATCTTGTGCGGCGGCAGCGAATGACCTTCGCCGTGGCGCGCCAGGAAAGCCACGCGATGACCAAGCAATGTCCCGACCCGCACCGGGCCGGACGGCTGCCCGAAACGGGTCGAGACTTCGTGGGTCTGCACGTCGTCAAGCTGGGCCAGGTTATAGACACCGGTGCCGCCAATCACGGCCAGGGCGATCTGTTGCATGAAAAGCACTCCAGAGAAAAAAGAACGCCGGCACCCGAGGATGCCGGCGGCAGGAAACGCAGGCCGCAGGCGGCCGCGTTGTTATTCCTTCATCGCGTAGATGGCCGGCACGCAGCGCAGGGTTTCGTTGACGTCCATGCCAAAACCGAACACGTAGCGGTCCGGCAGCTCGATGCCGGCGTAGTCGGCGGTGACGTCCGGCAGCGCGCGGTCGTGCTTCTTCACGGTCATCGCGGCAATGCGCACGTCGGTCGCGCCCTGCTCCAGGCACCAGGTGCGCACGCCCTGCAGGGTGTAACCCTCGTCGAGGATGTCATCGACCAGCAGCACGCGACGGCCGAACAGCGCGGTGGCCGGCTTGTGCTTCCACACCAGGTCACCGCCGGTGGTCTCGCCACGGTAACGGGTGGCGTGCAGGTAATCGAACTGCACGTCCTGGCCACGCGCGCCCAGCTCCAGTGCCAGCTGGCCTGCGAACGGCAGCGCACCGTGCATGATCGACAGGAACAGCGGCACCTCGCCCTGGTAATCGCGCGCGATGGCGTCGGCGATGCCGGCAATGGCCTTGTCGATGGTGGGACGATCGACCAGCAGGTCGGCTTGGGCCAGGGCCTGGGAAATGGTGAGGTTCGGCATCAGACGGTTCTTCCAAGGGTTTGAAGCAGACGGGATTGGGTGTCGCCATGGCGGGCATCGGCCAGCAGGCCATCCCAGCCAAGTGCGCCGCGGCCGAGCAGGCCCAGCAGCGCAGCGGTATTGAGGGAGCGTCCCTGCACCGCGTGCAGGGCTTCATCGACCAGTTCCGGGTGGCAGACCAGCACCACGTCGCAGCCGGCATCCAGGTGCGCGTGCACGCGCGCCGGCACGCCACCGGCGCTGTGCGAGGCGGCCATGCCGATGTCGTCGGAGAACACCACGCCGCGGAAGCCGAGTTCGTCGCGCAGGATCTGCTGGATCCAGCGCGGCGAGTAGCCCGCGGGTTCCGGCGCGACCTGCGGATAGATCACGTGTGCCATCATCACTGCATCGGCGCCGGCGGCGATACCGGCCGCGAACGGGACCAGATCCTGTGCGCGCAGTTCATCCAGCGCACGCGGATCGATCGCGATATCCACATGGGTGTCTTCCAGCACGGTGCCATGTCCGGGGAAATGCTTGAGGGTGGCGGCCATGCCGACCGCGTGCATGCCACGCACATAGGCGGCGGTGAACGCGGCCACGACCTGCGGGTCTTCACTGAAGGCACGGTTGCCGATGGCGCGATTGCCACGGCCAAGGTCGACCACCGGCGCGAAGCTCAGGTCCACACCGCTGGCACGCACTTCACTGGCCATCAGCCAGGCGTGCTGCTCGGCCAAGGCAAGCGCAGCGTCGGGGTCCCTGGCGTACTGGACACCGATGTCCTGCAGCGGCGGCAGCTCGCTGAAGCCCTCGCGGAAGCGCTGCACGCGTCCCCCTTCCTGGTCCACGCAGATCAACTGCGGACGCGGAGCGGCAGCGCGGATCGCCGCGGACAGTTCGGTCACCTGCTGCCGCGAAGCGAAGTTGCGCTTGAACAGCACCACCCCGGCCACAGCATCGTGCTGCAGCCAGTCACGTTCCTGGGCGGTCAGTTCAGTACCGGCAACGCCGATCAGCAGCATGGTCGATCTCCACAACGGGCGCCCGCATGGCGCAGTGCCGCATTGTCGCAGAACCGGCCAACAGGCGCAGTGGTCAAAAAGGGGACGGAGGGGATCCACGCGCAATCGGCCCACTGGTGCCGAATACGACTTGCTCCCCTCCGTCCCCTGTTGCGGTCCGGTCAGACCTTGCAGCCGTCCGCGCCGCAGGCGTCGTCGCTGCCATCCGTGGAACCCTGCGTGCCCTGCCCCGCGGCCTGCTCGGCGGCAATCTGGCGCAGGGCGTTGGCGAAGGCTTCCGGCGGCTGGGCGCCGGATACAGCCCAGCGACCGTCGATGACGAAGGTGGGCACCGAGGAGATACCCAGCGCATGGGCCTGCGCCAGGCCCGCTTCCACTTCGGCCAGGCCACGATCGCCGGCCAGCATCTGCTGGATCTCATCTGCAGCCAGACCACCCGCAGCACCGGCCTCGACCAGCACCGCCGGGTCGGCCAGATTCCGCCCCTGCTCGAAATGGGCGCGGAACAGCGCCTCGCCGACCGCCTCCTGCACGCCGTGCTGGCCCGCCAGCCACAGCAGGCGATGCGCCGGCAGCGTGGTTACCCGCACCTGGCCCTGGCTGAAGTCCATCGGCAGGCCCTCGGCCCGCGCAGTGGTCTGGGTCTGGCCAAGGATCTGCTCGGTGCGCTCGGCACCGCCGAACTTACGCTCATAGGCCTCGCGCAGCGGCACCGGGGTGGCGTCCGCATCCGGATCGAGCTGGAACGGCTGCCAGTGGATCTCGAGTTCGGGCGCGTCGGCGCCCAGCAACTGCACACCCTGCTGGAAGCGATGCTTGCCGATCCAGCACCAGGGGCAGACCACGTCGGAGTAGATGTCGATTCTCATTCCTGCGACATGTGGCCTGCTCGCCCCGAAAAAAGGGGACGGAGGGAATCAAGTCGCCATTCCCTTCGCCCCCGCTTCAGGATTTCACCACTGTGAATAGGGATTATTGGCCAACGCCACGTTGTAGTAGCGCGCGTCGTCGGTCACTTCGGCGCCGACCCAGTCCGGCAGGTCGATGGCCTGGTTGGCGCTGTCGAGTTCGACTTCGGCGACCACCAGGCCGGCGTTGTCGCCCAGGAACTCGTCCACTTCCCAGGTCAGGCCGGCGTACGCGACCAGATGCCGGCGCTTGTCGATCAGGCCACCGACGCACAGCGCCAGCAGGTCGCGCGCATCCTGCACCGGGATCGGATAGTCGAACTCCTGCCGGGTATGGCCCAGCGTTCGCGACTTCAGGTTCAGTGCGGCCTTCTCGCCTTCGATGCGGACCCGCACCGAGGCGTTCTGGGTGCCGCGGTCGAGCGCGCCCAGATCGTTGATGTAGCCCTGCGCCATCGGGATGACCCGGTGCGCGGCGGTGCGCCACCCATCATGGGTGACGAGGAATTTGCGTTCGATTTCGATGCCCATGGGCACAGTATGCGGCTCACGCCAGATGCTGCCTATCGGCACGGCGGCAGGCACGACTACACTGCGCAGCCCCCAACCAAGGAAGGGTCGCCCATGGCACTTTCCCGTCGTCTTCGTCGCTGTCTTGCCCTGTCGGCACTGCTGCCGTGTGTGGCCGCCAATGCCGCATCAACGGCGATGCCATCGCTGCAGCAGGCACAGGCCGCGATGGACCGGATGTTCGATCAGGCCATTGCCGATCGCCCCGCCAGCGACAGCAGCCGCCTGGTCGCCGAGACCTTCCGGCCGCGCCTGCAGGCGCTGGACAGCTGCGCAGCCGCCGAGGCCGGCGACGCCGTCGACTGCATCGCCACCGCCAGTGCAGGCATCAATTCGCGACCGCAGCTGCTGCGGCTGGCCCTGGTGGGCGGCGTGTGGACCCTGCCTGACCAGCGCGATGTTCCGGTTCCGGCGCCGCCGAAGGATCGGGTGCAGGCCCTGCTGCGGGAACGGATCGCCGCACAGGCGCAGCAGCAGGCCGACCCCGCCCTGCGCGCGCGATACGAGCAGGCGGCCGGCACCCTGCAGGTGCAGGACGTGAGGAACTGCGACGTTGCCAGCGACAAGGCCGTCATCGAATGCACCGTGCGCGCGGGCGACGGCAACGAGCACGGCGAGCAGTCGATGGCCTTCGTGCGCGTGGACGGCCAGTGGCAGAACGCCCCGGCCGACTGAGCGCGTTGCTTGCATGCAAGCGGCAGGGCAGGCGCCGGACAGACCCCGGCGCCGCAGGCATCAACGCTTTTCGAACACCGCGATGCTTTCCACGTGCGCGGTATGCGGGAACATGTCCATCGCACCGGCGCTGACCAGGGTGAAGCCCTGTTCGTTGACCAGGTAGCCGGCATCGCGGGCCAGCGAGCCCGGATGGCAGCTGACATAGACGATGCGCTTGAACTGCTTCAACGGCAGCTGCTGCAGCACTTCGATGGCACCGGAACGCGGCGGATCCAGCAGCAGCTTGTCGAAGCCCTGGCGCATCCACGGCGTGCTGCGCTGGTCCTGGGTCAGGTCGGCGCTGTAGAACTGCGCGTTGGCCAGTCCGTTGCGCTCGGCGTTCTCGCGCGCACGCGCCACCAGCCCGGCATCACCTTCCACGCCCACCACTTCACGCACCTTGCGCGCCAGCGGCAGGGTGAAGTTGCCCAGGCCACAGAACAGGTCCAGCACGCGCTCGTCGGCACCCGGCTCAAGCAGGTCCAGCGCGTGGGCGATCATCTTCTCGTTGAGCTTGGCATTGACCTGGATGAAATCCAGAGGACGGAACGCCAGTTCGACATCCCACGGCGCCAGCCGGAACGACAGCGCCACGCCCTGCCCGTCCAGCGGCTGCACGGTGTCCACGCCACCCGACTGCAGGTAGATGACAAAGCCCTGCTGCTGGCCAAAGGCTGCCCAGGCAGCGCGATCGGCGTCACTCAGCGGCTGCAGGTGGCGCACGGTCAGCACCACGGCCTGGTCACCGGCGATGAACTCGATCTGCGGGATGTCGCGCTTGCCGTCCAGGGATTCGATGAAGGTCGACAGCACCTCCACCTTGGTGCCGATTTCCGGGATCACGGTCAGGCACTGCTGCAGGTCCGCGACGAAGCGCGGGTCCTGCTCGCGGAAGCCGACCAGGGTCTTGTCCTTCTTCTCGACCCGGCGCACCGAGAACCGACCCTTGCGGCGGTAGCCCCAGCTGTCGCCGACCAGCGGCGGCAGCACGGTGCCCGGCTTCACATGGCCGATGCGCTCCAGGTTGTCCATCAGCACGCGCTGCTTGGCGACGATCTGCTGGTCTTCATCCAGGTGCTGCAGCACGCAGCCGGCGCAGGTGCCGAAATGCGGGCACTTGGGGGTGACCCGCTGCGGCGAGGCCTGCAGCACCTGCACCGTGCGCGCCTCATCGAAGTGGCGGCTGCGGGCGGTCTGTTCGGCCATCACCACTTCGCCCGGCAGGGCGCCGCTGATGAAGGTGACCTTGCCGCCCTCGCCTTCACGGCGGGCAACACCGCGACCATCATGGCTGAGGTCGAGGATCTCGGTCTGGAAGGGAGTACGGTCGATGCGGGAGCGGGATCGGGCCACGTGGCAACAGGCTGCGGGCAAAAGTGGGGCGGTATTGTCGCAGATCCTGACCGGCGGGGCCGCTGGCCGCTTGCGCCCGCCGCCGCCGTGCTTGATGATTGACCCCAGCTGACATGGAGGCAGCCCTGATGCAGATGACCCCGCGGGCCAGTCGACCCCGCTTCCTGCTTGTCGAGGACGACATCATCAGCCGCGGTTTTTTCAAAGCGGCGTTGGAAACGTTACCAGCGGATGTGGACACCGCCGATTCACTGGCCAGCGCTTTGGCACGCGCCGAGCCCGGTGCCCACGATCTATGGCTGATCGACGTCAACCTGCCCGATGGCAATGGTGCCCAGCTGTTGCACCAGCTGCGCCGCTCGCACCCGGACACCCCGGCGCTTGCGCATACCGCCGACGGCGATGCCGCCATTCACGCACGCCTGCGTGAGGCCGGCTTCAGCGACACCCTGGTCAAGCCGCTGGGCCGCGACCAGCTGCTGAAGGCGGTCCGTCGTGCGCTGGTCAACAGCCCCGGCGGTTCCACGGTGCCGCCAGCGGCGGTCGAGCTGGCGCTGGAGGACTGGGACGAAACCGCCGCCCTGGCCGCGCTCAATGGCCAGCGCAACCACTTGATCGCCCTGCGCGAACTGTTCCTGGCCGAACTGCCGGGCGTGCGCGACGCGGTCGAACAGGCCGTGGACCAGCATGACGAACGCCAGCTGCGCAGCCAGCTGCACCGGTTGCAGGCCAGCTGCGGGTTCGTGGGTGCAGCGCGACTGGCACGCGCGGTGCGGCAGCTGCATCACATGCCCGAATCGGGGCAGGCACAGGCGGGGTTCCGCGCCGCCGTAGCGGCTCTGCTGCACTGAAGGGTTCGGCCGGGCTGCGCCCGGCACCCGCAGAGGCAACAGCCGGAGCAACGGCCAAAGCCAAAGCGGCTTCCTGCGGGATGGCGGGGCGGCATGGGCTGGCAGGACACGCCGTAAACCCAGCCATGGGGGCTCGATGGCGCCATCCATGGCGCCAACGGTCCTGCCAACCCATGCCGCCCCACCCCTGACAGTTTCCCGTTGTCTGGTAGATCCACGCCATGCGTGGATGAATCCATCGAAATCGAATATTTCGACAATTGAACGAAGAGCATCCACGCTTGGCGTGGATCTACGTGTCGACCAAGGTCGACACCCACCAAGAGCAGGCCATGCCATCCCGACAGATCGCAGAAATCTGTCGAAGGCGGGGTGGGTCCGGTTGCGGGGCGTGAGCGCCATGGATGGCGCGACCGAGCCTACAGGGACGTATTCACGGCGCCCCCCGCAACCGGAGCCACCCCGCCATCCCACGGATCGCCCGCTTTTGCTTCAGCCGTTGCCGTTGCCGTTGCTCCGGCCTCTGCAGGTGCAGGGCGCAGCCCTGCCGGACACCCACACTCAGCGCCTGGGCGCCAGCTGCTCCAGCATCTCCCACGACTTCAACCCGCGCGCGCCAAGGTGATGGGACAGCACCCGACGCATCGGCAGGCGCAGACTGGCCAGATCGGCGGCGTCCGGTTCGTCGTCGGCTGCGAGGGCCAACAGTGCCGAGCCGGTAGCCGCCGCGCGACGTTCGCCGCCACGCTCACTGAGCAGGCGCTGCGGTCCTTCCTGCGGGTCCAGCTCATAGCGCGCCGCCGGGTCGATCGGCTGGCCATCGCTGGCGGTCTCCAGATCGAAGCCCACGCCCAGCGCCGCCAGCAGCTCGCGTTCGAAACGACGCAGGGTCCAGGCCAGTCCGGCACCCACGGCCAGGCGCGCACGCGCTTCGCCGTAGGCCAGGTACAGCTCGGGCAGCGGATCCTGGCGCGGTGCCAGGCGCAGGGTCAATTCACTTAGATAGAACCCGGCCAGCATGGCCTGGCCAAGCAGGCGCGGCGCCACATCCAGCGCTTCAGCACCGCGCAGCTGGGCCAGTTCGCCACGCTGCAACGCGCTGAAGCGGATCCACTGCAGGGGCTGCAGGGCCGCTCGCAGCACCTGCCCCTTGGCAGTGGAAACACCACGCGCGAGCAGGCCGATCCGGCCGTGCTCGGCGCTCAATACCTCGACCAGCAGGCTGGTCTCGCGATAGGCCCGCGCATGCAGCACGAAGCCAGTGTCGTCCTCGATCAGCATCGAAGCGACCGTCGCGGCTTATTCGTAGCCGAAGGCCTTCAGCGCGGCCTCGTCATCAGACCAGCCCTCACGCACGCGCACCCAGGTTTCCAGGAACACCTTGGCGCCGAACAGACGCTCCATCTGCAGGCGGGACTTGGCCCCGATCTCCTTCAGGCGGGTACCGCCCTTGCCGATCACGATCGCCTTCTGGCCTTCGCGCTCGACCCAGATCACCGCACCGATGCGCAGCAGGTTGCCGTCCTCGGTGAAGCGCTCGATCTCCACGGTGGTGGCGTACGGCAGCTCTTCGCCCAGCTGGCGCATCAGCTGTTCACGCACCAGTTCGCCAGCCAGGAAGCGCTGGCTGCGGTCGGTGATTTCGTCTTCGCCGAACATCGGCGGAGCTTCCGGCAACAGCGCCAGCACATCACGGACCAGGGCTTCCAGACCGTTGCGCTTCTGCGCCGAAATCGGATGCACCGACGAGAAGTCACGGCCGGCGGTCACTTCCTGCAGGAACGGCAGCAGTGCGCCCTTGTCCTTCATGCGGTCGATCTTGTTGACCACCAGCACCACCGGAATACCGGCGTCACGCAGCACGTTGAAGGCCAGGCTGTCCTCTTCGTCCCAGCGTCCGGCTTCGATCACCAGCAGGCCGGCGTCAACGCCTTCCAGCGAACCGCGCGCGGCGCGGTTCATGACCCGGTTCATCGCACGCTTCTGCACCTTGTGCAGGCCGGGCGTGTCGACCAGCACCAGCTGCCCTTCCGGGTAGGTGGCGATGCCCAGAAGGCGGTGACGGGTGGTCTGCGGCCGGTTGGACACGATGCTGACCTTGGCCCCGACCAACGCATTGGTCAGGGTCGATTTGCCCACGTTCGGGCGGCCGATGACGGCCACGCTGCCGCAATGATGGGGAGTTTGTTCGCTCACTTGGAATCCAGTTGTTCAAGGACGGCCGCAGCCGCTTGTTGTTCGGCGATCCGCCGCGAGGAGCCTTCGCCCTCGGTGCTGGCGGCGGGGTCGGCTACGTTGCAGCGTACCCGGAAGTGTTTGGCGTGGTCGTCACCGGATTCTGACACCAGTTCGTACTGGGGCAACGCCTTCTGTCGGCCCTGCAGCCATTCCTGCAGGCGGGTCTTGGGGTCCTTCTCCGGTCGCCCGGTGGCCGGCAGCGCCTCCATCGAGGCGGCAAACCAGGGCAGGACCATCGCCCGGCAGGCTTCAAAGCCGGCATCCAGGTAGATCGCCGCAACCACGGCCTCGAATGCATCGGCCAGGGTCGAGTCGCGGCGATGGCCGCCGGACTTCATTTCGCCAGGCCCCATGGTCAGCCGGTCACCCAGCTGCAGGGTCCGCGCGATCACCGCCAGCGCGCCTTCGCGCACCAGCTCGGCGCGGGCGCGGGTCATCGCGCCTTCGTCCGCCTTGGGCCAGCGCAGGTACAACGCCTCGGCGACCATCATGTTGACGATGCTGTCGCCGAGGAACTCCAGCCGCTCGTTATGCGGCGCGCCGGCACTGCGATGGGTCAGCGCCTGCTTGAGCAGGCCTGGATCGCGGAAGGTGTGACCGATCAGGTCTTCACGTTGGAAAGATTTATTCGGCACCGCTACGGGTCAGGTCCTGGGAAGAATCGAATTTGCCAACCACATCCAGGTTGCCGACCAGCGGGCGGCGCACTTCGTAGTTGACCTTGAGGGTCCAGCCATTGTCGCGACGATCGAACTTGACGTTGGCCGGCTTCACGTTGTCCGAGTAGTTGATGTACAGCCGCTTGAAGAACAGGTCCTGGATGTTGGCCGGCGCCATGCTGCCGATACCGGGTTCCTTGGCCAGGCTCTTCATCGCCGAGCGCACCGCGTAATACTCCTGGTACATCGGGAACAGCTTCATGCCAACGTAAAGGAAGAACCCGACCACGATCAGGACTACCAGGAACGAAGTCAGGGTCATGCCGCGCTGCGTGTTCATCGTCTTCATTGCGTTCTCCCCAGATACGCGAGTGGATGTGAAGTCAGTTGATGCTCGAGCCGATACGCGACGGTTCGAAGCCGT
This sequence comes from Stenotrophomonas sp. LST15-1-1.1, assembly GCF_040815575.1. Lineage (NCBI taxonomy): Bacteria > Pseudomonadati > Pseudomonadota > Gammaproteobacteria > Lysobacterales > Lysobacteraceae > Stenotrophomonas > Stenotrophomonas sp. LST15-1-1.1. Next base: position 439,355 of record NZ_JBFPNJ010000012.1, read on the forward strand.
CCTTGCAGAACCATCCCTGGCAGTTCAGCCAGATCAGGAATGCCTTGCCGCGCAGGTTCTCTTCCGGCAGCAGGCCCCAGAAACGGCCGTCGTCGCTGTTGTCACGATTGTCGCCCATCACCAGGTACTTGCCGGCCGGTACGGTCCACTGGCCCTGGCCACGCGGATAGTCGGTCTCCAGCACGGTATGCGTACGGCCCGGCAGGTGCTCGACCAGCAGGTTGGCACCCTCGCCCTGGCCCTTGTGGCCGGCGTAGATGCCCTTGTTGTCGTACTTCAGCGGTTCGCCGTTGAGGATCACGCCGTCGCCTTCGAACACGACGGTGTCGCCCGGCACGCCGATCACGCGCTTGATGAAGTTCTCGCCCTTGGCCGGGTCGTTGTCGCCATGGCCGGGGAAGTGGAACACCACCACGTCGCCGCGGGCCGGATCACCGACCGGCACGAAGCGGGTATTGGTGATCGGCAGGCGCAGGCCGTAGGAGAACTTGTTGACCAGGATGAAATCGCCGATCAGCAGGTTCGGCATCATCGAGCTGGACGGGATCTTGTACGGCTCGGCGATGAAGCTGCGCACGATCAGCACGATCGCCAGCACCGGGAAGAACGCACGCGAGTAGTCCACCAGCACCGGCTCGGTGTCGAGCAGGCCGGCGCGCTGGGCGCGACGCTTGGCCAGGTACAGCTTGTCGGCCAGCAGGATCAGGCCGGAGGCCAGGGTCAGCACGACCAGGAGGATCTCAAACAGTTTCATTCAGGGTCCTTTGCAACGTCACCGGACGATCGGCCCGCAGGCCGGTTTCGGGGCTTATTTGTTGTCCATCTGCAGCACGGCCAGGAAGGCTTCCTGCGGAATTTCCACGCGGCCGACCTGCTTCATGCGCTTCTTGCCTTCCTTCTGCTTTTCCAGAAGCTTCTTCTTGCGCGAAACGTCGCCACCATAGCACTTGGCCAGAACGTTCTTGCGCATGGCCTTGACCGTGGTGCGCGAGATGATCTGCGAGCCGACGGCAGCCTGGATGGCCACGTCGAACTGCTGGCGCGGGATCAGGTCCTTCATCTTCTCGCACAGCTCGCGACCACGACGATCGGCATGGCTGCGGTGCACGATCAGCGACAGCGCATCGACCTTGTCGCCGTTGATCAGCACGTCAACGCGCACGAACGGACCGGCATCGAAGCGCACGAAGTGGTAGTCCAGCGAGGCATAGCCACGGCTGACCGACTTCAGCTTGTCGAAGAAGTCCAGCACCACTTCGGCCATCGGCAGCTCGTAGCTGATCTGCACCTGGCTGCCCAGGTAGTTGATGCCGAGCTGGCTGCCGCGCTTTTCTTCGCACAGCTTGATGATGTTGCCGATGTACTCCTCGGGGGTGAGCACGTTGGCGCGGATGATCGGCTCGCGGATCTCCTGCACATGGTTCACCGGCGGCAGCTTGGCCGGGTTGTCCATGTTGATGATCGTGCCGTCGGTCTTCAGGACTTCATACACCACCGTCGGCGCGGTGCTGATCAGGTCCAGGTTGTATTCGCGCTCCAGGCGTTCCTGCACGATTTCCATGTGCAGCATGCCGAGGAAGCCGCAGCGGAAACCAAAGCCCATCGCTTCGGAGCTTTCCGGCTCGAAGCGCAGCGCGGCATCGTTCAGGCGCAGCTTGTCCAGCGCTTCGCGCAGATCCGGGTAATCCTCGGCATCGACCGGGAACAGGCCGGCGAAAACGCGCGGCTGCATTTCCTGGAAGCCCGGCAGCGGCTTCGGCGCCGGGTCGGCAGCGAGGGTGAGGGTGTCACCGACGGGCGCGCCGTGCACGTCCTTGATGCTGGCGGTGACCCAGCCCACCTCGCCCGCGCGCAGTGCTGGCAGCACCTTGCGCTTGGGGGTGAACACACCGACGTTGTCGACCTGGTGGTTGCGGCCGGTGGACATCACCTGCAGCTTGTCGCCGGCCTTGATCTCGCCCTGCATCACGCGCACCAGCGAGACCACGCCCAGGTAGTTGTCGAACCACGAGTCGATGATCAGCGCCTGCAGCTTGTCGGTATCACGCGGCACCGGCGGCGGAATGCGATGCACGATCGCTTCCAGCACATCGACCACGTTCAGGCCGGTCTTGGCACTGACCGGGACCGCGTCGCTGGCATCGATGCCGATCACGGCCTCGATCTCGGCCTTGGCGCGCTCGATATCGGCGGTGGGCAGGTCGATCTTGTTGATCACCGGCACCACTTCCAGCCCCTGCTCCACCGCGGTGTAGCAGTTGGCCACCGACTGCGCCTCCACACCCTGCGCCGCATCGACCACCAGCAGCGCGCCTTCGCAGGCGGCCAGCGAGCGGCTGACTTCATAGGAGAAGTCGACGTGGCCGGGGGTGTCGATGAAGTTCAGATGGTAGGTCTGACCGTCCTTCGCCACGTACGGCAGCGACACCGACTGCGCCTTGATGGTGATGCCACGCTCGCGCTCGATCGGGTTGGAGTCGAGCACCTGCGCTTCCATCTCGCGGGCCTGGAGGCCGCCACAGAGCTGGATGATGCGGTCGGCCAGCGTGGACTTGCCGTGGTCGACGTGGGCGATGATGGAGAAGTTGCGGATGTTCCGCATCGAATCAGAGGACATAGAGAGGTGGCGGCGGCGCGCGGCGTCGTCAGGGTAACGGTCGATTATCGCATGCCCGGAGGGTGACCGCGTGGTTGGCCTGTCCGGGCAAGCCCCGGAATGGCCGAAGCCCCGCCGGGGCGGGGCTTCGGGGATACCACATGGGCCGCCGTGAAGGCGGCCATCCGTTGTTACGGGCCGGCCTTGACCGCCACGAAGGCGCTGTTGCCGCTGCCGGTACGGACCAGCAGCATGACCACGTCACCCTTCTTGTACCCGGAAAGTGCACGGTTCAGGGTTTCCACGCTGCCGACCGGGGTACTGGCCACCTGCAGGATCACCATGCCGCCCGACAGGCCGGCATCACGGGCGCCTTCGCCCTTCACTGCGGTGATGCGGACACCTTCGCCCGCCTCAAGACCCAGCTGCTTGCGCTGCGGCGCGGTCAGGTCGGCAACGTCCAGCCCCAGCAGGGCATTGGCGCCGGTCTGCGGAGTGGCCGTGTCATTGCCTGCGGACGGGCCGCGGGCATTGCCCTGCGCATCCTCTGCCAAAGCGGTCAGGGTCGCGCTCAGGTCACGCGGCTTGCCGTCGCGGATCACACCCAGAGTGACCCGGCTGCCCGGTGCCATCGCACCGATCAGCGGCGGCAGATCGGACCAGCTGTTGACCGGGGCGCCGTTCACCGTGCGGATCACGTCACCTATCTTGACCCCGGCCTTGGCCGCAGCGCTGTCCGGCACGATCTGGTTGACCAGCGCGCCGCGGCTGTCGGGCAGGCCCATGGCCTGTGCCTTCAGGCCGTCGATCTCCTGCACCACCGCGCCGAGCTGGCCACGGGTGACCTTGCCGGTCTTCTTGATCTGCTCGACCGCGCTCATCGCCAGGTCGATAGGGATCGCGAAGCTGATGCCCATGTAGCCGCCCGAGGCCGAGAAGATCTGCGAGTTGATGCCGACCACTTCACCACGGGTATTCAGCAACGGGCCGCCGGAATTGCCCTGGTTGATCGCCACGTCGGTCTGGATGAATGGCACATAGCGTTGATCCGGCCCACCGGTGTTGCGGCCGAGGGCACTGACCACGCCAGCGGTTACCGAGTGGTCGAGGCCGAACGGTGAACCGATCGCGACAACCCACTGGCCGGGCTTCAGGCTGTTGGAATCACCCACGCGCACGGTCGGCAGGTTCTTGCCGTCGATCTTCAACAGGGCCACGTCGTACTGCTGGTCGCTGCCGACCACCTTGGCGGTGAACTCGCGACGATCGCCGAGCTTGACCTTCACTTCGCTGGCGTCGGCGACCACGTGGTAGTTGGTCAGCACGTAGCCGTCAGGCGAAATGATGAAGCCCGAGCCCATGCCGCGGCCCTTGATGCTGGGTCCACCGTCCTGGCCGCCGGGCCCTTGCCCCGGCATCGGGAAATCCGGGCCGAAGAAGCGGCGGAAGAACTCGGGCATCTCGTCATCGCCCGGGCCCATGCCACCGCGTGCCTGCCGGTTGCTGCGGACGATGGTGGTATCGACGTTGACCACGCCGGGGCCGACCTGTTCCACCAGATTGGTGAAATCAGGCAGACCGCTGACCAGCGGTTGCGCCGGTGCGCGCGGCGCCGCGGCGGCGGCGGCCTGCGGCGGGGCGGTCGGCGCCGCCGGTTGGGCGCAGGCCACCAGCGGCAGGGTCAGGGCGAACAGGCCAATGGCCTGTGTGCGGAGTCGGGGAGTCATCGGACGGCAACCTCCGGGTCGGATGTAGAGGGAAAGAAGCGCCCCGCTGACGGCGGGGCGTGTGACGTTACCCGGCTCAGTCGCGCGGGCGCTGCGGCGCCGGCAGATCATCCTGCAGGCGCGGCTCGAACGGATAGAACGCGGCGCCGCCGGCATGGGCCGGGAAGCTGGCGTTGAGGGCGCCACCGGCGGCGGGCGCCAGGCTGGAGCGCGGCCACGGCCGTGCCTGCAGGCTGCCGACCTCGCCAAATGGCAGGTTGCGCGCGCTACCGGCCGGCACGGTCGGGGTCAGCGGCGCCTGGCTGGCGACCGCGCGCAACGGGGTGTCATCGCGCTGGGCCACGCGTGCGGCCTGCTGGCTGCGGGTGGCACTGGCGCGGCGCGCGTCCTGGCGACGGCTGGCTGCGGCCATGGCCACCGCCGGCACACTGGCCACGGCCATCGCGGCGGTGTCCACCGAGGCCTCGGTGACAGCCGCGGGCTGCGCTGATGCCGGCGGCAACTGCGCCTGGCTGGCGATCACCTGTGGTGCGGAGACATCGACAGGCGGCGCCTCCTGCAGCTTTTCACGGCCGACGAACAGCGCCACGGCAGCAACCGAAGCCGCCAGTGCGCCGCCCCCCCAGGCACGCCAGCCACTGCGGCGGGCCTGACGCTTCGGCTCGGCCAGCGGCGCAGGCTCGGTGGCGATGGCTGCAGCCACGGCAGCACTGAAACCGGCCGGTGCCAGCAGTGACGCCTGGCCACGCATGACGTCACCCAGCAGCTGCCAACGCTCCTGGCAGCCGGCCAGTTCCGGATCGTGTTCCATGCGGCGCACCAGGAAGCGCGCCTCGTCTGCACCCAGCTCGCCGTCAACCAGTGCCGACAACTGCTGGCGATGGCGTTCGTCCAGGCGTTGCCCGGCGGGAGACTGGTGGTTGTGCGATTCGTTGTTCGGAATGCGGGTCATATACGGCTCTTCTCGCGGGTGGCGCTGCCGATGTCCAACAGCGGCCGGAGTTCGGTGTCGATCGCCTCGCGCGCCCGGAAGATCCGGGAACGCACGGTGCCGATCGGGCACCCCATCTTCTGCGCGATTTCCTCGTAGCTCAGGCCTTCCACCTCGCGCAGGGTGATCGCTGACCGGAGTTCTTCCGGCAGCGCGTTGACGGCCTTCATCACCGTCTGTTCCAGCTCCTGGCGCATCAACTCGCGCTCGGGCGTGTCGGTGTCGCGCAGGCGTGTCCCGCTGTCGAACTGCTCGGCGTCGCCGATGTCGATGTCATCGGTCGGCGGGCGGCGATTGTGCGAAGCCAGATGATTTTTGGCGGTATTCACGGCGATCCGATGCAACCAGGTTGAGAACTGGGCGTCGCCGCGGAAGCTTCCAATCGCACGGTAAGCACGGATGAAAGTGTCCTGGGCCACGTCCTGACATTCACTCCAGTCGGCGATGTAGCGACCGACCAGGGCCACGACCCGATGCTGGTACTTGCGCACCAGGACATCGAAGGCGGCACTCTCGCCGTGCTGCACGCGCCGGACCAGTTCCAGATCCAGCTCCTGTGGTGTATCAACATCGGCCATGAGGGGCCGCACTCCTGTCAGCCCAACCGACGTCGGGCAATGAGACTGCCAATCCCGGGAAAAGTTCAGTCGCCGATCACCTGGCGCCGCACCAGCTTTTAACCACCGTTCCGTTAACGTTCCGGTCCAAGGCCTGCGATCCGGGGCGCCACACCCCTGCTATTGGGATTTGACGCGGGGGAAACAACCTCTGGATCATAGCCCCCTTCTCCATACACAACCGGATGGAACGTCCATGCTCTCAAGCTTCGATGGTCTCCGCTTCAGCCACTGGCACCCCGAGATCCGCGACGATGGCGTGGTGGTCCTCTCCCTTGATCGTCAGGACAGCAGTGTCAACGCAATGTCGCAGGATGTACTGCTGGAGCTGGGCGATCTGCTTGAACGCATCGCCATGGACCCGCCCAAGGGCGTGGTGATCCAGTCGATCAAGAAGGCAGGCTTCATCGCCGGCGCCGACCTGAAGGAATTCCAGGAATTCGATCGCCGCGGCACCGTCAACGATGCCATCCGCCGTGGCCAGTCGACCTACCAGAAGCTTGCTGAGCTGCCCTGCCCGACCGTGGCCGCCATCCATGGCCATTGCCTGGGCGGCGGTACCGAACTGGCCCTGGCCTGCCGCTACCGCGTCGCGTCCAATGACAGCTCCACCCGCATCGGCCTGCCGGAAACCCAGCTGGGCATCTTCCCGGGCTGGGGTGGCAGCGCACGCCTGCCGCAGCTGGTCGGTGCGCCAGCGGCGATGGAAATGATGCTGACCGGACGCACGCTGTCGGCCTCGGCCGCACGCGGCATCGGCCTGGTCGACAAGGTGGTGGCACCGGCCGTAGTGCTCGACACCGCCGTGGCGCTGGCCTTGTCCGGCACCACCCGCCCGTTCAAGCAGCGCGCGACGGCGTGGGCGACCAATACCTGGCTTGCACGCCAGCTGCTGGCACCGCAGATGGTCAAGCAGGTCGCGCGCAAGGCGAAGAAGGACCAGTACCCGGCGCCGTATGCATTGATCAGCACCTGGCAGCGCAGCGGCGGCAAGCCGGTGCAGGCACGCCTGGATGCCGAACGACGCGCCGTGGTGAAGCTGGCCAGCACGCCGACCGCGCGCAACCTGATCCGCATCTTCTTCCTCACCGAACGCCTGAAAGGCCTGGGCGGTGGCGATTCCGGCATCCGCCACGTGCACGTGGTCGGTGCTGGCGTGATGGGCGGTGACATCGCGGCGTGGGCCGCCTACAAGGGCTTCGACGTGACCCTGCAGGACCGCGAGCAGCGTTTCATCGACCCGGCCATGGAACGCGCGCAGGCACTGTTTGCCAAGAAGGTGCGTGACGAGAGCAAGCGCCCGGCCGTAGCCGCGCGCCTGCGTGCCGATCTGGAAGGCAACGGCGTGGCGCAGGCCGATCTGGTGATCGAGGCGATCATCGAGAACCCGGAAGCCAAGCGTGCGCTGTACCAGACGCTGGAGCCGAAGATGAAGCTCGACGCGTTGCTGACCACCAACACTTCGTCGATTCCGCTGGTGGAACTGCGCGATCACATCCAGCGTCCGGCGCAGTTCGCCGGCCTGCATTACTTCAACCCGGTGGCACAGATGCCGCTGGTGGAGATCATCCACCATGACGGCATGGCGCCTGAGACCGAGCGCCGCCTGGCGGCCTTCTGCAAGGCGCTGGGCAAGTTCCCGGTGCCGGTGGCCGGCACCCCCGGCTTCCTGGTCAACCGCGTGCTGTTCCCGTACATGCTGGAAGCCGCTACCGCGTATGCCGAAGGCATTCCGGGGCCGGTGATCGACAAGGCGGCGGTGAAGTTCGGCATGCCGATGGGCCCGATCGAACTGATCGACACCGTGGGCCTGGACGTGGCCGCCGGCGTGGGCAAGGAACTGGCACCGTTCCTGGGCCTGCAGATTCCGGCGGCGCTGCAGACGGTGGAACCGGACAAGCGCGGCAAGAAGGATGGCCAGGGCATCTACACCTGGGAGAACGGCCGGGCCAAGAAGCCGGACGTGGCGCGCGACTACCAGGCGCCTGCCGATCTGGAAGATCGCCTGATCCTGCCGCTGTTGAACGAGGCAGTCGCGTGCCTGCACGAGGGCGTGGTGGCCGACGCGGACCTGCTGGATGCAGGCGTGATCTTCGGTACGGGTTTCGCACCGTTCCGCGGCGGTCCGATCCAGCACATCCGTGCAGTCGGTGCCGATGCGATCGTCGAGCGGCTGAAGGCGCTGCAGCAGCGCCACGGCGACCGTTTCGCACCGCGCCCGGGCTGGGACAACCCGGTCCTGCGCGAACCGGTGGTTTGATCGGCCGGGCCTGCGGCCCGGCACCCGCAGAGGCAACAACAACAGCCAGAGGCAACAACAACAGCTACAGCAAAAGCCAGAGCCAAAGCGGCTCTGGCTTTTCTGTTTGTTGGGCGGGGCGGTGTCGGGTTGCGGGGACGCCGTAAACCCATCCCTGGGGGCTTGGCCGCGGCATCCATGCCGCGGACACCCCGCAACCCGACACCGCCCCACCCCTGACAGGTTCACGCGGCTGTTGGTAGGTGTCGACCTTGGTCGACACGCTTGATCCACGCCATGCGTGGATGCGAGCGAAGCGACCAGCGTTTGATTTTGATTTTCTTTTTTCTTCTCCGTGGCTGGACGACACACGGAAACTGTCAGAGGCCGGGCGGGGTGGGTTCGCGGGGGTGTCCGCGGCATGGATGCCGCGGCCAAGCCTCCAGGGACGGATTCACGGCGTCCCCCGCGAACCCACCCCGACCGGCCAAGCGCGGCTTTTGATTCTGCTTCCGCCTTACGCGACCAACCAACCAACAGCCACGAGGGGCTGCGCCGTTGGCTGGAACAACCTGTTACCCGAACGGGGAATGCCACCGTCACGACAGCGTGCGATCCTGACCGCCTTGATCCCTGCCAGCGAGAACGCCTGCATGACCACCATCATCGCCCCGCGCGTACACGACATCGGCGGCCTGGAAGTGCGCCGTGCAGTGCCCACCCTGCAGGCCCGCAGCATCGGTTCGTTCGTGTTCGTCGACCAGATGGGCCCGGCACTCATGCACCCTGGTACCGCCATCGACGTGCGCCCGCATCCGCATATCGGCCTGGCCACCGTCACCTATCTGTGGTCGGGCGCCATCGGCCACCGCGACACGCTGGGTTCGGACCAGGTGATCCGCCCGGGTGACGTCAACTGGATGACCGCCGGCCGCGGCATCGCCCATTCCGAGCGCACGCCGCAACCGGACCGCGACCATGACAACCCGATCCACGGCATGCAGACCTGGGTGGCGTTGCCGAAGTCGCATGAGGAAATCGAACCGGCGTTCTACCACCATGCGGCGGCCACCCTGCCCGAGCAGCGCCGCAACGGCGCCTGGCTGCGGGTGATCGCCGGACGCGCCTATGGCGAGGAGTCGCCGGTCAAGGTGTTCGCCGACACCCTCAACGTGGCGATCGACCTCGACCCGGATGCAGAGATCGACATCGATGATGGTCACCGCGAGCGTGCGCTGTACATCCTCGAGGGCGAAGCGCAGCTGGATGGCGTGGACATTCCGGCCCAGCACCTGGTGATTCCCGAAACCGGGGCGCGCGGCCGCCTGCGCGCGAAGACGCCGGTGAAGGCGATGCTGTTCGGCGGCGAGCCGCTGGATGGTCCGCGTCATCTGTGGTGGAACTTCGTTTCCAGTTCGAAGGAACGTATCGAGCAGGCCAAGCACGACTGGGAAGCCGGGCGTTTCGGCACCATTCCCGGCGACGACAAGGAATTCATTCCCCTGCCCGAGCATTGAGCATCGCGTGTTGCACACATCCGAGGGTGTATCCCTGCACCCGGCGTTGACGCTACAGTCACCCGCTGATCACTGAAGTGTGACATAAATCACACTTTCTGCCGTCAAAGGAGTGCAACACATGAGCATGGGTAAACGCTTGTCCGCCGAGTTCCTCGGCACGTTCTGGCTGGTTCTGGGTGGCTGTGGCAGTGCCGTGCTCGCCGCCAAGTTCGGTGGCGACGGCAATCCGCTGGGTATCGGTTTCCTCGGCGTGGCGCTGGCCTTCGGCCTGACCGTGGTGACCGGCGCCTACGCGTTCGGCCACATCTCCGGTGCGCACTTCAATCCGGCGGTCAGCGTGGGCCTGTGGGCCGGCGGCCGCTTCCCGACCAGGGATCTGCTGCCCTACATCATTGCCCAGGTGGCCGGCGGCCTGCTGGCGGGCTTCATCCTGCTGCAGATCGCCTCCGGTGCCAGCGGCTTCGCCATTGATGGCAGCCAGGCGGGTGCATTCGCCAGCAACGGCTATGGTGCGCTGTCGCCCGGTGGCTACAGTGTGGCGGCCGCGTTCCTGTGCGAAGTGGTGCTCACAGCGGTGTTCCTGATCGTGATCATGGGCGCGACCCATGGCAAGGCGCCCGCGGGCTTCGCGCCGCTGGCCATCGGCCTTGCCCTGACCCTGATCCACCTGATCAGCATTCCGGTGACCAATACGTCGGTGAACCCGGCCCGCTCCACGGCGGTGGCCTTCTTCGCCGGCAGCGGCGCAACCGGTCAGCTGTGGCTGTTCTGGGTCGCCCCGCTGCTGGGCGGTGCGATCGGCGGCATCATCTACAAGTGGATCGGCAACGACCGCTGAGCCGTGACTGCGCCATTGCGGCCGACCTTCGGCCGCAATGGTTACGGATGTAACCGCGATTTGTGCGATCGCTCACGTTCCGTTAAGGTCTGGTCATCCGCCCGTGCTTGTGCCGGGCTGGACGGCATCCGGGGATGGGATGCCTCGGCCGCCGGTGACACCGGCGGTGCCAACGACACGCCACCTTGGGGGATGCATGAAGTTCGCGCCTGTTGTTTTGTCGAGCCTGCTGTTCGTTGCGGCGTCTGCCTGCGCGCAGGCCCCGGTCGAATGTCCTTCGTTGCCCGCCAGCAGCGGCCTGCAATGGCAGCAGCAGGTACAGTCCGGTTTCCTGGTCTGCCGCGCGGCCACCAATGACGGTCGTGAAGTGCTGAGCCTGATGCTCAGCCAGCGCGACCCGGGCATTCCGCTGACCCGCTCGCTGCGCCAGGAAAAGGGCAGCTTTGCCGGTGAATCGATGTACTGGTATCAGCCGGATCTTGGCGGCCAGCAGCCGCCGGGCTATGCCGAGCGCCGCATCAGCGTGGTCAAGCTGGACAAGGGCCGCTACGCGCAGATCGCGCTGTATCCTGACAGCTCGCAGGAACTGGGCACGCTGCAGCAGCTTGCGCAGGGCATGAACCTGACGCCCTCCGCCGTGGCCGACGGCCGCTGAAGGGCTGCGGGGATGACTGCATTGCAGCGTCCCCGCACGATCCGGCACGCCGGGCATCCGCCGGGCATGGCCCGGCGCTACCGCTCAGAACCTGCCTTCCTGGAAATCAACGAAAGCCTGCATCAGTTCTTCGCGGGTGTTCATCACGAACGGGCCGTGGCGCATCACCGGCTCGCGCAGCGGTCGACCCGCCACCAGGATCAACCGCGCACCTTCAGCACCTGCCGACAGATGCAGCTGCTCGCCGCCGCCCAGTACCGCCAGTTCCTGCCGTGCCACGTCGCGCGCAGCATCCTGCTCCCCCACCGTCAGCCCGCCTTCGAACACATAGACGAACGCGTTGTGGCCTTCCGGCAGCACATAGGTCCAGGCGCGGTCGGCGGCCAGTTCGATATCCAGGTACAGCGGATCGGTGGCGGGCTGCGCGATCGGGCCCGCCGTGCCCTCGACCGTGCCGGCGATCACCTTGACCTGCACGCCTTCGGCCGGCCGCACCACCGGAATCTTTTCGGGAGCGAATTCCTGATACTTCGGCGCGGTCATCTTGTCGCGCGCCGGCAGGTTCACCCACAACTGGAAGCCGCGCATCTGCCCGCTTTCCTGCTCGGGCATCTCCGAATGCACCAGGCCACGGCCGGCGGTCATCCACTGCACGCTGCCCGGGGTCAGCAGGCCTTCGTTGCCATGGTTGTCGCGATGCCGCATGCGGCCATCGAGCATGTAGGTAACGGTCTCGAAACCACGATGCGGATGTTCGGGGAAACCGGCGATGTAGTCCTCGGCCCGATCGGTGCCGAATTCATCGAGCAGCAGGAACGGATCGAGGTCGGGCAGCGATGGGCCGCCGATGACCCGGGTCAGGCGAACACCGGCACCGTCGGAGGTGGGCATGCCACGGATGGTGCGCAGGACGCGGACCGGCTCGGGAAGGCTCATGGTGACTCCTGTTGGATGGATGCCGGTAAAAATGGACGCTGCAGGGCGCAACGCCAATGGATGCCGTCGCAACCGATTGTTCCATCCCTGGTGTTCGCCGCGCGTCATGTCCGCACGCCGGCACCGCCTGCGTTGTGGGCAGCGAGGAAACATCGCCACCTGCCACATCCATGTACGACCAAAGTACTACCGCAGAATGGTCCCGTGCACATTGACCCTGCCAGGGGCACGCGGGACTCTTTGCCTGTCTTTCCGGGAGAGAGCACCTCATGAAAGGTTTTTCCAAAATAGGCTGGGCGGCCCTCGCTCTGCTCGGCGCGTTCTGCCTGGGTACGGTGGCGCTGCGGCGCGGTGAGCACATCAACGCGTTGTGGATCGTGGTGGCGGCGGTATCGCTGTACCTGGTCGCCTATCGCTTCTACAGCCTGTTCATCGCTGACAAGGTGATGCAGCTCGATCCGACCCGGGCCACCCCGGCGGTGATCAACAACGATGGCCTGGATTACGTGCCGACCAACAAGCACGTGCTGTTCGGCCACCACTTTGCCGCCATTGCCGGTGCCGGCCCGCTGGTCGGCCCGGTGCTGGCCGCACAGATGGGCTACCTGCCCGGCCTGCTGTGGCTGGTGGTCGGTGTGGTGCTGGCCGGCGCGGTGCAGGACTTCATGGTCCTGTTCTTGTCCAGCCGCCGCAACGGCCGCTCACTGGGCGACCTGGTGCGCGAGGAGATGGGCCAGGTGCCTGGCACCATCGCGTTGTTCGGTGCCTTCCTGATCATGATCATCATCCTCGCCGTGCTGGCGATGGTGGTGGTCAAGGCGCTGGCGGAAAGCCCGTGGGGCATGTTCACGGTGATTGCCACGATGCCCATTGCGATCCTGATGGGCGTGTACATGCGCTACATCCGGCCGGGCAAGATCGGCGAGATTTCGGTGGTGGGCCTGGTGCTGCTGCTGGCCGCGATCTGGTTCGGCGGCAAGGTGGCGGCAGACCCGACCTGGGGCCCGGCCTTCACCTTCACCGGCACCCAGATCACCTGGATGCTGATCGGTTACGGCTTCGTCGCCTCGGTGCTGCCGGTGTGGCTGCTGCTGGCACCGCGCGACTACCTGTCGACCTTCCTGAAGATCGGCACGATCATCGCGCTGGCCATCGGCATCCTGGTGGTGATGCCGGAACTGAAGATGCCGGCACTGACCCAGTTCGCGGCAAGCGGCGACGGCCCGGTGTGGAAGGGCGGCATGTTCCCGTTCCTGTTCATCACCATCGCCTGCGGTGCGGTGTCGGGCTTCCATGCGCTGATTTCTTCGGGTACCACGCCGAAGCTGCTGGCCAATGAGGCGCACATGCGCTACATCGGCTACGGCGGCATGTTGATGGAATCGTTCGTGGCCGTGATGGCGCTGGTGGCCGCCTCGATCATCGATCCGGGCATCTACTTCGCGATGAACAGCCCGGCAGCGGTGATCGGTGCCGATGCAGCGTCGGCCGCGCACTACATCACCAACACCTGGGGCTTCACCATCACTCCCGAACAGCTGACGGCCACGGCCGCAGCGATCGGTGAACCGACCATCCTGCACCGTGCCGGTGGCGCACCGACGCTGGCGGTGGGCATCGCGCAGATCCTGCATGAGGCGATCCCCAGCAGCAGCGACGCGATGATGGCGTTCTGGTACCACTTCGCCATTCTGTTCGAAGCGTTGTTCATCCTCACCGCTGTGGACGCGGGCACCCGTGCCGGTCGCTTCATGCTGCAGGACCTGCTCGGCAACTTCGTTCCTGCGCTGAAGAAGACCGAGTCGTGGACCGCCAACATCATCGGTACGGCGGGCTGCGTGGCACTGTGGGGTTACCTGCTGTACACCGGCGTGGTCGATCCGTTCGGCGGCATCCAGACGTTGTGGCCGCTGTTCGGCATCTCCAACCAGATGCTGGCGGGCATCGCGCTGATGCTGGGCACGGTGGTGCTGTTCAAGATGAAGCGCGACCGTTACGCGTGGGTCACTGCGGTGCCTGCGGTGTGGCTGCTGATCTGCACGACCTATGCCGGCTTCATCAAGATCTTCGACAGCAATCCGGCGCAGGGCTTCCTGGCGCAGGCACACAAGTTCCAGGACGCCCTGGCCAGCGGCACCATCACCGCACCGGCGAAGTCGGTCGCACAGATGCAGCAGATCGTGGTCAATGCTTACGTCAACACCGGCTTGACCGCGCTGTTCCTGCTGGTGGTGGCGTCGGTGCTGGTGTATTCGATCAAGACGATCGTGGCGGCGCGCCGCAATCCGCAGCGCAGCGACCGCGAGACCCCGTACGTGGCTCTCAAGCCGCATGAAATGGTGGACCTGTAATGAGTACGCAACTGGTTCCGGTGGGGCAGTACCAGGCGCATCGCCGCCTATGGCGACGCCTGGTGCAGACGGCACGGCTGTGCTGCGGCATTCCCGACTACGACAACTATGTGCGGCATGTGCGGGAGAAGCATCCGGACCGCGAGCCGATGGACTACAAGACGTTCTTCCGCGAGCGGCAGGAAGCGCGGTACGGCGGGCGCAACGGTGGTCGCTGCTGTTGAAGTATGAAGTGGGTGCCGGGCTTGCAGCCCGGCGCCCGCAGAAGCAACTGCAACTGCAACTGCAACTGCAACTGCAACGGCCGAAGCGTCGGCTCTGGGTTTCTGTTTGGTTGGCGGGGCGGTGTGGGCTTGCAGGACACGCCGTAAACCCGTCCATGGGGGCTCGATGGCGCCATCCATGGCGCCAACGGTCCTGCAAGCCCACACCGCCCCGCCTTTGACAGATTTCCGGTGACGGCGCGAAACATCTGGGGTCGGATCCGTTTTCCTTTGGAAAACGGATCCGACCCCTTTTTGTTCATGGATGCGGATGGCATTGATCCGCCGATGACGGTTTCCGGCGCCGCCCGGCGGGACTACTCCGTGAGCGTGATCGGGGTCAGGGTGATCTTGGCGTTGTTGGCCGCGCCCATGCGGTCCTGGTAGGCCTGGCCGCGCTGCAACAGGTAGTAGCTGTCGAGATAGTCGATGTCATTGGCAAACCATGACGTCGGCATGGCCTTCAGGATCGCGCCTGCGATGTCGGCAATGACAGCATACTCAGGGGCGAAGGCGCCCAGCGCCGCTTTGACGCCGTTGCTCAGCGCCACCAGCAGCTCCTGGTAATTGGTATCGCCGTCGTCCTCGAACAGCTGCACGTTGGCAGCGTTGAAGCGATAGTTGCCCCAGATGATCAGTGGTTGCTGCGGGGTGTAGTCGGTACCGTCGTAGTCCAGGTACGGCATGTCGACGGTGACCATCTCCGGTGCGGTGGCGCCCACCTGCAGGCCGGAAACAACAGCGAACACCTCGGCCGCCCCCAGCGCCCAGGGCTCCTGGTCGTCGGCCAGGCGGATGCGGTCCAGGCGGGTGATATCCAGCGAAGCCTGCGTGCCGTCAGCCGACAGCCGGATGCGTTCGGGCGATTGCAGGCCGCGGGCCTGCAGCCCCGCATTGACCAGGGCCATGCCCTCCTGCACGGCACGCCGCGTGTCGACGTCGACGATCAGCACCGGAAAATCCGGGGCCTGTTTCGCATCCAGTACATGCGCGCGGCCGTGCGCATCGTAGGCGGTGATCGTGGTCCAGTCGCGATCATTGCCACGCGGCAGACTGGCCACCCACAGCGGATGCGGATTGATGGCCGCCAGCGAGTGCCCCTCGGGCACGTACGCACGCAGCTGCAGCAGCCCCTGCCCCTGTGCCGGGAGCCCCTTGCGCTGGCGCAGCTGGCGATCGCCGGCTGCCAGCGCTGCACTGGCCAGCGTATGCGCCTGCGGATCGAAACGGCCCATCAACGATTGCACCGACACGCCCTGCTCCGGCACCGCATGCAGCGAGCTGCGCACTGCATCGGCGAACCCTGGCTGGCCGATCAGTGCCGCCACCTCGCGCGCACCGGCATCCGTCAGCACCTGTACATCGGCGCCGCCGGCCCTCACCGGTCCCTGCGCGAATGCCCCCGTACTGGCCAGCAACAGCACCAGTGCGGAAACCCGAAACCTCCATTGCTTCGTCATCGACGGCCCCATCGAACGTCGCCGGCAACGCCGGCAGGAGCTTCCCACGCTACGTCGCACGCGCCATACGTTCCGGTATGTGCCGCACAGTTCCGGCAGTATCCTGCGCAAAGCAGCCGAGCGTGGGCTCGGCTCTACCCGTTTCTGATTTCCGTGGCGGCCGCGAGAGGGCTCAGCCGTTGGCCATCCACTTCAGGATCAGCCCGGTCACGTATGCCAGTCCGGTACCGGTGGCATAACCGACCGTGCCGAGCAGCACGCCCACCGGCGCCAGCGTCGGATGGAACGCTGCCGCCACCACCGGTGCCGACGCTGCCGCACCGATGTTGCCCTGCGAACCAATCGCAAAGAAGAACAGTGGCGCGCGCACCAGCTTGGCAACGATCCACAGCACCAGCACGTGGGTGGCCATCCAGATCGCACCGAGCAGGAACAACCACGGACGATCCAGCAGCGAGAGCAGGTTCATCTGCATGCCGATGCAGGCGATCAGGAAGTACAGGAACACGGTGCCCAGGCGCGAAGCACCGGCTGCTTCCAGCCGTCGTGCACGGGTGAAGCTGAGGGTCAGGCCCATCGCGGTGGACAACAGGATCACCCAGACAAACTGGCTGTCGAGGCTGAACTGACTGGCCCAGCTGACATTGGCCTTGAACCAGCCGGACAACGGTGCGGCGATGGCATGGGCCAGGCCGACGCCGCCCAGTGCCACACCGACGATCACCATCAGGTCGGTCATGCTGGGGATACGCGCGTTCTGCGCCTCGTAGGCGCTGATGCGCGCCTTCATTTCATCGATGGCGCGGGTGTCGGCACCGTTGCGGGCATCGATCTGCTGCGCGCGGTTGGCCATGAACAGCAGGATCGCCATCCACAGGCTGGCGCAGGCCACGTCGACCACGGCGAACTGGCCGAAGGTGGTGGCATCGGTGCCGAACACTTCGCGCATGGCGACCATGTTGGCGCCACCGCCGATCCAGCTGCCGGCCAAGGCGGCCATTCCGGCCCATGTGTCACCGGCCACGGTTTCCGGGTGGATCAGCTTCATCACCTGGAAAGAGACAATGGCGCCGAGCATGATGCCGGCGGTGCCGGCGCAGAACACCAGCAGCAGCTTCGGCCCGAGCTTGGCGATGCCTTTCAGGTCGATCGACAAGGTCAGCAGGACCAGTGCTGCCGGCAGCAGCACATCGCGTGCGACCGGGTTGTACAGCGAGGTGTTGTGGCCATCGATGACACCGGCAGTGTTGTAGATGGCGGGGATGAAATAGCACAGCAGCAGGGCGGGTACCCAGGCGAAGATCTTCTTCAGCAAGGGCGTTGGGCCGCTGGCAGCCCAGAAGATCAGGGCGAGAGTGGCGGCGATCAGACCAAGGCCAACGATGTCGTTGCTGATCAGGGCGGTAGCGGTAGCGGGTTCGGTCGGCATGGGATCCTCTGTCGATCGAAAGAGCGGAAAAGAAAAGCGCCGCATAAGCGGCGCGGGTCGAAATTAACATAGTCTTCACGCAGGGTCATGCTGCGCTGCTTGCGGCAGCGCGCGGGCCTGTCGAGAATCGCAGCATTCCCGTCTGGAGCCTGCCCCATGCAACTCGGCGCTTTTTCAGTCAGCCTGGCGGTGAAGGACCTGGCCACCTCGCGCGCGTTCTATGAGGCGCTCGGGTTCTCGGTAACCGGTGGTGATGCGGCGCAGAACTGGCTGGTACTGCGCAACAACGGCATCGTGGTCGGCCTGTTCCAGGGCATGTTCGAGGGCAACCTGCTGACCTTCAATCCCGGCTGGGACCAGCACAAGCAGGAACTGGCGTCCTTCCAGGACGTCCGCCAGATACAGGCCGAACTGGATGCCAAGGGCATTGAACTGGCGCTCCGCACCGATCCTGATGGCCAGGGCACGGGCTACCTGCAGTTGGCTGATCCGGATGGCAATGTGATCCTGATCGACCAGCATGTTGCGCGGCCGACGGGTCGGTGACGCGGCCAGAGTGCCAGCCAAGGTTGGCACCCACCAGAACGCACGCGGCCATTGCCCGGTAGGCGTCGACCTCGGTCGACGGACAGGTCAGCCTGGGCGCGCTGCGCCAAAGTCGAGCGAAGCCAGGGTGCCGCGCGGCTGGCAGGGCTGCAGCTGCAGGGTCCAGCCCAGGTGCTCGCACAGCCGCGCGATCAGTTCCAGGCCGATGCCACCGCGATCGCCGCGCTCACCACGTGCCATCCGCGCGTGGATCGCAGCGATCTCTTCCGGACTCATGCCATGGCCGGGGTCCTGCAGGGTCAACACCGCTGCCGAGGTCAGGCGCAGCTCGATATGACCGCGGCCGCTGTTCTCGATGGCATTGCGCAGCAGGTTGCCGATCGCCGCCTGCACCACCGCCAGCGGCGCGACGATGTCGACCGGCGCAGCCTGGATGCCGATGCTCAGGTCCTTGTCGCCCAGCAGATGGCGATGGTCGTCGACGATCTCCGGCAGCAGCTGGTCCAGGGCGATGCGCTCGGCACGGGTGGCCAGGCGTGCGGGATCACGCGCCAACACCAACAGCAACTCGATCAGCTGTTCGACACCCTGCGCCGTCCGCAGCACACGCTGCATCTGCTGGCGTGCGCGCTCAGGCAGGCCCGGCTGCTCCAGGGCCAGCTCGGCGGCACCGGTCATCACCGCGATCGGCGTGCGCAGTTCATGGCTCGTGGTGCTGATGAACACCCGCTCACGCTCGACGAACTGCTCGTTGCGATCAAGGTAATCGTTCAGGGCATCGGCAATGGTATGCAGCTCGGAACTACCGCGCGGATCGACGTCGATGCGCTGGCCCTGCACGCCAGGCCGCAGTGCACCGATGTGCTGGGCCAGCAGGCTCAGCGGGCGCACCATGCGCTCCATGCCGAACGAGGCCATCAACACGGTGACGAAGATCATGATGATGCCGGCAAGCATCACCCAGCGTGTGGCGAACTGTTCCAGGTCGTGGAAATCGGAGATGTCCAGGGCCAGCGCAACCCGTCCCATCGAACCGGTATCGCGCACCATCACTGCCGTCTCGCGCTCGCCGATCATCACCCCGTCATGCAACCCCGGATGCAGGGTGCGCAGGCTGGCGGGCATGTTGGCTTCGTTGAAGCGGAACAGGCTGAGCGTGTCCGAATCCTGCCAGCGATAGTGCGGCTCGTGCTCGGTGTGATCGACAATGCTGTCCAGTTCGGAATTGAGCAGCGCGCGCCACGCTGCGTGCTCGGCGTGTTCGTGCACGTAGTTGCCTACGCTGAACACCGCCAGCGAGATCAGCGCCAGGTAGCCCAGCAGCCACCACACCACCCTTCGGTACAGCGGCCCGGGCTTACGCGCCATCGTCATCGTTCCGTGCATCGGCGCCTGCGGCGGACGCCAGCCGGTAGCCCACCCGCGGCAGGGTGTGGATCAGCTTGTCGGCAAACGGGCCGTCCACGCTGCGCCGCAGCTCGTACACATGCGAGCGCAGCAGGTCGCCATCCGGCGGCTCATCCCCCCACAGGGCGAATTCCAGCTGCTGCCGGGTCACCGCACCCGGGCTGGCCCGCATCAGCACTTCCAGCAGCTTGCGGCAGGCCGGGTACAGGTGCAGCACCTGGCCGGCACGCTGCGCCTCCAGGGTGGCCAGGTCAAGCACCAGGTCGCCCACCTGCAGGCGCTTGCGCGGATTGCGCCCCTGCGCGCGCAGCAGCAGCGCCTCCAGCCGCACTTCCAGTTCCGGCAAGGCGAATGGCTTGGTCAGGTAGTCATCCGCGCCGGCACGGAAGCCCGCGATCTTGTCCGGCAGTTCGTCGCGCGCGGTCAGCATGATCACCGGCACTTCCGACGCATGTTCGGAGCGCAGCCGGCGCAGCACCTCCGGACCCTCCATGCGTGGCAGCATCCAGTCCAGGATCACCGCGTCATACGGGTGGCTGCCCGCCAGGTGCAGGCCGGTGATGCCGTCCGGGGCAACGTCGAGCACATGCCCGCGCGACTCGAAATAGTCGAACAGGTTGGCCACCAGCTGGCGGTTGTCCTCGATCACCAACAGGCGCATGCACGAAACATCCACGGGAAGTGCCACCATGGTAGCGCTGCGGATGTCGGAATGCGGTCGCCGTGGCGGCGGCTCTGACGGCTTTCCCACGTGCCCCTCATCACAATCGCCGTTTTGCCCTCGGAGCCCCCCGTGCCCGTTGCCCTGCCCCGCCGTTGGCACCTGCCCCTGTTGTGGCTGTTGATCGTGGTGGCGCTCGCAGCCGGTCTCGGCATGCGCCAGCCGCAGCCACCGGACGAGCCACGGTTCGTACTGGCCGCGCGGGCCATGGTGGAGAGCGGCGAGTGGCTGCTCCCGCATCGCGGCAGTGAGCTGTACGCCGAAAAGCCGCCGGTGTTCATGTGGCTGCAGGCCGCTGCCCATCAGGTGGTCGGGAGCTGGCAGTGGTCGTTCCTGCTGCCGTCGTTGCTGGCCGCGCTGCTCAGCCTGTGGCTGGTTTCGGACCTGGCGCGCCGGCTGTGGTCGCCACGCCATTCGCTGTACGCAGTTGGCGCACTGTTCTGCACCCTGCAGTTCGGCTTGATGGCCAAGCGCGCGCAGATCGACATGGTGCTGGTGGGCATGACCACGCTGGCCCTGTGGGGCCTGCTGCGCCATCTCTGCGAGCGCCGCAACCTGCCGGCGCTGTGGCTGGCCGGCTTCGCCGCTGGCGTCGGCACGGTGACCAAGGGGGTGGGCTTCCTGCCACTGCTGATGGTGCTGCCCTGGTTCGGCTGGTGGCTTTACCAACGCCGTCGCGGCCAGGTGGTGGACGGTCCCCGCCCCGCCAGCCTGCTGTGGCTGGTTCCGGCGTTCCTGCTGGGCACGGCGGTATGGCTGGCGCCGCTGGGCTGGGCGCTGCTGCATGAACCCAGTGCATCGCTGCAGTCGTACGCACACGAGCTGTTGTTCAAGCAGACCGGCACCCGCTATGCCAACGCCTGGCACCATCGCCAGCCGGCCTGGTACTACCTGCAGGTGATCGCCACCCTGTGGCTGCCCGGCGCCCTGTTGCTGCCGCTGATGATCAAACCGTGGTGGCGCCGCCTGCGTCGCGGCGACCAGCGCCAGTGGCTGCTGCTGGGCTGGGCCGCGCTGGTCCTGCTGTTCTTCACTGCCAGCCCCGGCAAGCGTGAGGTGTACGTGCTGCCGATGTTGCCCGCGATGGCACTGGCCGTAGCGCCGCTGCTGCCCGGCCTGCTGCGTCGCCTGTGCGTGCGTCGCTACCTGTTCGGCTACAGCCTGCTGCTGATGCTGGCCACCGGCGCGCTCGGCGTGATGATGCTGACCGACAGCCCTTGGGCGCAGGCGCAGCTGGCACGGCGGGCGATGCCCGACACCTTGCTGCCGGTATTTGGCGATGGACTGCTGACCTTCGCCATCGCCGTTGCGACGCTGGCGGTGTGGCTGCGGGTACGGCGCGCGGGCACGCTCGTACTGCTCACCCACGGCCTGCTGTGGATGCTGTACGGACTGGTGCTGATACCGGCGCTGGACCCCTACGCCTCGGCGTCGGCGGTGATGCGCCGGGTGGCTACGCGGATCGGCCCCGATGCGGAACTGGCACTGGTGGCCTGGCGCGAACAGAACCTGCTGCAGGCCGACCGGCCGGTGCGCGAGTTCGGCTTCAAGCGACCGTGGGCAGAGCAGTGGCACGACGCGGGTCCATGGCTGGCCGAGGCGCCGGACAAGCGCTGGTTGCTGGTGCTGGACAAGGCGATGAGCCCGTGTGTCGATCCGGCCCAGGTCATCGAGATCGGTGTGGCAAATCGCAATCGTTGGCAGTTGCTTCCGGGCACGGCGTGGGACCCGGCGTGCCACGCCGAACGCGCCGGCGCCAACGACGACGAAGACTGAACGACGATCGCGCCGGGTGCGGATTAACCCGGCGCAAACGCAGGTACGACCCTTCTCCGACATGCCAGTGACGAGCATGGCCGCGGATTCCCGTAACGGCCCCTTCCCTGCATGCCCGCTCGTCCTCTTGCCCCGGCAGTCTCCTTCGCGCCATCGCTGTTGGCGTCGCGTTTTGCCGTTACCCATCTTTGGCTGCCCTCTGCCATCGGCATTGCGGTGTTCACCCTGCTGATGGGCTTCGGTGGTGACCAATGGCTGGCCGACCATCTGTTCCGGTTGGAAGGCGGCCACTGGGCGCTGCAGGATGCGTGGCTGACACGCTCGGTGGTGCACAAGGCCGGCAAATGGTTGAGCACCGCCGCGGCCCTGGTGGTGATGCTGCTGTGCTTCCACCACTGGCGTCGTGGTCGCGATCGCACGCTGCGCTGGGCGCTGCTGTATGTCGTGATTGCCATGGCTCTGGGTACCGGGGTGATTTCCCTGCTGAAGTCGCTGGTGCCGATGGAATGCCCCTGGGACCTGCTGCGCTATGGCGGGCACGAACCGTTCATTGGGCTCTTCAGCAGCCGCCCGACCGGCATGGCCGCCCGCGCCTGTTTCCCTGCCGGCCACGCAAGCGCGGGATACGCGTGGCTGTGCCTGTATTTCTTCGCGCTGCTGTGGCGACCGTCGTGGCGCCGGGCCGGCCTTTGGATCGGCCTCGGCAGCGGCCTGGTGTTCGGCATCGGCCAGCAGCTTCGTGGCGCCCATTTCCTTTCGCATGACGTTGCCACCGCCTTGATATGTTGGTTGCTGTCGCTGGGCCTGTACCTGATGGTCCGCCGCCAGTTGGACCGCTCGACCCGCCAGGAGGCGATTGCATGAACGCATCGGTCCAACGTTCCTTCCGGTTGCCGACATTGGCCAGCATCCGCGCATGGCGCCCACAGCTGTCCACCGAAGCGCTGATCATTCTCACCAGCCTGTTCTTCGCTGTGGCCGGCAATGGCCTGTTCTGGCACAGCGCCATGGCCAGCCATCCGGGCAGCCTGCGCTATGCGCTTTCGCTGCTGTTGCTGCTGCTGGGTGCCCACGGCGTGCTGCTGGGCATCCTGGTGTGGCGCTGGAATGCCAAGGTGGTGATCAGCGTGCTGCTGCTGGTCACCGCGTTTGCCGCGCACTACATGAGCCGTTACCACATCTATCTGGATGCGGACATGCTGCGCAACGTGCTGGCCACCGACCCAAAGGAAAGCCGCGAACTGATGACGGTGTCGCTGCTGTGGCCGGTACTGCTGCTGGCTGCACTGCCGATGGTGGTGTTGTGGCGCGTTGAACTGCGCCGCCGCAGTTGGGGCCGCAGCCTGCTCTGGCGCATCGGCCTCCTGCTGGTCGCTGCGGCCACCGCGCTCGGTGGCGCGCTCGTTTCATTCCAGGATGTATCGGCCCTGATGCGCAACCAGCGCGAAGTGCGCTACCTGGCAACGCCCGCCAATGTGCTGCTGGGGCTGCCGCGTGCGCTGCGTGGCGACAACCCGGTGCAACGCGCACCGAAGCTGCCGATCGGTACCGATGCAAAGGTGACCCCGCGCGCACCGACCAGCAAGCCACGCCTGCTGGTGATCGTAATGGGCGAAACGGTGCGCGCGCAGAACTGGGGCTTGAATGGTGGCCGCAACACCACGCCGGAGTTGGCCCAGGCAGCAGTGGTCAATTTCCCGGACATGCACTCCTGCGGCACCAGCACCGAGGTGTCGCTGCCGTGCCTGTTCTCGCCATGGGGACGCCACGAGTACGACGAGAAGAAGATCCGTGCGCACCAATCGCTGCTGCATGTACTGAACCGCGCGGGCATCGCACCGCTGTGGCGCGACAACCAGTCCGGCTGCAAGGGCGTATGCGAGGGCCTGGATTTCCAGTCGTTGTCGGACGCGACCACGCCGGGGCTGTGTGCCGATGGCCGTTGCATGGACGAGATCCTGCTGCAGGACCTGGCGACCCAGGTGCGTGCGCGCCCGGGTGACCGGGTGGTAGTGATGCATCAGCTGGGCAATCACGGCCCGGCCTATTTCGAGCGCTACCCGCCCGCCTTCCGCCGCTTCACCCCGACCTGCGATACCCGCGATATCGGCCGCTGCACGCGCGAAGAGATCACCAACAGCTACGACAACGCCGTGCTGTACACCGATCATTTCCTGAGCAAGACCATCGGTACGCTGCAGGGCCTGCAGGACTACGACACCGCGATGATCTACCTGTCCGACCACGGTGAATCGCTGGGCGAAAAGGGCCTGTACCTGCACGGCGTGCCATACGCGATCGCACCGGCCGAACAGACCCGGGTACCGATGACGATGTGGTTCTCGCCAGGCTTCGCCAGCAGCCGAGGGCTGGACCTGCAGTGCGTGCGCAAGCGCTCGGCCAGCTACACCGACCACGACAACCTGTTCCCGTCGGTGCTGGGGCTGATGCAGGTGAAGACCGCGCTGTACGAGCGTGATCGCGATCTGTTCGCCAACTGCGAGAGTTAGGGTTGTTCGGCAGGGCTTGCAGCCCTGCACCTGCAGAAGCAACGGCAACGGCCGAAGCAACAGCAAAGGCTGGTTTCCTGTGGGATGGCGGGGTGGGTCCGGTGGCGGGAGACGCCGTAAACCCGTCCATGGGGGCTTGGCCGCGGCATCCATGCCGCGGACAC
The DNA here is from genome assembly GCF_040815575.1 of Stenotrophomonas sp. LST15-1-1.1. NCBI lineage: Bacteria > Pseudomonadati > Pseudomonadota > Gammaproteobacteria > Lysobacterales > Lysobacteraceae > Stenotrophomonas > Stenotrophomonas sp. LST15-1-1.1. The sequence continues at coordinate 464,101 of NZ_JBFPNJ010000012.1, forward strand.
TCCCGCCACCGGACCCACCCCGCCTTCGACAGTTGGCCGCGATCTGTCAGGCCCTTTCTCGGGGTCAGATCCGTTTTCCTTCGGAAAACGGATCTGACCCCATTTTGAATTTCGATAGCTGACAGATGTGTCGACCAAGGTCGACACCCACCAACAGCCGCGAAGATCTGTCAGAGGCGGGGCGGTGTGGGCTTGTAGGACCGTTGGCGCCATGGATGGCGCCATCGAGCCCCCATGGATGGGTTTACGGCGTGTCCTGCAAGCCCACACCGCCCCGCCAAACCAAAGATGGCCGGCTCTTGCTGTTGCTCCGGCTTTTGACGTTGCTTGAAGGCCTCTGCGGGTGCCGGGCGCCGCCCGGCCGACTTCCGCCACTTGCGGTGGCAAGCCCTGCCCACTAGCCTTCGGCGGTCGTTCACCACCCAAGGACCGCCCGTGAAACACCGTCATCTCCTGCTGGCCGCGGCAATCGCCGCCGCTACGCTGGCCCTGGCCGCCTGCAAGAAGGAAGCTGCGCCAGGCACCGATACCGCCAGCAACAGCGCGCCGGCCGGCGAAACCGCCGACCAGTTCGTGGCCCGCATCAATGCCGAGTTCAAGGCGGCCTACCCGGAGATGACCTCGGCCCAGTGGCTGTCCTCCACCTACATCAACAGTGATTCAGAGCGCATCGCGGCCAAGGCCAACGAGCGTTCGCTGACCCAGCTCAACAGCTGGATCGAGCAGGCCGGCACATTCGACGGCAAGCCGATGAGTGAGGACAGCAAGCGCGCGATCCACCTGCTGAAGCTGATGTCGTCGATGCCGGCGCCGCGCGACCCGGCCAAACTGGCCGAGCTGACCCAGATCGCCACCCGCATGGAAGGCAGCTACGGCGCAGGCAAGTACTGCACCGACGCCAACGATCCGAACTCCTGCCGCCAGCTGGGCGAGCTGGAGCAGGTGCTGGCGCGCAGTCGCGATTACGACCAGCAGCTCGATGCCTGGCAGGGCTGGCACAGCACCACCAAGAGCATGCGTGGTGACTACCAGAAGTTCGTCGGCCTGGTGAACGAAGGTGCCAAGGGCATGGGCTTCACCGATGCCGGGCAGATGTGGCGCAGTGGCTATGACATGCCGCCGGAGCAGATCGGCCCGGAAACCGATCGCCTGTGGGAACAGGTCAAGCCGATGTACGAGCAGCTGCACTGCTATGCGCGCGGCAAGCTGGACAAGACCTATGGCAAGGACAAGGCCGAGGTGGGCAATGGCCTGATCGCCGCGCACCTGATGGGCAACATGTGGCAGCAGGACTGGTCCAACCTGTGGGACCAGCTGGAACCGTACCCGGGCGCCGGCAGCCTGGACATCACCGCGGCGCTGGAAAAGCAGTACCAGACCAACCTGAGCGCGGCGCTGGCCAAGGCCGGCAAGGATGCGAACGTGGCCGCGCAGTACAAGGCGCAGCGCGAAGCCGAACTGCGCACCGCCAAGCAGATGACCGAGCGTGCGCAGGACTTCTACGTGTCGCTGGGCATGCCGTCGCTGCCGCAGTCGTACTGGGACAAGACCCAGTTCATCAAGCCCGACGACCGCGACGTGGTCTGCCACGCCAGCGCCTGGGACATGAACATGGAAGGCGACGTGCGCACCAAGATGTGCATCAAGCCCAACGAAGAGAACTTCACCACCATCTACCACGAGCTGGGCCACATCTATTACGACCTGGCCTACAACCCGCTGCCGCCGCTGTTCCAGGGCGGTGCCAACGATGGCTTCCATGAAGCGATCGGCGACACCATCGTGCTGGCGATGACGCCGAAGTACCTCAGTTCGATCGGGCTGGTCGACGCGCCGACCGAGAGCCGCGAGGCAGTCATCAACAACCAGATGCGCATGGCGCTGTCGGGCGTGTCGTTCCTGCCGTTCGGGCTGATGATCGACCGCTGGCGCTGGGGCGTGTTCGATGGTTCGATCACCGCAGACAACTACAACAAGGCCTGGTGGGACCTGAAGGCCAAGTACCAGGGCGTGGCACCGGCCACCACCCGTGGCGAGGAATTCTTCGACGCGGGTGCCAAGTACCATGTGCCGGGCAACACCCCGTACACCCGCTACTTCCTGGCGCGCATCCTGCAGTTCCAGTTCTACAAGGGCCTGTGCGATGCCGCCGGCTTCAAGGGCCCGCTGCACGAGTGCACCTTCTACGGCAACAAGGAAGCCGGCCAGAAGTACTGGGCGATGCTGAGCAAGGGCGCCAGCCAGCCGTGGCAGGCCACGCTGAAGGAACTGACCGGCTCGGACAAGCTCGATGCCGGCCCGATGATCGAGTACTTCAGCCCGGTCAATGCCTGGTTGAAGCAGCAGAACGAAGGCCAGATGTGCGGTTGGCAGGCCAGCGCGGCACCGGCAGCAGCGGCGAAATGAAAGAAGGGGCGGGTCCGCGAGGATCCGCCCCTTTCCAGGTGTTGTAGAGCCGAGCCATGCTCGGCTTACCGTGCGCAGCACGGTGGAAAAGCAGCCGAGCATGGCTCGGCTCTACAGATTCGGCGCGATCAGTTGCTCTTCTTCGCCGCCAGCTGCGCGGCCAGCGCGGCCTTGAATTCCTCGAAGGTCTGACCCTTCTCGTTGGCTTCGGCCTGCGCCGCATCGCGCAGCGCATCCGAATAGATCAAGCGCACCGGCGTGCCCTGCCGTTCGTGCAGTTCACCGGCCTGCATGATCAGCGCCAGCACCTGCGCCGCACTTTCGCTCTGGCCGGCAATGCGGCCATCCATGCCCAGCACCCATTCGCCATCGCGACGGACGACGCCGGCCAGCAGCGTGCGCTGGGTGTCGCGCAGTTCGGCATGCGGCTCGACGGGCGAGGCGGTGGCGGCGGCCTTGTTGGCAGCCTGCTGTTCCTGGCGACGGCGCTGGTCGCGGCGGGATTTGGAAGAGGTCGACATCGGTGGGGCTTGCATTGCGGGGGCGCAAGGATAACCCACGCCCCCTGCATGCTGGTTCACACCGGCACGGTATCGACTCAGTCCAGCACCCGCCCCTGCCGCCAATAGCCCATGAAAGTGATCGCGCGGCGATCCAAGCCGCAGTCCTTCACCAGATACCGGCGGATCGCCATCACCGCGCCGGCCTCGCCCGCCACCCAGGCATACATCGCGCCGTCCGCGCTGGCGTCAGCCTGCTCCCACAGGATCTGCGCGTCGACGTCGATCTCGTCCAGTTCTGCACCCTCGGCCACGGCGGAGGCCGCCGCCAGCCGCGCCTGCACGGCCTGCAGCAACCGCTGCCCATGGGCCTCCTGCCCGCGCGGCAACCACACCAGTTCGGCCGTGGCCGGTGCCTTCAATGGCACCGCATCGCCCGCCTGGGCGATCTCCAGCAGGGCCAGCGTGCGCGGCGGATCGGCCAGCCCGGCCAGTTCCTCGAGGATGCCGGCCACTGCCGGCAATGCCGTCTCATCGGCCACCAGCAACACCTGGCCAACGCCGGCTGGCGGCTTCCATTCCCAGCCCTCGCTGCTGTCCGCGCAGTCGGCGTCGGGGGCCAGCAGCACCACGCGGTCGCCCGGCCGTGCGTGCGTGGCCCAGCGCGAGGCCGGTCCGGTCTCGCCATGCAGCACGAAGTCGACGTCGACCTCGCACTCCTCAGCGCGCAGTTGGCGGATGGTAAAAGTGCGCATCGGCGGCCGCGCGTCATCGGGCAGTGCCCGGTAACGGGCGTACCAGTCTTCGCCGCTGGGCACGTCCGGCGCATCCTGGCCGGGCAAGGGGAAGAACACCTTGATGCGTTGGTCCGGGCCTTCGGTCTTCATGCGCGCTACGTCGGCGCCGGTGAACACCATGCGGTCCAGGGAAGGAGAAAGAACGCGGCGCTCCTTCAGCGCCACCTCGAACAGGCGGTAGGTCTGCTGCGCAGCCATGCGGGTACCTCATACGGCGACATCGGAATGGCTGGCTGTCGTGCATCCACGAACCGGCTCGCTGGAAACCCCAGCCTAATCCCTGCTCCAGGCGCCGCAATGGGCCCGCGCGTGATGGCGCACCCTACCCCTGCGCGACGCTCAAAGCGCCGTGCCGGCTGCCTCTGCTGCGCGCTCGCGCTGGTGCTCCCAATACCAGAACACGAAGCCGGCCGCGAAGAAGGCCGCCTGTCCCAGTGCCAGATGCAGCGGGCTGTCGTGCAGCAGTGGCGATACCACGCCGGCCACCACGGTGCTGATCATCAGCTGCACGAAGGCCTGCAGCGACGAGGCCAGGCCGCGCTGCTGCGGATACATGTCCAGCACCGCCAGCGCCAGGATCGGGAAGATCAGCGCCATGCCCATGCCGCCGAGGAAGATCGGCATCACCGCCCACGGCAGCGCGAACTGCGGCGCCAGGCTGACGTAGCCGATGTTCAACACGGCAGAGACCGCACACAAGGTAAAGCCCAGGGCCACCTGCCGGGTGGGTGTGCTGTGCCCGGCCATGCGCCCGGACAGGAACGAACCGGTGGTCATGCCGCCGATGGTGGGAATGAACAGCCAGGCAAAGCCGCCTTCACCCAGATGCAGGTGCTGCATCACGATGGCCGGCGCCGAGGAGATGTACAGGAAGATGCCGCCGAAGCCGATGCTGCCGGCCAGCGCCAGGCGCAGGAAACGCGGGTTGAAGCCGATGCGCACGTAGTCGCGCATCAACGTGCGTGGCGACAGTGCGACCCGTGCCTGCGCCGGATGGGTTTCCGGCAGGAAGCGCGCGGTGGCCGCCAGCAGCACCAGCGCGAATACCACCAGGAACCAGAAGATCAGCGGCCAGCCGGCGCCACTGAGCAGGATCCAGCCACCGATGATCGGCGCGATGGCCGGGGCGATACCGAACAGCATCGACACCTGGCTCATCAGCCGCTGCGCGTCGTGGCCGTGATACAGATCGCGGATCACCGCGCGGCCGACGATCATGCCGACACCGGCAGACAGGCCCTGCAGTGCGCGGAACGCCAGCAGCGTAGTCAGGTCGGTCGACAACGCACAGCCAACCGAGGCGCCGACGAAGATCACCAGGCCGCCGAGGATCACCCGCTTGCGTCCCCACGCATCGGACAGCGGGCCGTGGGCCAGGCTCATCAGGCCGTAGAACAGCAGGTAGACGCTGATGGTCTGCTGCACCGCCACCTCGTCCACCGCCAGGCGCTGGGCCAGCTGCGGAAACGCAGGAAAGATGGTGTCGATCGAGAACGGACCGAACATGGCCAGGCCGGCGAGCAACAGGGCCATGCGGCGGGTGGAAGGAGCAACAGCGGCGGTCATCGGGCAAGCGTCCGGCAGGGCCATGCGTGACACGCACGGCGGGCGCCGATCCCCTGCAGCAGGGACGGCGCCAGATGAATACGAGAATCCGACCATCATAGGTGGGGAATGCGTGCGACGCCATGCACGGGTGCACAGAACGCACGCCCGGGCCATCGGCCATTCAGGCCCGTGAGGCCGCTCCGGGCCACCGTCGGGCGCCGGCAAGAGGCTATAATCGGCGGGCAACACGGTGGGAGAAGCAGGTCACCGCTGCCGAAGGCGCAACGCCCGTAATCGCTCAGGCCCGATACCACCCGTAACAGAACTCTGGAGAGACCGGTTCGATCCGGCGCCGAAGGGGCACGAAGCTGCGGTTTTCCGCGCTTTTAAACTCTCAGGCAAAAGGACAGAGGGGCGCCCGCAGACCGCCGACCGGCGGCTTGTGCCCGTGCGTGTGCCCTTTCCTGACGGATCCTTCGCCATGTCCCAGAACACCCCTTCCCTGCGTGAGCTCGAGCACCATTCGGCGTTCGTCGAGCGCCACATCGGCCCCAACGATGCCGAGATCGCGCAGATGCTCGGCGTCATCGGCCACGCATCGCTGGATGCGATGACCGATGCCATCGTCCCGGCCAAGATCAAGTCGCCGGCACCGCTGGCACTGCCGGAGTCGATCACCGAAGTGCAGGCGCTGGCGAAGATCCGCGCGATCGCCGACAAGAACACCGTGCTGCGCAGCTTCATCGGCCAGGGCTACTACGGTACCCACACGCCGAACGTGATCCTGCGCAACATTCTGGAAAACCCCGCCTGGTACACCGCCTACACTCCGTACCAGGCGGAAATCTCGCAGGGCCGCATGGAAGCGCTGATCAACTTCCAGACCCTGTGCGCCGACCTGACCGGCATGGAAATCGCCAACGCCTCGCTGCTGGACGAAGCCACTGCCGCTGCTGAAGCGATGACCCTGGCCAAGCGCTCGGCCAAGTCGAAGTCGGACACCTTCTTCGTGCACGATGCCGTGCACCCGCAGACGTTGGAACTGCTGCGTACCCGCGCCGAGCCCATGGGCATCGTGCTGCGCGTGGGCACCCCGGCCGAAGCGCTGGAAGCGGAAGCCTTCGGCCTGCTGTTGCAGTACCCGGACACCTTCGGCCAGGTCGGCGACTACAAGGCGCTGGTCGATGCCGTGCACGCGCGCGGCGGCCTGGTGGCCGTGGCCACCGACCTGCTGGCACTGACCCTGCTGGCCGCCCCGGGCGAATGGGGTGCGGACATCGTGGTCGGCAACAGCCAGCGTTTCGGCGTGCCGTTCGGCTTCGGTGGCCCGCATGCGGCGTTCATGGCCTGCCGTGACGCCTACAAGCGTTCGATGCCGGGCCGCCTGATCGGCGTCTCGATCGACGCACAGGGCAACCCGGCATACCGCCTGACCCTGCAGACCCGCGAGCAGCACATCCGCCGCGAGAAGGCCACCTCCAACATCTGTACCGCACAGGTGCTGCTGGCGGTGATGGCCTCGATGTACGCCGTCTACCACGGTCCGGAAGGCCTGACCCGCATCGCCCGCCGCACCCATCGCCTGGCCGCGATCCTGGCCAGCGCGCTGCGCACCGCCGGTGTCCAGGTCGGCGCCGACTTCTTCGACACGCTGCACGTGACCGGTGTCGACGCCGACACGATCCATGCCAAGGCCCGTGCTGCCGGCTACAACCTGCGTGCGATCGACAGCAGCTCGGTGGGCATCAGCCTGGACGAGACCGCCACCCGCGCCGATATCGTCGCCGTGGGCGCGCTGTTCGGTGCCAACGTTGATGTGGACGCGCTGGATGCCAGCACCGCCGACGCGCTGCCGGCCGGCCTGCTGCGCCAGTCCGCGTTCCTGACCCACCCGGTGTTCAACACCCACCACAGCGAGCACGAGCTGCTGCGCTACCTGCGTTCGCTGGCCGACAAGGACCTGGCGATGGACCGCACGATGATCCCGCTGGGCTCGTGCACCATGAAGCTCAACGCCACCGCCGAAATGATCCCGGTGACCTGGCCGGAGTTCTCGCAGATCCACCCGCTGGTGCCGGCCGAGCAGGCGCTGGGCTACAAGGAACTGATCGATTCGCTGGAAGCGATGCTGGTCGAGTGCACCGGCTACGACGCCGTCAGCCTGCAGCCGAACTCCGGCGCGCAGGGCGAGTACGCCGGCCTGCTGGCGATCCGTGCCTACCACCGCTCGCGCGGCGAAGATCACCGTGACATCTGCCTGATCCCGGATTCGGCGCACGGCACCAACCCGGCCTCGGCACAGATGTGCGGCATGAAGGTCGTGGTCACCAAGACCGACGCCAACGGCAACGTCGACGTCGAGGACATCCGCCTCAACGCCGAGAAGTACAGCGACCGCCTGGCCGCGATCATGATGACCTACCCGTCCACGCACGGCGTGTTCGAGGAAGAGGTGGTGGAGATCTGCGAGATCATCCACAAGCACGGCGGCCAGGTGTACACCGACGGTGCCAACATGAACGCCCTGGTCGGCGTGGCCAAGCCGGGCAAGTGGGGTTCGGATGTTTCGCACCTGAACCTGCACAAGACCTTCTGCATCCCGCACGGCGGCGGCGGCCCGGGCGTTGGCCCGTGTGCGGTCAAGTCGCACCTTGCCCCGTTCCTGCCGGGCAAGCTGGGTGACAACGGTCCGGTCGGCATGGTCAGCGCCGCCAGCTTCGGCAGCGCCTCGATCCTGCCGATCAGCTGGATGTACATCGCGATGATGGGCACCGAAGGCCTGCGCAAGGCCACCCAGGTCGCGCAGCTCAACGCCAACTACATCGCCAAGCGCCTGGCCCCGCACTTCAAGACCCTGTACACCGGCCGCAACGGCCTGGTCGCGCACGAGTGCATCCTGGACGTGCGTCCGCTGGAGAAGACCAGCGGCATCGGTGCTGAAGACGTGGCCAAGCGCCTGATCGACTTCGGCTTCCATGCCCCGACGCTGAGCTTCCCGGTGGCCGGTACGCTGATGGTCGAGCCGACCGAGAGCGAATCGCTGCACGAGCTGGACCGCTTCATCGACGCGATGATCCAGATCCGCGAAGAGATCACCGCGATCGAAGACGGCCGCCTGGACCGTGAGGACAACCCGCTGAAGAATGCGCCGCACACCGCCACGGCCGTGACCGCCAGCGAATGGACCCACGCCTACCCGCGTGAACTGGCCGCCTTCCCGCTGCCGAGCCTGAAGCTGCAGAAGTACTGGCCGCCGGTGGCCCGCGTCGACAACGTGTACGGCGACAAGAACGTGATGTGCGCCTGCATCCCGGTCGATGCCTACAAGGACGATGAAGTCGAGGCGTAAGCCTTCGCAGCATCGGAAATGAGAACGGCCCGCGCAAGCGGGCCGTTTTCATGAGGGCGTGTGGACCAAGGTCCACACCCACAACACATCCGATCATGGATCCGGCACCTGCCCCAGGCTCAGCTGCCACGACACGCCGAAACGGTCCTGCACCCAGCCGTAGCGGCTGCTGAACTCGTAGTCGCCCACCGGCATCAGCCAATGCCCGCCCTCGCCGAGCACGCGCGCGGCGCGCTCAAACGATTCGGCGCCTGCACATTCCACGAACAGCGACATCGAGGGCGTGAACGTGAAGTCGTGCACATCCAGGCTGTCAAAGCACAGGTAGTGGGTGCCGCCGAGCAGAAAAATGGCCTGGCGGACTTGCCCGGGCACGCCCGCGCCCGCCCCGTCCGGATGGCGTTGCAGGGCCAGCAGGCGGAATTCGGCGAAGGCTTCGGCGTACAGGGCGAGCGCGGCTTCGGCCTGGCCGGTGAACATCAGGAAGGGACGGCTGCGCAGCATGCGGTGCTCCCGTTCGTCGGGCCGGTGGTGGCCCACGCGATCAGCATCGCACGCGGGATGTATGCCTGCTGTAGAGCCGAGCCCATGCTCGGCTGGCGACCACGCGAACAGCAGCCGACCGTAGAGTCGGCTCTACAGAAAATCCGGCGACCGCAGCCGACCATAGGGTCGGCTCTACAGAAAATCCGGCGACCGCAGCCGACCGTAGGGTCGGCTCTACAGATCAGGCCTCGCGCATGCGCCGGGCGATGGCGCTGCTGGCCGCGATGGTCGCGGTCAGCGCCACCATCGACAGGAACTGCAGGCGCGTATGCGCTTCACTCAGCAGCAGGCCGAAGATCAACGCAAGGATGCCCAGCGCGCACACGGTCAGCCATGGGAAGCCGGCCATGCGGAACGGCAGGCGCGTGCCGAGTCGATCGGCGCGACGGCGCAGTACCAGCTGCGAGACCAGCGACAGCGTCCACACCAACAGGCAGGTGGAACCGACGATATTCAGCAGCACCGGCAGCACCTTGTCCGGGAACAGCAGTTCCATGATGGTGGCAGCGAAACCGAACAGGACGCTGGCCAGCACCGCGATCACCGGCACCTGGCGCGGGTCGGTCCAGCCCAGCACAGCCGGTGCTTCACGGCGTTGTGCCAGCGAATACATCATGCGCGAGGCGCCGTAGAGATTGGCATTGAGTGCTGACAGCAGGGCGATCACTGCGATCAGGGTGATGGCCGTGGCCGCACCCGGAATATTGGCGACATCGAGAACCGCGGCGAACGGCGACTTCAGCGCTTCACTGGTCCATGGCACCACGGCGATGATCACGCTCAGCGAACCGATGTAGAACACCAGGATGCGCCAGGCGACGGTGCGGATGGCACGGGCGATGCTGCGCTCGGGGTCCTCGGTTTCCGCTGCCGCGACGGCCACGATCTCGGTGCCGCCGAAGGCGAACACCACCACCAGCAGCGCCGCACCGATACCGGCCAGGCCCTTCGGCGCGAAGCCACCGTGCTCGGTGAAGTTGCTCAGGCCCGGCGAGGCCACCTGCGGCAGCCAGCCCATCAGCAGCGCCACGCCAACGGCGATGAAGGCCAGGATCGCCGCCACCTTGAGGATGGCGAACCAGAATTCGAACTCACCAAAGTTCTTCACCCCGAGCAGGTTGATCGCGGTGAAGAACAGCATGAAGGCGAGTGCCGCCATCGGCACTGGCACCACCGGCCAGACCGTGGCCAGCAACCCGGCCGCACCCACCGCCTCGGCAGCGATGACGATGACCAGCTGCACCCACCACAGCCAGCCCACGGTGGCGCCGGCGGTGGCGCCCATGGCATCGGCCGCATACACCGAAAACGCTCCGCTGGTCGGCTTGGCGGCGGCCATTTCGCCCAGCGCGTTCATCACGATGATCACCAGCGCGCCGGCCACCAGGTAGGACACCAGCACCGCCGGACCGGCCGCCTGCACGCCCACGCCGGAGCCGAGGAACAGGCCGGCGCCGATCGCGCTGCCCAGCCCCATCATGATCAGCTGGCGTGGCTTGAGCGAATGGCCGAGGCGGGAGGGCGAAGCGGTCTGATCGGGGGTGGCGGGCATCGGCAGGGCTGGCGGCGGCGACAAGGGCGACACCTTACCGTGTCCAGCCGCCGCGGGGATAGGCACAGCGCAGCAGGGAACTCAGGCCGGTACCGGCTCGCCTACATTCCCACCAATACGGGCGCGGTAGGCGCGCGGCGAGAAACCGGTTTCAGCCTTGAACTTGCGGGTGAACGCGCTCTGGTCGCTGAAACCGCAGGCCTGGCCGATGCAGGCAATGCTCTCGTTGCCGTGCAGCAGGTGCATGGCCATCTGGATCCGCAGCCGGGTCAGCACCTGCTGCGGGGTCATCTGGAACACCTTGCGGAAGCTGCGCTCCAGCTTGGACAACGAGAATCCGGTGATGTCCAGCAGGGTCTGCATCCGCACGTTCTCGGCGTAATGCGTATTGAGGTGGGCCAGGGCCAGCCGCAGCTGCTCGTACTGGGTGCCGAGGCTGTCCTTCTGGCCGAGGTCGCGGGAGATGCCGATCAGCCCTTCGACCTGCCCGTCCACCACCAGCGGGCGCTTGCAGGTCAGGCACCAGCCCGGTTCGCGGTTGGCGAACAGGTGCAGTTCCATCAGGTTCTCGATCACCTCGCCGGACAGCACGCGTGCGTCCTGATCGACATAGTCCGCACTCAGGCCGGTGGGGTAGATCTCGGCCGCGGTGCGCCCGATCACGTCCTTGCGCGCACGCAGGCCCAGCCGCCGCAGCATGGTCTGGTTGACGTAGGTGTAGCGGCCCTGGCGGTCCTTCATGAAGAACAGCACGTCCGGAATGGCGTCGAACAGGGCTTCGATGTCGGCGGGTTCGACTCGCATGCGGCAAGCATACCCGAGCCGCCGATTTGTCTGCGCGTTCACTCCCACGGGACCCTGTATTAACGCCGCCGGCGCCAGTGTCTGGGGTCTGCCCCCTACCCGCTCCAGGAGATCCTCCATGGCCGCCAGCAAGCCGACCGGCAAGCGCGCTCCCGCCACCCCCGCCGCCGACCGTGACAGCCGCGGCCAGGGCGATGAACTGCATCAACTGGCGGGAGGAGAACATCCGGTGCTGACCAGCAACCAGGGCATCCCGGTTGCCGACAACCAGAATTCCCTGCGCCAGGGGCCGCGTGGCCCGACCCTGCTGGAAGACTTCCTGCTGCGCGAGAAGATCACCCACTTCGACCACGAGCGCATTCCCGAGCGCATCGTCCACGCGCGCGGTTCGGCCGCCCATGGTTTCTTCGAACTGACCAAGTCGCTGGGCAAGGTGACGCGGGCCAAGATCCTCACCGAGGTCGGGGTGAAGACGCCGGTGTTCACCCGTTTCTCCACTGTCGCCGGCGGCGCCGGCTCGGTCGACACCCCGCGCGACGTGCGCGGCTTCGCGGTGAAGTTCTACACGAAGGAAGGCAACTGGGACCTGGTCGGCAACAACATCCCGGTGTTCTTCATCCAGGACGCGATCAAGTTCCCCGACCTGATCCATGCGGTGAAGATGGAACCGGACCGCGCGTTCCCGCAGGCGGCCAGCGCGCACGACACGTTCTGGGATTTCGTCTCGCTGATGCCCGAATCGATGCACATGATCATGTGGGCGATGAGCGACCGCACGATCCCACGCTCGCTGCGCACCATCGAAGGTTTCGGCATCCACAGCTTCCGCCTGCTGGATGACGAAGGGAACTCCACCTTCGTCAAGTTCCACTGGCGCCCGAAGCTCGGTCTGCAGTCCACGATCTGGGACGAGGCACTGAAGCTGCAGGCGGCCGACAACGATTTCCACAGGCGCGACCTGTTTGAGGCGATCCAGCGCGGCGACTTCCCCGAGTGGGAGCTGGCGGTGCAGTTGTTCAGCGAGGAACAGGCCGACGGCTTCCCATTCGACCACCTGGACCCGACCAAGATCATTCCCGAGTCGCTGGTGCCGTTGCAGGTGATCGGACGCATGGTGCTGGACCGTTGGCCGGACAACTTCTTCGCCGAAACCGAGCAGGTTGCATTCTGTCCGGCGAACGTGCCGCCCGGCATCGACTTCAGCAACGATCCGCTGCTGCAGGGACGGCTGTTCTCCTATCTGGATACCCAGCTGATCCGCTTGGGCGGGCCGAACTTCAACCAGATCCCGATCAACGCACCGAAGTGCCCGTTCGCCAACCACCAGCGCGATGGCCACATGCAGATGCAGGTGCCGAAGGGACGCGTAGCCTACGATCCCAGCTCGCTGCAGGAAGACAGCCCGCGCGAGACCCCCGCCGGTTTCCGCAGCCATGCCAGCGCCGATGACGGGCGCAAGGGCCGCACCCGTGCGGAGAGCTTTGCCGACCACTACAGCCAGGCACGGATGTTCTTCCGCAGCCTGGAAAAACCGGAGCAGGCGCACCTGGCCTCGGCGCTGGTGTTCGAGCTTTCGAAGGTGGAAACGGAGAAGGTGCGCGTGCGCACCGTCAGCCATCTGCGCAACATCGACGAAGGGCTGGCCAAGCGCGTGGCCGACGGACTGGCCCTGCGTGCCCTGCCCGACCCGGCACCGACGGCAACCCCCGCGCAGGACCTGCCCGCCGCCCCCGAAGTACGGGTGATCGGCCGCAGCAAGCCACTGCTGCAGGGGCGCTGCATCGGCATCCTGTTCGATGAAGGTTCCGATGCACGGGTGATCGCCAACCTGCGCAAGGCCGTTGAAAAGGCCGGCGCCAGCGTCAAGCTGGTCGCACCGAAAGTCGGTGGCGCCACGCTCAGCGACGGCAAAGTGCAGGCCGCCGATGGACAGCTGGCCGGTACCCCGTCGGTGGTGTTCGATGCAGTGGCGGTAGTGCTGAGTGCCGATGCCGGCAAGGCCTTGGCCAAGGAAGCGGCGGCCATTGGCTTCGTCAGCGACGCCTGGGCGCATCTCAAAGCGATCGCCAGTGACGAAGGTGCACAGGCCCTGCTGAAGGCAGCGCGCGTCGGCAGTGATGCTGGCACCGTCGAGGCGGAAGACAGCAAAGCCTTCCTCACCGCTGCCGCCACCCGCCAATGGACGCGCGAGCCGAAGCTGCGCCTGCTGGCCTGATCAACCGACTGGAGAACGCACATGCCCCGAGGTGACAAATCCGCCTATACCGACAAGCAGAAGCGCCAGGCCGAGCACATCGAAGAGAGCGAGCGCGAGCGCGGTGCCAGTGAAGACACCGCCGAGCGCATCGCCTGGGCCACCGTGAACAAGCAGGATGGCGGTGGCAAGCGCGGCGGCAGTGCGCGCAAGGCAACGAAGAAGGTGGCAAAGACGCATGCAACGACGAAGACCACCCGGAAAGGGGCTGTGAGAAAACCGGCGAGCAAGCGCGGGAAGAACTGATTGTCCCCTCGCATGCACGGGAGCAGACGGCGGAGAGCAAACTGTCCCTGAGGAGCGACCCTGGATGCTGGCTGTCGCGATTGGCCGCCAGCAACCTCGCCTTCCAGCATGCAGTCGCCAAGACATTCTTTTCCTACGTCAACGGTTTTCGGGTGGGGACGTGAGCGCATCGTGTATCAATCTGCCCCACTTCCGACAAATCCAAGTCGGCGCCCTTTATTTATTGAGCGATACTACGTTCCTGCCTCTCATGGAAAGGAATCTCGTCATGTCGCACAGAACGAATATGTTTGTAGTCGGCACGCTCAGCCTGGCACTTGCCGCCTGCGGTAGCTCCAAGGACCCCAGCAAGAGCAACTTCAGCAAAGCTATCCAGAGTTTTCTGGATACCCAGAAAGGTCTCTGTGCTGCCGTTCCCGCTCGGCAGATGCCGTTCATCCTGGCCAATGAAGACTTGCTGCGGCAACAGGAGCGCAAACGTGCTGATGCCCTGACCGATGCAGGCCTGCTGAACCGGAGTGACACCGAAACCAAGCCGGTATTCGGCAACGGGATGCAGCCTGCCGGCAAATATGACCTCACCGAAAAGGGAAAGAAGTTCCTGGTCGCCAATGCGGCGGACACCGTTGCTTCACAGGATGCCTTCTGCACCGGCAAGTACACGATGGTGGATGTAGACAACTTCACCGAGCCGAGCGACATGATGGGCGTGAAGCTGTCCGAGGTGAACTTCCGCTACAAGGTTCAAGGCGCGGAAGACTGGGCAAATTCCGAAGCAATGCGCGCGAGTTACAGGAATTTCGCCGAGCAGACCGGCGATATCAAAGGCAGAGCAACGCTCGTTCTGACGAACGATGGATGGATGCACGAGCGCCTCTTCAAACGTTGAGCTGAAACAATGCCGGCGCTGACAACGGATCAGCGCCGGCAGTTCTACCTTAGGCTGCGCGCAGATCGGACGCGTTCTTCTGCACACGCTGCGCCAGCTGGAACACCGACACCGACGTGGTCAGTGCATGCGCCTGCTCCTCCAGCGCACGGCTGGCAGCGGTGGCTTCTTCCACCAGGGCCGCGTTCTGCTGGGTCACCTGGTCCATCTGCACCACTACTTGGTTGACCTGTTCGATGCCGGCCGCCTGTTCCTTGCTGGCGGCGGCGATATCGCTCATCAGCAAGGTGGTACGCGAGCTGGCCTGGGCCACGCGCGCAATCGCGGCTTCGGACTGCACGGTCACCGCCAGGCCGCTCTGCACCTTGGCGGCGGCGTCCTCGATCAGTTCCTTGATCTCCTTGGCAGCGACGCCCGCACGCTGGGCCAGCGTACGCACTTCGCTGGCGACCACGGCAAAGCCGCGGCCCTGTTCACCGGCGCGCGCTGCTTCCACCGCGGCATTCAACGCCAGGATGTTGGTCTGGAAAGCAATGCCATCGATCACCGTGGAGATCTCCGAGATGCGCGCGGAAGACTGATCGATCTCGCCCATCACGGTCGCCATCTGTGCCATGGCCTGCTCGGTCTCGCGCACGGCGACACCGGCCGCGTGCGCTTCGCTGTCGGCCTGGCGGGCCAGCTCGGCGTTCTGGCGCACGGTCGAGGTCAGCTCTTCCATCGAGGCGGCAGCCTCTTCCAGATTCGCGGCCTGCTGTTCGGTACGGCGCGACAGATCGTTGTTGCCGGCCGCCAGTTCCTGCGCTGCGTTGTTGATGCTGTCGGCGGCCACCTGGATGCCACGCACGATACCGGTCAGCTGTGCGGTGGTGGTGTTGGCATCGTCGCGCATGCGCGCGAAAACACCTTCGTACTCACCTTCCATGCGCGCAGTGAGGTTGCCATGCGAGATCGCGCGCAGCACGTCGGAGACATCGGCGATGCTGGCCTGCGAGCTGGCCATCATGCCGTTGAGGTGGTTCACCATCGCCTGGAACTGGTACTGGAACGCCGCCGCGTCGCCACGCATGCTGAAGTCGCCGGAACGCGCGGCACGGGCCAGTTCATCAATCTGCGCGTTGATCGCCATCAGGCTCTGCTTGACCGCCGCCAGGGTGCGGGTCAGCGTGCCCTTCTCGCCCGGATACTCGGGCAGATCGCGGCTGAGATCGCCGATCGCATAGCGCTGCATCACCTCGGCCATCAGCAGCTGCACCTGCACGTGCGATTCAACCAGGTGATTGGTGGCCTGCACCATGCGGCCGAAGTCGCCGGGGAACGCGCTGGCATCCATCCGGTAACGGATCGCACCGGCTTCATGCTGCTCGGCCATCTGCAGCTGTGCACCGATCGCCGCCTGCACACTCTGGCGCACGCTGGCCATGGCCTCGCCAAGCTGGGTCAGCTCGTCACGACCGCCAAGGCGGAATTCCTGGTCCAGTTCGCCCTTGGACAAGCGCTCGGCCAACTGCACCGCACGTGCCAGCGGGCCGGTCATGCTGCGGCCGATCAACACCGACGCGGCAACGCCGACCAGCAGGGCCACGCCGCCCAGCGCCAGCAGCTGCAGCAGGCTGCGCTCGCCCAGGCGGATGGCCTCGGCAGCGGCCTCGCGGCTTTCCTTTTCCTCATAGGCCACGCCGTCGGCCAGGGCCTTGTTCCAGCCATTGGCCGCTTCCTGCACCGGGCCCAGGGTCAGCGCCACGGCACCGGGGAAATCGCCCTGCTCCATCAGCTCACTGGTCTGCTTGTTGAGCGGACGGGCGAGCGCGCGCTTGGCGGCGATGGTCTCGCCGATCACCTTGCCCTCGGCATCGCCGGGCAGGGCCTGGTAGGCAGTCCAGCTTGCCTCGTAGCGCTTGACCAGAGCGGCGATGCGCTGCTCGTCGTTGGCGCGCTCTTCGCCCTGGCGGATCAGCATTTCGCGGCGCACGACCATCATCTGGTTGTTGGCATCGAGCATCTCCGACAGCAGCCGTACCTTGGCTACGCCAACCTCGACCACCTGCTCCATCGCGCGCTTCTGCACGGTGGTGGCGGTAGCGCCGGTGGCCACCACGGCGGCAACCAGCAGCAACAACAGGCCAAAGCCAAGCCCAAGACGCCAGGCAACCCTGACGTTCCTCAAGTAGTTCATGGGGTGAATCCAAAACGGGGGGGATGCGCCCATATCGGCCTGCCGACCGGGAATCTTGATCGCCGTCCGCTCGATTGCGTCGGAAGCCGTTCACCTTGGTGAGGTGCAGCCCTCCGCTTCTGCGGTGGATCTTTGGCGCGGCGATGCGCCCCAGCTGCTCATGCCGGCATCAGTTCCCTTTCACGGCGGCTACGCAGCGTTTGCAGGCAGGGTGGAGGCGTGATCTGCCTGGAGATGCCCATGCCCGTATGCCGCCCCGCCCTGCTCGCCCTGTCGCTGCTGATGTCGCCCGCCTTTGCGCAGACGCCCCCGCCCGCCGGCCTGCCAGCGCCGATTGCCGAAAAAGCCGGTCCTGACACGGCGGCGCGCTCGCCCCTGCATGCGCAGGTCCTGCTCGACCGTGCGAATTTCTCCCCGGGCGAGATCGATGGCGAAGTGGGCAGCAACCAGCGGCGCGCGGTGTCCGGTTTCCAGGCCGCGCAAGGGCTGACAGTCAGCGGTGAACTGGACGACGCCACCTGGAAAGCCCTGCAGGCAGACTCGGTCACTCCGCTGGCCAGCTACACGCTGACCGCCGAAGACGTGGCCGGCCCCTTTGTTGCCATCCCCAAGAAGCCGGCCGAACAGGCCAAACTGAAATCCCTTGGCTTCAGCAGTGTCGAAGAATCACTGGGCGAGCGCTTTCATGCCGCACCCGAGCTGCTGAAGGCACTCAATCCCGGCGTGGATCTGAGCAAGGCCGGGAGCCGCATCCAGGTGCCCAACATTGCACCGGCTGCTTTGCCCAAGGCCACCAAGCTGGTGGTCGACAAGTCCGACTCCACCCTGCGGCTGCTGGACGCGCAGGGCAAGGTGATCGCGCAGGTGCCGGTGTCGTCGGGCAGCGAGCATGACCCGCTGCCGATCGGTGAGTGGAAGATCCTCGGCGTGTACCCGGATCCGCCATTCCACTACAACCCGAAACTGTTCTGGGACGCGAAGAAGGGCGATCGCAAAGCCACGATTCCGCCCGGCCCGAACAATCCCGTCGGACGGGTCTGGATCGACCTGTCCAAGCCGCATTACGGCCTGCACGGCACGCCGGTGCCCGGCCACGTCGGCAAGACCGAATCGCACGGCTGCGTGCGCATGACCAACTGGGATGCATTGCGCGTGGCCGCGGCGGTGGATACCTCGGTTGTCGTGGTGATGCAGGAGTAAGCCGATGCGACTTGCACAACTGATCGTGCTGGGACTGGTGATGGGCGTGGCCGCCGGATGGTGGCTGCAGCGCGATGGCGAGTCGTCCGATGACACGGCTGTCCACCCTCCCGCAGCGATTGCGGCGGACCACGCACCTGCCGTACCCGCGGAGCAGGCAGCGACGGCGATCGCTGCGCCCGCCCCAGCAGCAACCGGCGACACACCCTCCGGTCTGCTGCTGCCGGTACAGGGCATTGCGCCGTCGCAACTGCAGGACACCTTCACCGACGCACGCAGCGAAGGCCGTGTGCACGATGCGATCGACATCATGGCCGCGGCCGGCACGCCGGTGCTGGCCGTGGCCGATGGCCATGTCGAGAAACTGTTCGACAGCAAACGGGGTGGCCTGACGGTCTACCAGTTCGAACCCAGCGGCCGCTGGTGCTACTACTACGCACACCTGCAGCGCTACGCCGACGGCCTGGCGGAGAAGCAGACCCTCAAGCGCGGCGATGTGATCGGCTACGTCGGCAGCACCGGCAACGCCAACCCCGAAGCTCCGCACCTGCATTTCGAAGTGCACGCGCTGGGGCAGGAGAAGCAGTGGTGGAAGGGTGAGTCGCTCAACCCCTATCCACTGCTGAAAAAAGGTGACGGACGGGATTAAGTCGCAACCCGCACGGTTTGTTCGGGGCGGCTATACAGCGCGTGCACTCTGCCTGCGCAGCGCGATGGTGAAGATCACCAGTGCGATGCCAGGAACCAGCAGCAACAACGCCGCCAGTTTCCAGAAGAAGAACGGCCACAGCCAGATGTAGTCCAGGTCGGTCAGTTTCAGAAGATCCAGCGGCGGCTGCACTTCGACCGTTGCCGGCCTGCCGAGCAGCGCCGGTTCCACCTCCAGCACGGTCACCCGCAGCCAGGAGCGGCCGCGGGGCAATGCGTCGCCGCGGCCATAGCCGAAGTACGCGGCGGTGAAACCTGCCGTTTCGACGGTTTCCACTCTGCGCACGACCTCCGTCGCGGGCGGGCCAGATCGCACGCTCGCACGGAAGTCCGCATGCTCGTTGGGGGTTTCGACGCGCAGCAGCACCTCGGGGTCGAGGGCCGGGTCGGCAGCGTTGGGCGGGTAGCGCAGCCGCAACCGCAGGCGATCATCGATGAAGCGGTAGACCGTGATCTCCGCGCTCGCACCGGGGCTCAGCGCCAGCGGCAGGGTCTGCGTGCGTGAAGCCAGATGGTTGGCGATGGCGCCCACCGCCAGCACCACACAGGCGGCTGCCCACAGGCCCCAGAACACCCACAGGGTGATCCGCAGCACCCTCGCCCCCTTCATGCTGACGTCGCCGGTCATCGGTCCGCTTCCCTGCTGGCACTGCGTACACACTAACGAAAAAGCCCCGCTTTCGCGGGGCTCTTCCTTCACGTCAGCGTGCGGTCGCTCAGGCGAACGGATCCTGCAGGACCATGGTGTGGTCGCGGTCCGGGCCGGTGGAGACGATGCTGATCGGGCAACCGGCCAGCTCTTCCAGCGAACGCAGGTAGGCGCGTGCGGCCGGCGGCAGGTCGTCCCAATTGGTGATGCCGTGGGTGTTCTCGGTCCAGCCCGGGAACTCCAGGTACACGGGGGTGCACTCTTCCCAGCCCTGCGCGTCCAGCGGCGCGTACTCGGTGCGCTTGCCGTTGTATTCGTAGGCGATGCAGACCTTCAGCTTTTCCATGCCGTCCAGCACGTCCAGCTTGGTGATGCACAGGCCGCTGATGCCGTTGATGGCCACGGCGCGCTTCAGCGCGACGATGTCCATCCAGCCGCAGCGACGCGGACGGCCGGTCGAAGCGCCGTACTCGGCGCCGCGGTCGCGGATGCCCTGGCCGATTTCATCGTCCAGCTCGGTCGGGAACGGGCCCCCGCCAACGCGGGTCGCGTAGGCCTTGGCGATGCCCAGCACGTAGTCGATCGCATCAGCGCCGACGCCAGCACCGGCCAGCGCACCACCGACAGTGGTGTTGGAGCTGGTGACGTACGGGTAGGTGCCGTGATCGATGTCCAGCAGCGCGCCCTGCGCACCTTCGAACAGCACGCGCTTACCCTGCTTGCGCAGGTCATGCAGGATGCCGGCAACGTCGGACTTCATCGGCTGCACGTATTCGCCGAAGGCCAGCGCCTCGTCGAAGGTCTTCTGGAAATCGACCGCATCGGTGTTCAGGTACTTGGTCAGCACGAAGTTGTGGTAATCCAGCGCGGTGCGCAGGAGTTCTTCCAGCTGCTTGGGGTAATGCAGGTCGGCGATGCGGATGCCGCGACGCGCCACCTTGTCTTCGTAGGCCGGGCCGATGCCACGACCGGTGGTGCCGATCGCCTTGCCGCCGGCAGCGCGTTCGCGCGCCTGGTCCAGGGCGATGTGGTACGGCATGATCAGCGGCGCGGCCGGGGAGATCTTCAGGCGCGAACGCACTTCCACGCCGGAGGTTTCCAGCTCGGCGATTTCCTTCTGCAGCGCAGCCGGCGAAATCACCACGCCGTTGCCGATCAGGCACAGCGCATCGTCACGCAGGATACCCGACGGGATCAGGTGCAGGACGGTCTTCTTGCCGTTGATGACCAGGGTGTGGCCGGCATTGTGGCCGCCCTGGAAGCGCACGACCGCGCCGATTTCCTCAGTGAGCAGATCGACGATCTTGCCCTTGCCTTCATCGCCCCACTGGGCACCAAGCACTACGACAGACTGACCCATGACGGGTTCCTCTATTTGTTGCGGCCATCGGGGCCGCGGACGGGTAAACCGCAGCGGGGCTGGCCAGCGCTTGGGTGGCGGCTCCAAACGGGGAGCGGCCGGCGATGGAAGGCCCAGACACGGAAAAAGCCGAACGGGGAGGCCCGTCCGGCTTTTGTGCATTATCCGGGTTTCCGGGGTCCGGTGCCACCTTTCCGACGGACGGCTTCACCGGCCGGTCAGGCGCTGCCTGCTGTAGAGCCGAGCCCATGCTCGGCTGCCGTCCCGCCGCTGCGCGGCGCCGCCCGAGCATCGGCTCGGGCGCTACGGGCCAATTAGTGCCGCACCCACCACAGCAGGCTCAGGCCGGCCAGCAGGACCAGGCCGCCGAAGCTGCGCAGGGCCGGGCTGGGCAGGTCCAGCAGGCGTTCGGCCATGCGCTTCCAGGCCACGGGGGCCGCAAACAGCAGCAGGCCTTCCAGCACCGCGACCAGGCAGACGGCGGCGAACAGATCTTTCATGGGGGAACTCCGGAAAAGCACGGGGCCCGGCGTATGGCCGGGCCCCGTGAGGTACTGCCGTGCGGTCTCAGCGATCGTTCTTGAGGTACTGCAGGAACGGGTCGTTCTTGTCCAGCACGATCACGCCGTTGCCGTCGGTCATCGAGCCGCGGTAAGCCTCGAGACTGCGGTAGAACGCGTAGAACGACGGGTCGGCCGAACCGGCCTTGCCATAGATGCGCGCGGCCTCGGCATCGCCTTCACCACGCAGGCGCTGGGCATCGCGTTCGGCCTCTGCGATCAGCACGGTGCTGTCACGGTCGGCCTGGGCGCGGATGGTCAGCGACTGCTCCTCGCCTTCGGCGCGCAGCTTGGCGGCTTCCTGCTTGCGCTGGGCGCGCATGCGCTCATACACGTCATTGATCACCTGGCTGTCGGTCGGCAGATCCACCTGCTTGATGCGCAGGTCGATCATCTGCATGCCCAGGCCCGCAACCGCTTCGTTGATCCCCTTCAGCTGCTCGGCGATCAGCTCGCTGCGGTCGCCGGAGACCAGCTGCTGCAGGGTGCGCGAGTTGATCTGGTTGCGCAGCGAGTCGGTGATGATCGGTGCCAGGCGGGCATTGGCGATGCGCGGATCGCCACCGGTGGCACGGAAGTAATCACCCACGTTGGAGATATAACCGATGGCGAAGAAGTCGACGCTGACGTCCTTCTGCTCGGCGGTGAAGTAGCGTGCCGGGGCGGTGTCCAGCACCTGGAAGCGGCGGTCGAACACCCGCACCGTTTCCACCACCGGCAGCTTGAAGTGCAGGCCCGGCTTGATGTCCGAACGCACCACCTTGCCCAGGTTCAGGACCATGGCGGTCTGGTCCTCGCGGACCACATACACCGAGCCCAGCAGGCCCAGCAGCGCCGCTACGACAACGGCAATCCAGATTGAATTTTTCATCGGCTGCCCTCCTCACGGCCGCTCGAACGCCCGGTCGGGCGGCCCACCGGCCGGCCCGGATCACGGGAAGCTTCCACTGCCGTGGTACCCGGCAGCGACGGCATCACCACCTCCGGGTTCGTCACCCCCGGCGGCGCCGAGGTGGTGGCACGGGTATCGCCGGTCATCGGCACGTAGATCAGCTGACGGCCGTCGCCGCCAATGACCTTGCGGTTCTCGCTCAGCACCTGCTGCACCGTTTCCAGCCACAGGCGCTTGCGGGTGACTTCCGGTGCGTCCTTGTACTGGGCCTGCAGCAGGCTGAAGCGCTGCCCATCACCCTCGGCCTTGGACACCACGGCCTGCTTGTAGCCTTCGGCGGTGGTACGGGCACGCGAGGCCTGGCCACGCGCTTCAGGCACGACCTTGGCCGCGTAGGCCTGGGCTTCGTTGATCAGGCGCTCCTTGACCTGCTGGGCACCGTTGACCTCGTCGAAGGCCGGCTTGACCTCCTCCGGCGGACGGGCGTCCTGCAGGGTCAGGCCGGTCACGGTCAGACCGGTCTTGAAGGCACGCAGCAGTGTCTGCAGACGCTCTTCAGCGGCCACGGCCAGCGGGCCACGGTTGTTCAGCACGGCGTTGAGGTCGGCGCGGCCGACTTCCTCGCGCACGGCGCTCTGCGCCGACTGTTCCAGCACCTGGTTGGCATCGACGGTGCCGAACAGGTACTGCTGCGGGTCATCGATGCGGTACTGGACGTTCAACGAGACGTTGACGATGTTCTCGTCGCGGGTCAGCACAGGCACCTGGATCGAGAAGGTCTTGATCTCGGTGGCGTTGACCTTGGTGACCGATTCGATCGGCCAGGGCAGCTTGAAGTTCGGGCCTGGGGTCAGGATGCGCGAGAACTGGCCGAAGCGCAGCACGACGCCACGCTGCTGTTCGCCGATCAGCTGGAAGCTGGAGAACAGCACCAGCAGTACCACCGCTGCCACCACCCAACGCAGGATGCCGCCGTCGAACAGGTCCTTCAGCGGTCCGGGCAATCCGCCCCAGCCGCCACCATTGCCACCGCCGCGCGACCCGAACGGCCCGCGTCGATTGTCCTCGGGGCCTTGTCCGCCCTTGTTGCCGCCGGGTGTATTCCAGGCCATGCACGCTCCATCAAGATGTGGGCTGCGACGCGGGCCCTTCCCGCAACGCCAGCCATGAACCATTACCGATCATACAAGATGGGGCTGACCGGCAGGATTGAAAGGGTCCGGAACGGGTAAGGTGGCGTTTTCCTTGAAGTCAGGCAACGCCGATGGCCCCCACCACCCCGTTCACCGCCTTCCGCATCGAAAAAGACGACGCCGGTTACCGCAGCGGCCTGGTGCCGCTGAGCCTGGACGACCTCAACCCCGGCCAGGTCCTCATCCGTGCCCACTGGTCCTCGGTCAACTACAAGGATGCCCTGGCTGGCACCGGCAAAGGCCGGATCCTGCGCCGATTCCCGCTGGTGGGCGGCATCGACGTGGCCGGCACGGTGGTCGCCTCCACCGATCCAGCCTGGCGAGAGGGCGATGCGGTCCTGGCCACCGGCTGCGGCCTCAGCGAAACCCGTGATGGCGGCTACAGCCAGTACGTTCGACTGGAATCGAGCGCGGTCATCGCCCAGCCGGCGGGCCTGAGCCCGCGCGAAGCGATGATTCTGGGCACGGCCGGCTTCACTGCCGCGCTGGCCCTGCTGCGCCTGCAGGACAACCGGCAGACGCCCGAGCTGGGGCCACTGGCGGTCACCGGCGCCAGCGGTGGGGTCGGTGCCCTGGCCGTGGACATCTTCAGCCGCGCCGGCTATGCCGTGCACGCGATCAGCGGCAAACCGGAGCAGACCGGCTTCCTGCGCGACATCGGTGCTGCCGAGGTACTGCCACGTGACGCCCTGGCAGACACCGGGCCGCTGCAGTCGGCACGCTTCGGCGGTGGCCTGGACAACGCCGGCGGGTCGATGCTGGCCAGCCTGCTGGCACAGACGGTGCCCTATGGCAGCGTGGTCAGTGCGGGCCTGGCCGCCAGCCCGACGCTGGACATGACGGTGATGCCCTTCATCCTGCGCGGTGTCTCGCTGCTGGGTGTGTCGTCGGCCAATGCCCCGCGCGCGCTGCGCGAAGAAGTGTGGGCTCGCCTGGGCGACGCGTGGAAGCCGCAGCACCTGGACCGCATCTGCACCGCTGAAGTCGGCCTGGACGGACTGCCTGCGGTGTTCGATCGCATGCTGGCGGGCGGCTCGCTTGGCCGCACGGTGGTGCGGATCGACTGAACGTCGCAGGCAGGCGACGGACGGCAGCTGTCGCCCTCCCGCCAACAGGATGCCGGCACTACACTTCCGGCATCACATGGGGAACAACATGGCACGCATTCTGATCGTCGACGACTCACCGTCGCAGCTGTTGGGGATACAGCGCATCGTCGAGAAGCTCGGGCACCAGATCCTGACCGCCACCGATGGTGCGGCAGGAGTGGAGACCGCAAAGGCCGAGCTGCCCGACCTGGTGTTGATGGACGTGGTGATGCCCAACCTCAATGGCTTCCAGGCCACCCGCACCCTCGCCCGCGATGAAGTAACCCGGCACATTCCGGTGATCCTGGTGACTACCAAGGACCAGGACACCGACCGCATGTGGGGCATGCGCCAGGGCGCCAAGGCCTACATCACCAAGCCGTTCTCGGAAGACGAACTGTCCGAAGTCCTGGAGCGGGTGTTCGCCGGCCAGGGCTGACACACCGCTCTGGCAGGTGCCAACTTCGGTTGGCACCCCGTTCTGGTAGACGCCAACCTTGGTTGGCACCCCTTTGCTCTGGTAAATGCCAACCTTGGTTGGCACGCCTTTGCCGGACAGCGGGCGGCACTACCTTCAGATCGTTTCGCCAAACGCCTTGGCCAGATTCCGATAGGCCTTCTTCTGCGCCTCGTCGGTCGCCGCCGGGGCGACAATCTCCAGCTCGACGATCTGATCGCCATCCGGGTTGCCCGGCAGGCCACGCCCACGCAGGCGCAGCTTGCGACCGGCATCGGAGTCGGCCGGGATCTTCAGTTCCACCGCTCCGCCCAGCGTCGGCACGCTGATGCTGGTGCCCAACGCCGCCTGCCACGGGGTGACCGGCAGTGTGTACAGGATGTTACGGCCGTCGACCTCGAACTGCGGATGCGCGGCGTACTCCACTTCCAGCAGCAGGTTGCCGCCGTGGTTGCCTTGCCCGGCCAGGCGGATCACCTGCCCGGGACGGATGCCCTTGGGCACGCGCACGTCCAGCTGCTTGCCGTTGACGGTGATGCGCAGGCTGTCGCCGTTGTAGGCCGCCTCCAGCGGTACCGACAGCTTGGCCCGGGTGTCGCGGTTGGGCGCATGGCCGTGGCTGCTGAAGCCCGGACCGGGGCCCGCGCCCTGGCCGCCGCGCTGGCGCGCGAACAGGCTCTCGAAGAAGTCGCTGAAGCCCCCGTTGGGGCCACCGCCACCACCACCGAACACTTCCTCGAAATTGAAACCGCCGCCGCCGTAGTTCGGCGGCACGTTGAATTCCTCGCCCGGGCGATAGCCCTGCGCGCGCAGCTGGTCATAGGCCGCGCGCTTCTCGGGATCGCGCAGCGCCTCGTAGGCCTCATTGATGGCCTTGAACTTGTCTTCGGCCCCGGTCTCCTTGCTGACGTCCGGGTGGTACTTGCGTGCCAGCCGGCGATAAGCGGTCTTGATTTCCGCCTCGCCCGCGCTCGGTTCCACCCCCAGGGTGGCGTAATAATCCTTGAATTCCATCCAGCTACCTCGATTCGCTTCGGCGGCGCCGGTGGCGCCGCCCCGGGTTCATTCTACGCGCCGGCGATGCTACGCCGCCGGTCGTGCGGCAACGGTGAGGCCGACTGATCCAGCGCAATGCGCCTGCCATCGCCCTGCCCCATGCTGTGGCTGACAGCCCGCCGCGGACAACCGAGATGGGGTGTATACATGGGTTTTCCAATGTCTTGACGCGTCCGTCCCCTCCTGGCCCCTACCCTCACCCAGCAAGGAGTTCCCATGACCATCCATGTCGGCGACCGCATTCCGGAAGTCACCCTCAAGCGCATCCGCGAAGGCATCGAGACCCTCGATACCCACGCCCTGTTCGACGGGCGCAAGGTGGTGCTGTTTGCCGTGCCCGGTGCTTTCACGCCCACCTGCTCGGCCCGTCACCTGCCCGGCTACGTGGAAAAATTCGATGCCTTCCGCAAGCGCGGCATCGACGTGTACTGCATGGCGGTCAACGATCCGTTCGTGATGAAGGCCTGGGCCACCGACCAGCACGTGCCCGACGGTCTGCTGATGTTGTCCGACGGCAACGCCGAACTGACCCGCGCGCTTAGCCTGGAGCTGGATGCAAGCTCATCCGGCATGGGCACCCGTTCTCGCCGCTTTGCCCTGTACGTGGTGGACGGCACGGTACGCGCAGCCTGGATCGAGGAACCCGGGCAGTTCGAGGTGTCTTCGGCCGAGTATGTGCTGGAGCACCTTCCAATCTGAAACCCTGACTGCAAAGGAAACCGGCCAGCCATGTCCAACAAGCCAGCCAAAGCCAGCAACGCCTCCCCTTCCGCCAAGGTCGCCGGCATCAGCGACCGCCAGACCCTGCGCGAGCGGGCGCGGAAGAACATCGAAGACGGTGCGATCACCGACAGCTACAGCGCCGACCGCAAGGTGGTGATCAAGCTGCTTAACGACGCACTGGCCACCGAATATGTGTGCGTGCTGCGCTATTACCGGCACTATTTCATGGCCAAGGGCATGCTGGCCGATGCGGTGAAGGCCGAGTTCCTGGAACACGCGCAGCAGGAGCAGGCACATGCCGGGAAGTTGGCTGAGCGCATCGTCCAGCTCGGCGGCGAGCCGGACCTCAATCCGGACACGCTGACCGCACGCTCGCACGCCGAATACAAGGAAGGCAGCGACCTGCGCGACATGGTCCGCGAGAACCTGGTGGCCGAGCGCATCGCCATCGACAGCTACCGCGAGATGATCAACTTCATCGGCGACAGTGATACCACCACCAAGCGCATCCTGGAGGAGATCCTGGCGCAGGAAGAAGAACACGCCGACGAATTCGCCGACCTGCTGGAGGGGTGGATCGGGGAATAGCCACCCGCCATCCCCCCTGTAGAGCCGAGCCCATGCTCGGCTGATCGCCGCACGTGCGTCGCGGAAGCAGCCGAGCATGGGCTCGGCTCTACAACAGCGGGGCCGGCCTACCGGAAGCGCCAATCAAGGTCGGCATCTACCTGAGGACGTTGAACCGTACCTGCGTCCAGGCGCCGTCGGCGGCCAGCGCGGTCAGCGTGTGCGTCCCCGGCTCGGCGAACTCGCGCTGCATCAGCTGCGCACCGCGCGTCTGCGCGATCCAGCGGCCATCCAGCAGCCAATCCACGGCCTGCTCGCTGCCCAATGCACGCAGCTGCAGGCGGACACCGTGTTCGGCATTCGGCGCTCGGGCCAGCGTCGCGCCCTCGTTGAGGCCATCGATATGCAGGGCCACACTGGCCTCGCGACCATCGTCGCGACAGTCCGCTGACAGCGCGGGAAGCTGTGAGGCATCGCGTGTGGCTTTGGGCAGCCAAGGCGACAACAGCGCCGGCCACCGCGCGATCTCACGCGCGACTTCTTCATGCGGTGCGCTGCAGTCAGCCGATACCCGCAGGCCGGTGCGCGCGTCGGCCAGGTAACGCTGCCGACCGGGCTGCCAACGCCGCGCGTCGCGCTCCGGGAACGTCGGCGGCGCCGCACCGTCCAGCAGGTAAGCCGACAGGCGTCGCTGGCAGAGCTCGGTGGGCAACGCTTCGGCCAGTTCACCAGTCGGCCAGCAGATGTCCGCCTCGGTCACACTGGCTGGCATCGGCGCGGCCGCCGCATCGCCGCGCTGGCGCGGCAGGCTGTCGACCACTTCGAACATCAGCGGCAACGCGGTGACCGCACCGTACTGGCCCGGTAGCGGCGTGCCATCGGGCCGCCCCACCCACACGCCCACGGTGTAATGGCGGGTACTGCCGATCGCCCACGCATCGCGGTAGCCATAGCTGGTGCCGGTCTTCCAGGCCACGCGCGGCCGCCCGCCAACATCGAACGTGCCAACGCCGTAACCCGGGCGCGGGTTCGATTCCAGCATCTCGCGCACGATCCAACTGGCACCGGGCGACGCCAGCCGGCGCTCGATCATCGGTTCGTCATCGGTGTAGCGCACGCGGCCGGCAATGCCGTTGCGATTGAGTGCGGCAAACGCACCGACCAGGTCTTCCAGGCGCGCGCCGGTGCCGCCAAGAATCAGCGACAGATTCGGCGAGCTGCCCGGCGGGAAACGCAGTTGGATGCCAGCATGCGACAGCCGCGCGGCAAAGCGTGCAGCGCCCACCCGCTGCAGCAGGTCCACCGACGGCACGTTCAACGACAGACGCAAAGCACTGGCGGCACTGATCGGTCCGTTGAAGGCCATGTCGAAGTTGCCCGGCCGGTAGTTGCCGAAACTCTGCGGCGCATCCACCAACAGGCTCTCGGAATGGATCAGGCCATCATCGAGTGCCATCGCGTACAGGAACGGCTTCAGCGTGGAGCCCGGGGAACGCCAGGCCTGCACCATGTCCACGTGGCCCAGCCGTTGCCGATCACCGAACGACAGCGTGCCGACGTAGGCACGCGCCTGCAGGGTCTGGTTGTCGACCACCAGCAGCGCCGCTGAAGTGCGCTCGGGCAACGTGGAGAAATAGCTGGCCACCCGCTCTTCAAGGGTGCGCTGCAGGCCGATGTCGATGCTGCTCTGGATGCGCGCCTTGCCGGGCTGCGCCGAATGCAGGCGCTGCGCCAGCAGTGCGGCATGCAGCGGCGGACGCAGTGAGCGTGCAACCACGTTCTCGATGCGCGCATCTTCCACTTCGTCCGGCGTCCACGCACCGAGCTCGGCCATGCGTGCCAGCACCTTGTCGCGTGCCTTCTGCGCGGCTTCGGGATGACGGTCCGGGCGCAAGCGACTGGGCGCCTGTGGCAGCACCGCCAGCAGCGCGGCCTCGGCATGCGAAAGCTGCGCGGCCGGTTTGCCCAGATAGGCCCAGCTGGCCGCTTCCACGCCCTCGATAGTGCCACCGTAGGGCGCGCGCTCCAGATACAACGCGAGGATCTCGCGCTTGGACAGGTGCACTTCCAGCTGCAGCGCACGCAGCATCTGCTTCAGCTTGCCCCACGGCGTGCGGGTGTGCGGATCGAGGATGCGCGCCACCTGCATGGTCAGGGTCGAACCACCGGAGACGATGCGTCCTCCCCGCAGCAACTGGCCGCTGGCGCGCAGGATCGCCAGCGGATTGATGCCGGGGTGCTGCCAGAACCAGCGATCCTCGTAGGTCAGCAGCGCCTGCAGGTACAGCGGCGAAACGCTGTCGACCGACGCCGGATAGCGCCACACGCCCTCGGCGTCGGCGAACGCACGCAACGGGCTGCCGTCAGCGGCAACCACCAGCGTGCTGGTGTCGCGCAGCTTCGGCAGCGGTGGCGGGAATGCGACATCCAGCGCCAGCAACAGCGCCAGCAATGCAGCCGTGCCCCAGCGCAGCCACGGCCACAGCAGTTGCAGCCGCTGCCGCAGGCGCGGCAGCCGCGTTTTCAGCGATCCCACCTTCATCCACGGCATCCTGTGGGACGGGCCGCGCCGTCGCGGCCCGTCCGCACGATCACGGCTGTACCACCGTCAACGTGGTCGGGTTGCTGCGGCCGACGCCACGCAGCTGCGGCCGGTACATGTCCTCCACCAGCGACGGCGGCACGGTGTAGGTACCCGGAGTGACCGCACGCACCAGATAGAACACATTTGCCTTGCTGCCGCGCGAGAGCTTCAGCGCCGCCACGTAGCGGTCATCGCGGAACTCTTCGTGCTTGGTATCGGCCGCTTCGCTGCGGTCGCTGATGGTGATGCCATCCACCACCACGTCGGCCCACTGCTTGGCATCGCCCAGGTTGAGGTTCTCGATCTCCAGGCCCGCCGGCAGCAGGTCGGTCAGCAGCGCATCGGGCATCTCGCTGTCGGCGGTGATGGTGACGCGCACGATCAGCGCTTCACCCTCCTTCAGCGGACGTGGCGACCACGGCTTGCCATCGGTGCCGAAGTAACTACGCTCGACGCCGATCACACTGTTGTCCGGCGCCGGTGCGCTGCGCGGAATGCCGGCCACATCGATGCTTGCGAACATCGGCGGCTGCCCCTGCGGCGTGAAGCGCACGCCCGCGGCCAGCTGCCCTGCATCGAAGTTGCGACCAAACAGCTTGCGCTCGCCGATGGCCTCGGTGCTGCCACCGATCACCAGCTCACCGGCCACCAGTGCCTTCTGGTTGGCAGCCAACGCCTTGCCGAGGCGGGCGATGGCCACCTGTTCCTGCGTGCTCAGCCACATCCAGCCACTGTTGCGGCGCGCATCCAGGCCGCGGCCCAGATCGACCGCGCGTGCATCCCATGCCGGCTTGGCCAGCTTGTTTTCGTGGGTCAGCGCGATCATCAGCGCATCGTCACGTACGGCACTGCCGTAGTCGCCGAAGTACGACGGGCGTTCGCTGCTGGACTTGGCGAAGCCCGCCGCAAGGGCCGCCTGGCCGCGCTTGGCATCGCCCTGCAGCGACAGCGCCACGCCCAGGTGCACCAGCGACAGGCCACCCACGGCCTTGCTGCGTTCGTTGTCGTACAGCGTGCGCAGGGTACCCAGCGGCGCGCGGTTGACGCGGGCCAGCACGTAACCCGAGTAGGCCTGGTTGGCGAACTTCAGGCTCTCGCGCTTTTCCTGGCCGTAGAACTGGTTGCCACCGGACAGCAGGTCTTCGCTCAGGCGGTTCAGCGCCTTCTGCAGCACGTTGTCCGGCACCGCAAAACCACCGTCCTTGGCATCGAGCAGGAACTCGGCGATGTATGGCGTCAGCCACGGGTTCACGTAGCCATCGTCACCCCACATCGAGAAGTTGCCGTTGGCCACCTGCATCGATGCCAGGCGACCGAACGCCCCTTCCATGCGCTCGCGACGGGTCTTCGCGTCCAGCCCATCAGCGCCGAGCATGGACGACGTGGTCTGGTCCAGGATCAGCGCGGCGTAGCCCTTGCTGGTGGTCTGTTCGGCGCAGCCGTACGGGTAGTTCAGCGCGCCCTGCAGCGCACTGGCGAACGGGATCGGTGGCAGCGGGCTGACCAGCAGGCGGGCATTGACCGATTCGGACATCAGCCCATCCATCAGGCTGCCATCCAGGCTCACCGCAGCCAGCGGATCGAGCGTGCGCACCTGCGAACGCAGCACCTGCGGCCATGCCGCGCGTACCGGCAGATCGTAGCGGCGGTCGGCCTTGAAGCCGTTGCCATCCACGCGCACGCGCACCTTGGCCACGCTGTGGCCCTCGCGCGCCGACAACGGGAAGCTCAACGTGGTCTTGGCATCAGCATTGAGCTGCACGCTACGGGTGCCTTCGCTCAGGCTGAGCGGGCCTTCGCTGTCCACGCGCACGTTGAACTGACCGGGCTTGCCGGTGAAGTTCTGCACGTCCAAGGTGACGGTGCTGCGGTCACCCGGGGCGAGCACGCGCGGCATGCTGGCCTCGGCCAGGATCGGCGCGCGCACCACGGTTTCCACATCCCGCTTGCCGTACTGGTCATCGCTGTAGACCAGCGCCGACACACGCAGGGTGCCATTGAAATCCGGCACCTTCAGGCGGATGCGGGCAATGCCCTTGGCATCGAGCTGCACCGGACCGGAGAACAGGTCCACGGTCTGCACGCGCGCGGTCGGCCGCTTGGCCTGCGGCAACGCCTGCAGCGCCATGTCACCACCGAACTTCAGCTTGCCACTGCTGCCGTCGAAGCTCTCGATCACCCGGCTGTAGATGTCATAGGCATCGATGCCGAGGCGGCGCTGGGCGAAGAAGTGCGCGCCGGCATCGGGCACCGGGAAGCGGGTGATGTTGAGAATGCCCACGTCCACGGCCGACACCGTGACGTGCGCGACCTTGCCGGCCAGCTGCGGTGCGCTGACCGTCACTGGCAGGTCCTGCTCCGGTCGCATCTGCTTGGGCGCGGCCAGGCCGACGGCCACGGTGCGGCCCTTGCGGTCCATCGGCACATGCACCACTCCCACCGCACGAGCCGGGGTGATCTTGCTCGGCGCACTGCCGCCACGGAACACCAGCGCGGTGATGTAGACGTCGTGGCGTTCCCAGTCGGCGGTGACCGGGATCTTGTAGGTGGCACCGGGCTTGGCGTCGATGTCCTGCACGTACAGCATGCGGTCGGTCTCGACCATCAGCACGCCCTTGCCGGCGTGCGGCGGGGTCACCGTCACTTCCAGGGTATCGCCGGCCTTGTAGCCGGTCTTGTCCAGGCCCAGCTTCACCTTGTCCGGGCGGGCATCGAGGCCACGGTTGTCATCGCCCCAGCTCCAGCCGGCGCGGAACGGATAGCGGCTGGTCAGGCCGGTGGACGGATCGAACACGTCCACCCGGTACTCGCCCCACTCCACCGGGAAGTCGAAGGCCACCGCGCTGCCGCCGGCATCGACGGTACGGGTTTCCTTGTTTTCGAAACGGCGGGTGAAATCGTAGTCCCAGCGGTTGTCGTTGAAGGTCCAGTGATAGTCGCGCAGCTCGCGCACCAGGGTGATCTTCAGGCCCTTGGCCGGCTGCGGCTTGCCGTCCGCATCCACGCGCATCAGTTCAAAGCGCGCGTTGCCGTTGGAATCAGCGCCATCGTCCGGATTGAACAGCGGGCGCACGCCGACCAGTGCGGCGGCCGGCCACACCACCCGCTTCAGGGTGCGGGTGACCGTGCGGCCACCGGTTTCATACAGGCTGCCGGACAGCACCACCGCGATCGGCGCCTTCGCTTTGACCGCTTCTTCCGGCAACGACACGTCTTCGCGCAGCTGGCCATTGGCCGGCAGCGTGGTGTCGATCACATCCTTGGCTTCTCGCGGCAGCTGCAGGGTCGGGTCGCCGAAGAAGTAACCCGGCAGTCCCTCCACCGGCTTCTGCTCGGCGGCCACCGCCATGCGCGCGGTGAAGCGGTTGCCATCAGCCGGGGCACCATACAGATAGGCACCGTTGGCCTGCAGACGCAGGTCTTCGCCCGGCTTCAGCGTCTTCTGTGCGCTGTCCAGGTCCAGCTTCATGCGCTCGGGCAGGAACTCCTCGATGCGCAGGGTCATGCCCTGGATCGCTTCCTTGCTGGCCGGGTCGGTGCGGAACTCGACCTGCCAGCGCCCGGTCGGCGCCTCGGCGGGAATGGTCTGCTCGAAGTTGATGTAGCCCTGTTCGCCCGGTTGCACGCGGGTTTCGCGGAAGGTCTTGCCGTCGGGCTGCTTCAGGCGCAGGAACACCGGCTGGACGCTTTTACCAGGCCCGCCGACCGGCTTGCCATCGTTGTCACGCAGCAGCGCCGACAGGCGCACCGTCTCACCGGGGCGGTACAGGTCGCGGCCCGACCAGGCGTAGACATCGAACCAGGCGTTGTCACGGCCGGCCACGGCGAACTCGCTCAGGTCCAGCGCGGGTTGATTGAAGGGCAGGAAGCTGGTGTCCTTGCCGCTGCTGGCCACCAGCACGTGGGTGGCATCCAGGGTGTAGTTCAGCAGCGCATTGCCGTTGCTGTCGGTGCTGCCCTTCAGCACCACCTCGCCCTTGGCATCGAGCACGCGCAGGTCGATGCCCTTCAGCGATGCACCGTCCTTGAGCGCGGCGGTGTGTACGAACAACTTGTCCTTGTAGGCGCGGGTGTGCAGGCCGATGTCGCTGACCGAGAAGAATGCGGTATCGAACTCACCCTCGTAGTCGCCGGTGCGCTTGAGCAGGGCGAAATACAGCCCCGGCTCCTGCAGCTCCTTGATGTCCTGGGTCGGCAGGTAGGTCAGCACCCGCTCGTTCTGCTTGCCGCCCAGAATGAAGCGGTTGACGTAGACCGGCTCGGCCAGCTTGTTGATCGGGCTGCGCTCGTAGTCGCTGCTCAGTTCCCAGCTGCCACGGCGACCTCCGCGCTGGTACTGGCTGAAGAAGGTCGGCAGGTCCTTTTCGCGCACGCGCAGGAACTCGACATCGACTTCCGGCACGTTCACCGACACCACCGGCAGGCCACGGCTGTCCTTGGCCGGCAGCACGCTGCCCTGCGAGGCGAAACCGGCCACCGGCTTCAGCTCGCCGCTGAACACCTTCTGCTTCAGTTCCTTGCCCAGGCGGCTGCCATCGGCGGCCAGCAGGTCCGGCGAGACCACCAGGCTGAATTCCTTGCCGGCTTCGACAAAGGGATAGCGCAGGGTCAGGCCGTCATCGGACAGGGTCCAGCTGCTGTCATCATTGCCGACCTTCTCTTCAAAGCGCACCAGCGTGTCGAAGTCCTGGGTGCCGACCAGCGGGCGCGAGAACTCCAGCGCCAGCGACAGGCCTTCACTCTTCTGGTCCGGGTAGGCACGCAGCAGGGTGAACTCCTTCACCTGCTCGGCCTTGGTGGCGATGGCCTCGCCGCTGGCCTTCGGCAGCTGCCCGCTGTCGTTGCGGCAACCGGCCAAGCCTGCCAACAGACTGCCTGCCAAGAGCGCCGCCGCCCATCCCCACCGCATCCGCCGTGCCGGACCGCTCATGTCGTCACTCCTTGATCGAGGCGCCCATTATAGGGCCGCCGCGTCAAGGTGTTGACGCGGATTCGGCACCGGAAACCCGGTAGACGCCAACCTTGGTTCGCGCTGTGCCAACCGAGGTTGGCACCTACCAAAGCGCCCCCTACCCCGGCAGGTACAGGTCCACGTAGTCGGTCACCGGCATCGCCGCCAGCGCGACCGGGTCCAGCGAGGCGACCAGGATGCGCTGCTGCTGGGCGGTCGGAAAACGATGCGCCAGGTGCCGGCGGAACTTGTCCATCAGCAGCGGGATACCCTCTTCGCGCCGGCGCGCGTGGCCCAGCGGGTACTCCACCAGCACCTCCGGCAGCGCGCTGCCATCACTGAAACGCACACTCAGGCCGTTGGCAATGCTGCGCTTGTCCGGGTCCAGGTAGTCGGCGCTGAGCTGCGGGTCTTCATGGCACGCCATCTTCGCGCGCAGCGTGTCGATGCGCGGATCGGCCGCCATGTCGTCCTCGTAATCCTCGGCCACCAGCCGCCCATGCAGCAGCGCGATGGCGACCATGTACTGCACGCAGTGGTCGCGGTCGGCGGGGTTATGCAGCGGGCCCTGCTTGTCGATGATGCGGATGCAGGCTTGCTGGGTACGGATCGCGATGTGCTCGATGTCCTCGACCTTCCGCCCCAGCGCGCGCAGCTGATGGTGCAGCAGGACCGCCGCCTCCACCGCTGTCTGCCCGTGGAACTCGGCCGGGAAACTGATCTTGAACAGCACGTTTTCCATCACGTAGCTGCCGAAGGGGCGGCCAAGGGTCAACGCCTGGCCATGCATCGATACCGCCTCGAAGCCCCAGGTCGGTGCACTGAGCACACTGGGGTAGCCCATCTCGCCGGTGGCGGCCATCAGCGCCAGGCGCACGCCACGGCTGGTCGCATCACCGGCTGCCCAGCTCTTGCGCGAGCCGGTGTTGGGCGCATGCCGGTAGGTGCGCAGCGCCTGCCCATCCACCCAGGCCAGCGACACCGCATTGAGCATGCGCTCGCGGTCCAGCCCGAGCATCTGCGCAACCACGGCGGTGGTCGCCACCTTGACCAGCAGCACGTGGTCCAGGCCAACCCGGTTGAAGGAGTTCTCCAGCGCCAGCACGCCCTGGATCTCGTGCGCCTTGATCATCGCCAGCAGCACGTCGTGCACGGTCGGTGGCGGGCGTCGCAACGCGGCCGCATTGCGGCCAAGCCAGTCGGCTACAGCAAGGATGCCCCCCAGATTGTCTGAGGGGTGGCCCCATTCGGCGGCCAGCCAGGTGTCGTTGAAATCCAGCCAGCGCACCATCGCACCGATGTTGAAGGCCGCCTGCACCGGGTCGAGTACGAAGTTGGTACCCGGCACGCGCGCGCCATTGGCCACGCTGATGCCCGGTACCAGCGGCCCCAGCAGCTTGCTGCAGGCGGGGAAGGACAACGCCTCCAGCCCGCAGCCAAGCGTATCGAGCAGGCAGTGATGCGCGGTCTGGAACGCCAGCGGCGAATCAATGCGGGTGCCACGCACGTAGTCGACGATGTCCACCAGCAGCGCATCCCAGGCTGCACGCGCGTTGGAGGGTGTGTGGCCGTTGGACATCGTGGGTCTCCTCGTTGGGGTGCACGGTTGCTCGTGCACCATGCCAACCAAGGTTGGCATCTACCAAAGTCATCGTTCTCCGCGGCCCGGTAGTCGCCAACCTTGGTTGGTGTTTACCAGCCCATCACTCGGCTGGCACCCGCACCTTGCCTTCCATCAGTACGCGGGCGCTGCGGCTCATGATGGCCTTGGACACCGTCCACTGGCCGTCAACGCGTGCCGCCTGCGCACCCACGCGCAAGGTGCCCGACGGATGCCCGAAGGTAACAGCCTCGCGCTCACCGCCACCGGCCGCACGATTGACCAGCGTGCCGGGGATGGCCGCTGCGGTACCGATCGCCACGGCAGCGGTGCCCATCATCGCGTGGTGCAGCTTGCCCATCGACAGCGCGCGCGCATGCAGATCGATGTCCGCCGCTGCAATCGCCTTGCCGCTGGACGAGACGTAGTCCTGCGCGGGGGCAACGAAAGCCACCTTCGGTGTGTGCTGGCGGGTGGCCGCATCTTCCAGCGTCTGGATCAGGCCCATGCGCAAGGCGCCATGGGCACGGATCTTCTCGAAGCGCTCCAGCGCCGCCTTGTCTTCATTGATCGCCGGCTGCAGCTCGGTGCCGGTGTAACCGAGGTCGGCAGCACTGAGGAAGATGGTCGGGATGCCGGCGGTGATCATCGTCACCTCGAAACTGCCCACGCCCGGCACGTCCAGCGTGTCGACCAGGTTACCGGTGGGGAACATCGCACCAGCATCACCATCGTCGGACGGATCGAGGAACTCCAGCTGGATCTCGGCCGCCGGGAAGGTCACGCCATCCAGTTCGAAATCGCCGATCTCCTGCACTTCGCCATTGCACATAGGCACGTGGGCGATGATGGTCTTGCCGATGTTGGCCTGCCAGATGCGCACGGTGCACAGGCCATCGCGCGGCACCCGCGCCGGATCGATCAGCCCGTTGGCGATCGCAAACGGGCCGACGGCAGTGCTGAGATTGCCGCAGTTGCCGCTCCAGTCCACGAATGCCGTGTCGATCGATACCTGGCCATACAGGTAATCCACGTCGTGGTCCGGCACCGACGCGGTGGAAATGATCACGCACTTGCTGGTGCTGGACGTCGCGCCGCCCATGCCGTCGGTCTGCTTGCCATACGGGTCGGGCGAACCGATCACGCGCATCAGCAGCGCATCGCGCGCGGCGCCCGGCGTCTGCGCGGCTTCGGGCAGGTCCTGCAGGCGGAAGAACACGCCCTTGCTGGTGCCGCCACGCATGTAGGTGGCGGGGATACGGAGTTGCGGGAGAAATGCCATGGATCGGTTCCTTGCAATGAAAGACGGCCCGTTTCCGGGCCGTCGGATGTCTCACGCCACCTTGGCGCCTTCCAGGAAGTCCTGGGCGAAGCGCTGCAGCACGCCACCTGCCTCGTAGATCGCCACTTCCTCGTCGCTGTCCAGGCGGCAGGTCACCGGTACGATCACGTCCTGTCCATCACGACGATGGATCACCACGCTCAGCTCAGCGCGTGGCGTACGCTCACCGATCACATCGAAGGTCTCGGTGCCGTCGATGCCCAGGGTCAGGCGAGTGGTGCCCGGCTTGAACTCCAGCGGCAGCACGCCCATGCCGATCAGGTTGGTACGGTGGATGCGTTCGAAGCCTTCGGCAACGATGGCCTCCACACCCGCCAAGCGCACACCCTTGGCGGCCCAGTCACGCGAGCTGCCCTGGCCGTAGTCGGCACCGGCGATGATGATCAGCGGCTGCTTGCGCTCCATGTAGGTCTCGATCGCTTCCCACATGCGCATGACCTTGCCTTCCGGCTCCACGCGCGCCAGCGAGCCCTGCTTCACGCTGCCGTCTTCGTTGCGCACCATTTCGTTGAACAGCTTCGGGTTGGCGAAGGTGGCACGCTGCGCGGTCAGGTGGTCGCCGCGGTGGGTGGCGTAGGAATTGAAGTCCTCTTCCGGCAGGCCCATCTTCGCCAGGTACTCACCGGCAGCGCTCGAGGCCAGGATCGCGTTGGACGGCGACAGGTGGTCGGTGGTGATGTTGTCCGGCAGCACCGCCAGCGCACGCATGCCCACCAGCGTGCGCTCACCGGCCAGTGCGCCCTCCCAGTAGGGCGGACGGCGGATGTAGGTGCTCTGCGCGCGCCAGTCGTACAGCGGACTGACCTTTGCAGCGTGCTCCACGCGCACGTTGAACATCGGGTTGTAGACGCTGCGGAACTGCTCCGGCTTCACTGCAGCCTTCACCACCGCGTCGATTTCGGCGTCGCTCGGCCAGATGTCCTTCAGGCGCACCTCGTTGCCGTCGGTGTCCACGCCCAGCACATCCTTTTCGATGTCGAAGCGGATGGTGCCGGCGATGGCGTAGGCGATCACCAGCGGTGGCGAGGCGAGGAAAGCCTGCTTGGCATACGGATGGATGCGGCCGTCGAAGTTGCGGTTGCCCGACAGCACCGCGGTGGCGTAAAGGTCGCGATCGATGATTTCCTGCTGGATCTTCGGATCCAGCGCGCCGCTCATGCCATTACAGGTGGTGCAGGCGAAGGCGACGATGCCGAAGCCCAGCTTCTCCAGGTCCGGCAGCAGGCCGGATTCCTCAAGGTACAGCTGCACGGCCTTCGAACCCGGCGCCAGCGACGACTTCACCCACGGCTTGCGCAGCAGGCCGCGCTCGTTCGCCTTGCGCGCCAGCAGCGCTGCAGCGATCACGTTGCGTGGGTTGGAAGTATTGGTGCAGCTGGTGATGGCGGCGATGATCACCGCGCCGTCAGGCATCAGACCCTGTGCCTGTTCGGCCTTGCCGGCCTCAAGCTTGGCGGCATCGGCGATGCCACGCTCGACCAGTTCCGATACCGGCAGGCGGCGATGCGGATTGCTCGGGCCGGCCATGTTGCGCACCACTGTCGACAGATCGAAGCGCAGCACGCGCTCGTACTCCGCGGTGGCCAGGTCATCGGCCCACAGGCCGGTGCTGCGCGCGTAGTTTTCGACCAGTGCGACCTGCGTTTCCTCGCGACCGGTCAGGCGCAGGTAATCAAGCGTCTGCCCATCGATGTAGAACATCGCGGCGGTGGCGCCGTATTCGGGGCACATGTTGGAGATGGTGGCGCGATCACCGATGGTCAGTGCGGCGGCACCTTCGCCGAAGAACTCAAGCCAGGCGCCAACCACGCGTTCCTTGCGCAGGAACTCGGTCAGGGCCAGCACCACGTCGGTGGCGGTGATGTCCGGCTGCGGCTTGCCGGTCAGCTCAACGCCGATGATGTCCGGCAGGCGCATCCACGACGCGCGGCCCAGCATCACGTTCTCCGCTTCCAGGCCGCCCACGCCGATGGCGATCACGCCCAGCGCGTCCACGTGCGGGGTGTGGCTGTCGGTGCCCACGCAGGTATCGGGGAAGGCTACGCCGTCCTGCACGTAGATCACCGGCGACATCTTCTCCAGGTTGATCTGATGCATGATGCCGTTGCCCGGCGGAATCACGTCCACGTTCTCGAAGGCCAGCTTGGTCCAGTCGATGAAGTGGAAGCGGTCTTCATTGCGGCGATCCTCGATGGCGCGGTTCTTCTCGAACGCCTGCGGATCGAAACCACCGCACTCCACCGCCAGCGAGTGATCGACGATCAGCTGCACCGGCACCACCGGATTGACCTTGGCCGGGTCACCGCCCTTGTCGGCGATCGCATCACGCAGGCCAGCGAGGTCGACCAGCGCGGTCTGGCCGAGGATGTCATGGCACACCACGCGCGCCGGGAACCACGGGAAGTCCAGGTCGCGACGGCGCTCGATCAGCTGCTTCAGCGAGTCGGTCAGCGTGGTCGGGTCGCAGCGACGCACCAGGTTTTCGGCCAGCACGCGCGAAACGTACGGCAGCGTGGCATAGGCACCAGGCTGGATGGCATCGACCGCGGCGCGCGCGTCGAAGTAGTCCAGCGAGGCGCCGGGGAGGTTCTTGCGATAGTCGATATTCATGGGCTGGCGGAATGCTTGAGGCGGGCCGGGTGCCGGCGATGCGGCGGCGAAAACGTCCGGCCGGCACGAGGCCGGCCGGATGCATGCAGCAGTGGAACGGTGGCGATGATCAGGAACGCTTGTCGATGGCCACGAACTCGCGATCTTCCGGGCCGATATAGTTGGCGCTCGGGCGGATGATCTTGCCGTCGATGCGCTGCTCGACGATGTGCGCGCTCCAGCCGGCGGTGCGGGCGATCACGAACAACGGAGTGAACATCGCGGTCGGCACGCCCATCATGTGATAGCTGACGGCGCTGAACCAGTCGAGGTTCGGGAACATCTTCTTGATGTCCCACATCACCGTTTCCAGGCGCTCGGCGATGTCGTACATCTTCAGGCTCGACTGCTCTTCGGACAGTTCGCGGGCGACGTCCTTGATCACCTTGTTGCGCGGATCGGACACGGTGTAGACCGGGTGGCCGAAACCTATCACTACTTCCTTGCGCTCGACGCGGGCCTTGATGTCTTCCTCGGCTTCGTCCGGATTGTCATAGCGCTTCTGCACTTCGAACGCCACTTCGTTGGCGCCGCCGTGCTTGGGGCCGCGCAGTGCACCGATGCCACCGCAGATCGCGCTGTACATGTCGCTGCCGGTGCCGGCGATGACGCGGCAGGCGAAGGTCGAGGCGTTGAACTCGTGCTCGGCATACAGGATCAGCGAAGTGTGCATCGCCTTCACCCACGAATCCTGCGGCTTCTCGCCGTGCAGCAGGTGCAGGAAGTGGCCACCGATGGAGTCATCGTCGGTTTCCACGTCGATCGCGCGACCGTTGTGGCTCCAGTGGTACCAGTACAGCAGCATCGAGCCCAGGCAGGCCATCAGCTTGTCGGCGATGTCACGTGCGCCCGGATGGTTGTGGTCGTCCTTCTCCGGCGACACGCAGCCGAGCACGGACACGCCGGTGCGCATCACGTCCATCGGGTGCGCCGACGGCGGCAGCTCTTCCAGCGCAGCCTTCACCGCAGCCGGAATGCCACGCAGCGACTTCAGCTTGGCCTTGTACGAGACCAGCTCGGCGCGGGTCGGCAGCTTGCCGTGCACCAGAAGGTAGGCGATTTCCTCGAACTCGCTGGTATTGGCCAGGTCCAGGATGTCGTAGCCGCGGTAATGCAGATCGTTGCCACTGCGGCCGACGCTGCACAGCGCGGTGTTGCCGGCGGCGGTGCCGGACAGGGCGACGGACTTCTTCGGCTTGAAGGTCGGGGTTGCGGTCGTATCGTTCATGTTTCCCTCCGAAACTTGATGGTGCAGGGTACTGCTTATTTCTTGGCGGCGAACAGCGCATCGAGCTGCTGCTCGAAGGCGTGGTAGCCGATACGGTCATACAGCTCCTCGCGGGTCTGCATGCTGTCGATCAGGTTGCGCTGGTGGCCTTCGCGGCGGACCGTCTGGTAGACGTTCTCGGCCGCCTTGTTGGCGGCGCGGAACGCCGACAGCGGGAACAGCTGGATCGCCACGCCGGCCGAGGCCAGCTCGTCGCGGCTGAACAGCGGGGTCGCGCCGAATTCAGTGATGTTGGCCAGCACCGGCACCTTCACCGCATCAACGAAGCGGCGGTAGGTCTCCAGGTCGTAGGCGGCTTCAGCGAAGATGCCGTCGGCACCGGCTTCAACACAGGCGATGGCGCGCTCGATGGCCTTGTCCACACCGTCTACCTGGATGGCATCGGTGCGTGCGATCAGGAAGAAGTCCGGATCGGTCTTGGCATCGGCAGCCGCCTTCACGCGGTCGACCATTTCACCCTGCGAGACGATCTCCTTGCCCGGGCGATGACCGCAGCGCTTGGCGCCGACCTGGTCTTCGATATGGCAGGCGGCCGCGCCAGCCTTGATCAGCGACTTCACGGTGCGCGCGATGTTGAACGCGCTGGGGCCGAAGCCGGTGTCGATGTCGACCATCAGCGGCAGGTCGCAGACATCGGTGATGCGGCGCACGTCCACCAGCACGTCTTCCAGGGTGTTGATGCCCAGGTCCGGCAGGCCCAGCGAGCCGGCAGCAACGCCGCCGCCGGACAGGTAGATGGCACGGAAACCCGCGCGCTTGGCCAGCAGCGCATGGTTGGCGTTGATCGCGCCGATCACCTGTAGCGGCGATTCGGCAGCCAGCGCCTCGCGGAAGCGGGCACCAGCGGAGAAGTGGGTGGAAGCGGTCATGCGGCGATCCAGGTTGAAGGACAGGGAGGTAAGCGCAAGCACCATGCCAACCTGCAAGCGATTGATTTCACAGGCATGACCGCCCAGCGCCGGTGAAACATATGAAACATTGAAACAGATGTATCATGAAACATCGCCACACCCGATCCCCGCACCATGTACCTGCCCCGCTCGCCCCTGCGCCACGCCGAAGCCGACCCCGGCCGGCCGGTGATCTGGACCGTCAGCGTCTCGCGCCTGACCGGCCTGTTGGGCGACGTCATTCCCGAATTCGACCGCCGCGCACGCATCGAGCAGATCAACCTTGGCTTCGAGGAAGCAGTGGACGTGATCGGCCAGCGCCTGCGCCGCGAGCACTGTGATGTGGTGATCGCCGGCGGCTCCAACGCGGCCTGGCTGCGCGGCCG
Source organism: Stenotrophomonas sp. LST15-1-1.1 (assembly GCF_040815575.1). Lineage (NCBI taxonomy): Bacteria > Pseudomonadati > Pseudomonadota > Gammaproteobacteria > Lysobacterales > Lysobacteraceae > Stenotrophomonas > Stenotrophomonas sp. LST15-1-1.1. The sequence goes on from NZ_JBFPNJ010000012.1 coordinate 507,311, forward strand.
CCTGGACCTGCCGCTGGTGCCGATCCAGGCCAACGGTTTCGATCTGATGGAAGCGCTGGCACGGGCGCGCCGCATCGCCCCGCGCATCGGGTTGGTTACCCACGCCAGCGACGTGCCGGTGTTCAGCAGTTTCCAGCAGAGCTTCGGCCTGGACATCGAGCATCGCCGCTTCGTCACCCGCGAAGACGCCCGCGATTGCATCGCCGACCTGCGCGCCAACGGCATCGAAGTGATCGTCGGCACCGGCATGGCCATCGACCATGCCGAGCAGGCAGGCCTGCCGGGCGTGCTGCTGTACTCGGCCGATTCGGTGCGGCAGGCCTTCGAGCACGCGCTGGAACTGACCCAGACCCTGGCACGATCGGCGGACGCGCGCCCGGCTACGCGCCGACGGGCCACACCGCGCGCCGATGCGCATGCGCTGCTCGGCGACAGCAACGCGATGGCCGATGTGCGCGCACAGATCGCGCTATACGCCCCGCACGACAGCACTGTACTGGTCACCGGCGAGACCGGCACCGGCAAGGAACTGGTAGCGCGGCAGCTGCATGCGGCCAGCGGCCGGCGGGGGCGCTTCGTCGCACTGAACTGCGGCGCGATCAGCGAATCGCTGCTGGAGGCGGAGCTGTTCGGCTACAGCGATGGCGCCTTCACCGGTGCGCGGCGTGGTGGTCGCGTTGGCCTGGTCGAGGCCGCCGATGGCGGTACGTTGTTCCTGGATGAGATCGGTGAACTGCCGCTGCCGTTGCAGACCCGCCTGCTGCGCGTGCTGGAAGAACGTGAGGTGCTGCGCGTCGGTGCAACCGAACCGACGCCCGTCGACCTGCGCGTGGTAGCCGCCACCCTGCAATCGCTGGAACAGCGCGCGGCGGCTGGCAGCTTCCGTCGCGATCTGTATTACCGGCTGGCCGCGTTGCGCATCGCGTTGCCCACTCTGCGCGCGCGTCGCAGCGATATCCCGCTGCTGACCACGCACTTCTTCCGCGAACTGCGCGGCATCGATGCACCGCTGGATGCAGAAGCGCTGGCCCTGCTCGGCGCTGCCGATTGGCCAGGCAATGTGCGCGAACTGCGCAATCTGGTCGATCGGCTGCGCATCCACTGGCAGCCGGGTGAAGGGTTGATCGATGCCGCGCGACTGCTGCAGCTGGCACCGGAGCTGGTGAACGAAGGCATCGCGGCACTACCGGTGGAAAGCAACGGCAAGCGACCGCCGCGTGCGCAGTTGGAGGCGCTGCTGCAGGAACACCGTAATGACCGCGAAGGCATGGCGCAGGCGCTGGGCGTATCGCGCACCACGCTGTGGCGGTGGCTGCGCGCGGAAGGGTTGTAACCGCCTATTGCCTGGTGGGTGCGAACCTTGGTTCGCACCGTTTTTCCGTCAAGCACCTCATCCACGCATGGCGTGGATCTACTGGCATCGCGAGACGCTACACCAGCAGTTCATCGGCCACACGCGCATCATCACTACGCCTTACGGGTACAGCAGACGCTTGCTCCAGCGCCCTTCGGCACCGGCTTCATAGCACCAGCGCTCGTGCAGGCGGAACTGCGCGCCGTACCAGAATTCGATACGGTCAGGCACCACCCGCAGACCACTCCATCCGTCCGGACGCGGCACGTCCTTGCCGTCGAAACGTGCCTCGACCTCGGCCACGCGCGCGTCGAACTCCTCGCGCGTGTTCAAGGTCTTCGACTGCAGCGACGCCCACGCACCGATCTGGCTCATGCGCGGACGGCTGGCGAAATAGGCATCTGCCTCGGCATCGGCCACCTGCTCCACGCGCCCCTCGATGCGCACCTGGATGCCGGCCTCGCGCAGGCTGCGCCACAGGAACAGCAGCGCCGCCTTCGGATTGGCCTGCAGCTCGCGGCCCTTGTGACTGTCCAGGTGGGTGTAGAACACGAAGCCGCGCTCGTCGAACGCCTTCAGCAATACGGTGCGCGCCGACGGCCGGCCCTGTGTATCGGCAGTGGCTACGGTCATCGCATTGGGCTCCACCTCGCGGCTCTGTTTCGCTTCTTCGAACAGGGCGGCAAAGGTCGACAGGGCTTCGGCGTACAGGTCGCTCATGACAGCATTCTTCTCACACGGTTTGGGCTATTGTGGCGGCATGGTCGCTGCTGCGTACATGCCCCAGGTGAAAGGATTCCCCGAGACAGTGGTCGAGCAGGCGCTGGATGACGCGCTGGGCAGCAGTACAGCCGTTCCAGTATTGGCGATCAGCGGTCTGCAGGGGAGCGGCAAATCGACGCTGGCCGCGCAGGTGGTCGCCCGTGCCCAAGCCCGTGGCCTGAACGCTGCGACGCTCTCCATCGACGATGTCTACCTGACCCGTGCGCAGCGCCAGCGCCTGGCCCGGCAGGTGCATCCGTTGTTGATCACCCGTGGCCCGCCAGGCACCCACGACCTGCCACTGGCGCACGCGGTACTGGATGCAGTGGCCGCACGACAGCCGCTGGCCCTGCCCCGCTTCGACAAACTGGCCGACGAGCGCTTGCCCGAAGCGCAGTGGCAGCAGCTCGAAAAGCCGCTGGACCTGCTGGTATTCGAGGGCTGGTTCCTCGGCACTCCCGCGCAGGACGAGGCCGAACTGGCCCCTCCCCTCAACGCACTCGAGCGCGAGGCCGATGCCGATGGCCGCTGGCGGCGCTGGTGCAACCAGGCGCTGGCCCGCGACTATCCGGCGCTGTGGCAGCGCTGTGATCGCCTGTGGTTCCTGCAGCCCCCGGATTTCTCGGTGGTGCCGCGTTGGCGCTGGCAGCAGGAGCAGAATCTGCAAGCGGCCCAGCCGGGCCGGCACGGCATGAGCCGGCCGCAGCTGGAGCGCTTCGTGCAGTACTACGAGCGGGTCAGCCGGCAGGCATTGCGTGCGCTGCCGGCCATTGCCGACCGGATGGTGGTGCTGGACGCACAGCGCCAGGTACAGGCGCTGCGCTGAGCAGGTTCACTCCACCAGGAAGGTGATCCGCAGGTTCACCCGCCATTCGGTGATCTCACCGTTGCCGTCGGTGACCACCTTGGTCTCATTGATCCAGGCGCCCTGGATGCCCTTGACCGTCCCGGACACCTTCTTCAATCCGCTGCGCACCGCGTCCTCCACGCTCTTGGGCGAGGACGCATTGATTTCGATGACCTTGGCAACCGACATGGCAGACACTCCGTCAGGCGCGGGAAACCCCGCAGGAACCTCCACCCTGACGTGAAGAACGTAAAGGCCAAGGCACGGAGGTGTTAGCATCAGAGGGCATGAATCCCGCTCCGAACCTGATCCTGATCGGCCCCATGGGCGCCGGTAAAACCTGCATCGGCCGCCGCCTCGCCGAGCGCTTCACGCTGGACTTCGTCGACGTCGACCAGGCCATCGTCGACGCGGCCGGGGCCAGCATCCCCACGATCTTCGAGCATTCCGGCGAGGCCGGCTTCCGCGCCCATGAGCGCCAGGCGCTGGCACAGGTGCTGGCCGGCCGTGGCCAGCTGGTGTCCACCGGCGGTGGTGCCGTGCTCGACCCCGACAATCGCGCCCTGATCGCCCGGCGTGGCTTTGTCGTCTACCTGCGGGTCAGCGTCGCGGCCCAGCTGGAGCGCCTGTCACGCGACAAGGCGCGCCCCCTGCTGCAGCGGCCGGACCGGGAACAGGTACTGCATGACCTGGCCGCGCATCGCGACCCGCTGTATCGCGAGCTGGCCGATGTCACCCTTGATACCGACCCGTTTACCGCAGCCGATGCGACCGCCCAGCTTGTGCTCAAGCTGGCCACGCACTGGCAGCGACAGGACCCCACTGCATGACTTCCCCTGCCCTGCTGCAGGTCGCCGTTGGCGGCGACCGCCCCTATTCCATCACCATCGGCGCCGGCGCCCAGGCCGAAGGTTCCGCGCTGGCCAGCCATGTTCGTGGCCGCCATGTGCTGCTGGTCAGCGACAGCGAGGTTGCGCCGCGCTATCTGGATGCCGTCAAACAGACCCTGCTGGCCGCACGACCGGAGCTGATCGTGGGTGAGCATGTACTGGCTGCCGGCGAAGCCTCCAAGACCCTGGCGGAGTTCGGTGCAGTCATCGAGGCACTGGCCGCGCTCGGCGCGACCCGCGATGCCTGCGTGTTCGCCCTCGGTGGCGGTGTGGTCGGTGATCTCGCCGGCTTTGCCGCGGCCTGCTGGATGCGCGGCGTCGACTGCGTGCAGCTGCCGACCACGCTGCTGGCGATGGTCGACTCCTCGGTGGGCGGCAAGACCGCCGTGGATATCCCGGCCGGCAAGAATCTGGTCGGCGCGTTCCATCCGCCGCGTGCGGTGATCGCCGATACCCGCGTGCTGGCCACCCTGCCGCCGCGTGAACTGCGCGCCGGCCTGGCCGAAGTGGTCAAGTACGGTGCGCTGGGTGATGCGCTGTTCTTCGAATGGCTGCAGCAGCATGCCGACGCACTGGTGGCCGGCGAGGATGCCGTGATCGCCGAGGCCATCGCCCGCAGCTGCCGGCACAAGGCGGCGATCGTCGAGCGCGATCCCTTCGAGAAGGGCGAGCGCGCCCTGCTCAACCTCGGTCACACCTTCGGCCACGCCATCGAAACCGAACAGGGCTACGCCGCACCAGGGCGCGATGCGCTCAACCACGGTGAGGCCGTAGCGGTGGGCATGGTGCTGGCGGCCCGCCTCTCCACCCACCTGGGCCTGGCCGACGACGCCGACCGGGTGCGCCTGCAGGCGCTGCTTGAACAGCTTGGCCTGCCGGTGGCAATCCCCGCCGGGCTGGACCCGCAGGCCCTGCTCGGCCGCATGCGCCTGGACAAGAAGAACGTGGCCGGCCGCCTGCGCCTGGTGCTGTGGCGTGGCATCGGCCGTGCCGAAGTGGTGCCGGACGTGGATGAAGCGGCGGTACTAAAGGTGCTGGGGGCAGGCTGACCGCTTGCGCGTTCGGCGGGCATGGCCCGGCGCAACCGGGGAGGTTTCATGAGGTTGCCGGCCAGCGGCCGGCACTACCGCGTTGCGGCAGGGGTCACACCACCCCCGCTACAATCGACGCCATGCACGTCCACCTGCAACAACCCGCCGACGGTGCCCAGGCACCGCGCTTCCTGCGCCTGACCCTGGTCCCGGACCTGTTCGGCGGCTGGGAGCTGCTGCGCGAATCCGGCCGCGTCGGCGCCCGTTCGCAGCTGCGGCGCGAGCTGTACCTCAAGGCCGACGAAGCCCGCCACGCCTACGAGAAGGCCCGCGATGCAGAACTGCATCGGGGCTTCCAGATTCTTTCGCACGGCGACTGACTGCGCCGCTGCCCTTTTCGCCCAAGGAATGCCCACTGTGACCAGCCCTCTCCGCAACGATCGCCTGCTGCGCGCCCTGCGCCGCGAACCGGTGGACTGCACCCCCGTCTGGCTGATGCGCCAGGCCGGCCGCTACCTGCCGGAATATCGCGCCACCCGGGCCAAGGCCGGCAGCTTCCTGGCCATGGCCAAGAACCCGGAGATCGCCTGCGAAGTCACCCTGCAGCCGCTGCGCCGCTTCCCGCTGGACGCGGCCATCCTGTTCTCGGACATCCTCACCATTCCCGATGCAATGGGCCTGGAGCTGTACTTCGTCGAAGGCGAAGGCCCGAAGTTCCGCCACCCGGTGCGCGATGAAGCGGCCATTGCCAGGCTGGCGGTGCCGGACATGGAACAGGACCTGGGCTACGTGATGGACGCGGTGCGCCTGATCCGCCGCGAGCTGGACGGCCAGGTGCCGCTGATCGGTTTTTCCGGCAGCCCGTGGACACTGGCCTGTTACATGGTCGAAGGCGGCGGCAGCAAGGATTTCGCGCGCATCAAGGCGATGGCGCTGAATCATCCGCAGGCCCTGCACCGCCTGCTGGAAGTGACCACCGACGCGGTGATCGCCTATCTCGGCGCGCAGCGCGCAGCCGGTGCGCAGGCCCTGCAGGTGTTCGACACCTGGGGCGGCGTGCTGTCGCCGGCGATGTACCGCGAGTTCTCGCTGCGCTATCTGCAGCGCATCGCCGAATGCCTGGAGCGCGGCGAAGGCAGCGAGCGCACGCCGCTGATCCTGTTCGGCAAGGGCACCGGCCTGCACCTGGAAGCGCTGTCACAGACCGGCGCCGATGCGCTCGGCCTGGACTGGACGCTGGACCTGGATGAAGCACTGCGCCGCACCGGTGGCCGCGTCGCCCTGCAGGGCAACCTCGACCCGACCACGCTGTACGCCTCGCCCGATGCGATCGCCGCCGCGGCCGCACGCGTGCTCGATACCTATGCCGCCGGCAACGGTGGTTCGCGCGAGGGCCATGTGTTCAACCTCGGCCACGGCATGTCGCCGGACATGGACCCGGCCCATGTACAGGTGCTGGTCGACGCGGTGCACGCACACAGCCAACGCTGAGCATCCCGCATGCAGTCGCGGCGCGATGTTGATCGCGCCGTGACCCGCAGTGCGCGATGATGGCGCCCCCACGTTGCACCGGCCACACCCCATGTCCACAGCGCCATCGACCTACACCCGCCAGCGTCCCCTGCTGTGGCTGGTGTCCTTGGCGATCTTCATGCAGATGCTGGACTCGACCATCGTCAACACGGCGTTGCCGGCGATGGCGGCCAGCCTCGGCGAAAGCCCCCTGCAGATGCAGTCGGTGGTCTTCAGCTACGCACTGGCCGTGGCCACCTTCATCCCCGCCTCCGGCTGGATCGCCGACCGCTACGGCACCCGTCGCACCTTCTTGGTGGCGATCATCCTGTTCACTCTCGGCTCGCTGGCCTGCGCCTTGGCCCAGCACCTGCACCAGCTGGTCGGCGCACGCGTGCTGCAGGGCATCGGTGGTGCGATGCTGCTGCCGGTCGGGCGCCTGGCGGTGATGCGCTCGGTGCCGCGCGAGGACTTCCTGCGTGCGATGAGCTTCATCGCCATTCCGGCCCTGGTGGGTCCGCTGATCGGCCCGACACTGGGCGGCTGGCTGGTCGAAATCGCATCGTGGCACTGGGTGTTCCTGATCAACCTGCCGATCGGCGTCATCGGCTTCATCGCTGCGATGAAGATCATGCCCGACCACTACGCCAGCCACCGCACCCGTTTCGACCTGCGCGGCTACGCCATGCTGGCCTTTGCGATGGTGGTGCTGTCGCTGGCGCTGGATGGCATCTCCGGGCTCGGCACGCCGCACGCGCTGGTGATGCTGATGACCGTAGCCGGCCTGGCTGCGCTGGTCGGCTACTGGCTGCATGCGGCCAATTCAACGGCACCGCTGTTCTCGCTGGCGCTGTTCCGCGTGCCCAGCTATCGCATCGGCATTCTCGGCAACCTGTTCTCGCGCATCGGCAGCAGTGCCATGCCGATGCTGATTCCGCTGCTGCTGCAGGTCGGCCTTGGCCTCGGGCCGATGAACGCCGGCCTGATGATGGTGCCGGTGGCGGCCGCGGGCATGGTGTCGAAGAAGCTGGCGGTGAAGCTGGTCGAACGCTACGGCTATCGTCGGGTACTGATGACCAACACCGTACTGGTCGGCCTGGCAATGGCCAGCTTCATCCTGATGACGCCGGGCCAGCACCTGAGCGTGCGCCTGCTGCAGTTGGCCTTCTTCGGCGCGGTCAATTCGCTGCAGTTCACCGTGATGAACACTGTCACCCTGCGCGACCTGGATCGCGAGTTCGCCAGTTCCGGCAACAGCCTGCTGTCGATGGTGATGATGCTCGCCGCCGGCTTCGGTGCGGCTGCTGCAGGCAGCCTGCTGGCCGCATTCGGTACGCAGCTGGAAGGCCACGGCGCGACGGCGGCGCTGCACGCCACGTTCCTGTGCGTCGGCGCGATCACCCTGACCTCGACGCTGATCTTCTGGCAGCTGCCCGACACCAAGCCGGAGCCGCGCGAGGTCGAGCACGTAGCGGAGTAGTGGGTTCGGCAGGGCTGCGCCCTGCACCTGCAGAGGCCACTGCGCAAGCAACAGCAACGGCAACAGCGGGCTATCCGTGGGATGGTGGGGCGGTGTCGGAGTGCGGGGACGCCGCAAGTACGTCCCTGTAGGCTTGGCAGCCGCATCCATGCGGCTGACACCCCGCAATCCGACACCGCCCCACCTTCGATGGATTTCTGGTGGCTGATGGATTCACGCCATGCGTGGATGAATCTCTGTCAGATATCGAAATAATTCTGGGGTCAGATCCGTTTTCCATCGGAAAACGGATCTGACCCCAAGAGCCAACACAGAACGCCATTCCGACAGATCGCGGAAATCTGTCGAAGGCGGGGTGGGTCCGGTTGCGGGGGCGTGAGCGCCATGGATGGCGCGACCGAGCTTACATGGACGTACTTGCAGCGTCCCCCGCAACCGGACCCACCCCGCCATCCCACGGATAGCCAGCTGTTGCTGTTGCTTCGGCCGTTGCCGTTGCTCTGGCCTCTGCAGGTGCAGGGCGCAGCCCTGCCGAACCCCTATCGCCCCAGCACGCGGGCGATCGCTTCCACCAGCAGCTCACCGGTCACCGGCTTGCGCAGGAAACCACCGATGCCGGCCGCTTCCACCTGCTGCTGCAGATCCGGATCGGTGCGCGCCGTCACCGCCAGCAGCGGCAGCGTGTACCCCTGGTTGCGCAGGTGCTGGGCCAGTTCGAAACCGCTCAGGCCCGGCAGATCCAGATCGAGCAGACCGACGTCGAAATCACCCGCGCTGATTTCACGCAGTGCGGCCAGCGCATGGGCAGCGTGGATCACCTCATGGCCGCGGCTGGTGAGCAGGCCACACACCACGTCGGCCACGGTCGCATCGTCCTCCACCAGCAACACCCGCAGCGAAGGCATGTTGTCCACAGCGGCGGCAGCATCGCTGTCGGCACCTCCGTCGCTGGCCGCACCCTGTTGCAGCGGCAGTGGCAGGCTGACACCGAAGCAGGTGCCATTGCCCAGCTGGCTTTCCACCCGGATCCGTCCCTGCATCGCCAGCGCCAGTTCGCGGCAGATCGCCAGCCCCAGGCCGCTGCCGCCGTACTGCGCGGCAGTGCGCGCGCCGTCGGCCTGCTCGAAGCGCCGGAACAAGCGCTGCTGCTGTTCCTGGCTGATGCCGGGGCCGGTATCGCGCACCTCGAAGTACAGCCCACGGCTGCCCTCTTCGCAGCGCGCGTGCAACGTGATGCTGCCGCGGCTGGTGAACTTGACCGCGTTGGACAGCAGGTTGAGCAGAATCTGCCGCACCCGCATCGCATCACCCGTCGCCTGCAGCCCGGCAGGCAACTGGTTGTCGAGGATGAAGCGCAGGCCCTTCTGCGCAGCCAACGGCCCCATCAGTGCGGCCAGATCCTGCAGCAGGCGATTGAGACTGAACGCATTGGATTGCAGTTCCAGGCGCCCCGATTCGATCCGCGCCAGGTCCAGCGCATCGTTGACCAGATGCAGCAGGTGCTCACCGGCATGCCGGATCGACTGGGTGTAGCCGCGCTGCTGCGGATCCAGCGGCGAGGCCAGCAGCAGTTCACTCATGCCCAGCACGCCGGTCATCGGCGTGCGGATTTCATGGCCGAGATTGGCGAGGAACCGCGTCTTGGCCGCCGATGCATGTTCGGCCAGATCCTGCTTGTGCAGAGCGAGCTGGTAGGCGTGCTGGCGCTGCAGCCGGCGCCGGTACAACCAGGCGAACCAGCTGGTCAGCAGCAGCGCGATCGAGGCCAGCACCAGCAGCCCGGACAAACTGCGCCACCAAGGCGGCTGTACGTGGAATTCCAGGGTCTGCACCCGCGACCACACGTGGTCGGCCGAGCGCGCCTGCACTTCCAGCCGGTAGGCGCCGGGTGGCAGGCGCGAGAACAGGCGCTCGCCTGCCGGGCCCACCTCGACCCAATCCGGGTCGTAGCCGGCCAACCGGTAGCGGTAAGTGTTGGAGGCCGAATCGGCGAACGACAACAGGCGCGCGACGATACGCAGGTCGCGGTCGCCATCGGCGATCTGCAGCGGCGTGTCATGGGTCAGGTCCAGCAGCTGTTCGTTGCGGCGCACCTCCACCCGCTCGATCACCAGCGGCGCGCGCCGGGTGGAAGGCCGCACCTGCTCGGGATCGAATACCACCACGCCAGCGGGGGTACCGGCCACCATGCGCCCAGCGGCGGAGGCGATCAGGGTGTGTTCGCGGAACTCCTGGCTGGGAAGCCCATCGTGCACCCCGTACAGGCGTACGCTCTCGCCATCCGCACTGACGCGCACCAGGCCACGGGCACTGGTCGCCCACGCCACGCCCTGTGCGTCGACCACCAGACCGGTGGCGGAAATCGCCGGATAGCCCTGCTCCGCGCCCACCACCGCCTGCCGTTCCAGCCTGCCCTGGCTCCAGAGGTAGCGCGACAGGCGACCATCTTCGGACAACAAGACCTGGCCGTCCTTGCCGACGTGCAGGGCATACACCGCCGTGGCCGGCGCACCGGGCACCGGCTGGAAGCGCTGCGCATCCGGTTGCCATTGCAGCAGGCCGCGGCTGCTGGCCAGCCAGATGCGGTCCTGCGGGCCGCACTCCACGTCCAGATTGAGCTGACCGGCCTGCAGACCGTCCTGGCCGTTTTCCAGCTGCCGGCGCACGTGCCCGTCCAGGTCGCGCTGCTGCAGGCCCGCCGACAGCATCAACCACAGGCTGTCGCCATCGCAGGTCATCATCGCCTCGATATTGCCTTCCATGGTCGCATCCGCGCCGGAGTCACGCCCCCAACGCCGCAGTTCGCCCCGGCGCGGGTCGTAGCGCATCAAGGCGTCGGTCGAGCCCACCCACACCCGTCCCTGCCGGTCTTCGCGCACCGAGGTCAGCCAGTGCATGCCGTTGACGAAGGTGCGGTGCTGCTCGATCACGCCCGTGCGTGGATTGAATCGGTCCAGCGCGCCATGGCTGCCGACGGTCCACACGCCGCCATTGCTGGAGGGGCTGGTGCCCAGCACATAGGAATTGCGCAGCGAGGACGGATCATCCTCCAGCCGCGAGAACACCGAGAACTGCCACCAGCGCGGCAGTAGATGCCACAGGCCGGCATTGGTGCTGGCCAGCCAGATGCCACCTTCGCGGTCCTCATAGGCGCCGGTCCAGTTCGGCCGCACCAGGCCACGGGCGATGGCGCTGTACAGCGGCACTGTCTGGTAACGGCCATCGATGCCCCGGCCCAGGCCACTGCGGGTATCCAGCCAGTGCCCGCCCTGCTCGTCGCGCAGCATCATGCCCAGCACCTGGTCGCCGGCCGGCAATGTCCAGGGCACGGATTCGAAACGGCCATCCGGGCGGCGCACGGTGGCCCCGGCCATCGTGCTGATCCAGAGGCTGCCGTCGGGCTCGGCGGTCAGCCCATTGATCAGCAGGCTGGGCACCAGGTCGCCGCCGATACGTTCGAAATCGGTGCCGGTCCAGCGCGCCACGCCATGCTTGGTACCGACCCACAGGCTGCCGTCGGCAAGCGTGGCCAGGTACGGTACCGAGGCGGCCGGCAGACTGCGCGGGTTGTTGGCTTCGGGCAGGAACCGCTGCAGGCGGTCATTGCTGTCCAGCCGGTACAGGCCGCCCTCGTGGGTGCCGAACCAGATCGCGCCATCCGGCGTCGCAGCCAGGCTCCAGACCGTATTGCTGCCCATCAGTGGCTGGCTGCTGCGGTCGTAGAAGCGCAGCTGCCGGCGATCGGCCGACATCCGCACCAGACCGGCATTTTCAGTGCCTATCCACAACTCGTTCCGGGCATCGACCAGCACGCTCCAGATGCGGTTGTCGCGCAGGCCGTCCTCGGAACGCCAGATGCGGTAGTTGCGCCCGTCGTAGCGGGCCAGGCCATCGTTGGTGGCAATCCACAGGTAGCCGTAGCGGTCTTCGGCCATGCGGTTGACAGTGTTGGATGGCAGCCCATCGAACACGGTGACCTGCCGCGGCGAAGGTGGCACCGGCTGCGCGGCAGCCGGGGCCAGGCAGCACAGCAGCAGCATCAGCAGCGTCACTGCCCGCAGATACACCACCGATGGCCTCCTCACGCTGCTGTTGATGATGCCCACGCCGTGGGCGTCGGCATGGTAAACCGAAAGTTGCGCGATTCACGCCGCAAGTTGTCGTACTCAGCTGATGATCTGGCGCTTGCTACGCGCCTGGGCAATCGCCGCCACCAGCAGGTCGCCGGTCACCGGCTTGCGCAGGAAACCATCGAATCCGGCCGCAAGCACCTGGGCCTCGGCATAGGCATCCGAGCGCGCGGTAACTGCCACCAACGGCAACTCGTAGCCCATCGCGCGCAGCTGGCGGGCGATCGCGGTGCCGTCGAGTGCCGGCAGGTCCAGATCGAGCAGGCCGACATCAAACCCCTCCGTGGATATCTCCGACAGTGCGCCCAGGCCATGCAGCACATGCACCACCTCATGGCCGCGCCCGCGCAGCAGTCCGGCAATGACCTCGGCAACGGTCGCATCATCCTCGACCAGCAGGATGCGCAGCGCAGGCAGCGTCGGCGACGGGGCCTCGCCAGGGCTGGAGGCCTGCTGCCGGCTCCAGGGCAGCGGCAGCCGCACGGCGAAACGTGCGCCACGCCCCGGCTGGCTGTCGACATCGATGCGGCCGCCCATCGCCACGGCCAGCTCCTGGCAGATCGCCAGGCCCAGCCCGCTGCCGCCATAGCGCGACGCGGTGCGCGGGCCATCGGCCTGTTCGAAGCGGTGGAACAGGCGCTGCTGCTGCTCGGCATTGATGCCCGGCCCGCTGTCGCTGACCTCGAAGGTCACCGCGCCGCCATCATCGTCCAGCCGCGCCGCCAGACCGACATGGCCGCGCTCGGTGAACTTGATCGCGTTGCCCAGCAGGTTCAGCAGGATCTGGCGGACACGCATCTCATCGCCACTGACGCTGATCGGGCCGGGCAATGCATCCCCGCGCTGGAACGCCAGCCTGCGCTGTTGTGCCATCGGCTGCATCAGCGCCTGCACCTGGTCCAGCAGTCCGCCCAGATCGAACGGCCGGATATCCAGTTCAAGCCGGCCGGCCTCGATCCGTGCCAGGTCCAACGCATCATTGACCAGCCGCAGCAGATGGCTGCCGGCCTGCTGGATCGAGCCAGCATAGCTGCGCTGTACCGGGTCCAGCTCGGTGGCCAGCAGCAGTTCACTCATGCCCAGTACGCCGGTCATCGGCGTGCGCACTTCGTGGCCCAGCGTCGCCAGGAAGCGGCTCTTGGCCTGCGATGCCTGCTCGGCGATCTGCTGCTTGTGCACCGTCAGCTGCCACTGCTGGCGCCGCCGCAGCCGCCTGCGGATCGACCACAGCAGTGCCAACAGCAACAGCGAGCCCAGCATCACATAGCCGAAAATCGCCATGCCGCTGCGCCACCAGGGCGGCAATACCTTGATGTGCAACTGCTGCGAGGGTGTCCACGGGCCACTGGCCGATGCGGCCTGCACCTCGATCGAATACGCCCCGGGCGGCAGCCGCGACAACGTACGCTGGCCATCCCCGCCCTGTTCCACCCAGTTCTGGTCGTAGCCATCCACGCGGAACCGGTAACGGTTGCCCTGCGGGTTGGCGTAGGAAAGCAGCCGCGCATCGATCTGCAGGTCACGGTCATCGGGTCCCAGCAACAGCAGGCCGGAGGTCGGCAAGGGCTGCCAGCCGCGCGCATCATCACGACGTACGCGCACCTGCGCGATCACCAGCTGCGACGGTGGCAGTTCGACATCCGCAGCATTCGGATCGAAACCCACCATGCCGGTCTGGGTAACGGCCAGCACCCGCCCATCGGCATCGATCGCCGGTGGGCGTCCGGTGAACTCGGCATCGAGCAGGCCGTCGCGCTCGTTGAAGATCTGCAGACGACGCTGTTTCGGATCCCAGCGCAGCAGGCCACGCGGAGTCGTCGCCCACAACTGTCCGTTTGCGGCCAGGGCCAGCCCCCCCATGCTGACCGGCGGCACGCCGGCGCTGGCATCGACGCGCTGGATCAGGCGCAGGCTCAGGCCGTCCCACTGGTAGCGTTCAAATGCGCCCTGGCGTGCGATCCACATCTGCCGGGGATCGATCCATACCAGGTCATAGATCGGCCCCCGGGAAACGCCCGGCACCGCTTCGAAGCGGTCACCCTGCTCGCGCATGATCCCCGTTTCCCCCATCACCCAGGCCCGCCCGGTGGCATCGAAGCGGATCTGTTCGACCGGTGCATCGGTATCACCACGCAGCATGGCGCCATCGAAACTGCGCAACAGGCGGCCCTCGGCACTGCGCTGCTGCAGGCCCAGATTCATCACCGACACCCAGACCGTGCCATCAGGCGCCTGCCGCATCAGATCGATCCGCTGTCGCAGGTCGGAGCCGCCGCCGATGCGCCAGTCGCGCAGCGCACGGGTGGCCGGGTCATAGACGCTGATGCGTCCCGCGCGGCCCAGCCACAGCCGTCCATCGGGACGTGGCAGCACCGACCACACCGCACCGCCGCCCAGCTCGCGGTCGCTGGCCAGCAGGCTCAATGTCCCCTGCGCATCGATCTGGTAGACACCGTGCGCAGAACCGACGTAGTAGCTGCGACCATCGCTGGCGGCACTCAGCAGGTACTGGCTGTCCAGCGGCTTGCCATCAACCTGGTACCAGGTCGAAAAACGCCGCCAGTCTGGCGGCAGGTAGGCCAGGCCCTGGGTCAACAACGCGACCCACAGCCCTCCCTCATGATCCTGCAGCAGGTCGAGCACGCCACTATGGCCGGTCAGGAAGCCACTGCCACGGTCGCCCTCCAGTTTGCGCAGCACCTGGCCGTCACCGCGCAGCAGGCCATCGGAGGTTCCCGCCCAGTAGCCTCCGCGGCTGTCGGGCAGCACCAAGGCCGAGCGCAGGCCGGCGCTGTCGGCCCAGGCCGGGCGCGTCACCCGATCCTGCGCATCGATGCGATACAGGCCGTCGTTCTGTGTGCCGACCCAGATTGCGCCATCGGCATCGCGGCTCAACCGCAGCACACTGACCGCCGCCAGTTCGCTCGGCGCCACAACTTCAAAGGCCTGGCCATTCCAGCGCGCCACGCCGGCTTCGGTTCCCACCCACAGCCGTCCCTGCGCATCAACCAGACTGCTGAAGACGGTGTCGCTGGGCAGCCCACCGGGCTGCGCCGGATCATGCTGGAAATGTCGCAATGAGCCATCTTCGCCGAAGCGGCAGACCCCGTGGCTGCTGCTGCCGATCCACAGAGCGTCCTCGGCGTAGGCCAAGGTCCAGAACTGCCCCTGGCACCCGTCAGTGACGGAATCGAAGGTCTTGAAGCGCTCGCGATCGGCATCCAGGCGGGCCAGCCCCTTGCCGTTGATGCCGACCCATACCCGATCGAGCGGGTCGACCAGCAGGGTTTCGATCTCGTTGCCGGGCAGCGAGTCCGGCCGTGCAGGGTCGTGCTGCCACACCCGCAGTTCACCGCCGTCATAGCGGGCCAGACCGCCATCGGTGGCAGCCCACACGCGGCCCTGGCGGTCTTCGGCCAGCGCGACCACCATGCGCGAGGGCAGCCCCTCGGCCGCGCCGAAACGGCGCAGGCGCGGTGTTTCACCGGCCATGTCCAAGGTCGCGGCTGCAGCGGAAAGCGCCAACAGCACCAGACCTGCTCCTGCAATGCCTTGGCACCACCGGCGCCAGCCGCTCGTCATCCTGAACCCCCTGTCCTGTGCCGATTGTCACACAGGGCTGCAGCCATCGCTGCAACAGCCTGTTTCCGGCCACATCGGCACCACGAACTGTTGCAGCCGTGCACACAGCGTTGCGCAAGGGCTATGGGTATGATCGGACGGTCTTTTTCCCGGAGTCCACCGCCGATGCGCCACTGCCTGGCCCTGCTGCCGATGCTGCTTGCCGTCGCCCCCGCCTGGGCAGGCAACGATGCCTACCGCATCGATCCGGTGCACACCCGGGTGTTGTTCGCGATCGACCATGCCGGTTACTCGCAGGCGCTGGGTACGATCTCCGGAAGCCAGGGCCAGTTGCAGTTCGATAGCGACAACTGGCGCGATGCGACACTGGACGTCGAGATTCCGGTGGCGCGACTGGACCTTGGCGATGCCAAGTGGAACCAAGCCACGCTGGCGCGCAGCCTGCTCGATGGTGAACGCTTTCCCATTGCCCGCTTCGTCTCCCACCACGTCGAACCGATCGACGCGAAGCGTGCCCACGTGACCGGGACATTGACCCTGCGCGGGGTCAGCCAGGAAGTCACGCTGGAGGTGACCTTGAACCAGGTCAAACGCTATCCGCTGCCGCCGTTCCGGCGTACTGCAGGGTTCTCCGCCACCACGACACTGAGCCGCCGCGCCTTCGGCATCACCGCCTGGCCGGGCGTGATCGGCGATGCGGTACAGGTGCGGATCGAGGCTGAAGCCACGCTCGACCGCAGCGACTCTCCGGGAACTCCCGCGCCCCAACCCCACTCCGACAGCCAGACGGCCACCAAGGACCCTTCATGACCGCCAAGAACACCCCCGCCGCCTGGGGGAGTGTCAGCCAGACCCTGCACTGGCTGATCGCATTGCTGATTCTCGCCCTGGGCATCGTCGGCCTGACCATGGGCGAGCTGCCGAAGACGCCCAAGTACTTCTGGGTCTATACCGCGCACAAGTCGATCGGCATCACCGTGCTGGCACTGGTGGTGCTGCGCCTGGGCTGGCGCCTGTATGCCGGTGCCCCCAAGCCGGTACCGGGCGTGCCGAGCTGGCAGGAGCGCATCGCCAGCGCCACCCATGTGCTGCTGTATGTGCTGATGTTCGCCATCCCGTTGTCGGGCTGGATGTACGACTCGGCCAGCGGCCTGCGCCCGTTCCGCTGGTTCGGTCTGGTCGAAGTGCCCAAGCTGAGCGGACCGGACCCGCAGGTCGTGGCGGTTTCCCATGCCCTGCACGAATACGGCTTCTGGCTGTTGATCGCGGTGGTACTGGCCCATGCCGGTGCTGCCTTCTACCACCACCTGTTCCAGCGCGATGCCACCCTGTCCCGGATGTTGCCGCGCGGCTGGCTCGCCTCTCCCCAGAAGGACTGACCGATGAACCTGAAACTGACCACCCCGGCCGCCGTGGCCGCCGCCCTTGCCGGCCTGCTGGCCACCGCACCGGTGCTCGCCGCCGATTACGCGCAGGCCCCTGGCGCCGGTTCGTTCCTGGCCTTTGCCACCAAGTACGACGGTGAAGTGTTCACCGGCAGCTTCCCGGGTTTTGCCACCAAGCTCAGCTTCGACCCGGCCAACCCGGCTGCTGGTTCGCTGGACGTGGTGATTCCGCTGGCCGGCGCCAAGAGCGGCAACAGCGACCGCGACTCCACCCTGCAGGGCGCGGACTTCTTCAACGTCGGCAAGTTCGCTACCGCGCGCTATACCGCCAAGGGCTTCCGCGCGCTTGGCAACGACCAGTTCGCCGCCGATGGCACGCTGGAACTGCGCGGCGTCAGCAAGCCGGTCACCTTCACCTTCACCTGGAAACCCGGCGCACAGCCGGTGCTGACCGGCAAGGCCACGGTCAAGCGACTGGACTTCGGTGTCGGCGGTGGCGACTGGGCCGATACCAAGACCATCCCGGACGAAACCGCGATCAGCACGATCGTGAAGTTCGACGCGAAATAAGACGCCCTGGCGTCCGCGGTAGCGCCGGGCCATGCCCGGCGGCTTCCCCCCGATGGCCGCGCTACGCGCTCGCCGGGCATGGCCCGGCGCTACCTGCCCGCGGCCAACCAGGCCTGCACCGCAGCCGCATCGAACGGCCAGTCCAGCTCCCGCCCGCAAGACTCATCGCGCAGCACCGGCACCCGCGCCCCATAGCGCGTCTCCAGCGCCGGCTGGTCATCCAGGAACACCGATTCGAACTCGGGCGACCGCGCCTTGGCCAGTTCGGCCAGGGCCATGTCACACAGATGGCAGTCGTCACGCTGGAACAGGGTCAACACCGGGGTTTGCTCCCTTGGCGGAAATGCTGCGCCGCAGTCATGGAAGTGCGGCGTGAACCGCTAGAATAGCGGTCTCTCCCGGTACCCGCAGTACGGCAACCATGGCTGTCAGCACGTTCGACGTTTTCAAGATCGGCATTGGCCCGAGCTCCTCGCACACCGTCGGGCCGATGAGGGCCGCCGAGCGCTTCATCCATCGCTGGCTGCTCGACCCTGGCAAGCTGGGGGAGGTCGCACGCATCCGTGCCGACGTGTACGGCTCGCTGGCGCTGACCGGCCGCGGCCACGGCACCGACAAGGCGATCCTGCTGGGCTTGGAAGGGCAGCGTCCGAACCTGATCGACCCGGACATCATTCCGTCCACGCTGGAGCGCATCCGCAGCAGCAAGCGGATCATGCTGATGGGCCAGCACGAGATCGCCTTCGACGAAAAGCGCGACCTCGGCCTGAACAAGCGGCAGAAGCTGCCCTACCACACCAATGGCATGCGCTTCACCGCGTACAACGCCGATGACGAAGTGCTGGCCACCCGCGATTACTACTCGGTCGGCGGCGGCTTCGTGGTCAACCAGGACGACGCGGCCGATGATCGCATCGTGCCTGACGAAACGCCGTTGCCCTACCCATTCAAGAGCGGCGACGAGCTGTTGGCGCAGACCGCACGCAGTGGCCTGAGCATCGCCCAGTTGATGTTCGAGAACGAGAAGTGCTGGCGCACGGAAGACGAGATCCGCGACAACCTGCGCGAGATCTGGAGCGCGATGCAGGCCTGCGTGGCGCGTGGCATCCGTGAGGAAGGCGTGCTGCCCGGTGGCCTGAAAGTGGGCCGCCGCGCACCCGCGCTGTACCGCGAACTGTCGTCGAAGCCGGAAGCGGCGATGCGCGACCCGCTGACCACGCTGGACTGGGTCAATCTGTATGCGCTGGCCGTGAATGAAGAAAACGCCGCCGGTGGCCGCGTGGTCACCGCACCCACCAACGGCGCGGCGGGCGTACTGCCGGCGGTGCTGCACTACTTCGACCGCTTCTGCCCCGGCGCGAACGAACAGCGGGTGTTCGACTTCCTGCTGACCTCGGCGGCGATCGGCATCCTGTACAAGGAAAACGCCTCGATCTCCGGCGCCGAAGTGGGCTGCCAGGGTGAGGTCGGCGTTGCGTGTTCGATGGCCGCCGGTGGCCTGGTCGCGGCGCTCGGCGGCAACCCGAGCCAGATCGAGAACGCGGCGGAAATCGGCATGGAGCACAACCTCGGCCTGACCTGCGATCCGATCGGTGGCCTGGTGCAGATTCCGTGCATCGAGCGCAACGCGATGGGTGCGGTGAAGGCGATCAATGCCTCGCGCATGGCGATGCGCGGCGACGGCAAGCACAAGGTGTCGCTGGACAAGGTCATCAAGACCATGCGCGATACCGGCCGTGACATGCAGGACAAGTACAAGGAAACCAGCCGCGGCGGGCTGGCGGTGAACGTCATCGAGTGCTGAGTTGTAGAGCCGAGCCCATGCTCGGCTGATGAGGGAGCCGAGCATGGCCTCGGCTCTACAGCGGACAACACCGTCCCCGCTTTCCGGTTAGGCTCGGGCATCCCCTGCTCCGGAATGTCCCATGCGTGTGATCGCTGCTGCCCTGCTTGCCTGCGTTCCGTTGTCCGCTCTCGCTGCACCGGCCTACGGGCCGCGGCTGGAGGGGTTCGATTACGGCTATCCGGTGAAGACCTTTGCGCTGGAATCGCAGCGCCAGCCGTTGGAAATGGCCTATCTGGATGTCGCGCCGAAGAAGACGCCGATCGGCGTGGTGGTGCTGCTGCATGGCAAGAACTTCTGCGCAGCGACCTGGAAGGAGACGATCAAGCCGCTGGTGGCCGCAGGCTACCGGGTGATCGCACCGGACCAGGTGGGGTTCTGCAAATCGAGCAAACCCGAGCGCTACCAGTATTCCTTCGGGCAGCTGGCCGACAATACCCATGCGCTGCTGCAGCAGCTGCAGTTGGGTGACGTGCCGGTGCATGTGGTCGGTCATTCGATGGGCGGCATGCTGGCCATCCGCTATGCGCTGATGTATCCACAGGAGCTGCGCAGTCTGTCGCTGGTCAATCCGATCGGGCTGGAAGACTGGAAGGCGCTGGGCGTACCCTGGCGCAGCGTGGACGCGTGGTATGCCGGTGAAATGAACATCAGCTATGACAGCATCCGCCGCTACCAGCTGGACGTGTACTACGACGGCAAGTGGAAGCCGGCGTACGAACCGTGGGCGCGCATGCAGTCGGGCATGTACGAAGGCCCGGGCAAGCAGCAGGTCGCCTGGAGCCAGGCGTTGACCTCGGACATGGTGTTCAACCAACCCGTCGTCCATGAACTGAAGAACCTGCAGGTACCGACCACCTTGTTCATCGGCCAGAAGGACCGCACGGCGATCGGCCGTGACCAGGCATCACCCGAACTGAAGGCGACGCTGGGCAACTACCCGGCACTGGGCAAGGCGGCAGCGGCGGCGATACCCGGCTCGACCCTGATCGAGTTCGCGGCACTGGGCCATTCGCCGCAGGTGCAGGACCCGAAGCAGTTCAATGCGGCATTGTTGAAGGCACTCAAGGCGCGGTGAATTTCCATAGCCGCCGGGCATCCCCCGGCGCTACGAAGATCGGTGTGGGTAACGCCGGGCCATGCCCGGCGAGCGCAGCGGCAGCTGGGGTCAACCCACGATCCGCAGCACGTCATCCAGCAGCGCCGCTGCGGTCACTTCCGCACCCGCACCCGGCCCCTGGATCAACAGCGGTTGCGCGCGGTAGCGATCGCTGTGGATGGCCACGCGGTTGTCGGTACCCGCACCCTGTGCCAGCGGGTGGTCGGCAGCCAGTTCGCGCAGGCCTACCTGCGCACCCTCACCATCCACACGTCCGACAAAACGCAGCACCCGACCGTTCGCGCGCGCCTGCTGCCAACGTGCCTGCAGCGGTGCATCCAGCTGCTCCAGCGCGTTCACTGCATCGTCCAGCGGCAACGCTGCCAGCGTATCCGGCACCAGTGAATAGACCTGCACCTGCGAAGCATCCAGCGCCAAGCCGCTGCTGCGCGCGAGGATCAACAACTTGCGGCGCACATCCTCGCCGGAAAGATCCAGTCGCGGGTCCGGCTCGGTGTAGCCGGCCGCCAGCGCTTCACGCACCGCTGCCGAGAACGGTGACTGGCCGTCATACCGATTGAACAGCCACGCCAGCGAGCCGGAAAGTACGCCTTCGATGGCATGGATGTGGTCGCCACCGGCAACCAGCGCACGCAGGCTGCTGAGCAACGGCAGGCCGGCGCCGACGGTGGCACTGTCGCCGTAGCGCGCACCGCTGTCGGCGCAACGGTCGGCGATGGCCTGCGCACGCGACAGCTGCGCGCCACGGCCGAGCTTGTTGGCGGTCACCACGTGCACGCCGCGCGCCAACCACTGCACATGGCGCGCCGCTACGTCTTCGCTGGCGGTGGCATCGACCACTACGTCACCACGCTCCAGCCCTTCGGCGCTGGCCCACGGCGGCGAACTCTGACCATCACGTGGCGCACGGCGTGCCAGTTCCAGCGGCAACGCCAGATCACGGTCGATCGCCAGCGCCGTGCGCGAATTGGCCAGCCACTGCACGCTGGGCAACTCCAGCCCACGTGCCTGCAGCGCCTGGTAGCGCTGTACGAAGGCCGAACCGACGGTGCCGGTTCCGAGCAGCGCCAGGCGGCCGGTCCCCAGCAGCGGAATCTCGACAGGCAAAGCGCTCATGCGTCTGCTACCTGTTTGCCGCGTGCCACCGCGTCGATCACCGCTTCGGCGCGTGCCAGTGCGGCGTCCAGATCAGCCAGCAGGTCGCGTTCGCCTTCGATACCGACCGACAGCCGCAGCAGGCCTTCGCTGATGCCCGCGGCAGCGCGCGCTTCGGCCGTCATCGCCGCATGGGTCATGGTTGCCGGATGCGCGATCAGGCTCTCCACGCCCCCCAGCGACTCGGCCAGCGTGAAGTAACGCAGGCCATCGACAAACGCGCGCACAGCCGCATGTGGATCATCGCCGGCACAGCTGGCCAGTTCGAAGGACAGCATCGCGCCGAAACCACTCTGCTGCCGGGCGGCAACGGCGTGGCCGGGATGATCGGCCAGGCCCGGATAGTAGACCTTGGCAACAGCCGGATGCGCATCAAGCAGTGCCACGATCGCGGCAGTATTCTCCTGGTGCGCGCGCAGGCGTGCATCCAGCGTGCGCAGGCCGCGCAGGGTCAGGAACGCATCGAATGGCGAACCGGTAAGGCCCAGTGCATTGCCCCACCACACCAGCTGTTCGTGCACGGCGGGATCGCGGGCAATCACCGCACCACCGACCACGTCGCTGTGACCGTTGATGTACTTGGTGGTGGAATGCAGCACCACGTCCGCACCGAACGACAGGGGCTGCTGCAAGGCCGGCGACAGGAATGTGTTGTCCACCACCACCAGCGCACCGGCCTTGTGCGCGGCATCGATGACGAAGCGCAGGTCGGTGATGCGCAGCAGCGGGTTGGATGGCGTTTCCACCAGCACCAGCTTCGGCTGCGTGGCCAGTGCCTGGGCCAGCGCGCGCGGGTCGGTCAGGTCGGCGGTGACCAGTTCGAAATGGCCCTTCTTCGCCAGCGCGTTGAACAGGCGCCAGCTGCCGCCGTACGCATCATGTGGCACCACCAGGGTGTCGCCGGGCTGCAGCAATGCGTTCAGCACCAGGTTGATCGCGCCCATGCCGGTGGCCGTGACCACGCCACCGGCGCCGCCTTCCAGTTCCGCCAGCGCTTCGCCCAGCAGGTCGCGCGTGGGATTGCCACTGCGGGTGTAGTCGTACTGGCGCTTGTTGCCGAAGCCTTCAAAGCTGAAGTTCGACGACAGCACGATCGGCGGCGTGACCGCGCCATGGGCGGTGTCCCGATCGATGCCGGCGCGGACGGCGGCGGTGGTGCGACAACAGGACGGTTCAGCGGCGTGCAGGCTCATGCGGACTCTCCAGAAGTGCGGAAGGCGGTGGCGAGGATCGCGTCGATGCGATCGGTTTCTTTCAGGAAGGCGTCGTGGCCATAGGGCGAGCGCAGCACGCGCAGGCTGCCGCGCGGGCCCAGTCCCTCGACCAGCCCGACCAGGTCGGCAAGCGGTACCAGGCGGTCGCCTTCAACGGCAACCACCACGGTCGGCGGCAGGATCGCGCTCGGGTCCACGCGGTGCAGGTCGATCGACTCGGACAGGCGCAGGTAGGCATTGACCGGCGTGCGCGCGACGTACTGCGCGCCTGCGGCGTCGAGATAATCTTCGGCGGCGACTCGGACGCGGCCATTGACTACTTCCGGTGCTGCGTCGAAGCGCTCGCCGAATTCTTCCGGCGTGCGATAGCTGAGCATCGCGAACTGGCGGGCCAGCGCCAGACCGTGGTCTTCGCCACACTGCAGCTGGCCTAGCGCCACGGCACGACGCTGCAGCGCACGCCAGGCGGCGGCATACGGATGCGGGCGGTGCGCGCCGCTGACCAGCACCAGCTGGCGTACCCGTGCGCGGTGGCGGATCGCGAACTGCTGGCCGACCAGCGCGCCGTAGGAATAGCCGACGAACGCCTTCAACGTGCGGATGCCGAGGTGATCCAGCAGCAATGCCAGCGCATCGGCCTGGTCGGCGGTATCGATCGGCACATCCAACGCACCGTCGGCGCCGATGAAATCGAACGCGAGCACACGCAGCTGCTGCGGATCCAGTGCGCGACCACTGGCAACCAGGCCTTCGGCCCAGCCCTTTTCGCTGAACTGCGCATTGGAGGCCACATGGCGGTGCGCGGAAATGCCGCCGGCCAGCACCACCACCGGTGCGTTGACCGGACCGACCCACTCGTAGCGCAGGCGCACCGGGCAAGGGCCGGCATGACGCATCGACAGCACTGCGGCGAACTCGCCGCGCTCGGCGTGCACGCGGTCATCGACCGGCACGCTGACGGGGACAAAGGGTTCGGGGCGAAGCACGGTGCTGGTGGCGAAGCTCATGGCGGGTTCCGGTAGGGAAATCGGCCATCGAGCCTTCGCGGGGCTCGCGTTCGAAATGCACGTGGTGTGCAGGTTCGAACCATCTTTCGGTGGACGCCACGGTCCCCGCAGGATTTGGCACCTACGCAGGCGCTTTCGCGTCTGCGGGCTGCCCCGGCTTCAAAGGGCCTGTCCCTCTGCCGGTCTCGATGGTGGAGCCACGATGCCAGTCCTTTCCGGGCATGTCAATCCCTTCATGCGGATAAAGAGATGAATAAGCGGAGAGGCCGCCGCCCTTCCCCCTTCCCTACAGCTTGCGTAGAGTCCCGGCGGTCCATGTCGCTGGAGCCATCGATGCGCCGTTTGCCCCTGTCCTGCCTGCTGCTGCCCCTGTTGGCGAGCGCCTCCGCGAACGCCGCCGACTGGCGCCAGGGCTGGGGACTGGTGCCGCAGACTGCAGCCGCGCGCAGTGCCGACGCCGCGCCGCAAGCGGCGCCGGTGGCACGCCTGCGGCTGCAGCCGATCGGCGACCAGTGGCAGGCCCGGATCGACAATCCGCTGTCCGGCCCGGTGCAGATCGAGCTGCGCGCGGCCCCCGGCACGCAGGTGGAGGGCCTGCCGCTGCAGTCGCTGGTGCAGGCCACCGGCAGCCTGGTAGTCGGCCACCTGCCCTCCCCTTCCAACGGCAAGGCACTGGACCTTCGCCTGCAGTCGGTGCCGGGCAATCCGGCCGCGCGCGCCGAAGACGTCGCCTATCGCCTGCCGTTCGCAGCTGTCCAGCTGCGTGTGGACCAGGCGCCGCAGGGCCGGTTCAGCCACGATGACGAGGAGAACCGCGACGCCATCGACTTTGCCCTGCCCGAAGCAACGCAGGTCCTGGCCGCCCGCGAGGGCACGGTGATGCAGGTACAGGACGGTTTCCGCGGCAATGGCCTGGATCGTGAACGCGATGCCGGACGCGCCAACTTCATTCGCATCCTGCATAGCGATGGCAGCATGGCGATGTACGCCCACCTGCAGGCCGGCGGCATGCGGGTCCGTCCCGGCCAGGCCGTGCAGGCTGGCCAGCCGATCGGCCTGTCCGGCAACAGTGGCTACAGCACCGCCCCGCACCTGCACTTCGTGGTGCAGCTCAACCGGGGCCTGGGCCTGCGCTCGGTGCCGGTGCGCATCCTCGCCCCGCAGGGCGAATTGCACTTCGCCCGCGAGGGCAGCGGCGACGCCAGCGCCGGGCGCTGACCCGCCGACGCCGGCAGGCCGGTATAATCGGGCGCTTATCTCTTTGAAAAGCGCCCCGTGCGGGCGCCACTGCCATGTCCGAAGTCGCCACCGAAGCGTCGCGTCGCCGCACGTTCGCCATCATTTCCCATCCTGACGCCGGCAAGACCACGCTGACCGAAAAGCTGCTGCTGTTCGGAGGCGCGATCCAGATGGCCGGCTCAGTGAAGGGCCGCAAGGCTGCCCGCCACGCCACCTCGGACTGGATGGCGCTGGAAAAGGAGCGCGGCATCTCCGTCACCTCCTCGGTGATGCAGTTCCCGTACGAAGGCAAGATCATCAACCTGCTCGACACCCCGGGCCACGCCGACTTCGGCGAGGACACCTACCGCGTGCTGACCGCCGTGGACTCGGCGCTGATGGTGATCGACGTGGCCAAGGGCGTGGAAGAGCGCACCATCAAGCTGATGGAAGTGTGCCGCCTGCGCGACACCCCGATCATGACCTTCATCAACAAGCTCGATCGCGAAGGCAAGGAGCCGATCGACCTGCTGGATGAGGTTGAAAGCGTGCTCGGCATCCAGTGCGCACCGGTCACCTGGCCGATCGGCATGGGCCAGCGCCTGAAGGGCGTGGTCCACCTGATCACCGGCGAAGTGCACCTGTACGAACAGGGCCGCAACTTCACCCGCCAGGATTCGACCATCTTCCCGTCGATCGATTCGCCCGGGCTGGCCGAGAAAATCGGTGAGCGGATGCTGGCCGATCTGCGCGACGAACTGGAACTGGTGCAGGGCGCCAGCCATCCGTTCGACCTGCAGGCCTACCGGGCCGGCAAGCAGACCCCGGTGTTCTTCGGCTCGGGCGTGAACAACTTCGGCGTGCAGCCGCTGCTGGACTTCTTCGTCGAGCACGCGCCGTCCCCGCAGGCACGCTCCACCACCGGTCGCGACGTCGCCCCGCAGGAGCCGAAGCTGACCGGCTTCGTGTTCAAGATCCAGGCCAACATGGACCCGCAGCACCGTGACCGCGTGGCGTTCATGCGCGTCTGCTCGGGCCGGTTCACTGCCGGCATGAAGACCCTGCACGTGCGCACCGGCAAGGACATGAAGCTGGCCAATGCGCTGACCTTCATGGCCAGCGACCGCGAAATCGCCGCAGAGGCCTGGCCGGGCGATGTCATCGGCATCCACAACCACGGCACCATTTCCATCGGTGACACCTTCACCGAAGGCGAAGCGATCACCTTCACCGGCATCCCCAACTTCGCTCCGGAACTGTTCCGTCGCGCCCGCCTGCGCGATCCGCTCAAGCTAAAGCAGCTGCAGAAGGGCCTGGCACAGTTGTCCGAGGAAGGCGCGACCCAGTTCTTCCGTCCGCTGACCAGCAACGACCTGATCCTGGGCGCGGTGGGCGTGCTGCAGTTCGACGTAGCCGCCTACCGCCTGAAGGACGAGTACGGCGTGGAAGCCACGTTCGAGCCGGTCAGTGTCACCACCGCACGCTGGGTCCATTGCAGCAACGAGAAGAAGCTGGAGGAGTTCCGCGAGAAGAATGCGCTGAACCTGGCGCTCGACGCCGCCGGCCACCTGGTCTACCTGGCGCCGACCCGGGTCAACCTGCAGCTGGCGCAGGAACGCGCGCCGGATGTGCGTTTCTCGGCAACCCGGGAAGCCGCGCATACGGTCACCGGCAACTGATTGCAGCGACCATACGGTGGCGGGGGTGCACGCGCCCGCCATCGCGGCGATGATAGGGGGGTGCAGGTCCCCCTCCCTGCAGACGATGCCCATGCCATGTCCACGACTTCTGTTGCTTCGATCCGTGAAGAAATTGCCAGCGCCCTGACCCACGGGCTGGGTGCGGTGCTGGCCCTGGCCGCCAGCGCAGTACTGATCACCCTGGCCGCGATCTACGGCGATGGCTGGCAGCTGGCCAGCGCGATCGTGTTCGGCGTCGCCCTGCTGCTGCTGTACACCGCCTCCACGCTGTACCACGCCATCCAGCATCCGCAGGCCAAGGGCCGCCTGAAAGTATTCGACCATTGCGCGATCTATGTGCTGATCGCCGGCACCTATACCCCGTTCACCCTGATCGGCCTGCGCGGCCCCTGGGGCTGGGGCATGTTCACGGCGATCTGGGCGCTGGCGCTCGGCGGCGTGGTGTTCAAGCTGTTCTACACCGGCCGCTTCAAGGTGTTGTCCACGGTGATCTACATCGCCATGGGCTGGCTGGTGGTGGTGGCGATCAAGCCGATGTGGGCCTCGATCGATGGCGGCACCCTGGCCTGGCTGTTCGGCGGCGGCCTGTCCTATACGCTGGGCACCTACTTCTACCACCGCGAATCCATCCCCTATTCGCATGCGATCTGGCATCTGTTCGTGATCGGCGGCAGCGTCTGCCACTTCGTCGCAGTGACCCGACAGGTGCTGTGACCGCTGATCTGCGGTAGCGCCGGGCCCTGCCCGGCAAGCAGGCGTCCACTGTGCACGCCATGCACATGAACGCTTCGCGCCCCGTCCACCGCGACGGGGCAACCATGGCAGCGTGAATGCTGCCTCTGCTCCTGCTGCTCCCAAGGCGTCGCGCTGGCGCCTGCGCCGTCCCGGTCCACGCGGGCAGCGCTGGCTGGCCGTGCTGGTGTTCCTGTTCGCGGCGATCCTGGTACTCATTGCGCTGTGGGACTGGAACTGGTTCAAGGGCCCGGTGGAACGTGCGGTGCAGGCGCGCACCGGGCGCGCCCTGCACATCGGCAACCTGGATGTCGACCTCGGCCGCACCACCACCGTGCGTGCCGACACCCTCACCTTCGCCAATGCGCCCTGGGCGAAACAGCCGAACATGGCCAGCGCCGACCGGGTCGAGATCGACGTGCGCGTGTGGCCACTGCTGCGCGGCAACGTGCAGCTTCCCGAAGTCCGACTGACCCGCCCTGACGTACTGCTGGAGACGGCGCCGCGCAAAGGCGAGCCGGGCAACTGGGATTTCCTCGGCGACAGCAAGGGCGGCACCACACCGCAGCTCAAGCACCTGCGCATCGATGATGGCCGCCTGCAATTCCTCGACGCGCTCGGTCGCACCGATATCCTGGTGAACGTGCGCAGCGGCGAACCGAAACAGGCCGACGCCGCACCACCGTTGCTGGTGGCCGGCAAAGGTCGCTGGCGAGGCAATCCATTCGTCCTGAGCGGCGGCACCGAATCGCCGCTTGAACTGACTGACAGCGCCCATCCCTTCCGCATCCATCTGGATGGCCGCGCCGGCGCCACCCATGCCATTGCCAGCGGCACCTTGACCAACCCGTTCCAGCTGCAGGTGTTCGACCTGCAGTTCGCGCTGAGCGGCAACGACCTGGCCGACCTGTATCCATTGCTGGGCATCGCCATTCCGCCCTCCCCGCCATATGCCCTGGACGGTCGCCTGAAGCGTGATCACCAGGTGTGGCGCTACGAGCGCTTCACCGGCAAAGTCGGCGACAGCGATCTGGGCGGCGATGTGCAGTTCGACGTCTCCCGGGAACGCCCACGGATGACCGCGGACCTGGTGTCGCGTCGTCTTGATTTCGATGACCTTGCCGGTTTCGTCGGCGCCCCCCCGAAGACCGGCGGCGGTGAGACCGCCAATGCAGAACAGAGGGCCGAGGCTGCGCGCGTGGCCGCCAGCGCAAAGGTGTTGCCGGCCACCCCGTACAACCTCGGCAAGCTGCGTGCGATGGATGCGGATGTGCGCTGGAAGGCCCAGCGCATCAATGCGCCGAAGCTGCCGCTGGACGACATGGATGCGCACCTGCTGCTGGATGATGGTGTGCTGCGGCTGGACCCGCTGAACTTCGGCGTTGCCGGCGGCGACATCCGCAGCACCATCCGCATGGACGCACGTCGGCCGCAGATCGCAACGACCTTCAAGGCCAGCGCACGCGGCGTGCAGCTGGGCCAGTTGTTCCCCGATGCCAAGCTGGCCGAGCAGGCCAAGGGCGGTATCAGCGGCAGTATCGACCTGACCGGCAGCGGCAACTCGATCGCCGCGATGCTCGGCAGCAGCAGCGGCAACGTAGCGTTGGGCATGGGCCGCGGCCATGTCGGCAACCTGCTGATGGAAGTGGCGGGGCTGGACATCACCGAGTCGCTGAAATTCCTGTTCACCGGCGACAAACAGATTCCGCTGCGCTGCGCCTTCGCCGATTTCGGCGTGCGCGAGGGCCTGATGCATACCCGGTCGATGGCAGTGGACACCACCGACACGATCATCCTCGGCGAGGGCGATGTCAGCCTGCGCGATGAAACGCTGGACCTGCTGCTGAAGCCACGCCCCAAGGACAGGAGCATCCTGGTGCTGCGCTCACCCCTGCGCATCGGCGGCACCTTCAAGGACCCGTCGTTCCGCCCCGACTTCAAGGCGCTGGGTCTCCGTGGCGCGGTGGCGTTGACGCTGGGCAGCATCGCGCCGCCGGCGGCACTGCTGGCCACCATCGAGCTGGGCCCGGGCAAGGATGCCGACTGCGGTGGGCACTACGCGAAGTAGAGCGGGCGTTCGCGGCACCTTGATTCCCAGGCGGAGAGCCGAAGCAAGGCAACAGGCAGGACACGCCGTAAACCCGTCCTTGGGGGCTCGGTCGGCGCATCCATGCGCCTCACGGTCCTGCCTGCCGCCTTGCTCCGACTTCGGAGAGTTCCCTGCAGCCGCGGAACGAGAGCAGGAATTCAAGATCAAAAGAAGAAGCACAGAGCAGAATCAAAAGCAGTGCCAACCTAGGTTGGCGTCTACCAAGCCAGATCAAGCGGGATCAAATACCCACCGCGCTCGCAGGAACGCGTCCTGAGGTGGAGGGCATGGGCGTGCAGGACCGTTGGCGCCATGGGCCCGGCGCATGCGCCGGGCGGGTTGGGCAGGACGCCCAACCCCGGTCTTGCCGTGTGCGCAGGACAGCGCACACGAGCAAGGCGCCATCGAGCCCCCAGGGATGGGTTTACGGCGTGTCCTGCACGGCCATGCCCTCCGCCTCCCCGCACATCAGGAAGGCGCTGCTTTGGCTTTGGCAGTTGCTTGAAAAAGCGGGCCGGCGGGCCGCAGGCCCGCCAGCGACAAACTCATCCCGCCACGATGTACTGCTGCAGCTGATCCAGCTCGCGCCGCTGCGTATCGATCACCGACTTCACCAGGTCACCGATCGAGATCACCCCGAGTACCTGCCCGCCCTCGACCACCGGCAGATGGCGGATGCGGTAATCGGTCACCAGCTGCAGGCAGTGTTCCACCTGCTCACCCGGGGTCACTGTCACTACTTTCGCGGTCATGATCTCCGACACCGCCGTATCGCGCGACGAACGATCGTGCAGCACGATCTTGCGTGCGTAATCGCGCTCGGACAGGATCCCGACCAGTCGCGGTCCATCCATCACCAGCACCGCACCGATGCCCTTCTGCGCCATCAGCCGGATCGCATCGATCACCGCCGCGCCAGGCGCGACCGCATGCACTTCAGGGGACTTGCCGTCCAACAGTTGCCGTACCGACGTCATCTGCCTGCCCTCCCAGGGTGGGTTGCAGCTCCGAGTCTGCCACGGAAGGGGCCAACCATGCGTCAACCAGGTACAACGGCCGTTGCTTGGACTCCTCGTACAAGCGCCCCAGGTACTCGCCGATCAGCCCCAGCGCGATCAACTGCACGCCCCCCAGGAACAGGATCACCGCCATCATCGTCGGCCAGCCGGCCACCCGGTCGCCATACATTGCGGCCTTGGCGATCACCCAGATGGCAAAAACGAAGGCCACGCCAGCAGTGGCCAATCCCATGTAGGTGGCCGCCCGCAACGGCACCGTCGAGAAGCCGGTGATGCCTTCCAGTGCGAAGTTCCACAGCCGCCACAGGCTGAACTTGCTGCTGCCGGCCAAACGGGCATGCCGGTGATACGGCACCGCCACGCGACGGAAACCGACCCAGCTGAAGAGGCCCTTCATGAACCGGTGACGTTCGCGCATCTCTCGCAACGCGCTCAGCGCGCGCGGCGACAACAAGCGGAAATCACCGGTATCGGCCGGGATGGGCGTGCGCGAGAGGCGACCGATCACTCGGTAGAACACCGATGCGGCAGCACGCTTGCTCCAGCTCTCGCCGTCACGTGCCAGGCGCGTGCCGTAGACGTTGTCGTAGCCCTCGCGCCAACGTTCGACAAAGTGCGGCACCAGTTCCGGCGGGTCCTGGCCATCGGCATCGAGGATCATCGCTGCGCCTTCGCGCACATGGTCCAGGCCGGCGGTCAGCGCCGCCTCCTTGCCGAAGTTGCGCGACAGCTTCAGCGCCGATACCCGCGGGTCGGCCTGGGCCAGAGAGGCGATCAACGACCAGGTCGTGTCAGTGCTGCCGTCATCCACGTACAGGATGTGTCCATCGATGCCGGCCAGGCCATCCAGTACCGCGCACACTCGCGGATGCAGCTGGGGTAGAACCAGCTCTTCGTTATGCGCGGCGATGACGAAGGTAAGACGCTCACGGGTCATCGCCGGATTGTACGTCGTAGACGGGCGTGCAGCCCGCCAGTCCACCGTTCAAGCCCCCTCTTTGCCACACGGATACGAGAGGCACCCCGACACCGCTCGTGCCCCTCAGTCCTCGGCCAGATAGCCCGCTCCACCCAGCTGCCGTGCCTGCCGCTGGATCCACGCCGCACGACGCTGCACGTACGGGCCGGGCTTTGCCGCGTTGTAGCGACGCGGCGCTGGCAACACTGCCGCGAGGCGCGCGCTCTCCGCAGGACTCAACCGCGCGGCGTCCTTGCCCCAGAATGTCTGCGCCGCCGCCTGTGCGCCGTACACCCCATCGCCGAACTCGGCGATGTTGGCGTACATCTCCAGGATCCGCTGCTTCGGCCAGAACGCTTCGATCAGCACCGTGTACCAGACCTCCAGGCCCTTGCGGATCCAGCTGCGGCCCTGCCACAGGAACAGGTTCTTGGCCACCTGCTGGCTGATCGTGCTGGCCCCGCGCAGGCGTCCACCGCGCGCGTTGTGGTCGCGCGCCTTTTCAATGGCCTGCAGGTCGAACCCGCTGTGCTCAGGGAAGCGCTGATCTTCTGCAGCCACCAGCGAAATCGGCAGGCTGGGCGCCATCTGGTCGAGGTCCCGCCATTGGTAATGCAGCCGGTAGGACCAGTCGCCTTCACCCAGTGCCTCGCCGAAACGCCAGACCATCACCGTGGACAACGACGGATCGATGAAACGCAGCACCAGCACCTGCAGGCAGCTGAAGGCCACGAACAGCACCGGCAGCCACAGCAGCCGCTTCCAGCGCCAGCGCCGACATGGCGCCGTGTCGGCGGCGGCCACTACCTTGTCCTGCTCTCCCCCTGCCCCCATTACTGGTGCATCCTTCTTATGCCTGGTTGTCGGCGCATTATCCGGCAACCATCCCCGTTTCCGCGCGATGTGAGCCGATGACCGCCCAATCCGATTCCCTTATCCGTTTCCTGCTCCCCGACGCCGGTGTCCGTGGCGTCCATGTGCGCCTGCAGGCCACCTGGCAGGACATCCAGTCCCACGGCGAATATCCGGACAGTGCCACCGAACTGCTCGGCGACGCCTGCGTGGCCTCGGCGCTGTTCACCGGCCACACCAAGGTGGACGGTCGCCTGTCGATCCAGCTGCGCAGCAATACCGCGCTGCGCACCCTGTTCGCCGAATGCACCGCCGCCGGCACCCTGCGCGGCATCGTCCAGCTGGCCGAAGGCGGTGACGCCCCCCGCGACCTGACCGACCTGGGCCAGGACGCCCTGCTGGCCATCACCATCGAAAATCCGGGCCTGGATCCGCGCGAACCGCAGCGCTACCAGAGCCTGGTCGCGCTGACCGCGCCGGAACTCGATGAAGCGTTCGAGGACTACTTCCGCCAGTCCGAGCAGTTGCCGACGCGCCTGCTGCTGGCCGCCGACCGCGACGGCGCTGCCGGCCTGCTGCTGCAGAAGCTGCCGGGCGACGAGGGCGACGACGACGGCTGGGCCCGCGCCAGCGCGCTGTTCGACACCCTGGGCAAGGCCGAGCTGCTGGCCACCCCGGCCGAGGAGCTGCTGCACCGGTTGTTCCACGAGGAAAAAGCAGAGCTGGTGGGTGACAAGGCGCTGTCATTCGCCTGCTCCTGCTCGCGTGAACGGGTTGCCTCGATGCTGGTCTCGCTGGGCGAGGAAGAGGCCCGTGCGGCTGCCGAAGACACCGGCGCGGTGGACGTACGTTGCGAATTCTGCGGACAGGAGTATCACTTTCCGTTGACGGAGTTCGGCATACTGTTCCACGGTGCCCAGGGGGCTGTACCGGCACCTGAACGTCTTCAGTGAAAACGAACGAGTCTTGTATCTGGGGAGGAGCAAGGCTTGTTAAGAATTCATAAACACCCTAGGATCGAGTTCCCGCCCCAGCGGGAACTTTCACTGTCCGTCACTGTCTGAACTGGTCCGATGCGTACCTTCCTGCGTCTACCGCTGGCCCTGCTGATCGCCCTTGGCGCGATCACGGGCGTGCATGCGCAGAGCAAGGACACCCGCACCGTGATTCCGGTGTGGAACAAGGGCAGCGGCAAGGTCGAGGCCCTGCTGTACCTGGAGCCGACCGGTGAACAGGCAGTGGGCGCACGCTGGCATTTCGGCCGCAATTCGCTCGATGCTGCGTTCGGCCTGTCTTCGGGTGACTCGCTTGGCCTGCTGTGCAACAGCAGCAGCGGTTCGAGCATCAGCGGACTGGCGAGCCATTGCATGCTGGCCAGCCTGGGTGACGACGATGACGCCATCGGCTCCAACCGGCGCCTGACCGGCACCGCCGCGCTCAACCGTGGTACCGGCCGCCTGGGAATCACTGCCGGCACCGGTCGCGAGACCCTGCCCGCCTGGCTGGCGACGCCCAGCAAGACCCCCTCGCTGCGCGCCGAACAGAATGACCTGACCGTGTTCGCACAGAAGAACATCGGTCGCGAAGGCTTTGTCTCCATCGCCGGCACCTATGCCAAGGCGCGCCTGGTACCCCTGGCTGACGCCTCGCCGGCCATCGTCGACCGCTGGGACAGCAAGAGCTTGAGCCTGGGCGCAGGCTACGGCAATTTCAGTGGCAGCATCATCGGTCGCGTGGTTGACGTTCCCGGCAAGCCCGGCAAATGGGAAGGCCTGGGCATCGGCCTGACCTGGCGCACCCCGTGGTCCGGCCAGCTCACCGTCGGCGCGGAAAACGTCATCAGCCGCGGCAAGAACCCGTTCTCCCCGCGCAACGAAAGCAACGATGACGGCACCGTGCCGTACGTGCGCTATGAGCAGGATCTGTAGTCGATCAACGACTGCGAACAAACTGTGTTCAACATCGGGCGCCCTGGGCGCCCGAATTGTTTCCGGACACCTCTGTCAAGTGCGAAAAGCACCGATCCGTTACAAACGGATACAACGCGACATGCATCAACTGAAACTTTTTTGTGCCTTGAAGGCGGGTAGACGCAGCAGCGCCCCTGCGCGCACTCGGATAACTCATTGAAATACAAGAAATAGAAGCCCATTCATGTGTAACCACAGCGTGAATTAACGCAGCTTTAATTTTTGGCGAAGGGTCGTTACTATCGATTCAGCCTCGCGATTTTGGAGCCTTCTTTTTTGGCACCGCCGCGCAGGCACTACCCCAGCCAAGATTTCTTGGAGAGAGAGAGCCAATGAATTTCCAGTCCAACAAGCTGCGTGACGCTGTCGTCGTCGCGCTGATCGCCGGTGCGGCGACGTCCGTAACAGCCCAGGCGCAGGAAGCGACCAACCTGGATCGCATTTCGGTGACCGGTTCGCGCATCAAGAGCACCGACATCGAAACCTCGCAGCCGGTCCTGAGCCTGACCCGCGCCGACATCGAAAAGCAGGGCGTGACCTCGGTCGCCGACATCCTGCAGCGCATCGCCGCCAACGGCGCCGCACTGAACCGCACCTTCAACAACGGCGGCGACGGTTCATCCGGCATCAGCCTGCGCAACCTTGGTTCGGACCGTACCCTGGTGCTGGTCAATGGCCGCCGCTGGACCACCGGCCTGGACGGCAGCGTCGATCTGAACACCATCCCGACCGCGATGGTCGAGCGCATCGACGTCCTGAAGGACGGCGCTTCCACCATCTACGGTTCGGACGCCATCGCCGGCGTGGTGAACATCATCACCAAGCAGAACTTCGACGGCGCCGAAGCAAACTTCTACAAGGGCCAGTACAGCGCTGGCGACGGCGAGCGTGAAGCGGCCGATTTCACCATCGGCACCACCACCGATCGCGCGTCGGTGATGCTGGGCGTCTCCTACGTCAAGGAAGGCAAGGTCATGGCCGGCGATCGCAAGATCTCCGCTGGCGGCCCGCCGTTCTTCAGCGGCCAGAGCAGCACCGGCATGCCGGGCTCCTACATCCGTGACGAAGAGCGTTATGTGCAGATCAACGGCGTCGAAACGCCGTTCAACGCCAACATCCACGGCTACAACACTGCTCCGGACAACTACCTGCTGACCCCGCAGGAGCGCACTTCGCTGTTCGCGTCGGGTTCGTACAACGTCACCGACAACATCACCTTCCGTACCGAGGCGATGTACAACGAGCGCAAGTCCGAGCAGCTGCTGGCGGCCATGCCGGTCACCGGCATGCGTCTCAGCGCCAACAGCATGTACAACCCGACGGGTGAAGACCTGACCGGCGTCAATCGTCGCTTCAATGAAAGCGGCGGCCGTTCGTTCAACCAGAACGTCAAGAACTGGCACTTCTACGGTGGCTTCGAAGGCTTCTTCGAATTCGCCGACCGCAACTTCGACTGGGATGTCGGCTACCGCTACGACAAGACCGACCAGAACGACCTGACCTACGGTCTGTTCAACCTGGCCAACCTGCGCAACGCCTACGGCCCGTCGGAAATGCGTGGCGGTGTGCCGGTCTGCGTCACCGCCCCGGGCGGCGACATCATTCCGGAGTGCGTGCCGGTCAACGCTCTGGGCCCGGAAGGCTCGATCAGCCAGGCCGCGATTGATTACACCTCGTTCACCGCACACGATTCGTCGAGTCTGGTATCCAAGGGTTACTACGCCAACATCTCCGGTGAAATCGTGCAGCTGCCGGCCGGTGCTCTGGCCTTCGCTGCCGGTTACGAGTACCGCAAAGAGACCGGCCAGTTCGATCCGGACGCCTTCATCGCTGCGGGCCTGAGCACCGGCAACGGCGCCAAGCCCACCAAGGGCGGTTACGACCTGGACGAAGTGTTCCTGGAACTGTCGATCCCGGTGCTGGCCGACCTGCCGGGCGCCAAGCTCCTCGACTTCAGCGCGGCAACCCGCTACTCGAAGTACAGCAACTTCGGCAACACCACCAACAACAAGTTCGGTTTCCGCTGGAAGCCGATCGACGACCTGATGATCCGCGGCAACTACTCGGAAGGCTTCCGCGCGCCGAGCATCAGCAATCTGTACGGTGGTGATGGCGATTCGTACGAAACCTACGCTGATCCGTGCGCGGCCGCCAATGCCCCGACCGGTGCCGTGCTTGCCCAGTGTATTGCCCAGGGTGTGCCGGCCGGCTTCGTCCAGCCGGGCACGGAAGATGAGGATGGCGTGCCGCAGTCGGGCGCGACCCAGACCGAAGAACCGTTCACCTGGAAGTCGAACCCGAATCTGAAGCCGGAAACCTCCACCAGCAAGACGCTGGGCCTGGTGTGGAGCCCGAGCTTCGTGAGCGGCCTGAACGTGACCCTGGACTGGTGGCAGATCAAGATCGAAGACGCCATCACCCGTCCGGCGATCCAGGACATCATGAACTACTGCTACGGCGGTTCGCCGGCCGAGCAGGCAGCCTACTGCGGCCTGATCACCCGTGATCCGACCTATGGCACCACCGCGCAGCGTTACACCATCACCAACGTCGACATGCCACTGCAGAACCTGGCGTCGTACAAGGTGGAAGGCTGGGATCTGGGCGTCCTGTACCGTCTGCCGGAAACCTCGTTCGGCCAGTTCACCATCAGCTGGGACAGCACCTATCTGGCCAAGTGGGAAACCAAGGCCACGCGCGACTCTGAAGTGGAAGGCCGCCAGGGCCGTTACCTCGACCAGGATCCGTACTGGCGCATCCGTTCCAACCTGTATGTCGATTGGTCCTTCGGTGACTTCGGTGTCAATTACGGCCTGCGCTACAAGTCCGGCATGACCGAAGACTGCCTGCTGGGCGGCGCGCTGCGCAGCTACTGCTCCGATCCGGAAGGTCGCAAGAACCACATGGGTGCCACCACCTACCACGACATCCAGGTGCGCTACAACACCCCGTGGAAGGGCACGATCATGCTGGGTCTGAACAACGCATGGGACAAGCAGCCGCCGGTCTCGTACTCGACCTCGTACAACATGTTCGACCCGCAGTACGACCTGCCGGGCCGCTACATGTACATGCAGTACAAGCAGAAGTTCTGATCGATCCACTGATCAGCTGATGCAGCAACGGCCCCGAAAGGGGCCGTTGTTTTTTGGGCGTCCGCTGCTGGCGTCGACGCCAACGAAAAAGGCCGCGGCATCGCCGCGGCCTTTCTGCATCCAGCGATGAAGATCGTTCAGCCGTTCGGAATCAGCGTGTCGATCAGGTGCTCGACATACGCTTCGAAATCCTCGCGCGCCTGCTTGGGCTGCTGCAGTTGCAGCGACAACTGCAGGAAGCCCACATATGCCGCGTAGGCCAGGCGTGCGCGATGGCGTGCATCGGTCGAGCTCAGGCCCGCCTGACGGAAGGAGGCGATCAGGTAATCGAGCCGCCGCTGCGACACGCGGTCGATCACCGGCCGCACCATCGGATGGTCCAGCGCCTTCAGCAGTTCGCTGTAGATGATGTGCGGCTGTACTTCGTGCGCCACCATCTGGAACAGCTGGCGCAGGCGCACGCGCGGGTCCGGCACGTCTTCCAGGCTGCCGAACACCTGTTCCTGCTCGAACAGTTCCCAGCGTTCCAGCGCGGCCTGCAGCAGCGCATCACGCGAGGGGAAGTGCCAGTAGAAACTGCCTTTGGTCACGCCAAGGCGGCGCGCCAGCGGCTCCACCGCGACGGCACTCACACCTTGCTCGGCAATCAGATCGAGGGCCGCCTGGGCCCAGTCTTCGGCACTCAGGCGGCTGTTGCGGCCGGCACGCGGTTCGCCGGCGGAAGCGTCAGGTTGATTCATTTGCTGATTTAACCATACGCCGGGGTTCGTTGCAGTACGCGGTTGCGGCCGAAACCGTCGGCAGCCGGGCCAGAAGGGATTCCTGCAGCGCACCATACCGTGCAGTATTGACTTCCTGCAGAAGCAATCCATACTAGCGAGTATGGTTATGTCCCCTACTCCCGCTGCATTCCATGACCTGCGCCTGGAGGCTGCACACGGCGCCTCGCTGGCTGCAACTGCCAGCACCTCCGGTCGTCGCGGACGCGTGCTGTTCGCACACGGCTTTGGCCAGACCCGCCACGCCTGGACGACCACGGCCAAAGCACTGTCGGCCGCTGGCCTGCAGACCCTGGCCTACGACGCCCGCGGTCATGGCGATTCCGACTGGAACGCGACCGATCTGGCCTACCACGGCGAGCAGTTCGCCGATGACCTGATCGTGCTGGCCGGCGAGCAGCCGCGACCGCCGGTGCTGGTGGCCGCGTCCATGGGGGGCCTGTTCGGCCTGCTGGCCGAATCACGCTGGCCCGGGCTGTTCTCGGCGATGGTGCTGGTGGACATCACCCCGCGCTGGGACACCGCTGGCGTCGAACGCATCCTTGCCTTCATGACCGCGCATCCGGAAGGATTCGCCTCGCTGTCGCAGGCTGCCGATGTGATTTCGGCCTATATGCCGCACCGCCCGCGCAAATCCGAGGATTCACTGCGCGCCCTGCTGCGCGACGATGGCCACGGCCGTTGGCGCTGGCATTGGGACCCGCGCCTGGTGGCCGAACTGGCCCGCGACAGCGAGCAGCACCAGGACGCACTGGCCGAAGCCGCGCGCCAGGTGAAGTGCCCCTTGCTGCTGGTCAGCGGTGGCCGCAGCGATCTGGTCACCCCGCAGACGGTGGCCGAATTCCTGGCATTGGCGCCACACGCACGCCACGTACAGTTGCCGCAGGCCACGCACATGGTCGCCGGTGATGACAACGACGCCTTTACCGCTACTGTGTTGGACTATCTGGACGTGTTGCCCGCAGCGGATGCTGCAGCTTCGTCCGCCATAAACGAGCACGTCACCGGAGCACGCTCATGAGCCTCGTCATTCCCTTCCTCGCCCTGCTGCTGGCAGGCGCGTTCGTTGCCTACCACCGCATGCGCCTGCTGACCTGGACGCTGATCAGCGTGGCCCTGCTGGTCGCCTGCTGGTTCATTCCCTACGTCAACCAGACCGCCACGATCGTCGCTGCCGCCGTACTGGCCGTGATCGTCGTGCCGCTGCTGCTGCCCTTCATCCGCAAGCCGCTGCTGACCGGCCCGATGATGAAGGTGTTCCGCAAAGTGCTGCCGCCGCTGTCGCAGACCGAGCGCATCGCCCTGGAAACCGGCTCGGTCGGCTTCGAAGGCGAGCTGTTCACCGGTGACCCGGACTGGAACATCCTGCTGAACTACCCCAAGCCGCAGCTGAGTGCTGAAGAACAGGCCTTCCTCGATGGCCCGGTCGAAGAGCTGTGCAAGATGGTCAACGACTGGGAGATCACCCACGTCCATGCCGACCTGCCGCCGGAGCTGTGGAGCTTCATCAAGAAGAACAAGTTCTTCGGCATGATCATTCCGAAGGAATACGGCGGCCTGGGCTTCAGCGCGCTGGCCCACCACAAGGTGATCCAGAAGCTGGCATCCGTGTCGAGCGTGGTCAGCTCCACCGTTGGCGTACCGAACTCGTTGGGCCCGGGTGAGCTGCTCAACCATTACGGCACCCAGGAACAGAAAGACCAGTACCTGCCGCGCCTGGCCGATGGCCGCGAAGTGCCCTGCTTCGGCCTGACCGGTCCGTTCGCCGGCTCGGACGCCA
The DNA here is from genome assembly GCF_040815575.1 of Stenotrophomonas sp. LST15-1-1.1. Classification (NCBI taxonomy): domain Bacteria; kingdom Pseudomonadati; phylum Pseudomonadota; class Gammaproteobacteria; order Lysobacterales; family Lysobacteraceae; genus Stenotrophomonas; species Stenotrophomonas sp. LST15-1-1.1. Next base: position 547,385 of record NZ_JBFPNJ010000012.1, read on the forward strand.
CCTCGATTCCCGATTACGGCATCGTCTGCAAGGGCGAGTGGAACGGCGAGCAGGTGCTCGGCGTCAAGCTCACCTTCGACAAGCGCTACATCACGCTGGCCCCGGTGGCCACGCTGATCGGCCTGGCCTTCCGCATGTACGACCCGGATGGCCTGATCGGCACCACCCGCGATATCGGCATCACCTTGGCCCTGTTGCCGCGTGACACCGCCGGCGTGGAAATCGGCCGTCGCCATTTCCCGCTCAACTCGACCTTCCAGAACGGCCCGATCCGTGGCAAGGATGTCTTCATCCCGCTGACCCAGCTGATCGGCGGCGCCGAGAAGGCCGGCAAGGGCTGGAACATGCTCAACGAGTGCCTGGCCGTCGGCCGCTCGATCACCCTGCCCTCCACCGCCAGCGGCGGTGCCAAGGCCGGCGCGGTGGTGACCGGTGCCTACGCACGTATCCGCAAGCAGTTCGGCCTGTCGGTCGGCCGCTTCGAAGGCGTGGAAGAAGCGCTGGCCCGCATTGGTGGCAAGGCGTACAAGATCAGCGCGCTGTCGCAGGCTACCGCTGCCGCTGTGGACCGCGGTGACGTGCCGTCGGTGCCGTCGGCGATCGCCAAGTACCACTGCACCAGCATGAGCCGTGAAGTGATCTCGGACGTGATGGACGTGATCGGCGGCAAGGGCATCATCCTGGGGCCGCGCAACTTCGCCGGCCGCAGCTGGCAGGCCGCGCCGATCGCCATCACGGTGGAAGGCGCCAACATCATGACCCGCAGCCTGCTGATCTTCGGCCAGGGTGCGATCCTCTGCCACCCGTGGGTGCTGAAGGAAATGAAGGCCGCGCAGGATCCGGACACCCGTGCCGGCCTGCAGGACTTCGACCGCAGCCTGTTCGGCCACATCCGCTACGGCATCTCCAATGCCGTGCGTTCGTTCTGGTTCGGCCTGACCGGCGCGCGCTTCGGTGCTGCCCCGGGTGACGCCTACACCCGCCGTTACTTCCGCAAGCTGGATCGTTACTCGGCCAACCTGGCGCTGATGGCCGACATCTCGATGATGACGCTGGGCGGCAAGCTGAAGTTCAAGGAATCGCTGTCCGGTCGCCTGGGCGACGTGCTGAGCCACGTCTACATGACCAGCGCCATGCTCAAGCGCTACCACGACGAAGGTGCGCCGCAGGCCGACCAGCCGCTGCTGGCCTGGGCCTTCCATGACAGCGTGCACAAGATCGAGGAATCGCTGTCGGCGGCCCTGCGCAACTTCCCGATCCGTCCGATCGGCTGGCTGATGTGGGCACTGATCTTCCCGCTGGGCCGTCGTGCCGAAGCCCCGGGCGACCGCCTGAGCCGTCGCGTGGCTGCGCTGCTGATGGCACCGAACGAAGCCCGCGACCGCCTCGCCAGCGGCGTGTTCCTGACCCCGTGCGAGAACAACCCGGGTGGCCGCATCAACAGCTACCTGAGCAAGGCGATCATGGCCGAGCCGGTGGAGCGCAAGTTCATCAAGGCGCTCAAGACCAAGGGCATCGAAGCGCTGGATTTCGTCACCCAGTTGGACGAGGCCGTGGCCGAAGGCGTGATCACCCAGGACGAACGCACCCTGCTCGAGGAGCTGCGCACGCTCACCCTGGAAACCATCACCGTGGACGACTTCGATCCGGAAGAGCTGCGCTCGGCGGGCTACTACAAGCGCGAACAGACGGGCGCGCAGTCACAGGCCGCGTGATCGCAGGCACCATGTAAACGACAACGGCGGACTTCGGTCCGCCGTTTCTTTAGGGAGACACCCGATGTCTGCTCCACTGCTTACGCTTTACCACCGCCTGCAGCGCTGGCCTGCCGGCAACTGGTTGTTCTCGCGCGCGGTGTGCTTCAAGGCACCCTACTTCGCCAGCATCGCCCCGCGCATCACGCTCCTCGAGAACGGCCGCTGCGAGGGCACGCTGGCCGACCGCCGCAAGGTGCGCAACCACATCGGCACGGTGCACGCGATCGCGATGTGCAACCTGGCCGAGCTGACCGCCGGGCTGATGGTGGATGCGTCGCTGCCCAAGGGCATGCGCTGGATCCCAAAGGGGATGCAGGTGCAATATCTGGCCAAGGCCCGCGGCACGCTGCACGCGACGGCGTTGCCGGCGCAGCCGATCGTGGTGGCGGCGGAAGGCTACGCGTTGCCGGTGATGGTGAATGTGCGCGACCGCGCTGGGACGGAAGTGTTCAATGCGGTCATCGACATGTGGGTGTCGCCGGCGAAGTGATGTTCCCGCGAACGGCGCAGCCCCTCGTGGGTTGGTCGCTGGAAGCGGGTCATGGGTTGGGCCGGAGGGGTGGGGCCAGGCGGGGACGCCGCAAGTACGTCCCTGTAGGCTTAGCCGCGCCATCCATGGCGCGGATACCCCGCCCGGCCCCAGCCCTCCGGCCTCTGACAGTTCTCTGCGGCGTCCACCCACGCAAGAGAAAAAAGAAGAGCAAAAGCAAAAGCAAAAACAAAAGCAAAAACAAAAGCGGCCCGATGGCCGCTTTTTTCATGCGCGCAGAACCCACGAGCGCAGCGACCCGCTGTTGCTCTTGATCTTCTTTTTCTTCTCCGTGGGCTGGCCGCACACGGAAACTGTCAGGGGTCGGGCGGGTTGGGTTCGCGGGGGTGTCCGCGGCATGGATGCCGCGGCCAAGCCTACAGGGACGTACTTGCGGCGTCCCCCGCGAACCCCACCCGCCCGACCCAACCACATGACCCGCTCTACGCGACCAACCCACGAGGGGCTGCGCCGTTGGCCGGAAACTACGCCACCGCGCGAAGGATCAACGCCAGGATCGCCGGCACCGCCTGGATCATGAAAATGCGCCGGCTCACGCTGTACGCGCCATAGCACCCCGCCACCACCACGCACGCCAGCGAGAACGTCACCAGCACCGGCTGCGCCAACACCAGCCCCACCACGATGCCTGCCGCCAGGAAGCCGTTGTACAGGCCCTGGTTGGCCGCCAACACGCGCGTGGTCTCCGCCTTCTCCGGCGTATTGCGGAACGTCTTCAGGCCCAGCGGGCGGGTCCACAGGAACATCTCCAGCACCAGGAAATAAACGTGCAGCAGTGCGACCAGCAGGGTCAGGGCGAGCGCGATCCAGTACATGGGCGGTTCCTTGAACAGGGATGGAGAATGGGGTCAGATCCCTTTCCCGCAGGGAAAGGGATCTGACCCCGGAAAATCAACGGTCGCGCGGCAGCTTCTTTTCTTCGCGCAGCACGCCGAACGCTGCCAGCGTCATCAACCCGGCTACGGCGACGCCACCGATGAACACCACGTGCGAGCCGAACAGCGACAGCGCCTTGTGCAGCCAGGTGAAGCTCAGGTCGGCACCGCGGTAGACCACCGTGTCGATGGCTGCGCCGGCCTTGTAGCGCCACTGGCGGTCCACGCGGGTGTAGATGGTTTCGCGCGCTGGCTTGAACAGCGAGAACTCGCTGGCCCGGGTCAGCACCTGCACCACCGCCACCATCATCGGCAGTGGCGACGCAGCAAGCACAGAGAAGCCGAGCAGGATGGCGAAGGCGGGAATCAGCAGGGCCGGGGCGATGCCATGGCGCGACAGTAGCCAGCGGGTCAGGCTCAGCTGCAGCAGCAGCGTCAATGCGTTCACCGCGAGGTCGATGCGCGAGAAGAACGCAGTGCTGGCGGCCGGATCGCTGAAGGCCGCACGTACGATACTGGCCTGCTGGTTGTACAACAGGGTGCCCACGCCCACACCGAACATCACCAGGACTGCCAGCCAGCGCAGCAGGGGCTCGCGCACGATCAGCTTCAGACCATCGAGCACGCTTCCACCCATCGGCATTTCACCCGACACCAGCTGCTGCTCGCGTTCGCGCAGTACCGCCCAGTGCCGCAGGCGCCAGATGCAGAACAGGCAGATGACCAGGAAACCGGCCGACACCAGCATCAGGTTGGCGATGCCCACGCGCTGCGCCAGCGCACTGGTGATGAGCGGGCCGAGGAAGGCGCCGACCGTGCCGGCCGCACCGATATATCCGTAGTAGGCCCGCGCCTGCGCATTGGAGAACACGTCGGCCATGAAGCTCCAGAACACGGCCACTGCGAACAGGTTGAACACCATCACCCATAGGAAGAAGGCCATGCCCCGCCCCGGCACTTGGCTGTCGAACAGCGCATAGAAGCCCAGCAGGGTGGCGATGAAGAAGCCGTACACCGCCGGCAGGAATACCCGCCGCGGGAAGCGGCTGACCAGCCAGCCATAGACCGGCTGCAGCACCAGCATGATCACGAACACGCAGGAGAACAGGAACTGCAGGACGAAGTCCTTCAGCGCGATGCCGTGGTTGGCGAACCAGGCGATCAGCACCGGTGGGAACACCGTCTCCAGGTCGGCCGAAGCGGCCATCGCCTCGCGCACCGGGCGCAGCACGTAGTAGCCACTGAGCAGGCAGAAGAAGTAGAGGAAGGACCACCAGAGCGCCGGCGACTCGCGCAGCGCTGCGACCAGCTTCTTCAACGGACCGCCCGCAGTGGCCGCGCTCACGCGGCTCCCCTCGCCAGCAAACGGCGGTTGGACAGCGGCATGGCAGGCTCCGGGGGCAGTGAAGCGCGTACGTTATCCAATGCACTGCAACATCGCCAGCGCAGGCGGCGCTGATGGCTGCAACGCAGTGTCACGGACCGGCCCGGCGGACACCTTGTGATACACGCTTTTCTGGCGTCAAAACTCCAACTTTTTCAACGAGATGCGCATTCATCTTCGCTTTGTTTGTGCACAGGCGAAAAGCGGCGCTAGAATCATCCCCAGCAGTCGCGCACGGGTTCCAACCGATGAAAAAGAACAGCCTGCGTCGTCCGATCCGTTCGGCGGCCACCGGTTTGCTGGGCATGTTGATGCCCCTTGCCTTGTCCACCACCGCGCAGACCCCGCCGGCCCTGCCGCCGATGCCGACCAACATCGAGACCGCTGCCGGTGGCGCCATTGCCCACACCCAGCCGGCGGCCTACCGCACCGGCCTGGTGCCGCAGGTGCAGTTGCCGGCGGCTGGCTTCAACGTCGCCAACATCGAATCGATGGCGCAGCAGCTCACCTATGGCGAGCGCGTGCCGGGCATGGCCGTGGCCATCGTGCAGGGCGGCCGCGTGCTCAGCGCGCGCGGCTACGGCGTCACCGACGTCAACAACCCGTTGCCGGTCGACGCCCACACCGTGTTCCGCCTGGCGTCGCTGTCCAAGGCCTTCGCCGGCACCATGGCCGGCCTGCTGGTCAACGATGGCACCCTGCGCTGGGACAGCAAGGTCACCGACTATGTGCCGGGCTTCCGCCTGAACTCGCCGGAGGCCACCGACCGCCTGACCGTGGCCGATGTGCTCAGCCATCGCGTCGGCCTGCCGTACAACGCCTACGACCGCGACATCGAAGGCAATGCAGAGTACTACGCGCTGACCCAGAAGCTGGCCAACACCAGCCTGAAGTGCCTGCCGGGCGACTGCTACGCCTACCAGAACGTGGCCTTCAGCCTGATCGGCGACGTCGTGTATGCCGCCTCCGGCAGCTTCTACGAGCAGTCGGTCGAACGTCGCATCTTCAAGCCGCTGGGCATGAACGATGCCAGCCTCGGCCTGGCCGGTATTCAGGCCAGCTCGCGCTGGGCGCGCCCGCACGTACGCAGCCGCAACGGCTGGGTATCGCTGACGCCGAAGCCGACCTATTACCGCGTGGCCCCTGCTGCCGGCGTCAACGCCAGCGCCAGTGACATGGCGCAGTGGCTGCTGGCCCATACCGGCCACCGCCCGGACGTGCTGCCGGCGCCGCTGCTGGCCACCCTGCACTCCAGCCTGATCAACACCCCGGGCGAGATGCGTTCGGGCTGGCGCCGTGAACGCCTGCACTCGGCCGGCTACGCGCTGGGCTGGCGCACCTTCGACTACGCCGGTCACGATGTCGTGTTCCATGCCGGCGCCGTGCAGGGTTACCGCGGCCTGGTGGCATTGGTGCCCGAGCGCGACCTCGGCATCGCCATCATGTGGAACGGTGAAAGCGGCCTGCCCAGCGGCCTGCTGCCGACCGTGCTCGACGCCGCCCTCGGCCTGCCGTCGCAGCGCTGGCTGGACGTGGACACCGACTTCGGCAGCGACAACCTGATGGCCGAGGGCGCCGCCCCGGCGCAGCAGGACAAGCGCAAGGGCAAGGGTGCCTCGGGCAACCGCGCGGTGGCCTCGCCGCGCTGAGCTGGCGAACTCGACCGTAAGCAGAAGGGCGGCCCACGGGTCGCCCTTTTTTGTTGTTGTAGAGCCTAGCCCATGCTCGGCTGATTCAAGCAGCCGAGCATGGTTCGGCTCTACCGTTCCGCAGCGCTAGTGGGCGAAGTAGTGCATTCCGCCATCCACCGGAATCACCGCCCCAGTGATGTACCCCGCCAACGGGGAGGCAAGGAATGCAACCAGGTGCGCCACCTCCTCCGGTTCGCCGAAACGCCCCATCGGAATGTTGCGGGCGATGAACTCACGCCGGCTCTCTTCGGTGGGATGCAGTCGATCCAGGATCTGCGCGCTGTTGATACGCCCTGGTGCAATCGCGTTGACGGTGATGCCCTCGCCCGCCACGTCGCAGGACAGCCCCTTGCTCCACAGATGCAGCGCCGCTTTCGCCGGGCTCGCGGCATTCACCGCGCGCGGCTCCATCGACCCGCTGAGGTTGATCACACGCCCCCAGCCATTGGTCTGCATCGACGGCAGCACTGCCTGCGTCAGCCGTCGTGCCGCCGAGAAGTTCAGCGCCATTGCCTCGTCCCACACCTCATCTGCTGCAGCCACCCCAGCCAGCCGCGCGCCACCGGCCGCATTGACCAGGATATCCACGCGCTGCAGCGCCGCCAGCGACGCGCTGGCAATGCGCTGCACATCGTCGGCGTCGGTCAGATCGCCCAGCAGCACGACCGGTGATGGCCCACCCGCCGCCTCGATCGCGTCCGCCACCGATTGCAACGGCGCCTGCCGCCGCGCGGTGATCGCCACGCGCACACCCAGCGTTGCCAGCACCTGCGCGACACCTGCGCCGATGCCGCTGCCTGCGCCGGTGACCAGCGCGGTACGTCCTTCAAGATCCAGTTTCATGTGTTGCCCTGCCAGGTTCTGCCGGCCCATCTGGCCGTGCGGACATGCTCTTTAAGTACCCTCGATTGATAAACTCCGATGAGGTTTCAACATTCAGAACCCGGGGTGTCAGATGAACCTGTTGGAGAGCATGCAGGTCTATGTGCTGGCCGTGGAAAAGGGCAGCCTGAGTGCCGCGGCGTCGGCACTGGACATCTCCGCGACGATGGCCGGCAAGCACCTGCGCGCCCTGGAAAAACGGCTGGGCATGCAGCTGTTGAGCCGCACCACCCGACGGCAGCACATGACCGCGTTCGGTGAGGCCTATTACGGCCGCTGCAAGGAGATCCTGCGCCTGGTGGACGAAACGGATGCGCAGGCCCAGCATCACCATCTGGCACCGGCGGGCAAGCTGCGGATCAGTGCACCGGTGATCTTCGGCACGCATGCGCTGGTTCCGGCACTGTCGACCTACATGGACCGCTACCCCGAGGTCAGTGTCGAGCTGGTGCTGACCGATCGCGTGGTCGAACTGGCCGATGAGGGGTTCGAGGCCGCCATCCGCATCGGTAAGCTTGCCGACACCACGCATCTGGTAGCACGTCCGCTCAGCCCCTACCGGCTGACCTTGTGTGCATCACCGGCCTATCTCGCGCGGCATGGCACGCCGCACAGCGCGCAGGCGCTGCAGCAGCATCACTGCCTGTCGCTGGATCCGGCTGCACTGTCGCACTGGCTGGGCAACGAAGTGGCATTGCCAGCGCCGCCTTCGGGACGCCTGCAGATCAACAACGGCGAAGCGTTGCGGCTGGCCGCGCTGCAGGGCTTGGGCATCGTCCTGCAGTCGAGCCTGCTGCTGGCAGCGGACATCGATGCGGGTCGCCTGGTCCCGTTGCTGCCGGAACATGGTCGGCGCGGGCGGCCCATGCACGTGGTCTACCCGCACGACCGTTACCACTCGACCCGCCTGCGCAGCTTCGTGGATTTCCTGGTCGAACGGTTTCCCTGTGAAGCAGCAGACCATCGCAGCTGGCCAGGCGCAGACAGCCCATAAAAAAACCCCCTCCCCGCTGGGCAGTCGGGGAAGGGGTCTCAGGGTACGGCTATCGGGAAGTACTTAGATCAGCGGTGCCGGCGTTGCCGGAAGGGCCACCGGGGCGGCCTTCTTCTTGCGGGCGGCCGGCTTGCGCTTGGCAACCTTCTTGGCAGCCTTCTTCGGGGCAGCCTTCTTGGTCGCCTTCTTCGCAGTCTTCTTCACTGCCTTCTTGGCGGTCTTCTTTGTCGCCTTCTTCACTGCCTTCTTGGCGACCTTCTTGGCCGGCTTACGGGCGGTGGTCTTCTTGGCGGCTTTCTTGGCAGTCTTCTTGGTGGCCTTCTTGGCTACCTTCTTGACGGCCTTTTTCGCGGTCTTCTTTACGGCCTTCTTGGCAGTGGACTTCTTGGCTACCTTCTTCGCAGCCTTCTTCACTGTCTTCTTCGCCGTGGCCTTCTTGGCGACCTTCTTGGCAGCCTTCTTCACTGCCTTCTTGGCGGTCGCCTTCTTCGCGACCTTCTTCACTGCCTTCTTGGCAGCGGCCTTCTTGGCGACTTTCTTCACCGCTTTCTTGGCGGCGGGCTTTTTCTTCGCAGCTTTCTTGGTTGCCATGGTGATGGCTCCTCGTCAGTGATAGGGAGTTGAAACGCCCAGGTGGATCAAACCCGCCCATGCTGCGTGCGGGGACCGCCGGCGCGTCAGGCGCGCCGTTACGGATGCGGTGATGCCCGCCACGATCGGCGGAGCAGGCATCGGAACAGGGGTCGCCTTGCATTTCTCCGGGGGAAGCGGAGCCATGTCCACCGTCTTGAGGATCGCGGTGGTCTTCGAGGGGCTGCTTCGCATCGGACGATTGATTCTGCGCACTCGGTTTGGCAGGCAAGGTCTGCTGAGGCGAAACCTAATCACGGTTTTTTTTACTGTCAACAACCCCCGCGAAAAATTTTCACATCCGCCGCGTCCCGGGAGCCCTTCCCGCGCCTGCCGATGTTCCTCCGCGAGCACCGGCAAACACTGCATCGCACATCGTCGCCGCCATCAGCTGCGCACGAACAGCGAAGAAAAAACACTTGAAATAAGCACTCTGCGTCATGTAGAGGGCTGAAGCAGAAGGCCGCACGGTGAGGTGGTCGTGCACGGCGATGCACTCGCCAACGCCAGCACAACGGACCTGCAACAAGGCCAAAAACTTTTCACATCCGGGCGCGCCGTCGCGGGGGTGGAAACGCGGATTTGCGCAAAACTGCGCACGCCTTTTGGCCGCGCTCAACACCGGCTGATGCCATGGCGATGGCATGCGGCGAACCGGTCGGCATAAGTTCGACGCGTCCTCCAAAACGAAAACGGCCACCCGAGGGTGGCCGTTTTCGTACCGGGGAAACGACGACTCAGTGCTCTTCGTCTTCCAGGCCTTCGGCGTACGCGTCGGGGTCCAGCAGCTCGTTGAGCTCATCGCTGTTGGACACTTCGACCACGAACATCCAGCCGTCGCCGTAGGCGTCTTCGTTGATGGTTTCCGGCTTGTCGGCCAGCGCCGAGTTGACCTCGACGATGGTGCCGCTGATCGGGCTGTAGACGTCGGAGGCGGCCTTCACCGACTCGACGACCGCGATCTGCTCGTTGGCCTTGGCGGTCGTGCCGACTTCCGGCAGTTCGACGTAGACCAGGTCACCCAGCAGGCCCTGAGCGTGGTCGGAAATACCGACGGTAACGCGGCCATTGCCTTCGACACGGGCCCACTCATGGGACTTGAGGAACTTGAGGTCGCCGGGGATCTCGCTCATGGGACTGCTCCAGAGATATGCAGGGGGTGGAAAAAACGGGGCTAGTGTAACCAACCGGCCGCCACTGCTGGCAGTGACGACCGGCACGTTTGGATCACGCGTCGGTCAGCACGCCGGGCTGGGCCTGGCCTTCGCGCACGAACGGGAACTTGACCACCCGCACCGGCACCTGGCGGCCGCGGATGTCGACGGTGACCTGACCGAGTTCACCGGCCGGCACGCGTGCGAATGCGATGCCCTTGGCCAGGGTCGGCGAGAAGGTGCCGGACAGGATCTCGCCCTGGCCGCCGGCCGTGGTGACGGCCTGGCCATGGCGCAGCACGCCCTTCTCATCCATCACCAGGCCGATCATCTGACGTGCGTTGCCGGCGGCCTTCTGCGCCTCCAGCACGTCGCGGCCGATGAAGTCGCGACCTTCGTCCAGCGACACCGTCCAGGCCAGCGCCGCTTCGTACGGGCTGATCGCTTCGTCCATGTCCTGGCCGTACAGATTCATGCCGGCTTCCAGGCGCAGGGTATCGCGCGCGCCGAGGCCGGCCGGCTTCACGCCAGCGGCAAGCAGGCGGTTCCAGAACGCGACCACGGCATCCTGCGGCAGCAGGATCTCGAAACCGTCTTCGCCGGTGTAGCCGGTGCGGGCGACGAACAGTTCAACGCCGTCGTCGGACTGCACCTGCAGCGCGGCGAAGCGGCCGAGCTTGCCCAGCGACTCACGGTCGGCGTCGCGGGCCAGGCCGATGACGATGTCGCGCGCCTGCGGACCCTGCACGGCGAGGATCGCCAGGTCCGGACGCTGCTCGACGGAGACGTTGAACGGCGCCGCCTGCTCGCGCAGCCACGCCAGATCCTTCTCGCGGGTGGAGGCGTTGACCACCATGCGGAAGAAGTCTTCGGCCAGGTAATAGACGATCAGGTCGTCGATGACGCCGCCCTGCGGATTCAGCATGCACGAGTACAACGCCTTGCCGGTGGCCTTGAGCTTGTCGACCGAGTTGGCCAGCAGGCGGCGCAGGAACGGCTTGACCTGGTCGCCACGCAGGTCGACCACGGTCATGTGGCTGACGTCGAACACGCCCGACTCACGACGCACCAGGTGGTGCTCGTCCAGCTGCGAGCCGTAGTGGATGGGCATGTCCCAACCCCCGAAATCGACCATCTTGGCGCCAAGGGCGCGGTGGGTATCGTTGAGCAGCGTCTTCTGGGTCATGACCGGGTCCGGCAGCAGAGGAAACAAGAACGCGCATTATCCCAGATCGGTCGGCCGCAGGTCGCGCCGCAGCGCAGCGGGGGGATGTTGGCCGGCCGGCGGCCGGCAGCGCTTTCCACAAGCCAAGCAACGGCAACGGCAACGGCCAAAGCGCATCGGCTCGGCGAAGTCGACGGCTTGGCTGGAGCGGTATGGGCGATCGGGACACGCCGTGAACCCGTCCCTGGGGGCTCGGTCGCGCCATCCATGGCGCGAACGGTCCCGCTCGCCCATACCACTCCAGCCTTTCAACGTCCCCGGTGACGGAACGGAAGGCAAGTGCCAGAGCAAGAGCAGATTTCGGTGTCGATACATATATAGAGAGGGGTCGGAGCCCTTTCCTGCGGAAAGGGCTCCGACCCCGGGCGCACAGAGCGCAGCGACCGGCTTTTGCTTCTCGCTTTTGATTTCTTTTCCGTGGGCTGGACGCGCACGGAAACTGTCAGGGGTCGGGCGGGTTGGGTTCGCGGGGGTGTCCGCGGCATGGATGCCGCGGCCAAGCCCCCAGGGATGGGT
>NZ_JBFPNJ010000013.1:0-420 GCF_040815575.1 Stenotrophomonas sp. LST15-1-1.1
CTCCCTGGTGAAATTAGCGCTATGGAACCACCCGATCCCATCCCGAACTCGGAAGTGAAACGTAGCTGCGCCGATGGTAGTGTGGCCTAAGCCATGCGAGAGTAGGTCATCGCCAGGGTTTATACCCGAAAACCCCGCTGCTCATGCAGCGGGGTTTTCCTTTTTTTGCAAGCCTCAGGTTTCGACCTGGACTTACAGCAACAACTTCACGAAGAGCTTCAAGTTCCTCTCACAAGTTGTTGACAAAGCTGAAAAGCCTGCCATAATAGGCGGCTCGCAACGACGAAAGGCCTTCGGGTCCAACGACGAAGCAGCATCGGCAACAACGTCCACTTCGGTGAGGCGGCCTTGAAAAAAGGTGTTGACGAAGCGGAAAAGCCGGCTATAATGGGCGGCTCGCTACGAAGGAAACTTCGCAGC
>NZ_JBFPNJ010000014.1:0-390 GCF_040815575.1 Stenotrophomonas sp. LST15-1-1.1
CATCGCGACTTACCAAACCATTGCAAACTCCGAATACCGAGACGGACTGTATGGGAGACACACGGCGGGTGCTAACGTCCGTCGTGAAAAGGGAAACAACCCAGACCCACAGCTAAGGTCCCAAATTCACTGCTAAGTGGAAAACCATGTGGAAAGGCACAGACAGCCAGGAGGTTGGCTTAGAAGCAGCCACCCTTTAAAGAAAGCGTAATAGCTCACTGGTCGAGTCGGTCTGCGGGGAAGATTTAACGGGGCTAAGCAGTGAACCGAAGCTTGGGGTGTGCATATTTATATGTACGCGGTAGAGGAGCGTTCCGTAAGCCGTTGAAGGTGGATTGAGAAGTCTGCTGGAGGTATCGGAAGTGCGAATGCTGACATGAGTAACGATAA
>NZ_JBFPNJ010000015.1:0-384 GCF_040815575.1 Stenotrophomonas sp. LST15-1-1.1
TGATGTTGTCGCCCGGCATCACCATCTCGACGCCTTCCGGCAGCTCGACCGCACCGGTGATGTCGGTGGTACGGAAGTAGAACTGCGGACGGTAGCCCTTGAAGAACGGGGTGTGACGGCCGCCCTCATCCTTCGACAGGACGTAGACTTCGGCGTCGAACTTGGTGTGCGGCTTGATCGAACCCGGCTTGGCCAGAACCTGGCCACGCTCGACGTCGTCACGCTTGGTGCCGCGCAGCAGCAGACCGGCGTTGTCACCTGCCTGACCCTGGTCCAGCAGCTTGCGGAACATTTCCACGCCGGTCACGGTGGTCTTCTGCACCGGGCGGATGCCGACGATTTCGATTTCTTCGCCGACCTTGATCACGCCGCGCTCGATACGAC
>NZ_JBFPNJ010000016.1:0-359 GCF_040815575.1 Stenotrophomonas sp. LST15-1-1.1
CGGCCTCAGCTTCGCGTAGGAAGCCGATGATCTGCTCTTCGGAAAAGCGCTTCTTCACGTCCAATCTCCTTCTCATTGAGGATTGGACTCCAAACCGCTTCGCTACTCAATCTCGGGGGGACGTCGGAGTCTTTCAACGGGCGTTTACGCGATGAATGCCTCAACGAGCACTGGTTCCCGACATTGCTTCATGCCCGTACCAGCATCGAAAGCTGGCGGCGCGACTACAACGAAGAAAGGCCCAAAAGAGCGCTTGGCGGACTAACGCCCGCCCAGTACGCCGCGCAGTTGGCGACGAAGAAAGATAACATCAGCACCGGACTCTAAACCCGCCCACTACTCAAGCCGGGGGGACGTCG
>NZ_JBFPNJ010000017.1:0-351 GCF_040815575.1 Stenotrophomonas sp. LST15-1-1.1
TCACGAAGAGCTTCAAGTTCCTCTCACAAGTTGTTGACAAAGCTGAAAAGCCTGCCATAATAGGCGGCTCGCAACGACGAAAGGCCTTCGGGTCCAACGACGAAGCAGCATCGGCAACAACGTCCACCTCGGTGAGACGGCCTTGAAAAAAGGTGTTGACGAAGCGGAAAAGCCGGCTATAATGGGCGGCTTCGCTACGAAGGAAACTTCGCAGCACACGGGAGCGGCGCTGAGGCCACTTCCCCGGATCTTTGAAAGTATGCGCAGGTATCTTGTGAAGGCGCCTGCAGGAAGGATGATTGTCCATCTTGCAGACGTTTGATCAAGCAACTATTAATTGTTTTAAAGCAA
>NZ_JBFPNJ010000018.1:0-310 GCF_040815575.1 Stenotrophomonas sp. LST15-1-1.1
TAGCGCTATGGAACCACCCGATCCCATCCCGAACTCGGAAGTGAAACGTAGCTGCGCCGATGGTAGTGTGGCCTAAGCCATGCGAGAGTAGGTCATCGCCAGGGTTTATACCCGAAAACCCCGCTGCGCATGCAGCGGGGTTTTCCTTTTTTTGCAAGCCTCAGGTTTCGACCTGGATTTACGGCAACAACTTCACGAAGAGCTTCAAGTTCCTCTCACAAGTTGTTGACAAAGCTGAAAAGCCTGCCATAATAGGCGGCTCGCAACGACGAAAGGCCTTCGGGTCCAACGACGAAGCAGCATCGGCAAC
>NZ_JBFPNJ010000019.1:0-288 GCF_040815575.1 Stenotrophomonas sp. LST15-1-1.1
CTTCCATTTCGACCAGTTCCAGCAGCTCGGCATCGTCAACCATGTCGGCCTTGTTCAGGAACACGACGATGTACGGCACGCCGACCTGACGCGACAGCAGGATGTGCTCGCGGGTCTGCGGCATCGGGCCGTCAGCGGCCGAGCACACCAGGATCGCGCCGTCCATCTGGGCAGCACCGGTGATCATGTTCTTGACGTAGTCAGCATGGCCCGGGCAATCGACGTGGGCGTAGTGACGAACGGTGGATTCGTATTCGACGTGTGCGGTCGAGATCGTGATGCCACGTG
>NZ_JBFPNJ010000020.1:0-257 GCF_040815575.1 Stenotrophomonas sp. LST15-1-1.1
TAGCCCCGTTAAATCTTCCCCGCAGACCGACTCGACCAGTGAGCTATTACGCTTTCTTTAAAGGGTGGCTGCTTCTAAGCCAACCTCCTGGCTGTCTGTGCCTTTCCACATGGTTTTCCACTTAGCACAAAATTTGGGACCTTAGCTGTGGGTCTGGGTTGTTTCCCTTTTCACGACGGACGTTAGCACCCGCCGTGTGTCTCCCATACAGTCCGTCTCGGTATTCGGAGTTTGCAATGGTTTGGTAAGTCGCGATG
>NZ_JBFPNJ010000021.1:0-256 GCF_040815575.1 Stenotrophomonas sp. LST15-1-1.1
TTATCGTTACTCATGTCAGCATTCGCACTTCCGATACCTCCAGCAGACTTCTCAATCCACCTTCAACGGCTTACGGAACGCTCCTCTACCGCGTACATATAAATATGCACACCCCAAGCTTCGGTTCTGTGCTTAGCCCCGTTAAATCTTCCCCGCAGACCGACTCGACCAGTGAGCTATTACGCTTTCTTTAAAGGGTGGCTGCTTCTAAGCCAACCTCCTGGCTGTCTGTGCCTTTCCACATGGTTTTCCACTT
>NZ_JBFPNJ010000022.1:0-255 GCF_040815575.1 Stenotrophomonas sp. LST15-1-1.1
GGCGGTCTCCTTAGAGTTCCCACCATTACGTGCTGGCAACTAAGGACAAGGGTTGCGCTCGTTGCGGGACTTAACCCAACATCTCACGACACGAGCTGACGACAGCCATGCAGCACCTGTGTTCGAGTTCCCGAAGGCACCAATCCATCTCTGGAAAGTTCTCGACATGTCAAGGCCAGGTAAGGTTCTTCGCGTTGCATCGAATTAAACCACATACTCCACCGCTTGTGCGGGCCCCCGTCAATTCCTTTGAGT